>JBBSPA010000095.1:0-13619 GCA_038259225.1 Propionibacteriales bacterium
AACCCGGCGCGCCATCGCAACCGCAAGCCGAGTCTCCATCGCTACCACCTCACCGGACATGCACCAAACGGTGCACGCCCGCCGCTCAGATGTCAGCGATCCGCCGTCACATCCGTGTCAGGCATCAGATGGCACTCCACAACGCCGGTAGGCCATCAGCTGACCCTGACAGCTCGGGGGGTAAGCCATACTTCACGTATGCAGCAGCTCTCGTCGTTGGACGCCCAGTTCCTCAACGTCGAGTCGTCCACGACGGTCGGGCACGTCGGCAGCCTGATCCTGCTGGATCCAGCGGAGGCGCCGGGTGGTGAACTCACCCTGGACCGGCTCCGCGGCGTCCTCGAGCCTCGGCTGCACCTGGTCGCTCCGATGCGCCAACGTCTCGTCAGGGTGCCGCTCGGGCTGGGTCTGCCGTACTGGGTGGATGACCCGGACTTCGACATCGAGTTCCACCTCCGCGAGATCGGGCTGCCCGGCCCCGGTGACCAGGCCCAGCTGAGCGAACAGGTCGCCCGCATCCACGCCCGGCCGCTGGACCGGACCCGGCCGTTGTGGGAGATGTACCTGATCCACAACGTCTCCGAGGGACGACAAGCCCTCTACACGAAGGTCCACCACGCCGCGATCGACGGAGTCTCGGGCGCCGAGATCCTGGCCACCATCATGGACGCCACGGTCGAGCCGCGCGACGAGGAGCCGCCGGACGAGTTCTTCGCGCCTGGTCCGCTGCCGGGGCCGGGATCTCTCATCACCCGAGGCCTGGCGGCGATGGCGACGCAGCCGTTCGAGGTGATCCGAACACTTCCGAAGGCGTTGCCACACCTGGCGGACCTTCCCGGAGCCGGCTTCGTGCCCGGCGCCCAGGTCGTGAGCGACGTCGCGGACTCGGTGCTCAAGCTGGCGACGTCGGGCGCGCAGGGCCGCCAGGTCGGGCGGCGTACCATCTCGACCCCACCTACGCCGCTCAACGGATCGATCACCGCGCACCGGCGCTTCGCGTACGGGTCGTTGCCGCTGGAGGAGATCAAGGCGGTCAAGAACGCGTTCGCGATGACGGTCAACGACGTCGTGATGGCGTTGTGCACGTCCGCGCTGCGTTCCTGGTTACTCGATCACGACGGCCTGCCGGACGTCCCGATCGTGGTGGCGGTTCCAGTGTCGATCCGCACCGACGACCAGTCCGGCTCGAACGGCAACCAGGTCTCGGTGATGCTTGCGGAGATGCCGACCCACGTCGCGGACGTCGAGGAACGGCTCACAGGCGTGCAGCTCGGAATGGCTGACGCGAAGGAGCAGTTCGAGGCGGTGCCTGCCTCGATCCTCCAGGACATGTCGTCCGTCATCCCTACGGCCCTGTCCGGCCTGGCCGCCCGCGCGATCTTCAGCATGGTCACCGTCGGGGCGTTTCCCTTCAACCTGTTCATCTCCAACGTGCCCGGCCCGCAGCTTCCGTTGTACGTCGGCGGCGCCCGGGTGCTCGGCATCTACCCGGCGTCGGCGATCACTGACTTGACCGGCGCACTCAACATCACGCTCTTCTCGTACGACGGCGCGCTCGACTTCGGGCTGATCGCCTGTCGCGAGCTCGTCCCTGACGTCTGGAACCTGATCGGCTACCTGCGTGCAGCACTGGACGAACTGCTGGCGCTGGTGGAGGCCTGAGCAGGTGCCTGCGAACCACCCGGCCGCGGTGTCAGCCGGGAGTCAGACCACCACCGTGCCGCCGCTGCGCCAGTAGACGTTGTTCTCGCGGGTCAGGAACTCCTCGTCGACCAGGGCACGACGCAACGCGGCGTAGTCGGCGAAGTAGCGCTTCAGAACGGCGTTGACCTCCTTCTCGGCGTAGGTCAGCCCCGGCTCGAAGCTCTGGACCACGTGATCAAGGACGACCAGTCGCTTGCTCCGCTTGGCCGGCAGGCGCCGCAGCCGACCCTCGGAGGTCAGGAATCGGCCGAGAACGAGGTCGTGTTCGCGCATGGATCCATGGTGCCCCGGCTGCGGGGAGGTTGCCTCCCGGCTGCGGGGAGGTGCCGCGCGACCCGGACCGGTCAGGTGACGCTGCCGGGTCGCTTGCCCGCGCCGCTTCGTGCCTCGGGCTCGGCCCGTCGTGCGGTGCGCTCGATGCCGTCGGCGAGCGTCGGCCAGAGCGCCTCTGGCAGGTCGTGACCCATGCCGGGGATGAGCAGCAGTTCTGCTCCCGGGATCGCATGCGCGGTGGCACGACCGCCCGAGACGTGGACGAGCCGGTCTGCCAGCCCATGGATCACCATGGTCGGCACACGGACCTCGTGCAACGGGCGGGTGCGGTCCGGCTGGGCCAGGATCGCCTGCATCTGCCGGATCGCCCCGGACGTGCTGATGCCGCGGTCGTAGGTCTCGCCCGCCCGTGCGCGCGTCTCCTCGACGGAGATCGGGACCCCCGGCGAACCGATCAGCGCCCAGGTGCGGGCTGACTGCTCGATGTAGGTCGCGCGATCGTTGCGGCCTCGGCCGAGCAGACGTGGAAACAGCCGAGGGTCCTGCCAGCCGACCGAGCGGCGACCGGTCGTAGACATGATCGACACCAGCGATCGAACCCGGTCGGGGTGATCGATGACCAGCGTCTGCGCGATCATGCCGCCCATCGAGACGCCGGTGACGTGGGCGCGCTCGATGCCGAGATGGTCCAGCAACCCGACGGCGTCACCGGCCATGTCCGAGAGCGTGTACGGCGGCGGGGGCTTGGCCCGGACGAATCCCCTGAGCACGTCGGAGCGCCGACCGCCCAGCCCGCGCAGCTTCGTCGACTTCCCGACGTCGCGGTTGTCGAAACGGATGACGTAGAAGCCGCGTTCGGCCAACAAGGTGCATAGGTCGGCGTTCCACCAGGTCAGCGGTCCGGCCAGCCCCATGATCAGGATCAGCGCCGGGTCGTTGCGGTCGCCGAAGGTGTCGTAGCACAGGCTGACCCCCTCCCGGACGACCGCGGTTTCCTCGATGCTGCGCGCGACGATGGTGGCCACCTACCTCCGACCGATGCGTGTGCTGGTTACCGACCAGTATACAAATCCGCGAATTGCGGGGAAGTGCAGGTCGACACGCCGTACGACGCCTGGACTTTCCCGCAATTCGCGGGATTGGGGAGGGCGGCCGAGAGGGAGGGGCCGGGAGGGAGGGGCGGCCGGGCAAACGGTCAGGCGTGCTCGAAGTCGACGGCGGAGTAGCGGCTGAGCTTCTCGAAACGGTGCTCGCTGGTGATCGAACGGATCGTCCCGCTGCGGGAGCGCATCACCAACGAGTGGGTCGTGGCGCCACCGTGGGCATAGCGGACGCCGCGCATCAGCTCTCCGTCGGTGATCCCGGTGGCGACGAAGAAGCAGTCGTCGGCCGAGACCAGGTCATCGGTCGAGAGCACCTTGTCCAGGTCATGGCCTGCGTCGATGGCCTTCTGGCGTTCATCGTCATCAGTAGGCCAGAGCCGACCCTGGATGACGCCGCCGAGGGCCTTCATCGCGCAGGCAGCGATGATTCCCTCCGGCGTACCGCCGATGCCGAGCAGCAGGTCGATCCCGGTGTCGGGACGCGCCGCCATGATCGCGCCGGCCACGTCTCCATCGGTGATGAACTTGATCCGGGCCCCGGTCGTGCGGATCTCGTCGACGAGCTGCTCGTGGCGCGGGCGGTCGAGCACGACGACGGTGAGGTCGTCCATCGAGCTGCCCTTGGCCTTTGCGGTGCGCTTGATGTTCTCCGCAACGGGCAGCCTGATGTCGACGACGTCGGCGGCCTCGGGTCCGGTGGCCAGCTTCTCCATGTAGAAGACGGCGGAGGGGTCGTACATCGATCCGCGTGGAGACACCGCCATCACGGAGACCGCGTTCGACATGCCCTTGGCCGTCAGGGTGGTTCCGTCGATCGGGTCGACCGCGACGTCACACTTCGGGCCGGTGCCGTCGCCGACCCGCTCGCCATTGAAGAGCATCGGGGCGTTGTCCTTCTCGCCCTCGCCGATCACCACGATCCCGTCCATCCCTACGGTGCCGATCAGCGCACGCATCGCATTGACGGCGACCCCGTCGGCGCCTTCCTTCTCACCACGCCCGACCCAGCGTCCGGCTGCCATCGCGGCTGCCTCGGTGACCCGGACCAGCTCCATCGCGAGGTTGCGGTCCGGCGCGTTGCTGGGCGTATCGAAGCTGTGGCCGATCGGCGCTGTCGGCAGGGACTCGGACACGGGTCCTCCTCGTCGTGGGGTGAGCCGATCGTAGCCAAGTGGCAACCTCCCCCGCCGACCTGGCGCTAGTCGCGGTAGATGCTCACCTCGGTAGCCTTGACCGAGGCCCAGATCGGGCTGCCGGGACGCAGGTCGAGAGTGGCCAGCGCAGCGGGGGTGATGTCGGCCAGCAGCGGGACGGCCGCGTCCACCTGTACCCGCACCGCGTCGCCGTGCGGGGACACCGAGGTGACCCGTCCGTGCCACACGTTGCGGGGGCTGCCGGCGGGGCGTTCGCCGAACAGGCTGACTGCTCCCGGGGAGAAGGCCGCGAAGGCCGGGCCAGAGATCGGCTCGCCGGCCACGACGGCAGTTCCTGCGTCGAGCTGAATGACGCCGTCGGAGGCTTTGCCGCGCACGAGGTTGAGCCCGACCAGCGCCGCGACGTGCTGCGTGCGTGGGCGGGCGGCCACCTCAGCCGGCGTACCCCCTTGGACGATCTCGCCCTGATCGAGCACGACGAGCCGGTCGGTGATCACCATCGCGTCCAACGCGGTGTGCGTCACGACGATGCTCACGCCCTCGAACGCACGCAGGTGTTCGCGCAGCTGGGTCCGCAGCGCCATCGCACCGGAGGCATCGAGCGACGCGGTCGGCTCGTCGAGCAGCAGCATCGCGGGGTCCCTCGCCAGAGCCCGAGCGATCGCGACCCGTTGGGCCTGGCCACCGGACAGCTCTCGTGGACGTCGCTGTGCCAGCTCGGAGATCGACAGGCGGTCCAGCCAGTCGGTGGCCCGTGCCCTGGCCTGCTTGCGGTGTACGCCGACTGAGCGCGGACCGAAGGCGACGTTGTCGAGCACGCTGAGGTGGGGAAACAGCAGGTGGTCCTGGAACACGAATCCCACGGATCTCTCGTTGGCCGGGACGTGGGTGTCCCGGCTCGACCACAGCACACCGCCGACGGTGATGGTCCCCTCGTCGACGGGCAGCAAGCCGGCCAGAGCGCGCAACGTCGTCGACTTGCCGGCCCCGTTAGGCCCGATCAGGCCGACCACCTCACCCGCCTCGGCGATGAGCTCGACCGTGGTCGTGTGGCCCGGGCGGCGTACGACGAAATCCGCGTGCAGGCTCACGTGGTCGAGCGTAGGGGCTGAGCCGTCATCGGGCTGCGCCGGACAGCCAGCGCTCGCGCAGGGATGCCAGCACGAACACCGCGACCACGATCAGGACCAGGCTGAGAGCGACCGCCCCGTCGAGGTTCCCGCCCAGGAAGGAGACGTAGATCTGTGTGGGCATCGTGCGTGTGGTGCCGGGGAAGTTGCCGGCGAACGTCACCGTTGCACCGAACTCGCCGAGAGCTCGGGCCCAGCTCAGGACGGCTCCGGCGACGATGCCCGGCAACGCAAGCGGCAGGGTGACCCGACGAAACGTCGACCAGCGGGTCGCTCCGAGCGTGGCGGCCGCGTCGTCGTACCGCTCGTCGGAGGCCCGGAACGCACCTTCGACGCTGATCACCAGGAACGGCAGCGCGACGAAGGTCTGGGCCATGACGACGGCGGCCAGAGTGAACGGCAAGGTCACGCCGAACGCAGAGTCGAGCCACTTCCCGACGAGTCCGTCGCGACCGAACGCCATCAGCAGCGCGATGCCGCCGACCACGGGAGGAAGGACCAACGGCAACGTGACGAGAGCACGGACGAGGCTGCGGCCACGGAACGCCGTGCGGGCGAGCAGCCAGGCCAGGGGTACGCCGAAGAAGATGCACAGCGCCGTCGACAACAGGGTGGTCTGCAGGCTGAGCCGCAGCGCGTCCCTGGCATCGGCGCTCGTCAAGTCGTCGACCAGGCTCGCCCAGGGTGCTCGGACGAGTATGGCGACCACCGGGATCACCAAGAACAGCAGCGCGACCAGCGCGGCGACCGTCAGACCCAGAGGGGCGCGACCCCGGGTAGCGAGGCTGGTGCGGGTCATGGTCCGCTGAACCCGGCGTCGGCGAGGACGCCCTGTCCCGCTTGAGAGTTGACGAGGTCGACCCACTGATTGGCGAGATGGCCCTCGGCGCTGTCCTTGATGACGCCGATGAAGTAGGGGTTGGTGACGTTGAGGTCCGGGGCGATGTCGATGGTGGCGACCTTTGCGCCCGCGGCTCGGGCGTCGGTGACGTAGACGATGCCGGCGTCGGCCTCACCCAGGGTGACCTTGGTGAGCACGGCCTTGACATCCTGCTCGAGCGACTTCGGCTGAGCGGTGATTCCAGCGTTGTCGAGGACCTTCGCCGCGGCGGCTCCGCAGGGCACGGTCGGGTCACAGACCACGAAGTCCGAACCTGCCAGGTCGTCGAGAGAGGTGAGCTTGCCAGGGTTGTCGGCGGGCGTCACGACGACCATCGTGTTGGTCGCGAACTCAGTGGCCGACCCCTCGAGGTCCCCGGCGTCCTTGACGATGCTCATGCTCGTGCTGTCGGCGGTCGCGATGACGTCGGCGGGCGAGCCGGACTTCACCTGCTGGGCCAAGGTCGTGCTCGACCCGAACGACAAGACCACGTCGACGTCAGGGTGGTCCTTCTCGAAGTTGCCCGCGAGGGCGGTGAAGGACTCGGTCAGCGAAGCGGCGGCGAAGACAGTGAGCTTCGTCTTGCCGCTCCCACCGCCTCCGCCGCAGCCGGCCAGCGTCGCAGTGACCAGCAGCATCGCCGCTGCGGCGCCAACCAGGCGGACCTGTCGAGTACCACGGGCGGTCACTCGGGTACCTCCACGACGACGTTGGTCGCCTTGATCGACGCGACCGCGACCACGCCGGGGTCGAGGCCGAGGGCGTCTGCCGCCTCCCGGCTCATCAGCGACACGACGCGGTACGGCCCGCAGCACAGCTCGACCTGCGCCATCACGGTGTCGCGCTTGACCTCCGTCACGATCCCGCGCAGGTGGTTGCGGGCGCTGACTCGATGCGAGGCGGCCTCGGCTCCGTCGGGTGGGATGTTGGCCAGGTCGCGGGCCAGCCCGGCCAGGGCTTGGCCCTCGACGCCGGCATGGCCGTCCGGCGTCCGCGCCGAAGGGAAGCGTCCGGCGTCCGCCCAGCGGCGTACGGTGTCGTCGCTGACTCCGAGCAGTGCGGCGGCGTCGGCATAGCGGTAGGTGGTCACGAGCAGATTGTATCCGCATCTGCGGATGTCATGAGCGTTACGTTGTCCGCTCCTGCGGCTGAGAGTCATGAATCAGGGCCGCTGGCGATCGGAGCCCCAGGCCCGGAGACAATGGTGGGGTGAGTCCGAAGCGCACCGGTTATCGAAGCAGCATGAGCGGGCTGATCGGCGCCTTGATCGTGTCGCTTGGGCTGATCGGCGCGGTCGGGCTGATGACGTTCCTCCAGGCGCGAGACAGCGGGGACCCGGCCCCGAGATACGACTACGCCGGCGACCTCGCGGCAGCACGCGAGCAGGCACCGTTCGACGTGCTGGCGCCGACGTCGCTGCCGTCGGGGTGGTATGCCACCAGTGGTCGTTGGAGCGGCGCCGGACCCGAGAAGCAGTGGCATCTCGGGTTCCTCACTTCCGACGCCAGGTATGTGGGTCTCGAGCAGGGCAACACGGTGTCGACCGGCTTCGTCCAGGCCAACACCAACGCCGACCAGCCCGGCGACCCGGTCCAGATCAACGGCCAGACCTGGCAGACCCTGACGAGTGGGCCCGAGACGGCACTGGTCCTGGCCGGTGACCGGGTGACCACGCTCGTGACCGGAACGGCGACGGAGTCCGACCTGATCACCTTCGCGAAGTCCCTTACCCCACGCTGACCCGCCCCTTCGCCCTTGACCCGCCCCTCCCTGTTTGCCTGCTTGGGGTTTGCCTGCTTGGGGTTTGCCTGCTTGGGGTTTGCCTGCTTGGGGTTTGCCTTGTTAACAAGCCGAATGGCTTGTTAACAAGGCAAACCCTCCTTGTACAGAGGGTGTTTGCCTTGCAGAGTCCAGGTCACGGCCGCGGCGATTCCGGGTATGCCGTTGGCGCATCGAGTCAGAGCCGGGCCCGGCCCCATCCGCGGCGATTCCGGGTATCCCGTTGGCGCATCGAGCCAGAGCCGCGCCCGGCCCCATCCGTGCCGTATCCAAGGCACCCGGTTGCCTCCCGGAGGCTGTGCCCGGTACCGACCGTGCAGGTTAGGACGGAGAGCCGGAAGCCGCGTCGTCATCATCGCCACCGGCCATCACGGCATCCAGCCGCGCTCGAGCACCGTCGAGCCAGCACTGACAGATGCCGGCCAGCTCCTCACCGCGTTCCCACAAGGCGATCGACTCCTCGAGGGTCGTGCCGCCGGCCTCCAGCTTCTGGACCACGCCGACCAGCTCATCGCGCGCCTGTTCGTAGCTCAGGTCTTCGGCGGCGGACGGGGTGTTGGCGTCAGGCATCGTCGTTCCTTCGTGTGTCGGCGTGAGCTTCGTCAACCGTGGCGGTGAACCGACCATCGGCGAGCCGGGTATCGACCACTGCGCCGACCGCCAGCTCCTCGACGGACGAGACGACGGTGCCGGCTCGGGTCTGCACAACGGCGTACCCACGTTGCAGCGTGGCCAGCGGTGACAGCGAACGCACCCGGGCGAGTCGATGGTCGAGGTCGTCGGCGGCGCGGTCGAGCTGGTGTCCGACCGTACGCCGGCTGCGCTCGACCAGCTGCCCGACCTGGTCGGAGAGATCGGCGAAGATCCGGTGCGGGTCGGCCAGCACGGGTCGAGAGCGCATCGTCGTGAGTCCGTGCTGCTCGCGCTCGAGGAGACCTCGCAGCACGTACCGTCCACGGTCTCGCGTGGCGACAACCTTGTGCAGCTCCTCGGCGACGTCGGGGACGACCCGCCTGGCCGCGTCGGTCGGCGTGGACACACGAAGGTCGGCGACCAGGTCGAGCAGCGGCTGGTCCTCCTCATGGCCGATCGCGCTGACGACCGGCGTTCGGCACGCGGCGACCGCGCGTACCAGACCCTCATCGGAGAACGGCAGCAGGTCCTCCAGTGCCCCGCCACCGCGCGAGACGATGATGACGTCGACCTCGGGGTCCTTGTCCAGCACCTGCAACGCCTCGATGACCTGGCGGGCGGCATCGCGCCCCTGAACCACGGCGTGCTCGACCCGGAAGGCCACCCCCGGCCAGCGTCTGCGAGCGTTGTCGATCACGTCGCGTTCGGCCGCCGAGTCCCGGCCCACGACCAGACCGATCCGTCCCGGCAGGAACGGTAGCCGTCGCTTGCGCGCCGGTTCGAACAGCCCTTCGGCCGCCAGCAGCTGACGTCGCTGCTCGATCCGGGCCAACAACTCGCCGACCCCGACAGGGCGGATCTCCTTGGCCACCAGTGAAAGCGACCCGCGCGGCACGTAGTAGGTGAACTTGGCATGCACGACCACCCGGGCACCTTCGGTGATCGGCGTCGGCATCGCGTCGAGCACCGAGCGGTGGCACGTGACCTGCACCGATACCTCGGCCAGCGGGTCTCGCAGAGTCAGGAAGACCGTGGGCGTAGAAGGTCGACGGGTCAGCTGGGCGATCTGACCCTCGACCCAGATCGGTCCTAGCCGGTCGACGTACCCCGTCATCGCGTTGGCGATCACCCGCACCGGCGCGGGTTTCTCCAGACTGGTGTCGAGGGCCACGCGATGAGGCTACGGGATTCCTCGCTCATGCTGGCGCCGGACGGCCGAGGGACCTCCGCGATCAGCGAGCCTGCCTGGTTGGCGCCGCGGCGGCGCGGGCAGGTGGTGACGAAATCTTGACGAGTTGGGTGCTGCGACGCCCGCCGCCTACGATGACAGGCATGTCTTCGAGCTCGACCGACCACGCCGGTACGCCGTCTGAGGTGGCTGCGGTGTCACCCGAACCAGGCGACCGGACCGTCCTGCTGGCAGCGCCGCGCGGCTACTGCGCAGGCGTCGACCGCGCCGTGATCACCGTCGAAAAGGCGCTGGACCTCTACGGGCCCCCCGTCTACGTCCGCAAGCAGATCGTGCACAACAAGCACGTCGTGCGCACCCTCGAAGAACGGGGCGCCATCTTCGTCGAGGAGCTCGACGAGGTTCCCGAGGGCTCGACCGTGGTCTTCTCGGCCCACGGCGTCTCTCCTGCGGTCCACGAGGAGGCGGCCGAGCGACGCCTGAAGACCATCGACGCGACCTGTCCGCTCGTGACAAAGGTCCACAACGAGGCCCGTCGGTTCGCTGACGACGACTACGACATCTTGCTGATCGGTCATCAGGGCCACGAGGAGGTCGAGGGAACCGCGGGTGAGGCGCCCACCAACATCACCTTGGTGCAGAGCCCCGAGGACGTGGCGGGACTCGAAGTCCGCGACCCCGACAAGGTCGCTTGGCTGTCCCAGACGACGCTGTCCGTAGACGAGACCATGCTGACCGTCGATCGGATCCGCCAGCAGTTTCCGAATCTGCTCGACCCGCCTTCGGACGACATCTGCTACGCCACCCAGAACCGTCAGCAAGCGGTCAAGGAGATCGCCAATGGCGCCGACTTGGTGATCGTTGTCGGCTCCGGCAACTCCAGCAACTCGGTGCGCCTGGTCGAGGTGGCACTCGAGAGCGGGGCCAAGGCGTCGTACCGGGTCGATGACGCGAGCGAGATCGACGAGTCCTGGCTTGACGGTGTCGGGTCGGTCGGAGTCACGTCGGGTGCCTCGGTGCCGGAGGATCTCGTCGACGGGGTGCTGAACTATCTCGCCGACCGTGGCTATCCGGCCGCTCGTGCGGTCCGCACCGCCGAGGAGTCGCTGATCTTCGCCCTGCCGCCCGAGCTACGGCGGGACATGAAGGCACAGACTGCTGGCTGATCGAGCGGACCGCTGAAGTGCTTGATCTCGACAGGCTCGATCAGCGGAGTTGGCTCGATCAGCGGAGTTGGCTCGATCGGCGGGGTTGGCTCGATCGGCGGGGTTGGCTCGATCGGCGGGGTTGGCTCGATCAGCGGAGTTGGCTCGATCAGTGGAGTGTGGCTTGGACCATCGGAGTGGCCTAAACCATCGGAGTGGGTTCGATCGGCGGTTTTTGGCTGGATCGGCGGGAGGCGTCGTCAGGTGCGGCGGTGGTGCGCCGCGCGCCCGGCGACGGTCATCAGAGCCGCACCGTAGCCGAAGACCAGAGCGCCCGCATGTGCGGTCAACCCGGTCAGGAAGACCCGGCTGATGCCGCCCTGCGCGACGAACGTCTCGGGCGCCATCACGGTGACCACGAGCACGGTCGCCCCGAACGCCAACGGCGCCAGCACTCCGGTCGTGAACAGATCGTGGCCACGCACCGCCATCGCCCCCACCAGGCAGATCACCACGAACGTCAGGTCGAAGAAGTACGAGAGCCCACCGGTCAGGGTGAAGTCGAGTCCGGCGGTGAGGGCGGTAGCCAAAGCGCTGACGAGCACAACACCGCGTCCCGGCATACCGGGCAGCGAGGCGTAGACGGTAGAGCGCGGCGGCGTCGTGGCCGGGGCGTACTCGTAGGAGTCTTCGGCGTATGCCGCCTGGTCGGACTCGGCGAGGAGGTCATCGTCAGCGACCGGCCAGGCCGGCGCCTCGACGTAGGGCGCCTCCTGGTCGAAGAGCGGGTCGACCCCGGCAACAGCGGCCCCGTCGTCGAGGAACGGACTGTCGGCGGAGTCGTCGATCAACAGGTCGAACTCGGCCTCGGACACCGATGCGTCCGACGCCCGGTGCGGCGAGGTGGACATCGGACGTCGCCTCCCTGGGCCAGATCGTGCTCACACCGTACGGCGCACGACGCGTCGAACCGCGCCGCCACGCCGCAGGCCTCTCCCGTCACTCAGGTCACTCGCGTCACTCCCCGACCGCGTGTCGGCGGAACTGCTCCCTGCCGGGTGCTCCGGCGATGGCAGGCCCGACTGGCGTACCGAGCTCGTCGAGAAGCTCCGGCGCGGTCAGCGGCCGTGGCAGCTCGGTGAGCACGTCCGGCGCCGACAGGTCGTGGTCGACCCCTTGCAGATCGCGCATCTTGCGGGCGCTGACGAACACCCGGGTCTCGAGCGAACCGACGGCGCTGTTGTAGCTGCCCACCACGGTCGAGATCGAGCGGCCCAGCTTGTCGAGGTGGCCACCGACCGTGCCGAGCCGCTCGTACAGCTCACGTCCGAGCTGGTGCACCTCCCGGGCGTTGTCGGCCAGTGCCTCCTGGGTCCACGCGTACGACACGGTCTTGAGCATCGCGATCAGCGTGGTCGGCGTCGCCAGCATGACCCCACGCGCGGCGGCGTACTCGATCAGTCCTGGGTCGGTGTCGAGCGCCTGGGCGAAGATCGCCTCGGCAGGTACGAACATCACCACGAACTCCGGTGCCGGGGAGAACTGGCGCCAGTACGCCTTGTCGGCCAACGCCTGAACGTGCGAGCGCACGTGCCGGGCGTGCCGCCGCAGCTCGGACCCGCGCTGGTCGTCAGCTCCTTGCGTGGCGGTGAGGAAGGCGTCCAGCGGTACTTTGGAGTCGATCACGATCTGCTTGCCGCCGGTGAGCCGGACAACGACGTCCGGGCGCAGCAGGCCGTCGTCGGTGTGTCGGGACACCTGCTCGTCGAACGCGCAGTGCGCCATCAAGCCGGCCAGCTCGAGGCTACGACGCAGCTGCATCTCTCCCCAGGCGCCGCGGACCTGCGGTCGCCGCAAGGCTTCGGCGAGGGCCTGGGTCTGCTGGCGCAGCTCGACCCCGCTCAGGTGCACCGACTCGACCTGCTGCTTGAGCTGGGACTGCCAGGAGGCGCCTTGCTGTTCCAGTGTGCCGATCCGGTCGTTGAGCCGGTCCAGGCTGTCGCGCACCGGGCGTACGACCTGCTCGGTGGCGTGCAGCCGTGAGTCGGCCAGCGCGAGGACCCGCCCGCTGGAGTCGTCGACCGCCTGGGCGGACAGCAGCCGCAGTTCTTCGCGCAGGTCATCGCGCGAACGGGCGGCCATCCGCTGTCCGGCGACGACGCCGACTGCCAGACCGGTCGCGAGGGTCAGGACGGCGATGACGAGGGTGGTCGCGTTCATGCCCAGACCATGACAGAGCCCACCGACAACGCCCGTGATCGACCCTGTCCCGCCCCCGGTGAGTGAGCGCAGCTCACCGGTGATTGAGCCTGTCCCGCCCCGGTGGTTGAGCGCAGCTCACCGGTGATTGAGCCTGTCCCGCCCCGGTGAGTGAGCGCAGCTCGCCGGTGATTGAGCCTGTCCCGCCCCGGTGGTTGAGCGCCCGGTGAGTGAGCGCAGCTCGCCGGTGATTCAGTGCCCGGTGATTGAGCGTCCCGGTGATTGAGCTTGTCGAAATCACGGAGCTGTGTGGTTTCGACAAGCTCAACCACCGAAGGCTGCTCAACCACCGAGGGCTGCTCAACCACCGAGGGCTGCTCAACCACCGAGGGCTGCTCAACCACCGAGGGCTGCTCAACCACCGAGGGCT
>JBBSPA010000096.1:0-13227 GCA_038259225.1 Propionibacteriales bacterium
ACCCTGCAGACGCCTCGAAGGTGGGCGCTGCCGATGCGCGAGCAGTTCGCCGTCACCACGACCGAGCTGCTCGACACGGACTTGTCCGTGGCCCTGGTGCTGGCCGACATCTCCGAGCAGCTGTTCACCGACGCCCTCGAGCGGCACCCCGATCGGGTTGTCAACGTGGGCATCCGTGAGCAGCTCGCCGTCAACGTGGGCGCGGGGCTCGCGCTGACGGGGATGCGGCCGGTCGTGCACACGATTGCGTCGTTCCTCGTCGAGCGTTCCTTCGAGCAGATCAAGCTCGGCTTCAGTCACCAAGACGTCGGGGGAGTCTTGGTGAGCAACGGGGCCTCGTACGACATCTCGCCCGGCGGACGCACCCATCAGGCGCCGGCCGACGTCGCGCTGATCGACACGCTGCCGGACTGGACGGTGCATGTGCCGGGCCATCCGGCTGAGCTCGACGCGCTGCTCCGCACAGCGGTCGCGGGCTCGGGTCGTGTCTACGTCCGAACGACTGTCCGTGCCAATCGGGCTGCGTACCCGACCGGTGGCTTCCATGTGATCCGCCGTGGCGGTCAGGGGACTGTGGTTGCCGTCGGGCCGATGCTCGACAACGTGCTCGAGGCGGTCAGGGACCTGGACGTGTCGGTGCTGTACGCCTCGACGATCCGTCCCTTCGACGCGCAGACCCTGGTCGGAACCCTGGCCACGGCGGACGTCGTGATCGTGGAGCCCTACGCCGTCGGCACGTCGGCCGCAGCTACGTCCGCCGCACTGCGTCACGTGCCGCACCGGATCGAGTCGATCGGCGTACCCCGGGTGGAGCTGCGCCGCTACGGCACTCCGGCCGAGCACGAGGCCGAGCACTGCCTCGACCCGGCGTCCCTGCGTCGCACCATCACCGACTTCCTGAACTCCTGATCCGCCGGATCGCCGAGTCGCCGGGTGGCGTGCAGCGATCTGGTGTGTGAGATCGTCACGAGATGGCGAAAGGCACACCGGAGCCGGTACGTCTGGCGATGTGGTCGGGGCCTCGCAACATCTCGACCGCGATGATGCGCTCATGGGAGAACCGCCCGGACACCGTCGTCGTGGACGAGCCGCTGTACCCACACTTCCTCGCCGCGACCGGGATCGACCATCCCGGACGTGACGAGGTGCTGGCCGTCGGTGAGACCGACTGGCGCGTCGTCGTCGAAGGGTTGCTCGGCCCGGTCCCGGAGGGCGCGCCGGTGTTCTACCAGAAGCACATGGCGCATCACCTGGTGGAGGGCATGGAGCACGACTGGATGGGCGGGCTCACCAACGTCTTGCTCATCCGTGACCCGCGCGAGGTGGTCTCTTCCTACGTCAGGTCACGGGAGCACGTCACGGTCGACGACATCGGGCTCCCGCAGCAGACGATGCTGTACGACGCCTGGGCGGCGGCCGGAGCGGCGCCGCCGATCATCGACTCAGCGGATTTCTTGCGCGACCCGGAGACCTACCTACGCCGCTTGTGCGACCTGGTGGGCATCGCATTCACCGAGGCGATGCTGAGCTGGCCGGCGGGAAGGCGTGACACCGACGGGATCTGGGGGCGCTACTGGTACGACGTGGTCTGGGCGTCGACCGGCTTCGCGGCGTACCGCCCACGGGTCGTCGACCTGCATGGTGCGGCAGCCGAGGTGGCCGAGGAGTGCCTGCCCATGTTCGAGCGGCTGCACGCCATGCGCTGGACCCTCTGACGACGCGACGTCCTGCACCGTGGCTGACGTCGCGACCCGCCCGCAGGACGCAAGGAGCCGGGTCAGCCGTCGTCACCGTCGAACGTGACCTCGGTCGTCCATCTCGCGTCGTCTCGGCCGGAAGCGTCGAGCAAGGCCTTGGCAACGTGTGCGACATCGAACGGCGTGCCCGCCGCCAAGGTGCCGTTGACCGTCAGCGACATCGCCCGGATCCCGTCCGGCTTCAGCGTGGTGTCGAGGGAGAAGATCAGGTTGCGAAGCCCCGCCTTCTGCACGCCGAGCGAAGCCGCCCGGTTCCACGGCTGATCTGCCGCCAGGCTGCCCGTCGCGGTGACGCGTCCGCCGGGGCCCATGTGCGGTCGCGCGGCCTGGACCGCATCGAGCAACGCACCCACGCCGAGCCGGACATCCTCGATCAGCTCGTCCGGCGTCAGCTCGAGCGGGTCCTTCTCGCGGAATGCGCTCGGGTTGAAGTGCAGGTGGTCGATCGTCCCGGAGAAGCCGCCGAACCGGTCGATGGCCACGCGGAACGCCGCGCTGTCGGTGATGTCGACCGCCGTCCACCCAGCGGTCACCCCGGCCTGCTGGAGCTCCTGACCGAGCGCTTCGACCTGTTGCTCGCCACGGGAGAGCAAGGCGACGGCGTACCCCGCGCGCCCGAACCGGCGTGCAATCGCCGCACCGAGCCCCGGCCCCGCACCCACGATCACGATCACTGGGTTGCCCATCTGCTGACCCTAGTCGGGCAGCTCGGTCGGTAGGCTCGCGGCCATGGTTGTCGAGACCCCTGAATGGACGGGTCGCGTCGCACTGGTCACCGGCGCCGGACGCGGCATCGGACGCGCCGTCGCGGTCGAGCTGAGTCGGCGGGGCCTGCGGGTCGCGCTGACGTCGCGCGGCGAGTCCGACCTGCAGCAGACCGCCGAGGAGTGCCCGGGCGAGACGATCGTCGTCCCGGCCGATCTGACCTCGGCCGGTGCCGCGGAGGCGGTCTTCGCTCAGGTCGAGGAGGCGTTCGGCCCCGTCGAGGTGCTGGTGGCCAACGCCGGCGCAGGCGTCTCGGCCCGGGTGCACCTGACGTCCGACGAGGACTGGCACAGCATGCTCGACCTCAACCTGACCGCACCGTTTCGATGCCTGCGTCGCGCTCTGCCCTCGATGCTGGAGGCTGAGCGCGGTCGGGTCGTCGTGATCGCCAGCGTCGCCGCGAAGGTCGGGGAGCCCTACATCGCGGCGTACACCGCCAGCAAGCACGGCGTGCTCGGACTCGTGAGGTCGACCGCGTCGGAGGTCGCGCGCAGCGGGGTGACGGTCAATGCGATCTGCCCGGGGTACGTCGACACGCCGATGACCGACGCTACCGTGGCTGGCATCGTCTCGCGGACCGGTAGGACCGAGGCGGAGGCCCGGCAGATCCTCGCGGACAAACAGCCCAACGGTCGGCTCGTCACACCAGCGGAAGTCGCAGCCTCGGTCTGGCTGTGCGTCGAGAACGCCTCGATCAACGGGCAGGGCATCAACGTCGACGGAGGGGCTCATCAGGCGTGACGATCGAGCGTGTCAATCCGTCCTCACTCGCTCCGCCGCGAGGCTTCTCGCATGCGGTCGTGGCCGAGGGCCGCGTGGTGTTCTTGGCCGGGCAGACCGGGATGGACATCGACGGACGGATCGTCCGGGGTGGGCTGGTAGCGCAGTTCGAGCAGGCGCTGGGCAACCTGCTGGTCGCGCTCGAGGAAGCCGGCGGCCGGCCCGACCAGCTCACGTCGACGACGATCTACATCGTCGACATGGACGACTACCGCGAACGTGCCTCCGAGATCGGCCGGGTCTGGCGGCGACTGGTCGGGCAGGACTACCCCGCGATGGCCGGCGTCGGCGTACCCCGCCTGTGGGACGACGACGCCCTCGTCGAGCTCCAGGGATGCGCTGTCCTCTAGCTCCCCTCGCCCTGCCCGCTCCTCCCTCACCTCCCCGCGAATTGCGGGAAGGTTCAGGTCGACACGCGGGAGGTGGCCAGAACTCTCCCGCAATCCCGGGATTGGGGGGGTACGCAGGAGGACGTGAGGGTCATCGGAGGGTGGCGACGAGGGTCAACGGAGAGTGGCGACGAAGGCGCCGGCCGGCTCGGCCAGACGCTCGCGCAAGCCGAAGAAGATGTCAGCCGCGCGCGCTCCGGTCCAGCCCTGCGGAAGCACGCCGTCGGGGAGCCCCGGGTCCAGGTAGGGAAGACGCCGCCACGACGTCAGCGCCCTGACGTAGTCGCGGAACGCGGTCCCGTCCTGCTCAGACGGCAGGGTGCGCCGGCGCTTCCACCGTCTCAGCACCGGCTCGTACGTCTCCAGGAAGTCGTCGTACAGGGAGCCCAGCGCCCCCAGGTCCCAGCACCGGGCCACCAGTGCGTCGAGCGCCTCGAACGCCAGGTAGTCGGCGCGGAACAGATCGACGTACGCCGCCAGGTCGTCGCGCACCAGCACGTCCCGCGTCTCGGCGTCGAGGTGGCCAGGTGCGATCCAGACGCCGGCCGAGACCGTCCCGAAGCCCAGCCAGCTCAACCGGGTACGTAGCGCGTGCCGGCGATGCCGCTCGGACTCCGGGACGCTGAACACCGCCAGCAGCCAGCCCTCACTCGCAGTTGCCCGGGGGCGCTCGAAGATCCGGCGATCCCCCTCGTCGAGGATCGCCCGGGCCGACGTGGTGAGCGCGTAGCCGGCGGCTCCGTCGACCGCAAGCGCCTCGAGCATGCCCCGGCGCTTCAACCGCGAGATCGACGATCGGACGGCAGGCTCGTCGACCTCGAGCTCGGCCAGCAGGCGGACCAGCGTGGAGACGCTCAGCCATCCCGAGCCGTCGCGCGCGTAGAGACCGTAGATCGTGACGATCAGGGCGCGAGGCCGAAACGCGCCGCCTCGCATGGTGTCCTCGATCGTCACGACAAGCCCCACACGGTGTGCTCGATCGTCACGACGGCACGATACGCGCGATGGTGTCGCGCGTGCTTGACTGTCGTCACGAGGAGAGAATACTGACAGGCGATGACCACCGACCCGATCGTGCTGAGCCCGTCGGCGCACGTCGACTCGTTCTGCCGTGACAGCCTGCCGGCGTTCGAGTCCTGGCCCGAGCTCGTCTTCGACCTTCCCGATGTGCGGTATCCGGAGCGGCTGAACTGCGGAGTAGAGCTGCTCGATCAGACGATCACCGCTCACGGTCCCGACCGTGCCTGCCTGGTGCAGCCTGACGGTGAGCGGTGGTCGTACGCCGAGCTGCGGGCCACCGCCAATCGAGTGGCGAACGTCTTGGTCGACGAGCTCGGGATCGTGCCTGGCAACCGGGTGCTGCTGCGCGGCCCCAACAACGCCTGGTTGGTGGCGTGCTGGTTCGGCGTGCTGCGTGCCGGAGCGGTGGTGGTGACCACGATGCCGTTGCTCCGGCCCGGCGAGCTGAGCACCGTGCACGAGATCGCGCGCGTCGACCTGGCTTTGTGCGACCACCGGTTCCTCGAGGACCTGCGCGCGGCCGATCTGGGGGGCGCGCAGATCGTGGCGTACGGCGGTCCGGGCGACGACGACCTCACGCAGCGCATCGATCGCGTCCCGGACGACTTCGCGCCGGTGGAGACTTCAGCGGACGATGTCGCACTGCTGGCATTCACGTCGGGTACGACCGGACGCCCGAAGGCCACCATGCACTTTCACCGCGACGTGTTGGCCAACGCGGACACGTTCTCCCGTCACGTCCTCAAGCCGACCCGTGGTGACGTGTTCACCGGCACGCCGCCCCTTGCGTTCACGTTCGGACTCGGCGGTCTCGTGGTCTTTCCGCTGCGAGTCGGTGCGTCGACGCTGCTGATCGAGAAAGCCACTCCGGCTGAGCTCGCCGCGCACATCGAGGCGTATCAAGTGACGATCTGCTTCACCGCCCCGACGGCGTACAAGGCGATGATCGCGGGCGGGTCGGCGCAGTCGCCGTCGTCCTTATCGTCGCTACGGCGTTGTGTGTCGGCGGGCGAACACCTGCCGGTGGCGACCTGGCAGGCCTTCCGGGACGCCACCGGTCTGAGGATCATCGACGGGATCGGCTCGACGGAGATGCTGCACATCTTCATCTCCGCGGCTGATGACGCGATCGTGCCGGGATCGACGGGTGTGCCGGTGCCGGGTTTCCGGGCCGCGGTGGTCGACGCCGGCGGGAACCCGCTGCCCGCGGGCGAAGCCGGCCGTCTCGCGGTCAAGGGCCCGACCGGCTGCCGCTACCTGGCCGACCCGCGGCAATCGGCGTACGTGCAGAACGGCTGGAACATCACCGGAGACACGTTCGTGCAGGACGAGCAGGGCTACTTCTGGTACCAGGCCCGCAGTGACGACATGATCATCTCCTCGGGCTACAACATCGCCGGTCCGGAGGTCGAGGAGGCGGTGCTGCGTCACCCCGATGTGGTCGAGTGCGCGGTGGTGGGTCTGCCCGACGAGGACCGGGGGCAGCTCGTCTCGGCGTTCGTCGTGCTGCGGGAGGGTGTCGCCGGTGATCCGGCCTTCGTGGCCGGGCTGCAGAACTTCGTCAAGGCGGAGATCGCGCCGTACAAATATCCCCGGACGGTGCGCATCGTCGAGAACCTCCCGCGTACCAGCACCGGCAAGTTACAGCGTTTCCGGCTCCGCCCCTCTGACTGAGTTGTCAGTGTGGGCTGAGCGTGGAGACCGCGAGTGGACCCTAACAAGTCAGGTGTAGAGATTGCGGGCGATGATGGAGCGCTGAACCTCGGTTGCGCCCTCGTAAATGCGGGGCGCGCGTACCTCGCGGTAGAGGTGCTCGAGCAGGTGACCCTGCTCGAGCGCCCGGGCGCCGTGGATCTGGATCGCCTGGTCAACGACCCACTGGGCGGTTTCGGTGGCGACGAGCTTGGCCATCGCCGAGCTGGTCGAGACCTTCGGACGATGATCGTCGTACGCCGCAGCGGCGCGATAGACCATCAGCCGCGCCGTCTCGACCCGGGTCGACATCTCGGCCAGCGTGTGGCCGACGGACTGAAGCTGACGCAGCGGGGAGCCGAAGGCATGCCGCTGGTCCGCGTGCGCGAGCGCCGCGTCCAGCGCCGCCTGCGCCATACCGACTGCGAACGCGCCGACGCTGGGGCGGAACAGGTCCAGTGTGCGCATCGCCACCGCGAAGCCCTGGTCGGGGTCGCCGAGGAGGTCGGCACGGGTGACCGGGACGCCGTCGAAATCCAGTCGGCCGATCGGATGCGGCGACAGCATGGACAGATGCTCCCCGGACAGGCCCTCGGCATCTCCGGCGACGACGAAGGCGGTGATTCCGCGGGCGCCGGCGGCCGAGGTGGTGCGCGCGAACACCGAGTAGAAGTCGGCCTCGGGGGCGTTGGAGATCCAGGTCTTCTGCCCGGTCAGTCGCCATCCGTCCCCGTCCGGCTTGGCGTCCAGCGCGAGGGCGGCGGCGTCAGAGCCGGCGTCGGGCTCGGTCAGCGCGAAGCCGGCGACAGCCTCGCCGCGGGCGACCGCAGGTACCCAGCGGCGTACGAGCTCGACCGCTCCGGACTGGAGCACGGGATAGGTTCCGAGCCCTTGAAGGGCGAGCGCGGTCTCGGCCTCGGTGGACACCGTGGCGAGTGCCTCGCGGAGCAGGCAGAGGTCGAGCGCCGCGGCCTCCCGTGAGGAGGACTCGCCGTCGACCCGCGGGAAGAGCCGGGTGAGCAGCCCCAGGTCGCCCATCGCGGCGATCAGCGGGCGGTCGACGCGGCCAGGCGTGGCCCGGGCGGCGATCGGGGCGAGCGTGTCGGCGGCGACCTGGCGCACGTGGGCGATCAGGTCGTACTGCTCGGGCGTGAGGTCGAACAGGCCAGTGGGCACGGCGATCAGCGACCGCTCCACTGCGGCGACCTCTTGCCGGTGAACGCGGCGTGGAACTCCGCGTAGTCGTCGCCCTTCATCAGCAGTGCCTGGGTCATCGCCTCGAGCTCGACGGCTCCGGACAGGCCAAGGTCGAGCTCTCGCGTGAGCAGTGACTTGGTGGCCGAGAACGCCTGCCAGGGTCCGTCCGCCAACCGCTGTGCGAGTGCATCGGTCCGCTCGGCGAGCTGCTCGTCGTCGACGAGCTCGGTAACCAGTCCCCACGAGTCGGCCTGTTCGGCCGGAAGGTGGTCGCCAAGCATGAGGAGCTGGGTGGCGCGGCCGAGGCCGACCAGTCGCGGGAGCAGGTACGCCGCTCCCATGTCCGCGCCGGCCAACCCCACCTTGGTGAACAAGAAGGCGAACCGTGCCGAGCGGGTCATCACCCGGAAGTCCGCGGCCAGAGCGAGAACCGAACCGGCTCCCGCAGCCGTACCGTGGAGGGCCGCGACGACCGGGACGGGGGACTCGCGCATCGCCCGGACCACCTCGCCAGTCATCCGGGTGAAGGCCAGCAGCTCGTCTGGTCGCATCGTCAACGTGGCGCCGATGATCTCATCGACGTCACCGCCGGAGCAGAAGGAGCGTCCTTCACCACGCAGGACGACGACGCGGGTGTCGTCGCGATGGGCGATCTCGGCGAAGAAGTCGCGCAGGTCGGCGTACCCCTCGAAGGTGAGCGCGTTGAGCTTGTCGGGCCGGTTGAACGTGATCGTCGCGACCCGGTTCTCACGGCTGACGTCGAAGTGTTTCCAGTCCTCGGTGAACGGCACGGACCCCCGGAACGGGCTCATCGGCGGTGACCTCCTGGATCCGTTCGTGGCGACGTCGCGACTCGGCCTCAGCGTAGCCGCGCCTCGCGGTTTGCCTAGTTAACACGCCGGATGGCTTGTTAACTAGGCAAACCCCCCTTGTACAGAGGGGACTTGCCTTGCAGACCTCGGCCTCTTGCGTATGGTTGACGGTCGTCTCGGAGACAACATACTCTCGGATGGTCGAGCCTGTAGAGGAGACACCGGTGCGGATCGCGGTGATCGGGGGAGGACCTGGGGGGCTGTACTTCGCCGCGCTCGCCAAGCAGCTCGGCCCCGACCACGAGATCACGGTATGGGAACGTCATCGCGCGGACGACACGTTCGGCTTCGGGGTGGTGTTCTCCGACGAGACGCTGGGGGGTATCGAGCAGGCGGACCCCACGGTCCACGCCGCGATGGAGGCGGACTTCGCCCGTTGGGACGACATCGACGTGCACTTCGGCGGCCAGGTCATCACCAGTGGTGGCCACGGGTTCGCCGCGATGAGCCGCAAGCGGCTGCTCGAGATCCTCCAGGCACGGTGCCGCGAGCTCGATGTCGACGTGTTGTTCGAGACCGAGGCGCCGCCGGTCGAGGAGCTCAGCTCGGCGTACGACCTGGTCGTGGCCAGCGACGGGCTCAACTCGCGGGTCCGGGCGACGTACGCCGACTCCTTCGAGCCGACAGTCGAAACCCGGCGCTGTCGCTACATGTGGCTCGGGACCGACAAGGTGTTCGACGCGTTCACGTTCGTCGTGCGCGCGACTCAGTACGGCGTCATGCAGATCCACGGGTACCCGTACGACGCGCACGGCAGCACCTTCATCATCGAGATGCACGACGACGTGTGGGAACGAGCCGGCTTCGCTGATCTGGCGCCGGGAGACCTGCAGCCGGGGGAGTCCGACGAGAAGTCGATCGCACGCGTGCACGAGCTGTTCGCCGACGTCCTCGACGACGCTTCGCCCGAACTCAGCTCGGCGCAGCCCGCGATCATCGGGAACAACTCCCGCTGGGTGAGCTTCGGGACGGTCCGCAACGCATCATGGCGTCACCACAACGTCGTGCTCCTCGGCGACGCAGCGCACACGGCGCACTTCTCGATCGGCTCGGGCACGAAGCTGGCGATGGAGGATGCGCTGGCTCTGGCCGCCTGCCTTCACGAGGTTCCGTCGGTGGTCGACGCGCTGGCGGCGTACGAAGCGGAGCGGCGACCGGTCGTGCTGTCCACGCAACGTGCGGCGCAGGCCAGCCTGGAGTGGTTCGAAAACCTCGGCCAGTACGTCGACCAGGAGCCGATGCAGTTCGCCTTCAACATCATGACGCGCAGCCGTCGGGTCACCTACGACAACCTGCGAGTGCGCGACCGCGAGTTCGTCGCGGATGCCGACGCGTGGTTCGCCGACCACGAGCGGCGGCGTGGAGTCGCCCCCGGCGATGGTCGGCCGCCGATGTTCCAGCCGTTCCGACTGCGGGGGCTGACTCTGCCGAACCGGGTGGTGGTCTCGGCGATGGACATGTACATGGCCGAGGACGGGGTGCCCGGCGACTTCCACTTCACGCACCTGACGGGCAAGGCGCTCGGAGGGGCCGGGCTCGTGATGACCGAGATGACGTGCGTCTCACCGGAGGGACGGATCACGCCGGCGTGCTGCGGGCTGTACTGCGACGAGCAGACAGTGGCGTTTCGACGAGTCACCGACTTCGTTCACGCGCACACGTCGGCGGCGATGGGGATCCAGCTCGGTCACTCCGGCCGCAAGGGTTCGACCAGGCGGATGTGGGAGGGGATGGACGAGCCGCTCGTGGCAGGCAACTGGGATGTGGTGGCGCCCTCACCGCTGTCGTACCGGGCAGGCGTCAACCAGGTGCCGAAGGAGTTGTCGGTCGCCGATCTCGCGACGATCCGAGAACAGTTCGTGATGTCGGCGCGTCGAGCTGTCGAGGCGGACTTCGACCTGCTCGAGCTGCACTGCGCACACGGCTATCTGCTGTCGAGCTTCATCTCACCGCTCACGAACCAGCGCACCGACTCGTACGGAGGATCGCTGGACAACCGGCTGCGCTTTCCGCTCGAGGTGTTCGAGTCGATCCGTGAGGTGTGGCCGGCGGAGCGGCCGATGACGGTACGGATCTCCGCCACCGACTGGGTCGAAGGCGGAGTCGACACGGAGGACTCGATCGAGGTGGCTCGGGCGTTCGCCGCCGTCGGAGCCGACGCGATCGACGTCTCGACGGGCCAGGTCAGCGTCGACGAGAAGCCTGATTTCGGCCGGTCCTACCAGACGCCGTACGCCGATGCGATCCGCAACCGGGTCGACATCGCGACCATCGCGGTCGGCGCGATCTCGTCGTACGACGACGTCAACTCCTTGATCCTGGCCGGGCGGGCCGATCTGTGTGCGCTCGGCCGCGTGCACCTCTACGACCCGATGTGGACGCTGCACGCGGCGCTCGATCAGGACTACGCCGGCCCGGGGGTGGCGTGGCCGCAGCCGTGGCTGCCGGGACGTCGCAAGCCGCCGACCGGCCGTACCGATGGCCCCCGGCCACGCCTGACGTTGACCCGCGAGGGCGACGCGTCCGCTCCGGACGCCGCCGTACGGCATCGTCGCTGGCGACCCTCCCGGTTTGCCTAGTTCTCTAGGCAGCTGGCTTGTTCACTAGGCAGGTCTGCCTTGGTCACTAGGGGTTTGCCGTGCTCACCTCGCGGGACTTGCCCGACGTACGCCGTCAAGGCTTACCCGGGACAGGTCCCACGGCGTACGCCGCGAAGAGCCACTCGACATGGTCCGCGGCCCGACAGCAGACCCTGGCCCAGCGAGCTGGCCGGGGCCACTCCGATCGGGAGCATCGCCTGGTCGCACACGACCCCGAATTTGCAGGCGAAGCCCCGCAACTGGACAAGGCAAACCCCCACTGTGCAAGCCAGATCTGCCTTGTTGACAAGCAAGCTGGCTTGTCAACTAGGCAAACCCGCCGGGGCGGGGGCGGGCACGTTGGTACTGAGGCGGCCAACGGACCTCTGACCCGAGCTCGTGAGCAGCCCGCAGTGGCCAGTGCGGGTCACGTAGCAGGGCACGCGCCAGCAGCACGGCGTCGGCGTCTCCCTCGGCGATCACCTTCGCGGCCTGCTGCGGCTCGGTGATCATCCCGACGGCGCCGCTCGCGATCCCCGCCTCCCGGCGCACCCGTGCGGCGAACGGCACCTGGTAGCCAGGCCCGACCGGGATCGCCGCGTCCGGCGATGTCCCTCCGCTCGAGCAGTCCACCAGGTCGACCCCGTGCTCGCGCAGGGCTGCGGCGAGTCGGACCGTCTCGTCCTCCGTCCAGCCGCCATCGACCCAGTCGGTCGCCGAGAGCCGTACGAAGACGGGTTGATCGTCCGGCCAGACCGCGCGGACGGCATCGACGACCTCGAGCACCAGACGGATGCGGTTCTCGAAGCTGCCGCCGAAGGAATCCGTACGCCGGTTGCTGAGCGGCGACAAGAACTCGTGCAAGAGGTAGCCGTGTGCAGCGTGCACCTCGACGACCTCGAAGCCGGCGGCCAGCGAGCGGCCGGCGGCCTCAGCAAATGCGCCGACGAGGTGGCCGATCTCGTCGATTCCGAGCTCGTGAGGCTTCGGCAGCGACGCGAACGCCACTGCTGACGGAGCCACGACGTCGTCCCAGCCGCCGTCGGCGGGAGCAACGTGGCCGCCGCCGAGCCAGGGCGCGGCCGTGGAGGCCTTGCGCCCGGCGTGTGCCAGCTGGATCCCCGGGACTGCTTCCTGGCTGCGGATGAAGTCGACGATCCGCCGCCACACGGTCACCTGCTCGTCGTTCCAGATGCCGGTGTCCTGGGGCGAGATCCGCCCCTCCGGCGTGACAGCAGTGGCTTCGGTCAGCACCAGTCCGGCTCCGCCACGGGCGAAGGACCCCAGATGCACCAGGTGCCAGTCCTGCGGTACGCCGTCGACCGCGGAGTACTCGCACATTGGAGAGACGAAGACGCGATTGCGAAAGGTCGTTCCCCTCAGCGTCAGAGGAGCGAACAGGTGGGGGTCAGAGGTCCGCGCCGAGTCGGGTGGCATGACAACTACGTTAACCGTCAACCAAATCGCCGACGGGCGGGGGTGA
This sequence comes from Propionibacteriales bacterium, assembly GCA_038259225.1. Lineage (GTDB taxonomy): Bacteria > Actinomycetota > Actinomycetes > Propionibacteriales > Nocardioidaceae > JANLYC01. The sequence continues at coordinate 12,535 of JBBSPA010000096.1, forward strand.
GTGCGGGGTCTCCGGACCGCTCCGGCGCCGCACGCCTGCGGGCAAACCGCCGTGCTCCGCCCTCTACGATGGCTGGGCACCTCGCCGGCGTGGCGCAACTGGCAGCGCACTTCACTTGTAATGAAGGGGTTAGGGGTTCGAGTCCCCTCGCCGGCTCCAGAGCCGTCTCGCGACCTGAGCCGCTGCCCCGGACCAGGAGCCCCAGCGAAGGTGACCCAGCCGTGTCGACCTTGTGCAAGACCGACCTGGGTCTCGCACGATGGAGCGATCGGTTCCTAGCATCGTCTTGTGTCCTCGACATACTGGTTGACCGCCAAGCAGCACGCGACCGAGGCGACCCACCAGCTGAGCGAAAAAGGCCTGGACGTCGTCAACGCGACGCGCCGATCACGCCAGCAGGGTGTCTGGCTCACCGTCGCCCACGCCCCCGATGAGGGTGACGATGTCCTGGCCATCGTCACCCGGGTCGACGCCCGGGCGATCCTCGAGACCTGACCGTCGCAGGCCCCTCGGGAGGTTCAGGCTCAGAACGTGAACACCGAGTTCCACAGTTCGCCAAAGACGTTCCCGAGCACTTGCAGCAGCACGATGACCAGGACGATCAGCACCACGAGCGCGACGCCCAGGACCACGCCCACCCGGCGGATGTCCCGGCTCGGTGCACTCTGCGGCGACGACGCGTCGTCGGCCTCC
>JBBSPA010000097.1:0-13187 GCA_038259225.1 Propionibacteriales bacterium
CCCCCCTCCCCTCCCCTCCACCCTCCCCCCCCCCCCGGCGTGGTCCGCCCCTACGGGGGGCGGCCCAGGGTGCCCGAGGTGCACGCCGCTTTGGCGGGTGGGGCCCCCCCCCACCGCGCGGGGGCGCGCCCCGCACCGGCCGAACGCTCGGCCGTCTTCTTGCGGACGGCCGAGCTGATCGACGCGCGCACCGAGGAGCTCGTCGACTGGCTCACCCGCGAGGCCGGCACCACACGGATGCGCGCCTACGTCGAGATCGGGATTGTGCGGGCCACGGCCATGGCGGCCGTCACGCACACTGCGCTCGGATCCCGCACGGTCGCCAGCGACGTTTCGGGCAAGGAGAACCGGATCTACCAACGTCCCGCGGGCGTGGTCGCAGTGATCAGCCCATGGAACTTCCCGCTGCACCTGTCCTTCCGCACCGTCGCGCCCGCGCTGGCAGTCGGCAACTCCGTCGTGCTCAAGCCTGCCGAGGACACGCCGGTGACGGGCGGGCTGTTCATCGCCAAGCTGCTGGAGGAGGCCGGCCTGCCCCCGGGCGTTCTCAGCGTAGTCATCGGGAGGGGGTCGGAGATCGGGGATGCCCTGGTCGAACATCCGACGCCCCGCGTCATCTCCTTCACCGGGTCCACCGCGGTCGGTCAGCTGATCCCTGCAAAGGCCGGAGTGAAGCGACTGGCCCTGGAGCTCGGGGGGAACGGGCCGTTCGTCGTCCTTGACGACGCCGACCTCGATCACGCTGTCGACGCCGCCATCTTCAGCAACTACTGGCACCAGGGCCAGATCTGCATGGCCACCAACCGGGTCGTCGTGGACGCCTCGATCCACGACGAGTTCGTCGACAGGTTCGTGGTCAGGGCGCGCGACCTCGCGACCGGGGACCCGCGCCTCCCCGAGACGCAAGTCGGCCCGATCATCAGCGAGCGCCAACTCGCGAGTGTGCGCGACAAGATCGCTCGCTCGCTGGACGCGGGAGCCGAGCTTCTACTCGGCGGTGAGCCGAAAGGCCCCACGGGGCGCGTACTTCCTCCGCACGTGCTCCTCGGAACCAACGACGTACCGGCTGCCGTCGAGGAGGTCTTCGGACCCGTCGCCACGATCATCAAGGCTCGCGACGAACGTGACGCCCTGGCCATCGCCAACGCCACCACCTACGGGCTCTCCAGCGCCGTGTTCACCCAAGACGTCGAGCGGGGGATCGCGTTCGCGCTCGAGGTCGAGGCCGGCATGACCCACGTCAATGACACCACGGTGCACGACGACGTCCACGCCGCCTTCGGTGGGGAGAAGCAGTCCGGCCTGGGCAGGTTCGGTGGCGAGTGGGTGCTGGACGACCTCACCACCCAGCACTGGGTGAGCGTGCAGCACGTACGCCGCCCGTTGCCGCTCTGAACTCGATGGCGTGCGGCAGAGGCAGCTTTCGTGGAGGACTTTCGAAGGAGGACAGGCGCGTGAAGGTGCAAAGGACAACCAGAGCCGGGGACCCGCCGAACTACGCGGTGGCGGAGGCCAGGCTCACGGAGGATCAGATCGCCCAGCTGATGGACCGAGGCCACGTTGCGCGGGTGCGTGCCGGGCACCAGCTATTCGAGGCGGGCGACGCGGACGTGGACTTCCTCGTCGTACTTGATGGTCTGGTGCACGTCGAGCGCGGTAGCGATGCTCCTTCCATCCCGAAGAAGCGCGGCGACTTCATCGGCGAATTGGGTCTGCTCACGGGGCAGCGGTCGTTCTTGAGCGCTCGCGCCGTCACAGATGCCGAGATGTGCCGACTGACGGTGGCTCAACTGCGACGGGCAATGGCCGAGGACGTGGACCTGGCCGACCTGGTCTGGGCGGCGTTCGTCGAGCGGCGCAGCCAGCTCACGGACACGGCGCGCAGCACGTTGCTCATCATCGGCAGGGAGGGGGATGAGCACACGCACGCCTTGCGGTCGTACGTCCTTGCGCTTGGCCTTCCGCACCGGTGGGTCGACGCGCAAGGCGAAGCGATCCGTGACGACGAACTTCCGACCGTCGTGCTCGGACGTACGGTCATCCCGCGTGCGGACCCCGAGCTGTTGGGCGCTGCCCTTGGGCTCACTGCCGCGGCGCACGACGTCGTCGACGTCGCTGTCGTAGGCGCCGGACCAGCCGGCCTCTCGACGGCAGTGACGGCAGCCTCGGAGGGGCTGAGCGTGTGCGTCTTGGACGCTCGTGGACCCGGAGGTCAGGCGGGTGCGAGCTCGCGGATCGAGAACTATCCCGGGTTCGCCCGCGGCGTCTCGGGCCACGACCTCACCTTCGACATGACTGTCCAAGCCATGCGGTTCGGCGCGGTCCTGCGGTTCCCGTGCCGAGTGGCACGCATCGACCCGGGAGACGGCGGGGCACCGCACCGGCTTGTTCTGGAGGACAGCGGGGTCGTGCGTGCACGCACGGTCGTCCTGGCGACGGGAGTCACCTACCGTCGGCTCGAGGTGCCGGGGTGGGACGACCGCGAGGGGACTCGCATGTACTTCGCCGCGACGCCTCTCGAGGTCAGCTCATGCTCAGGGTCACCGGTCGTGGTCGTCGGCGGCGCGAACTCCGCGGGTCAGGCAGCCCTGAGCCTGGCGGGCTCGGCGTCGAGGGTGACCCTGGTGCTCCGGGCAGACGACCTGTCGAAGCGGATGTCGGACTACCTCGTGCGCCGCATCACGAACCATCCCGAGATCGAGGTGCTCACCACGGCCCAGGTCACCGGAACCTCCACGCAGGGCGTCGAGATCATCACCGGAGCCGGGTCTGTCCTGACCCGGCCTGCACGCGCTGTCTTCTGCTTCATCGGTGCCCGCCCGGAGACCCAGCTCCTCAGTGATGTCGCGCTCGACGAGTCGGGCTACCTCGTCACGGGCAACAACGGGCGCCGCGCTCTCGAGACCGAGGTGGCCGGGATCTTCGCCGTCGGCGACGTGCGGCGCGGGAGCATGAAACGAGTGGCCTCAGCGGTCGGGGACGGCGCCAGCGTCGTGCCCTGCGTCCACGAACACCTGTCGACGTTCGTGCTCCCAGAAGTAGGGCGATGATCTCGCGCCGCCGCGTACCGTTGTCCGCTCGGTGAGGCCTCGGCCCAAAACAGCGGGCAGCGGACCAGGCGACTCGGGCTGCACTCAAGGAGACGTCGGCCTAGGCAGGCGACGCTGGTCGAGTCACGCGCTCCTGACGGGCGGGTAGCGGCCAACCGGGTGAGTGACCGCACCTACCTGAACGCCAACCGGGGGCAGCGCGGTCAGCCGGAGATCGACCGCACTGCCTCCATCACCGTCTCGGTGACGGCCTCCGGCTGAGAGACCATCGCGGCGTGGGCCGAGCCGACGGTTCCGATGATCGACTGTGCCCGTGACGCCATCCAGCGCTGGCCTGCCGGCGGGATCGCGTTGTCCTGCTCGGCAACGAGCGCCCACGACGGCAGGTTGTGCCAAGCCGGCTGCGATGCGGCCGTCCCGTTGAGCGCGCTCAGAGAGAGCGGCCGCTGCACGAATGACATGAGCCGGGCCTGGGCCGCAGGCACGTCGCCGGCGAACACCTCGGCGAACCGGTCACTGCGGATCCAGAGGTCGACGTCGGTCCCGCCCGGCGCGCCCGGGTGGGGGTACTGGCGGGCGACGGTCGTTTCTGGGCCGATCAGTCCGCCGGGGAACTCGTCGGGGTCGAGCACGCTGCCGATGCTCTCGCCCTCGTCGAGGATGTAGGCAGCGACGAACACTAGGGCCGCGACGCCGTCCGCTCCGCGGGCCGCCTCCCCGATGACGGCGCCACCGTAGGAGTGGCCGACCAGGACGACAGGCCCGTCGATGGTGGCGAGGACGCTGCGGACGTAGTCGGCGTCCGGAGCCAGGCCCCGGAGCTGGTTGGGGATGGCTACCACGGGCAGTCCGCTGTCATCGAGGGCGGCGATGGTGGCCGACCAGCTGGTGGAGTCGGCGAACGCTCCGTGGACGAGTACGACGGTCGGTTGGCTGGTCATGGCGACTCCTTCATCAGGGCGGGCGACAGGTGCGCCGCGGTGTCCGAAACGTTCCTCCGTTGCGTGGAAGGGAGGCTTCAGCACGATGACTGAATGTCAGCGTCACGCCATGTCCACGCCACGCCCCCACCGACGTGGGGTGGACGCGGTACCCGTAGGGACCTCATGCTCAGTCAATGTCATCGTCGGCTTCTGGAGCACTCGTCGGACGCGACGAGGTGCGAGAGCGATTGCGCGCGTCGATCGGCCGGCTGGCCGGAAGTGATGCGCCGTGGACGGCCATCGTCGGAGAGCCGGGCATCGGAAAGAGCGCGCTCCTGAAGGGAGTGGCCGTAGACGCCGTTGCGTCGGGTGCAACTGTGCTGTGGACCCGCGGGCGGCAGGCTGAGTCGGAGTTCGGCTTCGCCAACCTCCACCAGCTGCTGTCTCCGCTCCTGAGCGACACTGAGGAGTTGCCTGCGAAGCAGCGCGAGTCTCTGTTGGGCTGCTTCGGGATGGCCGAGCCGGTCGAGGTCAACCCATTCTTCGTCTCGCTCGCCGTTCTGGAGCTGCTGGTCCGGGCATCCCGCGAGGCACCCGTGGTCGTGTGCCTCGACGACATGCACTGGATGGACCGCCCCACCCTCGACACCCTGGCCTTCGTCGCCCGGCGGATCGCCGACGAGCAGGTCTCGTTGTTGGGTACGTCGCGTGGAGAAGGGTTCGCGGTTGGTGATGACGTGGCGGTCACGCTGGTCACGCTCGGACCGCTGTCCGACGAGGCGTCCCGCGACCTGCTCAGCGCCCGCTCACCCTCGCTTGACGCGGGTATGCAAGACCGGGTCGTCCGCGTTGCGGCCGGCAATCCCCTGGCCCTGGTCGAGCTGGCTACGTCGGTGGAGCGAGGCGGGCCGGCGTGGGACGACCTGGACTCTGACCTACCGATGACTGTACGGCTGGAGCGTGCGTTCGCCGCTCGCGCGGACGAGGCCGCCCCGCTGACGCGCGCCGTGCTCGATGTGGCGGCCGTCGACGACGGGGACGACCTCGACACGGTACTGGAAGCGGCCACGATCCTTTCGGGCTCGGAGACTGACCGCTCGGCGGTGCTCCCGGCCCTCGATCTGGACCTGATGACGTTCAGCGACACCGGCTACGCCTTCGCCCACCCGCTCATCAGTTCGGCGCTGCGTCACGCGATGACGCGCGACCGCCGCCAGCGGGCGCACGCCGCGCTGGCGACCGTCCTCGCCGAGCAGCCCGAACGTGCGGTGTGGCACCTCGCGGGCGCGGTCACCGGCCGTGACGAGCTGACCGCGGCGCGACTCGAGGAGACGGCGGACGTGGCACGCAGCCGGGGTGCCTACGCGACAGCGATGGCCCGACTGGAACGGGCAGCGGCGCTCAGCCCCGACCCCCAGGATCGCGCCGCTCGTCTCATCGGCGCAGCCGAGCTCGGCTACGAGCTCGGCCGGCACGCGCAGGTAGACCAGATCACCGCTCAAGTTGCCGCCATGACACTGCGCCCCCGCGACCGATCACGGCTGATCCGTCTGGAAGGGATCTTCCACGACGGCTCCACCAGCGAGCCGGCCGACGTCCGACACCTGGTGGATCTGGCCCGCGTCGCACGGCACGACGGTGACACCGACCTCGCCATGCAGCTCCTCTTCGGGGCGGCGCGTCGCGTCTGGTGGCGCGACCCCGGTGAGGAGGTGCGTGCCGTCATCACCCATGCGGCCCGCGAGATGTCACTGCCCTCGACCGACCCGCGCCTGCTTGCCGTCTTCGGCCTGGCCGAATCCCTCGAGCTCAGCGCAACCGTCATCCACGAGCTCGACCGCTCACCCAGCGACGGCGGCGGCCGTGCCGACCTCGCCGCCCTCCATGGCATCGCCGCCTTCTGCGCCGGTGACTTCGTCCGCGCTGACACCTGGCTCACCTGGGCCATCAACGACCTGCGAGCCCAAGGGCGGCTCAGCCTGCTCGCGGAAGCGCTCGCCATCCGCGCGTGGGCCGAGGTCAACCTTGGCGTCTTCGATGCGGCCCGTTCGGCCGATGAAGGAGCGCGGCTCGCAGACGAGACCGGGCAGCGGGTGTGGGCGGGCACCGCGCGCTTGGCGAAGGCCGCCGTCAACGCCGTGCGCGGTCGTGGTGAGGACCACGACGAGCTCATTGCCCGTGCCGAGCACACTGCTCTCGCGCTGCCGACCGCCAGCTCGTCCCTGCTTGCCGGCGCACAGATGGTGCGCGGCATCCGCGAACTCGGCCGCGACCGCCCGGAGCAGGCCTACGGCGAGCTGGCCCGCGTCCTCTCGCGCACCGACGCCGCCTACCAGCGAGTCCAGCAGGTGTGGACGCTCGGCTACCTCGCCGAGGCGGCGGTGCGGGCCGGGCGGCGCGACGACGCTCTTGCGAGTGTCGTCGCGGTAGAGGCTGTCACGCATGGATCGGAGGCCGTGGGCGTGCGGCTGCCGCTGGAGTACGCCCATGCGGCCCTCGCCCCTGATGACGCGGCCGAGGCCCTCTTCGAGCAGGCAATTGCTGGCGCCGCCCAACAGTTCCCCTGGCATCAGGCCCGGCTTCGGCTGGCGTACGGGTCCTGGTTGCGTCGGCAGCGACGCGTCACCGAGTCCCGTGACCCCCTCCGCTCGGCGCGGACCGTGTTCGAGGCACTGGGCGCCACTCCCTGGGCGTTGCGGGCCGACCAAGAGCTGCGGGCCACCGGCGAACGCGGCTGGCAGCCGACCGAGAGCGACCACGAGGAGCTGTCCCCCCAGGAGTCGCAGATCGCCACCCTCGCCGCCCGAGGCCTGTCCAACCGCGAGATCGGGCAGCAGCTTTTCGTCTCGCACCGCACCGTCGGATCGCACCTGTACCGCATCTTCCCGAAGCTCGGCATCACCAGCCGCCAGCAGCTCGCCGGAGCAATGGCCGGCGCGGGCAGCATCGCGAACGGACCAGTGCCCACCCCGTTGCCGGTGGAGTCGCAGTCATCCGACTGAAGCGCGACGCAGCAGCTCATCCCTAGCGTCGGCAGGGCGCCTGGCACCCCAGGCGAACCGGTACGACGAAGGGAACCCCCGTGACGACCCCAGTGCTGTTCATCCACGGATTGTGGCTCCACGCCTCCTCGTGGGACGCGTGGCAAGCCCGTTTCAGCGAAGCGGGCTACGAGACGCAGGCGCCGGGCTGGCCCGGCGACGGAGAGACGGTGGAGGCGTCACGCAAGGACCCCGACGCCATCGGCGACACGGCATCGACGACGTGGTGGACCACTTCGCCGCCATCATCGATGGCCTGCCCGAACCGCCGATCCTCGTCGGACACTCCTTTGGCGGGATGATCGCCCAGAAGCTGCTCGGCCAGGACAAGGCGCGGGCGGCCATCGCGATCGACGCCGCACAGATCAAGGGCGTCCTGCCCCTGCCGCTTTCGGCGCTGCGGTCGACCCTCCCCGTCTTCAAGAACCCGGGCAACCGACACCGGGCTGTGTCGCTCACCTCTGAGCAGTTCCGCTTCGCCTTCGGCAACGCGGTGTCGGCCGAGGAGTCGGATGAGCTGTTCGACCGCTGGACGATCCCCGCGCCGGGCAAGCCCCTCTTCGAGGCCGCGGCCGCGAACTTCGATCCGCACTCGCCGGCCAAGGTGAACACCGACAACCACGGCCGCGGGCCACTGCTCCTCATCGCCAGCGGCAAGGACCACACCGTGCCCGAGGCGGTCACCAAGGCGACCCTCAAGCAGTACCGGCACTCCAGCGCCGTGACCAACCTCATCACCTTTCCCGACCGCGGACACTCCCTCACCATCGACACTGGGTGGGGCGAGGTCGCAGACCGGTGCCAGGCCTGGCTGCGGGAGCAGTCGCTGTGAGGCTCGACCTCGCCGGCCGGACAGCTGTCGTCACCGGCGCGAGCAAGGGCATCGGGCTCGCCATCACGAAGGCGCTGGTGGCCGAGGGCGTACACGTGGCTGCCGGGGCGCTGCGCGGCTCCGACGAACTCAGCGCCCTCGCCGACACGGCCGAGGTGGTCGTCGTCCAGGCCGACCTCACCACCGCTGAGGGGTGCGGGCGGCTCATCGACGAGGCGGTCGGGCGGTGGGGTGGTCTGGACATCTTGGTCAACAACGTGGGAGGCGTACGTCCTCGCACCGGGGGGTTTGTCGAGGTGAGCGACGAGGAGTGGCAGTGGGCGCTGGAGACGAACCTGATGTCCGCCGTGCGGGCGACCCGTGCGGCGGTGCCTCACCTGGTGGCGTCGGCCCCGTCGGCCGTCGTCACCGTGTGCTCGGTCAACGCGACCCTCCCCGACCCCGGCGTCATCGACTACAGCGCCGCCAAGGTGGCTCTGCGGAGCTTCTGCAAGTCACTGTCGAAGGAGCTCGGACCCGCCGGCGTCCGGGTCAACACGATCAGCCCGGGACCGGTGGAGACTGCACTGTGGCTGGGCGCAGGAGGCGTCGCCGAGACCATCGGCGCCGCCCAAGGAGTCGACCCGTCAACGGTCCGTGAGGCCGCGGTCGCCGGGACCGCCACACGACGGTTCACACGCCCCGAAGAGGTCGCCCAGCTCGCCCTCCTGCTCGCCTCGGAGACCGCCGGCAACGTCACTGGCGCCGACCTGCTCATCGACGGCGGCATGGTCACCACGATCTGACCCCTGTCGGCACACACACCCGCCACCCGCTACTCCTGAAGGACGTGCACCATGAAGAGTCACCACCTGCGCCGCACCGCGGCGGCCGCCCTGGCCGTCGTTGCCACCCTCGTGATCAGCCCCGGCGCCGCACCAGCCGCGGTCGCCCCGAGCGACACCCACACGCGGCACAGCGTCGCCGCCCCCACAGCCGCTGCCGCGAAGCCCACCATCGTGTTCGTCCACGGCGCGTTCGCCGACGCGTCCGGCTGGACCCAGGAGGTGGTCCGGCTCCAACGGAAGGGCTACGACGTCATCGCACCGGCGAACCCGCTCCGCGGCTTGACCTACGACGCCGACTACATCCGTTCGGTGCTTGCCACCCTTCCCGGCCCGGTCGTTCTGGTCGGACACTCCTACGGCGGTGCAGTCATCACCAACGCCGCCCGCGGCGCCGACAACGTCGCGGCGCTCGTCTACGTCGGCGCGTTCGTGCCCGACGCAGGCCAGACGATCCTCACGTCCTACGACCCGGTGGCCTACCCGGGCTCTCTGCTCGGTCCCGACACCGTGACAGTCCGTCCCACCTACAACCCCGCGGCCCCCGGCGGCCAGGACGCCGACGTCTACATCAGGACCGAGTCCTTCCGGTCTGTGTTTGCCGGCGACCGGCCCCCCCGCTCGCGGCCGCGATGGCTGCCACCCAGCGACCGCTCAGCTACTTCGCTCAGCTCGACCCGTCGGGCGAGCCGGCGTGGAAGACGATCCCGAGCTGGGACCTCATCACGCTCGAGGACCGCGCCATCTCTCCCGGCGGCCAGTTCTTCATGGCGCAGCGCGCCGGTGCCCAAGTGCAGACGGTTCGCTCTGCCCACGACGTGATGGTCTCGCACCCTGATGCGGTCGTGAAGATCGTCCTCGATGCCGTCCGGGCGGTCGGGTAGGCGGCCCAGTGAGAAGGGGATGTGCCGCCCCGGCATGTCCGGAGACTCTCCGGACACTCCGGGGCGGTTCAGTTCCTTTGTGGCACATGGGTCGGGGTGTCTGGCGGGGGCGCAGGAGATCCGCTCGACCCCTACGGGGGGCGGCATAGAACATGGGCCGCTTCACTATGACCGCGGCGGTGCCCGGCAGAGCGACCAGCCGCCCGGCGCCATCGAACTCCAGATGGACCCCGGTGACGGCGACTGCGCGTCCGACGACCAACGCTCAGCCTGAACTGGTCGAGTCGCCTATCCCAGATTGCGCGTTCGTAGGCGCAAGGCGTTGGCAATGACACTGACCGAGGACAGCGACATCGCGGCTGCGGCGATGATCGGCGAGAGCAGCATTCCGAAGGCCGGGTAGAGGATCCCGGCTGCCACGGGGATGCCGGCCGTGTTGTAGGCGAAGGCGAAGACGAGGTTCTGGCGGATGTTGGACATGGTGGCTTGGGAGAGCTTGCGGGCGCGCACGATCCCGATGAGGTCGCCCCTGAGCAGGGTCACTCCGGCGCTCTCCATCGCGACGTCGGTCCCTGAGCTCATCGCGAGCCCCACGTCGGCAGCCGCTAGGGCGGGGGCGTCGTTCACACCGTCGCCGGCCATCGCGACCACGCGCCCCTCTTCGCGGAGTTGCTTGACGATGTCGCTCTTGTGGTCGGGGAGGACCTCGGCCTCGATCCGGTCGATGCCCAGCCGCCGTCCGACGGCCTCAGCGGTGACCCGGTTGTCGCCGGTCAGCATCACCACCTCGATCCCTTCGTCCCGCAGGGCGGCAAGGGCCTCTGCGGTGGTGTCCTTGATGGGGTCGGCGATCGCGAAGATGCCAGCCACGGCCCCGTCAACCCCGACGAAGATGGCGGTGGCGCCGTCGGCCCGGAGTTCATCGGCCTCTTCGGTCATGGACGTGGCGTCCATGTCGTGGCTGGAGAGGAACCCCGCGCTCCCCAGGACCACCAGTTGGCTCTCGACGGTGCCAAGGGCGCCCTTGCCGGTGGGGGAGTCGAAGCCGGTGACCTCAGGGATGGTGAGACCGGTGGCGTTCGCTGCTTCTACGACTGCTCTACCGAGGGGATGTTCTGAGGCGCTCTCGACGCCCGCGGCGAGTCTGAGCAGATTGTCGCGGTCGAAGCCTGGGGCAGCGACGATCTGAGTGACGGAGGGGCGTCCCTCGGTCAGCGTGCCTGTCTTGTCGACGACCAGGGTGTCGACCTTCTCCATGAGTTCGAGCGCTTCGGCGTTCTTGATCAGGACACCTTCGCCGGCTCCTCGGCCCACTCCGACCATGATCGACATCGGTGTGGCCAGCCCTAGGGCGCAGGGGCAGGCGATGATGAGGACCGACACGGCGGCGATGAGGGCGTGAGCAAGGCGCGGGTCGGGTCCGACGAGGGCCCAGACGATGAACGCGAGCAGGGCGACGCCGAGGACCGCGGGCACGAACCAGGCTGCAACCCGATCCGCCATCCGTTGGATCGGTGCGCGTGAGCGCTGGGCTTCGGCCACCATCTGGACGATGCGGGCCAGCATCGTGTCGCGGCCGATCTTGTCGGCGCGGACGACCAGGGATCCGGTCTGGTTCAGGGTGCCGCCGATGACGGTGTCGCCGGTCGTCTTGGTGACGGGCATCGACTCCCCGGTGACCAGGGACTCGTCCAGGGAGGAGCGACCGTCCTCGACGATGCCGTCGACGGGGACCTTCTCGCCGGGGCGGACACGCAGCCGGTCGCCAATTTGCACCACCTCCAGGCTCACGTCCTCCTCGCCAGCGTCATCGGTGATCCGGTGCGCGGTCTTGGGCGTGAGGTCTAGCAGGGCCTTGATCGCTCCCGAGGTCTGCTCCCTGGCCCTCAGCTCCAGGACCTGGCCGAGCAGCACCAGCACGGTGATGACCGCGGCGGCCTCGAAGTACACGTCGACGGTGCCGCCCATGTTGCGGAACGCCTCGGGGAAGGCTCCCGGTGCGAGCGTGGCGACCACGCTGTAGAGCCAGGCGACACCAGTGCCGATCGCAATCAGGGTGAACATGTTGAGCTGCTTCGTGCGTACCGACGTCCAGCCCCGGGTGAAGAACGGCCACCCGGCCCACAACACGACCGGGGTCGCCAGGACGAACTGGATCCAGGTCGAGGCCGTCGGACTGACTAGGTCATCCAGCGCCGGAACCAGGTGGGCGCCCATTTCGAGGATGAGCACCGGGACCGACAGGACCAGGCCGATCCAGAACCGCCGGGTCATGTCGGCCAACTCGGGGCTGGGTCCGGTGTCGGCGGCCACCGTGACGGGTTCGAGTGCCATCCCGCAGATCGGGCAGGCGCCAGGTCCGGGTTGACGGATCTCCGGGTGCATCGGGCACGTGTACTCCACCGTCCCGTCCACAGTGCCGTCTGCCGCGCCGTCCGGGGCTGTCGGCGCATCCGGTGGGTTGAGGAAGTGGCTCGGGCTCGCCTCGAACTTCGCTTGGCAGTGCGCCGAGCAGAAGTGATACGTCGAACCCCCGTGTTCCAGACTGTGCTCGGTCGTCAGACTGTCCACGTCCATGCCGCAGACGGGGTCCGTCACAAGCTGCGGTGATGGGTTCATTGTCCGGTCCTCGGTGTTACGGGTCATGAGATGAGCATGCCCCCATGTGGTTGGTGGTCCGATTGCCGCATACCGGTCAGGTCCGGTAGTTGAGGGCGATCATCATCCCGGCCTCGGCGTGGTAGATGTTGTGGCAGTGGGTCATCCAGTTGCCGGGGTTGTCGGCCTGCAGGTCCACCGCCAGCGACGACATCGGCTTGACCAGGACGGTGTCCTTCCTCAGCCCACTGGGCAGGGCGAAGGTGTGGCCGTGGATGTGCATCGGGTGGGTCATCTGGGTCATGTTCATCATCCCCAAGCGCACCCGGTCGCCCTCGGTGATGAGGAGGGGGTCGTTCTTGCCGTAGGGCGCTCCGTTGATGGCCCACCGGTACGGCATCATCTGGCCGCTGAGGTGGACCATCTCGTTGGAGTCCGGTTCCCTGATCGAGAGCCGCGAGGCTTCTGCAGGCAGTAGCTCGGCGCCTTCGAGGATCGGTCCGTCGAGTTCGGCAGGGTGAACCGTCGCGCCCGGCGCGGACCCGGAGCCGGTGCGGACCAGAGCCATCGCCTGGCCCTCCTTGCCGTAGGGCGCCGCGACCAGCGGGAACACTCCCTCGCTGAGAGTGACGGTGACGTCGTACCGCTCACCCATCCCGATGTACAGCGCGCCGGTCTCGTGGGGTTGGACTGCGAACCCGTCTGTGTGGGTGACGGTGAGGCGGTGCCCGCCCAGCGCGACGGTGAAGATGGTGTCGGAACCGGCGTTGATGATGCGGAGTCGGACCCGCTGTCCGGGCTTCGCGCGGAGCACGTCTGGGGCGGTCGGGACGCGGCCGTTGATGAGATAGTGGGGGTAGCTCACGTCGCCGGCGTCGCCGAAAGGCGGTTTGCCGCCCATCGACATGTGGCCCATGTCCATCCCGCCCATGGAGTCCGAGCTCCCGTTGGATGCCCCGGTCAGGTCGGCCAGGACGTCGTCGGGGGTGCGGCCGGTGCCGTCGACCCAGTCGTCGAGGACCACGACCCACTCCA
>JBBSPA010000098.1:0-12386 GCA_038259225.1 Propionibacteriales bacterium
GCGCACCGGTACTTCATGACCGAGCTTGAGATCCTGCAGAGCACCATCGAGGAAGATCTAAGCCCACTGCGCGACGCCGTCGACCGCATGCGCGCACGATCGGTGTCAGGTTCGGGCGAGGATTCGACTCAGAGCGATTCGACCGACTGAAGCTCCTCGGCTCTTGTCTGCATCACCGCGTCGATCGCCGAGCGGGTGGACTCATCCGAGTCCGGCCACAGATGGGCGTACGTGTCGAGCGTGGTCTTGGCTGAGGCGTGCCGCAAGCGCGCCTGGACGACCTTCACGTCGGCACCGCTGGCGATGAGCATGCTCGCCAGGTAGTGCCTCAGGTCATGGAACCTGAAGTCCGGCGGCAGCCCCGACACCCTCGCTCTCGCCCTGCGCATCGCTCGTTGCAAGGTCCACGGCGCCAACTGGTCACCCCACTCATTGACGAGCACGAAGCCTTCGGCCGACCACTTCCCGACGTGCGCAGACAACACCAGCACGAGACTCTGCGGGATCGGCAACGCTGCCCTCGATGCCTCGGTCTTCAACGGCACACCCGGGTGCTGGACGCTCGGGTGAATGACACCGCGCATGAAATCGATGTCCCCGATCCGCAACCCGCAGACCTCGGCGTCCCGCAGGCCGGCGAACGCACCGAGCAGCACGGCCGCTCGAAGTCGCTCAGGCAGGGCGTCGTGCACGGCCCACATCTGTTCGGTGGTGCAGACGTACGGCCGCTGCTTGCCTGCAGGTGGTGACGTTCGACGCGAGCATGGCGAACGCGCCACGAGGCCGTCATGAACGGCGTCGGCGAAGACCTGCGCCAACCTCGCGTGGAGGGCGTAGACGTAGGAATCCTCCAGCCCCTCGGTGGCGAGTTGGACACACCACGTCCTTACATGGGACGGGCGGACCGAGCCGAGGAGCATCGTGCCGAAACCCTCCTTGATCCGCTTGATGTGGGTCTCAGCCTGCCGGACCGTTGAGTCGCGGTTGCCGCGGTAGCCCTCCAGCCAGGTGTCACACCACTCCCCGACCGTCATCCGGGCGTGCCGGGGTGCGACGTGGGTGCCCGTGACCAGACGAGAGGTCTGCTCGTCGATCCACCGCTGGGCGTCGACCTTACGGTCGAAGTGGCGGGCGTGCTCCTTGCCAGCGTCGTCGCGGTAGCGGGCTCGCCATCTCCCACTGGGCCTCTTGGCGATGCTTCCGGCCATGGTGCTGCTCCTTCCAGGATCTCTTCATGATGCGCCTGGTCACTGACAGGTCGCCGAGGTCCTCAATGGCCCTGTGGACGGTTGGTCTGTTCGGTGAGCCAGAGGATGAGGTCGGTGCGCCAGTAGCGGACGTGGCGGCCGACCTTGAAGCTGCGGGGTCCGCAGCCGAGGTGGCGCCAGTAGCGCAGGGTGCCCTCGGGGACGCGGAGGAACCGGCACGCTTCCTGGAGGCTGAGCATCTCGTCGCCGGGGTTGCGGATCGGGCGGCGGTCGTCGGGGTTGAACTGTGATTCGGTCATGGAACGTGCTCCTTCTGGGATCGACGGGGTCAGATGGTTTCCGACCTCACCCAGTAGGTGTGCATGGCCTCCCTATCGATCTTCAGCGATAATCCAGCCGTGGCCGATACGAAGACGAAGACAGTGATCGAGGTAGCGCGCAAGGCGGCGGGGATGTCGCAGCGTCAGGTAGCGGACTGGGCCAGAACGCAGCAGTCGTCGGTGTCGGAGTACGAGTCGCGTCGAAAGTCGCCGACGCTGGCGGTGGTTGAACGGCTGCTTGATGCGGCCGACCACGACCTCGTCGCAAAGCCGCGGGTCTTCTTCGAGTACCGAGAGGATCCCGAGATCGGCGGGTTCAGCGTTCCGGACCGGCTCTGGCAGGTCCCGATCCCAGACTGCTACTCACGCGTGCTGGTGTTCTACTTGCGCGCGATCACCGGCTACGACGTCTGGGACTTGTCGGTCGTCGAAGAGCGCATCGAGTTCTACGGGCTGATGGTGCACCACGGCACCGAGCAGGTATTCCTCAATGCCGTCGATGGGGCGCTCTTGGTCGAAGCGTGGCCGAGCTTGGACATCCCGGAAGTCATCCGAGCTGCGTGGCAACCACTGATCGATGCCGCCAAGGGTGTTGTTGGCCCCAAGCAGAGACGACCGCGGGATCCGGGTGGCTTCTCCGCGAGGCTGGCCGGCGAGATGGAGATGCAGTGGCCCTTGCCCACCAAGTCTCGTCCTCGCTCACAGGCCAAACGCGACGCGATCCGCCGGCGATGACCGGCGCCGCTGCGGCGCTGGTCGGCGCGCCTGTGCGCCGTAGTCCTCGATCGCCTCGACAGCTTGGCTTCGAGCGTGGGCGGGTCCGAGGTCGGCGCGGTCGCGGCCGAACACCTCGACCCACTGCTTGCGGGCGTCCTCGACGGAGTCCGCGACCAGGTGAGCGGTGTTGGAGACACGGCCACGTGTCATGGCGACGTACGCCGCCGCCGCACCGGTTTGCTCACCGATGACGACGTGCGCGGACTCGACGGTCTCGCCCTGGGCGCCGTGCACGGTGGTGGCGTAGGCGAGTTCAACGAACCGTGTGGCGTAGTCGGCTGGCACCTCACGATCCCGGCCTTGTCCGCGCAGGAGGAGGCTGCCGTCCTCACCCACATCGGTGACTGTCCACGTTTGCCGGTTGGCGACCTGGAGATCGGGGTCATTGCGGCGCGTGGTGACCCGGTCGCCGAGCCCCACCCGGTCACCGGCGTCGGTGATGATCTCGGCGTTTGACCCGTCGGCGACATGGGTGTGTTCGCGGATGGCGGCGTTGAGCTCGGCGACCTGCTGACGGGTGTCCGCGACGACCAAAGCTCCCCCGGCCCCGACCGTCGCGAGGACCTCGGATCGTTCCACCTCGGATGCGTGGATCACCACCTGGCCTCGTCGATGCAGCTCGTCGAACACCCCGCCCGGGCTGTCCCCGGTACGCATCCGCAGACTCAGCGCCGCGTAACCGGGGTCGACGAATCGGTGCACCTTCTCGAGCCTGACGACGGCGGTGGGGTGAGCCCACGCCGCCGCGTGGTCAAGGACGCCACCGCGCCCGACGGCCGGGAGCTGGTGGCGGTCTCCGACGAGCGCTACTCGTGCGCCGGTCTCGTCGGCGATGGTGAGCAGCGCGCGGGCGGTGTCCTGGTCGAGCATCCCGGCCTCGTCGACGAGCAGCAGGTCACCGGCCCCGAGCTGAGCCGCCGCAGCGGGACCAGCGTCGGGTTGCCGCGTCCAGTGGCCGTCGTCGTCCCAGCGCCATCCGTGCTGATGGATGAGCCAGGCGGCGGAGTGTCCCTCGGCTCCGGTCTCTGCGGCGGCGACCTCGGCGGCCTTCAATGTCGGGGTCACGACCAGGAGTCGATGGCCTTGTCGTGACAGCAGGTGTTGGACCGAGCGCAGGGCGGTGGTCTTCCCGGCTCCCGCGGCACCCTCGACCACGACCAGGGGCCCGTCGCCGGCCAGCGCACCGACCACGGCGGATTGGGTGGGGTCGATCCGGACCAGGCCGCGCCCGCCGATGCGGGCCCTGCGGGCCGGCTGATCTGCGCGTCTCGCGAGCCGCGTGAGGATGTCGGACTCGACCTCGAGAACCTGTGGCGAACTGAGTGAGCGGACGTGCTCGGGCACATCGGGTCGCGTGAGCAGTGTGACGCACCGGTCTGTGGCCCGGGCGGTGATGTCTTCAGCGAGCTCGGTCCGGGCAGCCGGGTCAGCGAGGAGGCCGGTTTGGGCGAGCAGGACCTCGGTCTTGCCGCGGATGTCCGCGGCGTTCCAGGCCGACCTCTTCGCGCCAAGGATGGAGACGACCAGTTCGGCCGCGGCATCGCAGTCGATCCAACCCGGCCGCGTCCCTGCCAGCGGTACGGCTTCGGTCGGGTCGCGGTAGCCGAGATCTCGCAGTTCGCTGTTCCAGCGGGCCACGAGCTCGCGGCCATCGGTCGGGACGACCTTGTCCGGGCGCGCTTCGGCCCACGCCCGCCGGTCCCACCCCTCCCGCAGCCGCGGACCCGGCTCCTCGCCGAGATGCTCGGCCCGCCATCCGGCTTCGTAGCGGTCGACGTTGCGGCGGATCTGCGCGGTCCGGGCACTGAACGCACCGACGTACGGCACCAACTCCCGGATCTCACTCGTCTCCGGGTCCAGGGTCAATCCGTGCGCAGCGAGGACCGACCGGACCTGCGGGTCGGTTGCCACGGCGGCGTGGCCGATCCCGTTGATGGCCTCGATGCTGTCGCGGACCCCGACGGAGTGCATGCCCCGCCACCCGCCTGCCGCGTAGACGCGGGCGTTGATCTGCAGATGAAGATGGCGGTGCGGATCACCGGCACGCGACGTGTAATGCCGGATCACCGCAGCCTCGATCTTCTCGACCGGCACCTGCACCTGCCGACCGCGGGGCCCGACCCGGGTAGTCGCATGGGCAGCTACCCAGCCGACGATCTCACTGGCTGCTCTGTCTTGCGCTTCGTCCAGCGCGCCCGAGATGTCTGGGTAGAGCGCCGCGGCCAGCGACCAGGTCTTAGGGCCATTGACCGTGACCTCGACGAACCGCAACGCGTTCGCGTCGTCGCGGACACGACCCTTCGTTCCACCGGAGTCGACGTCGCCGCCGGCGACCCACCGCTCATACGTCTCGCCGTCCATCGACGCCGCGTGCTCGACGCCGTCCGGAGTCGCGGTCATCCGCTTGGCGACGGCGGTGCCTTCGTCGAGGTAATAGTCATCAGCGCGGGACCGATCTCGCTCGACATAGGCCCGGGCAGCCTTCGCTGCGCCGCGATAGAATTTCACCCCACCATGCACCCGGACCACCGCCTCAACGACGTCCGTCGACAACCAACGGACCCCTAGAAATGCCGCGTGGGCCGCCCGATCACGGGCGACCCATCTACGAACATTCGTAGCATGCGTGCCGCTGGAAAAGGAGGGGTTGAGAGAGCGGGACGGCAGGTAGCTGGGCGGGATTCTGGGGACCGTCGATGGTCAACGAGATTCGATCATTCGAGGGACGGGGAACGGGTGACGCTGTCAGCGATCGGCGGCATCGGTAGGTGTTGTTGTCAGCGAACTCAGGGTTCCGCAGAGGACGCCCGTCCCGGTTAGGTGACCGGGCGGGTCATACGGGAACGAGCCTGCCAGCACACACTGCCGCCGGTCTCGTAGGTCCAGAAGTGGTTCGGCTTGCGGAACGTCCGGAGGTGTCGCGACGAGCGCGTCATCGTGACAACGACCGGGTGAGAGAAGGTAGCTAACCGGACGGTGATCCGCTCAAGTGCAACGGATGGCCGAAAGGGTGCGTAGTTCCCTGAAAGGCGGCAAACTGCACCGTGGAGGAGCTCATGGATCTGCGCGAGAACATCGAACGGGAACTGGCCAGCGAGCCAGCAGACTTTCTCGTCATGCACGAGGTCCTTGAAGTTGGACGCCGCGCGCTGTTGCGCCGCCGCATCACGAGCACGTTGTCTGGGGTCGCGGCGGCGGTGACTGTCGTGGCTGGGCTCGTCATGGTCGTGAACATCGCCAGCGGTGACCCAGACCGGACAAAGGTTGCGTCCCTTGAGAACTCCACTCGATGTAGGGAACCGAGCGCAGGTCGGAGCTCGGAATTCTGCCTGGGCCAGGCCGCACTCGACGGCCACCACGTCGCTTACAGGCACAACGGCGTGCTGGCGGTTCGCGAGGGCTGGACGGTCCAGATTCGGGTGGACGACCCCCTCAGCGGCATCCCCGGTGCGGCGCTGGCCGTCAGCAACGGCACCGACGCGGAGTGGGCGTTGCTGAAGCAGCCCGGGCCTGAGGGCGGAGGCGGTGCGCTCGCCGAGCACGTCGACCCGTCCACTTTGCCCTCAGACCTGACCTTCGAGTCGTGGCTTGACGGCGCAAGAGCACACTGGCTCGGTACCCCCGCGACCTCGCTTGTTCGCTACGACAGCGACGGCAACCTGCAGGCGCTGCCCGGCTGGACTGTGCTTCAGCAGGCTGCCAACGTGAACCTGCCCGTCGGATACCGCGGTCCCCAAGGTGTGAGCGCGGTGATGGAGCTCGACGGGGGCGATATCCGCTGGTACTTGGTCCGACCTGTCACCAGCACGAACGCGAGCCTAGGAGCGGCAGAAGCATTCCCGCTGCTTGGCCCCGACTTCAATTCTCCCGCCGACGCGCTTGCGTTTGCATCCTCTCCGTCCTACGACATCAACGCGCAGAGTTTGGTGGCGCCGCAGCCGTGAAGAGAGCAGACCGCGATGCGGAGTTCGTCGACTTTGTGACGGCTCGGCGGCCCTACCTGCGCCGAGCCGCCTACATGATGTGCGGCGACTGGCACCAGGCCGATGACCTCGTCCAGCAGGCCCTGGCCAAGCTGTACGTCGCGTGGCCCCGCGTACGGCGCGACGGACGCGAGGAGGCCTACACCCGCCAGATCCTGCTCCGCACCAACATCGACACCTACCGCCGCGGCGCACACCGCGAGCAGGCCACGGACAAGCTGCCCGACCGCGCCGCCAACGTGGCGTTCCCGGTCGAAGAACGCAGCGCACTGATGGAGGCCCTTCAGCAGCTTTCGGAGGTGCAACGCAAGTGCGTGCTGTGCCGGCACTGGCTTGGCCTCAGCGTGGCCGAAACTGCGGCTGAGCTTGGCATCCCCGAAGGCACCGTCAAGAGCTACACCTCACGCGGGCTGGCGACCTTGCACGTCCTGCTGACCGACGACGACGCCGAAGCGGAGCTTGAACCAATCAGGTCCCACTGAAGTTCTGCTGACCAACTGCAACGCCCGAGGACACGCGCGCGTATATGCTGGTATGACAGGCAACGAGCATCTCGCCGGGCACCACAAGTTCCCCCCTCCGTGGCGGCTCCTCGCCAGCGCGGCCGTGCTCGTTCTGACCACGCTCACCGGGTGCAGCGCTGACGCCGACCCACAAAGCGCGGAACCGTCCAGTCCGACATCGACCACGGCCGGTGCTAACACCGCGACCGATGGCCAGTCCGATGCCCCGACCGGTGCGCCTCCGCCGGTTGCGGATTGGGAGCCGCCGACTCCACTGAGCAACCGGGTCGACATGTCCGAGCAAGAGAAGATGGCAAAACGCGCCGCGAACCTTGCGTTGGAGGCTGAGGTCTCCGGCTTGGAAGACCCTCCGAAGGTCGAGCTGATCCGGTGGATCACGCCGGAGGAATGGGCTCCCGCCTTGGTTGAATGCGCGAATGACCGAGGTTTCCCTGTCGGATACACGACAGACGGCGGCATTGATTCGGCCAATATTCCGGGAGAGCAGGGTCCAGCGCTCGAACTGGCGATGTACGAGTGCATGGCTGAATACTCGATAGATCCCCGACTCCGTGAGCCCCTGAATGGCGAACAAAGGGGAATTCTTTACGACTATCTCGTGAGTTCCTACGTGTCTTGCTTGGCCAAGTTGGACATCGAGGTGAGTGCGCCACCTACCCGGGAGGTATTCATGTCGACGGCGGAGGGGGACGGCTGGATGCCACAAAGCGAACTGCCGAGTAACCAAGTGTCTGAGGCGAACGCGAAGTGTCCCGCTCTGCCGCGCAGCGACGTCCTCTATGGAGCGTGAATCTGGGGCGCTCCAGCCTTCGGGTGCCCAGGCGCGTGACGGTCATCGCGCCGTCTGGTTGGTCGCTCTGCTCGTGGTTGCTGTCGCGCTCGGGGGTTTCTGGGCCGGTCGAGCCACGGTGGGTGAGGGACGAGTTGAGACGGACGTGTCGTCTTCGACGCTCACTGTCACGGTGAAACGCGAAGCCGTTGGCCGTGTGTTGACGCTGAATGTGACGGCTCAGCAACCCAAGACTCTCCTCGCGGCAAACGCGCTCGGCGGGGTGGTCACACGAACAGCTGGCAGCGTGACCGCCAGGCAGGGAGCCACCCTCTACGTTGTCGCCGGCATCCCGGTACGCGCGGTCCAAGGCAGGGAACCGTTCTATCGCGACCTCGCGATCGGGGTCCGCGGCCAGGACGTGATCGCGTTGCGGGCGGCGCTGGTGGCCATGGGCCACCTCAGTGCGCCCGGCGAAGTCTTTGACGGTGCGACCTACTACGCAGTGCGGGCATGGCAACGCGCACTTGGGATCGAGGAGTCCGGCACTGTGCGTCTGGGCGAGCTCGTGGCCGTTCCTTCGCTACCGGCTCGGTTGGTCGTCGACTCCACGCTCGCGGCACCGGGAAAGGTGTTGAGTGGTGGTGAGGCCATCGTTTCGGGTGCCCGCGGAACACCGAGGTTCACCCTCGTCGTGTCAGAAGAACAAGCGCGGCTGATTCCCAAGACCGCAACCATCTCGATGAGGTACGCCGGCCAGCGGTGGCGGGCACGGATCGCACGCGCTCAGAAAGACGATTCTGGCGACACCATCTTGGTTCTGGGGGCGCTGGGTGGCGGAGCTGTGTGTCGTGCCCAGTGCCAACTGCTGCCTGCTGGGGACACGACCTCGATCTTGTCTCAAGTGACGGTGGTGCCGCAGACCACCGGACCCGCCGTACCCGTCGCGTCGGTGACCACCGCCGCCGACGGCTCCACCTCGGTAGAGGTCGTCTCCGGCGAGGGAGCATCGACTTCACGACCGGTGAAGGTCTTGGCCTCCCAAGACGGCATGGCCGTGGTCGAGGGTGTCGAGGAAGGAGATCAGGTCCTGGTCTTCGGAGATGGCCAGTGACACCGACACTGGCTATGAGGGAGGTGTCCTTTCGCTATCGCGACGCAGGCGAAGAGCTCTTTGGTGGCCTGACCCATGCCTTCGCCCGCGGATCAGTCACCGCTGTGACGGGACCATCGGGTCGCGGCAAGTCGACGCTGCTGCACATTTTGGGTCTGCTTCGGTCTCCCTCGTCTGGGGAGGTGTTACTCGACGGCGAGCCAGTGTCGACCAAGAGCGATTCCCAGCGGTCGGGCTTGCGGGCCAGTCGGATCGGGTTCGTATTCCAAGACTCCGAACTCGATCCGGCGCGGAAGGTCATCGATTCCGTGGTGGAGCCGGCACTCTATGCCGGACAGCGTCGAGCCGACGTGATTGATCGTGCCTATGGTCTCCTGGATGACCTCGGGCTGCGGGAGCGAGCCAACCATCGGCCCGGCCAGGTCTCCGGGGGCCAGGCCCAGCGCCTTGCCGTATGCCGAGCGTTGCTCAACGAACCTGACGTGATCCTCGCTGACGAGCCCACCGGCAACCTGGACCGAGACAACGCAGCACTCGTCCTCGCCACGCTGATTCGTACGGCCCGCGAACGCAGCGACACCGTCGTGATCGCGACTCACGACCCATTCGTGCTGTCCCTGGTCGATGAGGTCGTTGCCTTGTGAGCGGTCAGTGAGGTTCACCTCGCTTCTGCGGGAGGCGCTGGCCACAACCTGGGCGGCCAAGGTCGCCTCCGCCCTGGTGGTGGCGGTCGTGGCCGGAATGTGTTTCGCCGCGGTGGCGACAGTTGGCCGGTCCGCCTCGGCCGTATCCGATGTAGCCGAGCGGCTGGAGAGGGCGGGTGCGCGCCGCCTGACCGTGATCGACACCAAGGGGCAAGGCTTCATCAACGAGTCGACCCTCGGGGTGCTCAACTCGGTGAGCACGGTGGAATCGGCACATGCGTTGGGGACGCCGTTCGACACAGTCAACGGTGCGATCGGCGCTGGCGGCTTGAAGCTCCCTGTCTGGTCGCTCCTCGGCGACACCAGTACAGCAGTGGAGATGGTGAGGGGTCGAGCCCCGGCCGAGGGCGAAGCGATCATCTCGGTTAAGACCCAACGGCGACTGCTTCTCACCGAGCCACTCGGCTATCTGACGACCCTGGATGGTGCGCGCCAGTTCCCGATCGTCGGTGCCTACGAAGCAGGCCCTGCGCTGAACAAGCTCGATGCCGGCGCGTTGGTCAACGTCCCCGACAGCGAGGCGTCGCGTGAACTGGTGGTGACCATCGTCGACACGGCGGCCGCCACGGCAACGGTCCAGGCGGTCCTGAGTGTGCTCGCACCACCAGCCCAGGACGATGTCGCCATCGAATCCCCCACCGGGCTAGCTGCCACAGCTCGACAACTTGAGGCAGACCTCGCCAGTCAGGGCCGAAGCCTGCTGCTGCTCATCCTCGGGGTGGGTGGATTGTTTGTCGCCGCAGTGGTCCTCGCCGATGTTCTGGTCCGCCGACGCGACCTCGGCCGTCGCCGCACCCTTGGAGTGACCCGAACAGACCTCGTGGCCATGGTGACCGTCCGGTGTCTCATCACCGGAGCCCTCGGCGCCTGTGTGGGCACTTTTGCCGCGGTCGTCACCAATCGGATGATCGGATTTGACACACCGCCCCAGTTCGCGCTCGGCGTTGCCGTGCTCGGCCTCCTGGTAGCGGCCGTTGCGGCCGTAGCCCCGGCCCTCTACGCCTCCCGACTTGATCCCGTCGATGTCATGCGAGTGGCCTAGAGAATGCTGCCGTGTCCGAGGACCAAGCGACCTGGAGCTTGCGGCACGGCTCCACAGAGCAGGCCCCGGCACGGTGATCCCGGGTGGTCACCGTTCCCGCTGCCTTGAGGGAGGATCGGTGCCTGATCCCAGATCGGTCAATGGTCAGCCACGTCCGCTGGCCGGGCCGCGCATGGATCGGCCCGCGGCAGTGGGTGCCGCTCGTCCCCTCCTGTGGGGGTCAGCGCGCAGCGCCGGTCCTTGGCTTCGGGTATTTCGGCGAGAGTCCGCAAACAGTCCGCAAGATTCCCAGCCACGGCCGTTCACGGCCAACGAGACCCAACGGCACCGCAAGGACGTTTACGCAGGTCAGGCCCACTTTCCGGCGCGAGCGCGCAATGCCCAGCGACAGCCAATCAGGCTGCTCGTTGTTCGAGCTCTACTACGACATCTGATCTCGACCCGCAGGAGCATCGTGGGAAGTCGGTCAGTGACCGAAGAAAACCGCCTCTGACCTGCTGAAACGCCGCCGTAGGACCTTCTGGTCGTTCGGCGGCGTTTCGCATGCGTTGGCGTTGGGTTGTCACATCCCTGGTGCATGGCGACTGCAGCTGTCGAGACCAAGCCCAGGCACCACGTCGAGAACGCTCGCGCAGGGTTGGACTGCTGCCCTACCGTGGTGTTCGCGTCGTGGAGTAGCGGGCCGAGAACGTCCGGATTGCCGATGAGCGTGCCCGAGCTGCGGGGCTCCCGGTCCTCAGTCCGAGCCCCAGTCCCCGGTCCAGCGTCACGCCGTGCAGCGACCTCTGCTGAAGCGGGTGCCGACCGGCAGGGTGACGGTGCCGCCCGTGTCGTTGGCGTCGGTCCAGGACAGCTCGAGACCGTCGAGAAGTGCCCCCTTCGCGGCGCGCACCCGAAACAGCGGGAGCACGCGCTGTCCGTCCGTCAGCTCCATGCCGCGCAGCTCCTGCCGCGTGGAGAGGTCGGTCTTCCTCTGGAGTCGTTCGCTGTCGATCGGCCAGCCACCGCCGACCTGGGCGCCGGGCCCAAACGCCGGCTTTGCGGTGACGACGACGCCCTCGGCGGCGACCAGGCGGACATCGGTGCCCACGGCTCTCACCTCGGTGATGGTGAGATCTCCGCGCGCCTCGGCGATCGGGTCGAACAACGCCGTCAACGCCGAGCCCGCGCGTTGGCTCACGCACGAGACCTGACCGCCACTCGGCTCGGCCATCAGGCTCGCAGGACGGGCCGTCTCGATCGATGGTGTCGTGGTGGGACCCGGTGTCGAGGTGTCGGCGCTGGTCGGCCGCCCGTCCGCCTCGTTGCCGCCGTCGTCACCGCTGACCGAGCACCCCGCCAACGCGGCAACGGTGACGGCAGCAGTGAGCAGGTGGACGGTGCGGGACCGGGTCGCGGTCATCGAGAAGTCTCCGTTCGGGGGCCCGGGCACGGGCGAGCAACGGGATCCCTGTTGGCCCCCGCGCACCTCGCCGACTTTTCTATCAGAAAGGTGCGGGCGGGTCCGGCGACCAGGTCGATCCAGCTGTAGGGGCCATCATGATCCCCGGGTCGGGCGTTCCGGTGCGCGTGCCCGCTGGAACGCCCGAACCTGCCGCGTTGAGTGCATCCGCTGTTGCCGGTGCGAACCGAGGCACCGCTGCGGCTTGACGTACGGTTGTTGTTCCATCGACCGCGACGGAGGCCGGCCGTGAAGGACGAGAAACCGCCATCGCCCGGATACCTGTGGCGACCTGGATCATCACCTCAGGACAACCCACTGCACATCACCGTTGCGGTCATCATCGGGCTGGTTGTTGTCGGAGCCGTTCTTATGGCGATCCTGGCCTGAGACTCAGAGTCCGCCCGCACTGCTGCCTGCTGTGCAGTTGTGGGGGGGGCGGGGGAGTGGGGGCCGCCACAAAAACCGCACCCCGCACAGCGCCTCGGCCACCCCCAACGCATA
>JBBSPA010000099.1:0-12345 GCA_038259225.1 Propionibacteriales bacterium
AGACCATTCTGTCGTCACCGGCGGTCGAGCTCGTCGAGACCATTCTGTCGTCACCGGCGGTCGAGCTCGTCGAGACCATTCTGTCGTCACCGGCGGTCGAGCTCGTCGAGACCATTCTGCTCGACCTGCTGTCACACGCCGCTGGCGACGAACGCGGCGTACGTCGGGTCGATCGTGGCAGCCGGGCCTACGCGGTCCGCGATGGCGTCGAGCGTCTTGAGACCGTCGCCGGTGTTGAACACCACGGTCTCGACGTCCGGGTCGAGCTGACCCGTGTCGACGAGCTTCTTCAAGGTCGCGACCGTGACGCCACCCGCCGTCTCGGCGAAGACGCCCTCGGTTCGCGCGAGCAGCTGGATGCCGTCGCGGACCTCGTCGTCGGTGACCGACTCCACCGTTCCGCCCGTGCGCCGCGCGACGTCCAGCACGTAGGGGCCGTCGGCGGGATTGCCGATGGCCAATGACTTGGCGATCGTGTCGGGCTTGACCGGTCGGACCACGTCGTGACCGTCACGGAAGGCGGTCGCGATCGGCGAGCAGCCCTTGGCCTGGGCGCCGAAGATCCGGTACGGCGTCGGCTCCACCAGCCCGAGCCGGCCCAGCTCGGTGAAGCCCTTGTCGACCTTCGTCAGCTGCGAACCGGAGGCGACGGGGATCACGACCTGGCCGGGTAGCCGCCAGCCGAGCTGCTCGGCGACCTCGAAGCCCAGCGTCTTGGAGCCCTCGGCGTAGTAGGGCCGGACATTGACGTTGACGAAGGCCCAGTCCTCCTCCTCGCCGGCGATCTCCGAAGCAAGCTTGTTCACGTCGTCGTAGCTGCCGCGCACCGCGACCAGTGTGCCGTCGTACACCGCCGTGGTCAGGATCTTCGGGCGCTCGAGGTCCTCGGGAATGAACACGACGGACTTGATGCCCGCACGCGCAGCCGCGGAGGCGACGGCGTTGGCAAGGTTGCCGGTCGACGGGCAGGCGAGCACGTTCAGGCCGAGCTCGCGGGCGGCGGCCAGCGCGACGGCAACGACGCGGTCCTTGAACGAGTGGGTCGGATTGCCCGAGTCGTCCTTGACCCACAACGACTTGAGTCCGAGCTCACGGGCGAGGTTGTCGGCCCTGATCAGGCGGGTGAAACCGGGCTCGGTGTTGGGGATCGTGGCGATGTCGTCGCGGACCGGGAGCAGCGAGCGGTAGCGCCAGATGTTCGTGGGACCGGCCTCGATCTGCGCGCGCGTCACGTCGGGGAGGTCGTAGCCGACCTCGAGTGGACCGAAGCACTCCTGACAGGCGTAGAACGGTCCGAGCAGCTGTTCGGCGCCACAAGCGCGGCACACCAGTGCGCGAGCGTGGCCGAAGGCGGGGATGCTGGTGTCGATGCCGGTCGTGACCCGGGGGGTGTCCTGCAGGATGGTGCTCATGAAGCCTCCTTCTCATCTTCCTCGCGGCGGCTCTCGCCACGAGACGGATGTGGCACCGTCGTCGCCTCGCCTGCGCGAGAGCAACGGGTTGCCGGGGCTTCACAGGGCCGTTTCCCTCTGCCCCTCTCGATGAGCTGTGTTCAGTTGTGCAGGCCACACTAACCGGGACGTCTCGCATACGGGGACGCGCGCCCGTCATGTGAGATGCCGGTCTTGCGCCGTGGTCCCCTTCCCCGTTGAGTGCGCACTTGGTGAAGGTTCAGAGCGCACTTGGTGAGGGTTCGGTGCGCACTTGGTGAAGGTTCCAGCGCAGATGGTGAGGGTTCGGTGCGCAGATGGTTCAGGCGTTCACGGCCGCGAGGAGATCGTCGAGGAAGTGAGCCACGCCGGACGGCCCGTCGACCACCACGTCGGCGCGCTCGGCTAGCTCGGTCACCTCGTCAGACCCGGAACACACGAGCAAACCGGGCACGCCCTCCTGACGCAGGCGGTCCACCTCGTCGTACGCCGTGAGGTCTCCCAGGTCGTCACCGGCAAAGATCACCGACGTTGCGGCCCGCTCCCCCACAAGAGCACGCAGTGCCTGCCCTTTGTCCATGCCTGGTGGCCGGAGCTCCACGACCATCCGGCCAGGCTCGGCAGCCAGCCCGGTGCGCGCCGCAAGTTCCGTGAGCGGCACGACCATCGTCGAGTACGCGGCCCCCGGGTTGGCCATCCGGCGTACGTGCACCGCAACGGACAAGTCTTTGTCCTCGATGTCCGCCTCGGCAAGGCCGATCTCCGCGAGGAGGTCCGGCAGTTCATCGCGCACCACGTCAAGGCCCGGCGGTGGAGTGGTCTCGGTGAGACGCCCGGATTCGGCGTCCCAGCGTTCGAGTCCGTAGTGTCCGACGACGATCATCGACTCGAGACCTTCGATGCCCGCGAACCCGGCCAGCTCGACCGCTACCTTCGCCGGCCGGCCGGTGATGATGGCTACAGTCCCGACCGTAGACGCCAGCTGCCTGAGTGCACGGATCACCCCAGGATGGGCAGCGGCCCGGGCCGGGTCGGGCACGATCGGCGCCACGGTTCCGTCGTAGTCGAATCCCGCCAGGCACCCGGCCGGATTTTTTGCTATCGCCGCCAGGCCATCCTGGCCGCGCTGAGTCGTCAGGGTGAGCATCACGTACGCCAGTCAAGCATCCAGCGCCTGGAGCTGAGTGCGTGCGACTGCCAGGTGCTCACTCAACCTGCACCAGGTGCTCACTCAACCTGCACCAGGTGCTCACTCAACGGGGGGTGGTGACGATCACGGTGAGCCGGTCGAACTGCATCGGTGAGACGGCAGGGCGAAGTCGGGTGAACTCCAAGACCTTCGCGAGCCGGCGGGCCTGCGCCCGGAGGTTGTCGGGGTAGTAGACGGTGTTGTCCGGGATGTTGCCGTACCAGTTGTCGGTAGCCGTGACGTTCCAACCGGCGCGCTCGAGCACGTGCGCCTGTTCGGCGGCCAACCCGGTGATCCCGGAGTTGTTGTAGACCTCGACGAAGACCTTCGGCACCGGAGTGGGCCGGCGGGCCGGCTGCTTCGCCGGTTCGGGCTTGGTCTTCGCCGGTTTGTCGGGCTTGGCCTTCACGGGCGGGTCAGCCTTGGGCTTTGCCGGTTCGCGGGTCGCCGCCTTCGCCGAGGCGGGGTCCTCGCTGGCGTTGGACGCCACCGCGGCCAGCCCGACCCCGGCCGCTACCACGAAGGCCAGGCTGCCCAGTGTCACGGCAGACGGGAGCGCCATCGTGACGGCTCCTAGATCTCGAGGCCCAAGCGGCGGGCGGAACGCTGGCGCTGACGCGCCGAACGCAGCCGACGCAGCCGCTTGGTGAGCAGCGGGTCGAACGCCAGCGCCTGGGGACGGTCGATCAGCGCATTCAAGACCTGGTAGTAGCGGGTGGCCGACATCGCGAACTTCTCTCGGATCGCCTGCTCCTTGGCCCCGGCGTACTTCCACCACAACCGCTCAAAGGCGAGGATCTGCTGGTCCCGGTCGGAGAGCTCCTCGGCCGCGCGCGCCGACGTTCCCGACGTGACCATCTCCGGCAGATCGGACACGTCAACCGTGCCGAGGCCGTTCGCGGCATCCATGCTGGTTTGGCTCCTGGTGACCCTCGACGACGGAGTTCGCGGATCGGCCCCGTCCCTCGCACCATCGTAGGCGACAAACCACACCGATGTCATTTAAGCCTGGACGACGCGCGGCGGCGTGTCCGAGCCGTCCGACAGGTTCCCTGCGGCGGCCCAGGCGACGACATCGGAGATCGGCGCCGGTCGGCCCACATGGTAGCCCTGTACGTAGTCGACGCCCTGGTCGACGCAGACCTGCTGGATCTCCGCACTCGCGACGAACTCGGCGATGGTCTTCTTGCCCAGGCCGCGCGCGATCCCCACGATCGAGCTCAGGATCAGCCGGTCGGTGTAGTTGACCGGGCTCTTCTCCACGAACTCTCCGTCAATCTTCACGAAGTCGAACGGCAGGTGCTTGAGGTAATAGAACGACCCGAAGCCGGCACCGAAGTCGTCCAGCGCGAAGCGGCAGCCGAGCAGGCCGAGCCGATCTGCGAACTCCCGCGCCGTGTCGATGTTGGCGATCGCGGCCGTCTCGGTCAGCTCGAAGACGAGCTTGGTCGCATCGATGCTGCTGGCCGAGATCCGCTCGACCAGGTGGTCGGCGAGATCGGGGTCACTGATCGAGTGCGCCGAAAGGTTCACCTCGACGTGGAAGCTCGGGTTGACTCGCCGCAGCTGCTCCAGCAGGTCGATCGCCTCACCGGCCACCCATCGGTCCAACGGCGTGATCAGCCCGAGCCGTTCGGCGATGTAGAGAAAGCGCCCCGGCATGACCAGGGCGCCGTTCTCGTCGCGCAAGCGCAGCAGCAGCTCGGCACCGATCACACGCTGCTCGGCGATCCCGAAGATGGGCTGTGCGTGCAGCACCAGCCGATCCTCCGCCATCGCGTCGGCGATCCGTTGGCCCCAGGCGAGGTGCGCTGCACACCGGGGTACGGCGAAGTCCTTGGTGTCCAAGATGACGAAGGTGTTCCGGCCGGCCTCCTTGGCGTCGTACATGGTCATGTCCGCGGTCGAGACGAGCTGGCTGGCGCTGATACCGGCACGCTCGATCAGCACGACCCCGATGCTGGCCGTCAGCCGACGAGGCCGGGTGCCGTCGAGGAAGCTGGCCTTCTCCGAGACCAGCCTGACGATGTCGCGAGCGACGTTCTCCGCCGACGAGCGGTCGGCCTCAGGCAGCAAGATGGCGAACTCGTCACCCCCCAGCCTGGCCACCAGGTCGGAGCGGCGCATCCGCATCCGCAGCAGCTCCGCGACCGAGACGATCAACTGATCTCCGGCACCATGCCCCAACGTGTCGTTGACCTCCTTGAAGTGGTCGAGGTCCATCATCAACAGGGCCCCGCGTGCGCCGTACCGTTCGCACAGCGCCAGGTGATGCTCCAGCTCCTGGTCGAAGCGCCGGCGGTTGGCGAGCCCGGTAAGCGAGTCGTGCTCGGCCAGGTGTGCTAGCTGGGCCTCGAACCGACGCCGCTCCGAGACGTCGACGGCGTTGAACAGCAGCTCTTCGGGTACGCCGTTGCGGTCGTGCATCACGATGCCCTCGAAGGCGAGGTCGACCCAATGGCCGTTCTCGTGCTGGATCCGCGTCTCCGCGGCCAGCCGGCCCGAGGGGCTGGAGACCAGCTCGTCCACGATGCGCGCGACGTCGTCTCGATCTGCGCCGAACGGGAAGGAGAAGTCGCGAACCAGGTCGTCGCGGGTCCGTCCGGTGAGGTGGCAGGCGGCCGGGTTGACATCGCTGACCCGCCCGTCGACCCGGCAGACGATGACACCGAACGGCGCCTCCTCGAACAGGCTCGCCAACCTCTCCTTCGCAGAGGCCAGCTGCTGCTCGCGCTGGCGGGCCTCGGTGACGTCGCGCGCGACGATCAGCGCCTCCGTCCTACTGGTCATCGGGGGCAGCGGCACTGCGATCAGCTCGATCGTCCGATCGGCGTTGCTGGCCGCGAACTCGATCGACGCCTCCTCCCCGTCGAGGGCGGCTCGGTAGATCGGCTCGAGCTTCTCGAGGTTCTCCTCAGACGACGTCTCCCGCAGTGTCTTGCCCTCGGCCTGCGCCATCCCTTGCTGCTCGAGTCCCGCACCGAAGGTCACGACGTGGCGCATGTCCTGGTCGATGCTGAGCACCGAGGTGTCGGGGAGGTGGTCCAGCAGGGCACGCCAGCGCTGACTGGTCGCCGTCACCTCCTCGAGCGCTTCCTGAAGGCTCTCCGCGAGCTCGGCCTGTCGCTGCTCTCGCTCGGCCAACCGGCGTACGACGGCCTGCACGCTGCCTCCGACGGTCGCAGCGATGAGCACCCAGACGAGGGCCCGCCGCCAGTCGGTCGCCGGGTAGTCCGGCTCGCCGATCAGCAGGGTCGGGAGCGCGAACGACGCCAGCGTCGCGGCGCCGGCCCACCACATCTGCACTCGGGACCCGTACAGCGCGACCCAGAGGATCGGCAGCATCACCATTGCGCCGAGCCCGGAGGCCGCTCCGCCGGACCCGTCGCGCAGGATCATCACGAAGATGAAGAACAGGAACGCCGGCAAGGCCTGCCACCCCGGACGACCGAAGGTCCGGCTATCGGCCACCGCGATCGCGGCGAGCAACAGCCCCGCGAGCACGATGTGTCCCCATTCATGCCCGTACGGCGGTAGGGCCAACGTGGCCAGTCCCGCGACAGCGCACAGCGCGAAGGGCCACAGCCCCCTGCGCTGCGGCTTCATGAGTGAAGCGGCGGGCATGGAGAAAGTGTGGCCTGAAACAGCCCCAGCGGCGGGGAAATCCCGATCAATGCGCCGTGTCGACCGCGGCGTGCCTCGTAAAGTCAGGTCGCGCGGGATAGGGCGGCCAGCCTCGCAGGCTGCCAGAATGAACCGATGCACGAGGCTGGCGCGACCCGGAGAATCCGCTGGGGCATCATCGCCACCGGCAAGATCGCACACTCCTTCGCCGCCGACCTGGCGATCACCCCCGGCGCCGAGCTCGTCGCGGTCGGGTCGCGTCGCCTGGAGTCGGCGCAGCAGTTCGCGGCTGCGTTCGGGGCCGCGCGGGCGTACGACGACTACGAGCAGGTGGCAGCCGACCCGGACGTCGACGTGATCTACGTCGCCACCCCGCACGCGTTCCACCTCGATAATGTCCGTACCTGTTTCGCACACGGCAAGGCGGTGCTGTGCGAGAAGGCGCTGACGCTGAACTGCGCCGACGCCGACGCACTTGTCACCGAGGCGCGTGAGCGTGGGATCTTCCTCATGGAGGCCATGTGGATGCGCTGCAACCCGATCGTGCGCGCGGTGCAGGACCAGGTCGCCACAGGAGCGATCGGCGCTGTCACGGCTGTGGCGGCGGACTTCGGTTTCGTCCCGGACAAACCCCCGGGACATCGGATCTTCGATCCTGTCCTTGGCGCCAGCGCACTGCTCGACATCGGCATCTACCCGCTGACCTTCGCGTCCTTGTTCCTGGGTGATCCGACAGCGATCCACTCCGTCGGCACCCTGTCGGATCGCGGGATCGACCTGGCCTGCGCCAGCGTGCTGTCCTACGCCGGCGGCGCCCAGGCGACAGTGAGCTGCACCATGCTCGCCACCACGCCGAGCCGGGCGTCGGTCTCGGGCACGCTCGGGAACATCGAGCTTCCCCGGCGGTTCCACTGCCCGTCGGAGTACACCGTTACCGCGACGGCCGGCGACCCGGCGGCGACGTACGCCGTCGACGTCATCGGGAACGGTTACGTGCACGAGATCGAGGAGGTGCACCGCTGCCTGCGAGAAGGGCTCACCGAGTCACCGCTCATCCCCCTCGACGAAACGGTCTCGCTGATGCGTCAGATGGACCAGATCCGCGCACAGATCGGGTCAACCCTCCCCGGCGACGACAGCGGCTAACGCCTAGGGTTGTGCCGTGGCCTCCTCCCGCACGAGTCCGTTCGTCGTCGTCGCCAACCGGCTTCCGGTCGACAAGGTCGCGGGGCCTGACGGATCGAACTGGCGGACATCTCCGGGGGGACTGGTCACCGCACTCGACCCGGTGCTGCGCGCCCAGGACGGGGTCTGGATCGGCTGGCCCGGTTCGACGTTGGACGACTACGAGCCGTTCGAGGCCAACGGCCTCCAGCTGATCCCGATCGAGCTGTCCGAGCTGGAGGTCGAGCGCTACTACGAAGGCATGTCGAACTCCACACTCTGGCCGCTTTACCACGACGTGGTCGCCAAGCCGGCGTTCCACCGTGAGTGGTGGGAGGCGTACGTCCAGGTCAACCGGCGCTTCGCGGACGCCGCCGCACAGGCGGCCGCGCCGGAGGGCGTTGTCTGGGTGCACGACTATCAGCTCCAGCTCGTGCCCGCGATGCTGCGCGAGCAGCGACCGGACCTGCGCATCGGCTTCTTCCTGCACATCCCGTTCCCGCCGTCGGAGCTGTTCAAGCAGCTGCCCTGGCGCGACCAGATCCTCGAGGGACTGCTCGGCGCCGACCGGGTCGGCTTCCAACGACCGGGCGGCGCCGCCAACTTCGCCCGGCTGGTGAGAACCCGGCTGGGTCACAAGACCCATCGGGACAAGATCCGCCTTCCAGACGGCCGGACTGTATCGGCACGGGCCTATCCGATCTCGATCGACGTCACGTCGTTCGAGAAGCTGGCGGCGACCGCGGAGGTGGAGAAGAGGGCGCGTGAGATCCGCTCCGAGCTCGGGAACCCGAACTGGGTCCTGCTCGGCGTGGACCGGCTCGACTACACCAAGGGCATCCGGCAACGACTGCGCGCCTACGGAGAGCTGATCGTCGAAGGTCACGTCACCGTCGAGGAGGCCGTGTTCGTCCAGGTCGCCTCACCCAGCCGCGAACGCGTGGACCAGTACAAGGAGGTGCGCGACGACATCGAGCGTTGGGTCGGCCGCATCAACGGGGACCTTGGACGGATCGGGCGCCCGCCCATCCAGTACCTCCACGCGTCCTACCCGCGCGAAGAGATGGCCGCCTTGTACCGCGCGGCAGACGTGATGGTCGTGACGCCGTTCGCCGACGGGATGAACCTGGTGGCCAAGGAGTACGTCACCTGTCGCCTGGAGAGCACGGGGGCGCTGGTGCTCTCGGAGTTCGCCGGAGCCTCGGAGGAGCTCAAGCAGGCCTACCTGGTGAATCCGCACGACATCAACGGGGTGCGCGACGCGATGCTGGCCGCGATGAGGGCCGGGGCGCGGGAGAACACCCGGCGGATGCGGGCGATGCGCAAGCAGGTGCGCGAGCACGACATCGACGCCTGGGCCGCCAGGTTCCTGAGCGACCTCGGTGCCCCGACGCCTTAGCGTCGACGGGCCGACGAGGCGGTCGACGCGAAATTCACCGACACGTCGGGTGTGGTGCACCGATCGGGCGCCCGGGTTGGCTACTGTGCTGGCAGATTCGCAGCCCGATCGGACCCTCGAATGGTCCAGACAAGGGCGAAGGCTCCGCAAAGTATGAGTTTGCGGAGCCTTCTTTGTCCCGGCATGACGACCCGGAACGACCTGCCTTCCCGCCGGTCACCTCGTGCGTCACCACGCGGCCCTGGCGAGTCGCCTCGCCTGGCATCCGCAGAACCGAAGTCTCGCGGACTGACCCGACCTTCCGGCCTGTCCCGAACCCCGTCTCCGGAGTTCGTAGAGAGATTTGTATCCTCTGGTCAAGCAGCCGCGCAATGGGTTTGGCGCACAAATTTCGGCGATCTTCCGGTCCGTCGGCGTGTCCGATTCAACACGCGGACACGGCATTTTCGACCCCCAGGTTTTTCCACAACCGGGGCGCGCCTGTGCATGAACAGTAGGGCAGAGTCGGAGCCGTGACTCCTGCTCCGCTGGTCGATCTGATCGCCTCCGACTGGGCCCACGCCCTCGCGCCCGTCGAGCCGACGGTGGCTGAGCTCGGCTCCTTCTTGCGCGCTGAGCATGCCGCCGGCCACGGGTATCTTCCGGCCGGCCACAACGTGCTGCGTGCATTCACCCGACCGCTGTCGGAGGTCAAGGTGCTGATCGTCGGCCAGGATCCCTATCCCACCCCCGGGCATGCGGTCGGGCTGTCCTTCTCGGTCGACGCGCGGGTGTGGCCGCTACCGAAGAGCCTGGTGAACATCTACCGGGAGCTTCGCGACGATCTCGGCACCGTCCCTCCGCGGCACGGGGACCTGTCGGCCTGGGCGGACCGCGGTGTGCTGCTGCTCAACCGGGTCCTGACCGTTCGTGCCGGCGAGCCTGGATCACACCGCGGCAAGGGGTGGGAGCAGGTGACCGACCTCGCGATCAGCAGCCTGGTCGCCCGCGGCGGTCCGCTCGTCGCGATCCTCTGGGGTCGCGACGCCCAGTCGTTGCGGCCGGCGCTGGGCGCCATACCCGTGATCGCCAGCGCGCATCCCTCCCCACTGTCGGCCTCGCGTGGCTTCTTCGGGTCCAAACCCTTCAGCCGGGCAAATGCGCTCCTCGAAGAGCAGAAGGCCGATCCGGTGGACTGGACGTTGCCACTCGGTGACGCCTCACAGCGAGCCGGGCATTGACCCTCGGCGGCGCGACCACCGGAAAGGGCATGAGTCCTCCCGGATCGGGTACTTACCTAGGCACCTCCGGTGCGGTGCGAGCAGTGAGCCTGACCAGCGCGCCGCCGGAGGGCCAGCGTGAGCGGCGGTCGGCGCCTTCTACAGGGGAGGGCGCCGATCGCCGCCCTTATCCCGACGATGCTGCGCTGCACGTGACCTGAGCGTCACGAGCAGTGCCCCGGCGGCCGTGGCAGGCTGGCGACATGACCGAGACCCCCGACGACGTACCCGCACCGGAAGAGCAGCTCGACCAGGAACAGCCGTCGGACAGCCTGGTCGACCGAGGCGTCGACGACGTCCTCGACGAGGGCTACTCACCCCCCGAGCGTTACTCCTCCGCCGAACGATTCGGCAACACAGCTGAGGAGATGCGTGAGGGCGAGACCTTCGAGGAGCGATTGCGTCAGGAGGTGCCGGAAAGGGACGTGCTCTTCGGAGAGGGGGCCGACGAGGCCGATCCGGGCCGGGATCCGCTCGAGATTCCTGCCGAGGAGGACTTCCTCAGTGACGGCGAGGTCGGAGACGCACGCTCCGGGCGGCTGGTCGACCCCGACCAGGGGATCGGTCCCGACGACGAGAAGGATCTGATCGGCGACGACGTCGGGATAGACGGGGCCGCGGCGAGTGCCGAGGAAGCGGCTGTCCACGTCATCGACGGCGAGAGCTGATCCCGCGTGGCAGAGGAGTCCACGGGGACCGTCCTACTGGCCGGCCTGTCCAATCTGGCCATTGCGATCGCCAAGACGATCGGCGGGCTGGTCTCCGGATCGACAGCGATGCTCGCGGAGGCGGCGCACTCGGTGGCCGACACCCTGAACCAGGTGTTCTTGATGGCGGCGCTCAAGCGCAGTCAGAAGCCCGCCGACATCCAGCATCCCTTCGGCTACGGCATGGAGCGCTATTTCTGGTCCCTGCTGGCCGCCGTCGGCATCTTCGTGCTCGGAGCCGGCTACTCGATCTACGAAGGCATCCGCGCCATCCTCAAGCCCGAGGACCTGACCGGCTTGGTGATCGTGTACGTCGTCTTGGCGGTCTCGTTCGTGTTCGAAGGCGTCTCGTGGCTCAAGGCGGTCCGGCAGGTCCGGGGGGAGGCCAGGGATCGGGACCGTTCGACGATGGAGCACCTGCGACGTACGACCGACCCGACCGCGAAGACGGTTGCGTTCGAGGACACTGCCGCCCTGGTCGGCATCCTGCTCGCGGCGGTCGGTGTGACGTTGCACGCGATGACGGATCAGGCGTTCTGGGACGGTGCGGCCTCGGTCGCGATCGGCGTCTTGCTGATCGGCGTCGCCTACGCCCTCGGACGCGAGAACAAGGCGTTCCTGATCGGGCAGTCGGTCGACCAGGACCTGCGCGACGGCATCCATCACGAGATCGAGAGCGCCCCGGGGGTCGACAAGGTGGTCGAGGTGCTCACCATGCGACTCGGTCCGGACGAGGTACTCGTGGCGGCACGAGTGGACCTCGACGACGCCGCTACCGGTGGCGATCTCGAAGACCATGCCGACGAGGTGGACCGGCGCTTGCGGGCGCACTTCCCGGAGGTCCGACACATCTTCCTCGACCCGACCGACGCGACCCGCGACACGAGTGTGGGGCAGGACGGCCAGCCGGCGTCTCAGCCATACACCGGCTGACCTGGCGCTCAGCTCAGGTGCTGCGGCGCGACGTCTGACTTGTGCCCGGCGTCGGACCCGACCGGCTGCCCGGCGCCGCCAGAGCGCTGGTGACCGCCGTCGTCACCGTCGAGGCGGACGATGATGGACTTCGACGTCGGACAGTTGCTGCCGATCGCCGTGGAGTCCAGCGGGACGAGCGGGTTGGTCTCCGGGTAGTACGCCGCCACGCAGCCGCGCGGAGTGTCGTAGGCCACGACGCGGAAGGCCGGCGCCGTTCGCTCGGTCCCGTCCTTCCACTCGCTGATCAGGTCGACGACCTGCCCGTCGTTCAGGCCTAGTGCGGCGATGTCGTCAGCGTGCACGAACACGACACGTCGGCCGTTGGAGATACCCCGGTAGCGGTCGTCGAGGCCGTAGATCGTGGTGTTGAACTGGTCGTGGCTGCGGATCGTCTGGAGCAGCAGGCGACCCTCGGGTACGTGCAGCACGTCCAACGGGCTGACTGAGAAGATCGCCGCGTTCTCCTCGGTCGGGAACGTCCGCGAGTCGCGAGGCGGGTCGGGGAGGAAGAACCCGCCGGGATGGTCGACCTTCTCGGCGTACGACGCGCAACCGGGCACGACGCGCGCGATCGCGTGCCGGATGTTCGTGTAGTCGG
>JBBSPA010000100.1:0-12281 GCA_038259225.1 Propionibacteriales bacterium
GCCTGCCGAGGGGAACCCGACCAGTCCGACGTCGGCGACCACCTTGAGCTCGAGCACGATCGTGCGCTCGTCGCCGATCTCACCGAGCAACGCGAACCCGGGGGCCTTGCGGGCCTTGCTGGCCAGGGCTGCGTTGCCCAGTCCGCCGCGACCTCCGGCGGCGACCACCAGCTCGGTGCCGGCGCCGACCAGATCGGCGAGCACCTGGCCGCCGGAGGTGGACACGATCGTTCCGTCCGGGACGGGAAGCACCAGGGAGGCGCCGTTCGCGCCATTGCGGTGGTCACCCATCCCTTGTTTGCCGTTGGTACCGCTGCGGTGGGACTCGTGGTGGTAGTCGATCAGGGTCGTCACATCCGGATCGACGCGCAGGATCACGTCGCCGCCGTGGCCACCGTTGCCGCCGTCCGGACCGCCGAGTGGTTTGAACTTCTCGCGATGTACGGACGCGACGCCGTTCCCGCCCTTGCCGCCGCTGACGTGCAGGACGACGCGGTCGACGAACGTCGGAACGGCCACGACCCGCCTCCTTCTGTCTCCGCCCATTTCCGCCAGGTGCGGGAGGGTTCAGGTCGACACGCCGGTGAGGACCTGCACCTTCCCGCAATTCGCGGAAAAGGGCGTGGGGTGGAATGCGGAAAGGGGCGCCCGCTCGCGCGGCACGCCCCCTACCAGGATCCGTCGGGAGCTAGTCCGCGACGGGAACGATGTTGATGACTCGACGACCCCGGCGGGTGCCGAACTCGACATTGCCACCGACCAGGGCGAACAGCGTGTCGTCGCCGCCCCGACCGACCCCGGTACCGGGGTGGAAGTGCGTACCGCGCTGGCGGACGATGATCTCGCCGGCATTGACGAGCTGTCCGCCGAAGCGCTTCACGCCGAGGCGCTGAGAATTGCTGTCGCGGCCGTTCTTGGTGGACGCCGCGCCCTTCTTGTGTGCCATGACTGACCTTGCCTCACTCCGCCTCGGGTTACTTGGACTTGCTCGAACCGGTGTTGATGGCGGTCACCTTCACCTGCGTGTAGTGCTGGCGGTGACCTTGGCGCTTCCGGTAGCCGGTCTTGTTCTTGTACTTCAGGATGTGGATCTTCGGCCCCTTGGTGGCACCGAGGACCTCAGCCTGCACGTCGACGTCGGCGAGGGTGGTGGAGTCCGACGTCACGGTGTCACCGTCGACGACCAGGACTGCCGGCAGCGACAGGCTCTCGCCCGGCGCGGTCGCCACCTTGTCGATCTCGATGACGTCGCCGACAGCGACCTTCTGCTGGCCGCCGCCACTGCGCACGATCGCGTACACGTCCGACTCGCTCTCTTCGGTAGGTCTGTTCGTGAAACTCAAGGTGTGAGCCTGGCGCTCGACGCAGTACGCCGAGGGCCGCCCACCGCGCCAGCAGGCGCGAGGCGTCCGAGACGGACGGGCATGCACGACACACC
The DNA here is from genome assembly GCA_038259225.1 of Propionibacteriales bacterium. Classification (GTDB taxonomy): domain Bacteria; phylum Actinomycetota; class Actinomycetes; order Propionibacteriales; family Nocardioidaceae; genus JANLYC01. The sequence continues at coordinate 1,439 of JBBSPA010000100.1, forward strand.
GAGGGTCAACTCTACGGAGCGGACCCCGCCCCGGTCAAAACGATGGGTCGCCCGCAGGAACCGCCGAGCCCGTCTCGACGAGCCGGTCCCCCGCCCGATCCGGTCACGTCAGGACGTGCTCGAAGGCGCGCCGGTCGGCCGCGATGCCCTTCGGCGCCGGCGGCCCCGAGGGGTCGTGGCGCTCGGCAGCTCGTCAGCCGGGTCGGTGCCGAGGCGCGGCGAGCGATTCAGGCCCGACACTGCGCCCGAGACCTGACCCGCGGGCTGATCCGCCTGCTGATCCGCGGCCTGACCGGTCGGCTGAGCCGCCGGACGGCCGTTCTCGCGCTCGGCGCTCGTCGCCCTGGAGTCGCCCGCAACGGATGACGAGCTGGACGAACCGTTCGTCGGCTGCTGGTCCGCCGCGCTCTGGTCGCTTCCGGAGTCAGCCGCGCTCGACGAGTCCGAGCCTGCCTCGTTGGACGTGGACTGTTCGGCATCCTGGTCCTCGCCTCCGCGGCGACCGCCACGGCGGCGGTTGGAGGAGCGCTTCGCCCCGCCACGCGCACCGTTCGTGCTCTGCTGGTGGTCGTCCTGCTTCTTCGGCTCGACGGGAACTCCCTCGATCACCACGCCGCGTCCCTGGCAGTGCTCGCAGGTGTGGCTGAACGCCTCCAGCAGACCGGTACTGATCCGTTTGCGCGTCATCTGGACCAGGCCCAGCGAGGTGACCTCGGCTACCTGGTGACGGGTACGGTCCCGGCCCAAGCACTCGACCAGTCGGCGCAGCACGAGGTCGCGGTTGTTCTCCAGCACCATGTCGATGAAGTCGACGACGATGATCCCGCCGATGTCACGAAGTCGCAGCTGACGGACGATCTCCTCGGCAGCCTCGAGGTTGTTCTTGGTGACCGTCTCCTCGAGGTTGCCCCCGGAGCCGGTGAACTTGCCGGTGTTGACGTCCACGACCGTCATCGCCTCGGTGCGGTCGATGACCAGGGACCCGCCCGAGGGCAGCCACACCTTGCGCTCCAGGGCCTTGGCGATCTGTTCCTCGATCCGGAACCGCTCGAAGACGTCCTTGTCGCCCTCGTGACGCTCCAGCCGCTCCGTCAGGTCCGGTGCGACGTGCTGGACGTAGCCGTCGACCATGTCCCAGGCGTCATCGCCGGAGATCACGAGCTTGGAGAAGTCCTCTGTGAAGAGGTCGCGGACGACCTTCAGCGTGGTGTCCGGCTCGGAGTACAACAGTTGCGGCGCCTGGCCGTTCTTGGACTTCTTCTCGATGTCCTCCCACCGCGCGGTGAGCCGGGTGACGTCGCGGGTGAGCTCGTCCTCGCTGGCGCCTTCGGCTGCGGTGCGGATGATCACCCCGGCGTCCTCGGGAAGGATGTCCTTGAGCAGGTTCTTGAGTCGGTTGCGCTCGGTGTCCGGCAGCTTGCGACTGATGCCGCTCGTCCCACCGCCAGGCACGTAGACGAGGTAGCGGCCGGGCAAGCTGATCTGGCTGGTCAGCCGGGCGCCCTTGTGCCCGACAGGATCCTTGCTGGCCTGGACCAGCACGGCCTGGCCGGGCTTGAGCGCGTTCTCGATCCGGCGCGGCTGGTTCTTGTCGTCGCGGAGGTCCCAGTTGACCTCACCGGCGTACAGCACGGCGTTGCGGCCTTTGCCGATGTCGATGAACGCCGCCTCCATGCTGGGCAGCACGTTCTGGACCCGACCGAGGTAGACGTTGCCGATGATGGAGTTCTGCGACGCGAGAGCGACATAGTGCTCGACCAGGACGTCGTCCTCGAGTACTGCGATCTGCGTGGTCTCGCCGCGCTGGCGGATCGCCATCACGCGCTCGACCGACTCACGGCGGGCCAAGAACTCCGACTCGCTCAGGATCGGCGGACGCCTCCGCCCGGCCTCGCGGCCCTCCCGACGGCGCTGCTTCTTCGCCTCGATCCGGGTCGAGCCCTCCACGGACGTGATGGACTCCTTCTTCGCCCGCGGTTTGCGCACCTTGGTGGTACTGCCCGCATCACCCTGACTACCGGAGTCATCGCCGCCGCGACGCCGGCGACGTCGTCGGTGTGACGAACCGCTCTCGTCGCTGTCTGCGGCCTCGGAGCCGTCCTTGGGGGACGAGTCGTCGGGGCTTCCGCCGCCCTTGGTCGTCTTGGTCTCGCCCTCGCCCGACCCCTGATCGGCGTCTGCGCCGGACTTGCGGCGGTTGCGTCCGCCACGGGAGCGCCGACGACGGGTCGCACCGGCCTCGTCGCCCTGGTCTTCGGACGTGGCGAGGTCCTGGGATTCCTGGCCGCTGTCACCGGTGGTGCCGTCGGTGTCGGCCTGGGCATCCTTCGATGCCTTGGAGCCCTTGGGCGTCTTGGCGGTCTTGGACCCCTTGGACGCCTTGGACGCCTTGGTCTCCGCCTTGGTCGAGGGGGCGGCCACCGCCGGGTCCGGCGCCTTGAACAACGGCATGGCGAGCGCACCGGCACCGCCGGATGACGGCTCGGCCGTGTCAGGCTCCGCGGCCATTGGCTCTTCGGCCGCCGGGGCGGTCTTCTTCGCGTTGGCCTTCTTGGCCGGCGCCTTCTTTGCGGTCGCCTTTTTCGTCGCCTTGTCCGTCTTCGGCGCCTTCGCGGTCTTCATCGACGCATCGGCGTGCTCGTCAGACGGGGCAGACTCGGTGACCTCAGCGCTCTCAGCCTTCTGGGCCGCTGCCTTCTTGGTGGTCTTCTTGGCCGCCGCCTTCTTGGCCGCCGCCTTCTTGGCTGCCTTCTTCGCCGGCCGCTTCGCCGCGGCGCCGTCCCCCTCGCTGGTGGCCGCGAAGGTCGAGGTCTCAGATGCGGATGGCGCGGATGATGTTTCGTCGTGCTCGTCGAGCATGGTGCTCCTCAGGTGCCTCCGGGCGCGAGAGCGCCGCACAGAGGCGGTTCGGTCGCTGCGAGGCGGTCAGCGTCTCCGCTGTGCCGCTCCGCAACGCAAGCTTGCGGTGGCGCCCCTTGACGCGCTGGTCGGGTGCAACCTGCGTGTTGTCGGGGCGGCGACGACGCCCTCCGGCGTACGACACGTCGGTGGTCCTCTACGGCCGTTCAGCGGTCGCCGTGCAGGGGTGCAGCGGCGTCGCGATCGTGACCGAGCGGATCACCCACGAGGCCGGTTTCCTCATCGAGTGGGCCTTGCGCGATCCGGGTCTGCAGGGGCGGAACCGGGGCGACGAGGCCGGCGGTCTCGCGAAGTCCGGCAAGGATGTCGTCGGGTCGCACTGCTGGCGTGCCATGCCGTACGACCACGTCCAGTATCGCACACTCCTGGTCGTCCACCCGCCCAGTACGCGCCGAGAGCGACACGACCGCCGCCCGGCAGTCGAACGTGCGGACACCCTTCTTCGTCATCCGATCGACCTCGATGCGCTCCCGTGACAGGAACTCCGCGACGCCGACGGCGGCCACCTCAGCCTGGGTCTGCGGCAGGGTGATCGTCCACTGACCGGCTTCGAGGCGGTCCGCGAGCGCCCCCGGGCTCGCCACGACCACGTCCACGATGTCCAAGCCGTCGGGCAACGCCTCGTCGAGGTCCCGGCGCACGTCGTCCGGGTCACACAGCCGGGTCACTCCGATCTCCAGGTACTCCGCCTCGCTCGCGGCCCCGGTCGGTGCGGCGTTGGCGTAGGAGATCCTCGGATGCGGGTTGAACCCCGAAGAGTAGGCAATCGGCAGCCGGGCGCGGCTGACTGCGCGCTCGAACGCCCGTCCGAAGTCGCGGTGGCTGGTGAAGCGCAGCCGCCCGCGCTTGGCGTAGCGGATCCGGAGCTTCTGCACCGGCGGGGGCTGCTGCGCGGGTTGTTCACGCACCCCCCGACGATAGTGCCGCCGCTCCTCGGTCGACGAGGCGGCCGTGGCGGGTGCCGAGGCGTCGACGTCGTGCACGCGGTGCACGCGGTGCACGTTATGGTCGGCGAACGATCCGCGGACGTGGCTGCGTCGCACCGACTGCCGGAGCGGGTCAGCCGTTAGGCTCGGGGCGCCCGGTTCGACCGCTTCCGGGTTCGGGTGAACCCGGCCGGGCGACTCGATCGACACCGACAAGGGGAGTCAGCGATGAGCGATCAGCCGCCGCCCTATGAGCCGTATCCCGACGACAGTGCCCGCCGCGAGTACGAGGCGTACGCCCAGTCCATGACGGTGGAGCAGCCGGCCTCGATCCGGACAGCGGTGCTGCTGATGCGGATCGGAGCGGCCCTGGGCGCGCTCTACCTGGTGATCACGTTGGCCATGCTGGGCTCGCTCAAGGACGACATCCGCGACGAGCTGAACCGTCGGGGGGAGTCCTACACCCAGTCCGACATCGACGCGGCATACACCGGCGTCCTCGTCGTGGTCGTCGTTTTCGGCCTGATCGGCGTCGTCTTGTGGCTCTGGATGGCGGCAAAGAACGCCAAGGGCAAGAACTGGGCCCGGATCACCGCCACGGTGTTCGCCGGCATCAACATCGTGCTCTCGCTGCTGAGCCTGGTCGGGAGCGGCACCACCAACCCGAGCATCTTCGGGACGCTCTACACGCTGGGCAACCTGGCCATCGCCATTGCCGCGTTGTTCTTCATGTACCGCAAGGACTCCAGCCAGTACTACGCCGCGATGTCTCGTCGCTGACAGGCCGGTCGCGGGACGCAGCGTGTCCCGGACGACAATCGCAGCCGTGACCACCCACCGCCGGCAGCAGCTCGCGCTGCTGATCGGGCTGACCGTGCTGGCGTTCAACCTTCGCCCGACCGCGGTCAGCGTGGGTCCGGTCCTCGACGAGATCCGCAGCGGTCTCGCGATGGGTACGACGACGGCCGGGGTCGTGACGACGCTGCCGGTGCTCTCGTTCGCCCTGTTCGGCGCCGCAGCACCGTGGTTCGGGCGCCGGTTCGGGATGCATCGGGTGATGCTCGGCTCGCTGCTCCTGACGGCGGTGATGCTGGCCCTGCGTTCGACGGTCGGCTCCCCCGCCTGGTTCATCATCACGACGGTGCCGGCGCTGGCCGGGATGGCGACCGCGAACGTGTTGCTTCCCTCGCTCGTGAAGCGGCACTTCCCGGAACGGATCGGGCTGGTCACGGCGATCTACACCACAGCGCTGTCGGTTGGGCTCACGTTCGCGTCGGTGCTGACGGTCCCGGTCGCCGACGCCGCCGGGTCGTGGCGTTGGGGACTCGCGATGTGGGCAGCCACGGCGCTGTTGGCCGCTGTACCGTGGCTGGCGCTGCTCCGGCACGACGTGCGTCCGGAGTCCCAGCGGTCGGGCACGATCTCCGCGCGCGAGACGGCCCGGGCCCCGTTGGCGTGGGCGATGGCGGTGTTCTTCGGCGCCCAGTCGATGCAGGCCTACGCCGTCTTCGGCTGGTTGCCGCAGATCTACCGGGATGCCGGCTTCTCCGCCCAGACGGCCGGGCTGTTGCTCGGGCTGGCGACGGCGGTCAGCATCCCGATCTCGTTCGTGCTGCCGTCCATGGCAGTGCGGCGTACCAACCAGGCCCCGTTGATCCTGGCCCTGTGCGCGAGCTACGCCGTCGGCTACCTCGGGCTGATCGTGTGGCCGTCCTCGCTGGCCGTGCTGTGGTCGGTGCTGATCGGGACCGGGACGGGGATGTTCCCGCTGGTGCTGACACTGATCGGGCTGCGGGCTCGGACCAGTGACGGTACGGCGGCGCTGTCGGGCTTCACCCAGAGCGTTGGTTACCTGCTCGCGGCGGTCGGCCCGTTCATGATGGGTGCGTTGTACGGTGTGACCGGCGGGTGGACCGTACCCCTCGTGGTCCTGATCGGACTGCTTGTCCCGCAGGCGGTGGCCGGGGTGATGGTGGCCCGTCCGCGTTACCTCGAGGACGAGGTGGACGCCCGGACCCCGACCCCGACCCCGACCCGCTAACCGCCCTCCTCGCCTTGCCCTCCCCCCTCCGCCCTCTCGCCCCTGCCCTCCCCCTCCGCCTCCTCTACCTCCCCCTCCGTGGTTTGCCTAGTGAACTATTCGGAAGGCTTGTTCACTAGGCAAACCCCCCTTGCAGAGTGGGGGTTTGCCTAGCACAGCTCAGCGGGAGGACGCGAGTGGCTGGGCTGTTCCCCCGTCGACAGCCAGCGCCGCGCCGATGCTGTGCAGGCGCTCACGCGCTGCGCCGTCGTCGACGTCCGGCAAGACATCGAGCCACAGCGGCAGCATGGAGCCTCGCAGCTGCAGCACACCGTTGGGACGCGGCATGAACCACAGGTGGAAGTGCCCACCGCCGTCTCCCCACCTGTTCACATGGACGCGTGCGACGTCCCCGGTGGCATGGAGAGCACGCTCGACGCGGGCCGTCACCGGGCCGAGCCGGCGCAGCAGGTCTGGAGTCATGTCGGCGTACGAGTCGACGTGGCTGCGTGGCTGCAGCAAGACGATGCCGGCGAGCCGGGTCGGCAGCATGGGAAAGAGCCGCCAGTGCTCATCGGTCCAGACGAAGTCCTCGTCAGGTCGGGCGCAGGCGTGGCAGGTGGCCGGGTCGATGTCGTGCCGGTCGGGTTCGGGAACGACCGGCGGCTCAAGCGGCTTGACCGTGATGTCACCCGCGAAGGGAAACCAGGAATCGGCGATCAGCTCGTCCAGCGTTGTCATGACCACGATCTTGTCAGTTGCTGCCGCGCGGGCGAGTCCGCGCACGCGTCTTAGAGCACCCTGATCAGCAGCGAGGTGGCGGGGACGAAGCCTGCGCGGGTGTAGAAGGGGAGCGAGCGCTCGCTCGGGCTGAGCACGATCCTTGCGAAGCCGTGCTGTTCGGCGTACTGCGTCGCCGCGTCGAGCAGTCGTCGGCCCGTGCCGGCATCCCGATGTGGCGGCTCGACGTACACGTTGGCGACATAGCCCCACTCCGTCGGCCGGTCATCGGCACCGCGGCGCGGACGTGGCATCCGGGTGAAGATCAGCATGTTCAGCATCCCCACGTCACAACCGCCGACCCGCGCCAGCCAGGTGACGCGCTGATCGGCCTCGGCGTCGAACCAGGCGGCGAAGTCGGCGGCGAATCCCGGGTCGTCGACCGGTGCGCCGACGTACTCCTCGGTCCAGGCACGCCGCATCGCCGCGATCACCGGGACGTCGGTGGCGGCCGCGGTCCGGACCACGACGGTCACCAGCGCTCGACCAGGTGTTCGCGTCCCGGCGGCGGCTCGTACGCTTCCGGCCAGAAATCGGTGACGGAGGCGATCAGTCCGTCACGGAAGTCGAAGAAAGCGATGGCCTCGTCCTCGTCGCCGTCGGCGTAGCGTGCGGCGTACCAGATCACGCCGTGGTCATCGTCGGCCACGACGAGCTTGGGTCGCAGGTGCCAGTCACCTGGGAACTCACGGTTGAATCGGAGGTAGCTGTCTCGGCCACGCGCGCACTCACGCGTCTGCGGAACGACGTAGACGACCTCGGGATGGACCGTCAGCGTCCAGGCGTCCCAGTCACGGGCCTCGAGCGAGGTGATGAAGCGTTCGATCAGGTCTCGACTATCCACGCCACCACGCTACCGATTTTTCTCGGCCCAGTGAGGGTTTGCCTTGCACACCCTCGTTCGAGGGCGCGACCGTACGCCGTCAGATGACAGACAGCGGAAGCAGCTGCTGCCCGGTCGGACCCATCTGGATCTCGGTACCCATGTCGGGGCACACGCCACAGTCGAAGCACGGCGTCCAGCGGCAGTCGTCCACCTCGACCGGGTCCGGGTTGAGCGCGTCCTGCCAGTCCTCCCACAACCAGTCCCGGTCGAGTCCGGAGTCGAGGTGGTCCCATGGCAGCACCTCGGAGTACTCGCGCTCCCGCACGGTGTACCAGTCGAGGTCGACCGGCTCGTCGACGAGGGACCGCTCGCACGCCGCCACCCAGCGGTCGTACGAGAAGTGCTCGCTCCAGCCGTCGAAGCGACCACCGGCGCGCCACACCTCCTCGATGACCCGGCCCACCCGCCGGTCTCCGCGCGACAGCAGCCCTTCGACGATGCCGGGCTTGCCGTCGTGGTAGCGGAAACCGATCGCGCGGCCGTACTGCTTGTCGGCGCGGACGTTGTCGCGCAGCTTCTGCAGCCTGGCGTCCGTGGTCTCGTGGTCGAGCTGAGCGGCCCACTGGAACGGCGTGTGTGGCTTGGGCACGAACCCGCCGATCGACACCGTGCAGCGGATGTCCCGCTTGCCCGACACCTCACGGCCCACCGCGATGACCTTCTTGGCCAGGTCGGCGATCTCGAGGACGTCCTCGTCGGTCTCGGTCGGGAGGCCGCACATGAAGTACAGCTTCACCTGCCGCCAGCCGTGGGAGTAGGCCGCCGACACGGTTCGGATCAGGTCCTCCTCGGACACCATCTTGTTGATCACCCGCCGGAGCCTCTCCGAGCCGCCTTCGGGCGCGAACGTCAGGCCCGAGCGGCGACCGTTGCGCGAGAACTCGTTGGCCAACGTGATGTTGAACGCGTCCACCCGGGTCGACGGCAACGACAGGGACACGTTCGTGCCGTCGTACCGATCGGCCAGTCCCTTGGCCACGTCGGCGATCTCGCTGTGGTCGGCGCTGGACAGCGACAGCAGTCCGACCTCCTCGAAACCGGACTTCTCCAGGCCGTTCTGCACCATGTCGCCGATCGTGCTGATGGACCGCTCGCGCACCGGGCGGGTGATCATCCCGGCCTGGCAGAACCGGCAGCCCCGGGTGCAGCCGCGGAAGATCTCCACCGAGTACCGCTCGTGCACCGTTTCCGCGAGCGGCACCAGCGGGTTGCGCGGGTACGGCCACTGGTCGAGGTCCATCAACGTGTGCTTGTGGACACGCCACGGCACACCCGACCGGTTGGGGACAACCCGCTTGATCCGGCCGTCCGGCAGATAGTCGACGTCGTAGAACCGAGGCACATAGACCCCGCCCGACCTGGCCAGCCGCATCAGCACCTCGTCGCGGCCGCCGGGTCGTCCCTCGTCCTTCCACTCGCGAATCACGTCACTGATCGCGAGCACGATCTCCTCGCCGTCGCCCAGGACCGCGGCATCGATGAAGTCCGCGATCGGCTCGGGATTGAACGCCGAGTGGCCACCCGCCAGCACGATCGGGTGCGACTCGTCGCGCTCGGCGCTGCGCAGCGGTATGCCGGCCAGGTCCAACGCCGTCAGCATGTTCGTGTAGCCGAGCTCGGTCGCGAACGACAGACCGAGGACGTCGAACTCCCCGACCGGGCGGTGGCCGTCGACGGTGAACTGCGGGATGGCGTGGTCGCGCATCACCTGCTCCATGTCGGCGAAGACGGCGTACGTCCGCTCGGCCAGGATCCACTCGCGCTCATTGAGGATCTCGTAGAGGATCTGGACGCCCTGGTTGGGCAGGCCGACCTCGTAGGCGTCGGGGTACATCAGAGCCCAGCGCACCGAGACCGCGTCCCAGTCCTTGATGGTCGAGTTGAGCTCGCCGCCGACGTACTGGATCGGCTTCTGCACAGTCGGCAGCAGAGGCTCGAGCTTGGCGAAGACGGACTCGACAGACATGGTGGGCGCGCGCTCCAGGTTCGTGGGGGGTCAACGGCCCAGGGTACGCGGATCTCGGCCGGCTCCGGAAACCGCGTTGCGGTCGCCTCCAGACTCCACCAGGCTGATCCTTCGGGCCGGCTGCACCAGGCCGAGGGGGAGCAGTCGAGCCGTCGAGCCGTCGAGCGCAAGGCCGGAGGACATGCCGTGAGTGAGAAGCGCCCCGTGGCGCTGGTGACCGGCGTCGGCAGGACGGCCGGAATCGGGGCTGCGTTAGCCGAGCAGCTGGCCGCCGACGGATGGGACGTCGGGCTCAGCTGGTGGCAGCCCTACGACGAGCGGATGGCCTGGGGCAGTCGGCCCGGCGATCTCGACGCCATCCTCGAGAGACTCGCTCTCGCCGGCGCCACGACGACGGCCGTCCACGCCGATCTGAGTCTGGTGGCGTCTCCTCGCGCCATCTTCGATGCGGTCGAGGAGGCCCTGGGTCCGGTCACGGCGCTGGTGATGAGCCATTGTGAGTCTGTGGCATCGACGTTGCTCGACACCGATCTGGACAGCTTCGACCAGCACTTCGCAGTCAATACCCGGGCGTCGTGGCTGCTCATCCGCGAGCTCGCCGAGCGGTTCCGTGGCGACCCCGGCAGCGGTCGGATCGTCGCGCTGACCAGCGACGCCACCGCGGGCAACCTGCCGTACGGTGCAAGCAAGGGCGCCCTGGACCGGATCGTCCAGGCAGCCGCCAGGGAGCTGGCGCCGCTCCGGATCACGGCCAACCTCATCAACCCCGGTCCAACCGACACCGGCTGGATCGGTGACGAGCTCCGGGAGCAGATCGTCGCGGCGGTCCAACGAGGACGACTCGGTACTCCGGCCGACGCCGCCCGTCTGGTGTCCTTCCTGTGCTCCCCCGAGGGTGAGTGGGTCAACGGCCAGCTGCTGCACTCCGACGGAGGGCTGCACACCTGATCACGGGCGCTTTTCGGCGTACGCCGGATGCCGGATCGCGGATCAGTGTCACGGCCTGAGCGGGCCGGATCCGGTGGAGTCAGCAAGGCAAACACCCTGTTCGCAAGGCGGATCTGCCTAGTGAACAAGCCAGTCGAATAGATAACTAGGCAAACCGGGGGCGGGCGGCCGAGGGGCTTAGATGCGGCGGGAGCGGGCGATCCGGCCGCGCAGCACCACGCCGAGACCGAGCGCGCGTTCGGTCCGCAGGTGGATGTTGAGCAGCAGCCCCATCGCCATCAGCGACGCGAACATCGAGGTCCCCCCGTACGACACCAATGGCAGCGGGACACCCGTCACGGGCATGATGCCCAGGCACATCCCGATGTTCTGGAACGCCTGGAAGCCGAACCAGCACA
>JBBSPA010000101.1:0-12077 GCA_038259225.1 Propionibacteriales bacterium
GGGCAGCACCCGGCAGACGTCGTAGAACTTGTGGAAGGTCGCCGCCGTCGCCTCCAGGTAGCGAGCCAACCGGTGTGGCTCGCGAAGCTCCGCGACGGAGGCCAGCACCGCCGGGAACTCGGCCAGCGCTCGCAGCAGGTCGCCTTCCCGGTCGTCGGACAACAGCGACGGGTCGAACAGATGCTCCGAGCCTGTCGACGGGTCGCCGCCGGCCGGCGTCAGGCCGAGGTCGGCCCCGTTGCGCAGGATCGAGCAGAGCCGGGCGTGCGCGTACTGGACGTAGTAGATCGGGTTGTCGCCGGACGCCCGCGTCCACACGTCGAGGTCGAGGTCGATCGTGGAGTCACTGGAGTAGCGGACCAGGGCGTAGCGCGCGGCGTCGGTCCCGACAGCGTCGATCAGGTCGTCGATGGTGAGCCCGGTGCCGGCCCGCTTGCTCATCCGCAGCGGCTCGCCGTCGCGCACCAAGTTGACCATCTGGCCGATCAGCACCTCGAGGTTCTTGTGCGGCATGTCCCCGAAGGCCTGACACATCGCCATCAGTCGACCGACGTACCCGTGGTGGTCGGCGCCGAGCATGATCACGCAGAGGTCGAAGCCTCGTTCGCGCTTGTTCAGGTAGTAGGCGCAGTCGCCGGAGATGTAGGCCGGGTTGCCGTCGGACTTGACCAGCACCCGATCCTTGTCGTCACCGAACTGTTCCGTCCGCAGCCACAGGGCACCGTCGGCCCGGTAGGTGTTGCCCATCTCGGTGAGCCGCTCGATCGCGCGCTGGACGGCTCCGCTGTCGTGCAGCTCCTGCTCATGGAAGAAGACGTCGAAGACGACCCCGAAGCTGTGCAGCGTCTGCTTGATCTCCGAGAACATCAGGGCGACGCCGTCGCGCCGGAAGACCTCCTGCGCCTCGTCGTCGGGGCGGTCGAGGACGCCGGGGGTGGCTTCGACGATCGTGCGGGCGATCTCAGCGATGTAGCCGCCGACATACCCGTCCTCCGGCGGCTCGTGACCCCGGGCGACGGCGAGCAAGGACCGGGAGAAGCGGTCGACCTGCGCCCCGTGGTCGTTGAAGTAGTACTCCTTCGTGACGTCGGCGCCGAGCGCCGTGAAGACCCGCGCCAAGGTGTCTCCGACCGGAGCCCAGCGGGCTCCACCGATGTGTACCGGACCGGTGGGGTTGGCGGAGACGAACTCCAGGTTGATCTTCTGACCGGCGAACTGGGCCGAGGCTCCGTACGTCGATCCGGCGGCGACGACGGTACGGGCCACCTCGCCCTGCGCCGCCGCCTCGACGGTGATGTTGATGAAGCCGGGGCCGGCGATGTCGACCGCAGCCACGGTGTCGGCCGCCTTCAGCTCGGTGGCGAGCAGCTCGGCCAGCTCGCGTGGCGGCAGCCCGGCCGGCTTCGCCAGCTGCAGTGCGATGTTGGTGGCGTAGTCGCCGTGGGTCTTGTTCTTCGGGCGCTCGACGCGGACCATGCCCGGAGCTCCATCAGGCAGCGTGATCGCGCCTCGGGACGCCAGGGCCGCGAGGGCGTCGGCGATGGTCTGCGAGAGCTGCTCCGGAGTCACCGATCCATCGTATCCAGCCGGGCGCGGTGATCATTCCGCGCTCGTCCTGGTGATCAAGGAGCGGACGGTCGCAACCAGGTCCTCGGGCTCGAACGGCTTGGTCACGTAGGCGTCGACACCGACCGCCTGGCCGCGCGCAAGGTCTGACCCCTGCGCCCTGGCCGAGACCATCACGATCGGGATGTGCTGGGTCTCCGGGTCCGCCCGCAGCGCCTCGACCGTGCTGAAGCCGTCCAGCCGTGGCATCGCGACGTCCAGCGTGATCAGGTCCGGCCGCGCGCCCTTGACCAGCTCGAGGCACTCCTGCCCGTCGCGTGCCTGCCAGACGGTGAGCCCATCGAGCTCGAGGTTGAGCACGATCAGAGAGCGAATCACGTCTGAGTCGTCCACCACGAGGACGCTCGGACCACCAACGAACACGAGGTGACGGTAGCGGCACCAGCTCGTCGGCGCTGAGCAATTGACGATTGTCGGACCGTCGCGGCGCGCTGCTAGGGTGAAGCCGCATTTCTCCGAGCCCCCGTAGCTCAGGGGATAGAGCACCGCCCTCCGGAGGCGGTGGCGCAGGTTCGAATCCTGCCGGGGGCGCTTTTGAAATTGACCGTCTGGCATCAGCGGGATCCTTCTCGGTGGTCGAGGAGGGCGCCCAGCGCCCGACCGGGGACCCGCGTGGGCATGCCGCCTGGCAGGAAGTTCGATAGACCTCCGGGCTCGGTCGAGGGCACTGGACACCTCTTCGAGGCGGACGGCTTCGACACCGGGGGGCGTGTTCCTGCTCTGTTGACCTTGGATCAGGCACCAGTAGCTTCAGCAGCGCGGCAACGACGTAGAGGCCGCTGACTTGCCAGGGCAAGATGGTGGCCAGGGGCGTGGCTGAACCCGATCATCGGATTTCCACTGCGGGTGGGGCAGATCACGTGGAGAAGAACAACGTGACTAGGGCCGCCGCGACCCGGCGTCGCTGCCGATCTGACTGACCGTAGTCACAACGAGACCGCTATGGAGAGGTTGCGACGTCACCCTAGGCGGTAGATGGTGAGCGGCATGACCGAGACCACAGGCGAGCCTACGTCCGGCATCTTCCGTCGCAAGCCGATCAGCAGCGAGGTCGACGCGTCGCTGGAGCGCAGCATCGGGCTCTGGCAGCTGACCGCGATCGGGCTCGGCGCGATCATCGGCGCGGGCATCTTCGCGCTGGCCGGTCCGGTCGCGAAGGCCGACGCAGGTCCGGCGGTGTCGCTCTCCTTCCTGCTCGCCGGCTTCGCCAGTGCCTGTGCGGCCTTGTCCTACGCGGAGTTCGGTGGGCTGATCCCGCAGGCGGGGTCTGCCTATACCTACGGGTACGCGGTGCTGGGCGAGGTTGTTGGCTGGTTCATCGGGTGGGACCTGCTGCTGGAGTACACCGCTATCGTCGCCGTGGTCGCTATCGGGGTTTCGCAGTACATCTCCTTCCTGCTCACCGCGTTGGGCATCGACCTGCCCGCCTGGATGCTCGGGGCCCCGGGGAGCGGCGGCGGCCACCGCGTGGACCTGTTCGCCATCCTGCTCTGCCTGGGGGTGGCGTGGCTTCTCAACCGGGGCATCAAGACCAGCGCCCGGATCGAGACATACCTGGTGTTCATCAAGATCGCGATCGTGCTCGCGGTGATCGTGGTCGGCGTCTTCTACATCAAGGCCGACAATCTTTCGCCGTACGTCCCGTTCGGCTTCAGCGGGGTCGCCACCGGGGCAGCGACGGTCTTCTTCGCGGTGTTCGGGTACGACGCGATGAGCACCGCCGCGGAAGAGTCGAAGGAGGCCGAGCGGAACCTACCCAAGGCGATCGTGATCTCCCTGAGCATCGCCATGGTGCTCTACCTTCTGGCCGCCACCGTGCTGACCGGGATGGTGAAGTACACCGACCTCTCAGAGACCGCGGCTTTCAGCGAGGCCTTCAGCGCGGTCGGCCGACCCGAGTTCGCGAAGGTCGTCGCCGTCGGGGCCATCGTCGGCATCATCACCGTGCTGTTCTCGTTCACGCTCGGCGCCTCCCGCATCTGGTACTCCATCAGCCGCGACGGCCTCCTGCCGGCCTGGTTCGCCACCACCAACAAGCATCACTCGCCGAGCCGCCCGGTGTGGATCGTCGGGATCATCTCCGCCGCGATCGCCGGGTTCGTCTCCATCGGTACGGCGGCCGAGCTCACCAACATCGGCATTCTGCTGGCCTTCGTGGTGGTCTGCGCGGCGGTCATCGTGCTGCGGTACCGCTCACCCGATCTGCCTCGCACCTTCCGGGTGCCGTTCATGCCAGTCGTCCCGCTGCTCGGCATCGGGTTCTCGTTGTGGTTGACCAGCCAGCTGATGTGGCAGACGTGGGCGCGGTTCGCTGTCTGGTTCCTGATCGGTGCCGTCGTCTACGGTGCCTACGGGTACCGGCACAGCAAAGTTGGCCGCGGCGAGGCCGTAGCGGGCGACCCCGAGAGTGAGCTCAAGGGCTAGGACGCGCCGACGCAGGACGGTGGCCGAGGCCTGCTCACCGCCCTGGACCAGCGGCCCCCCCGTGACGCCGAGCCCGACACCGGCGACTGTGAAGACCACGACAAGCCGGGCCGGTGTCGACGCGGGCATGCCGGGGGTGGTGTCCGATGCGTGGGTCGAGATGCAGGGTCGCGGCGTCACCGTCCCGGGCGGATCTCGGTGACCGTGCGTTCGTCGTGCTCGTAGTCGTAGCCGTCACCGCTGTCGTCGCAGAGCTCGAAGTGGCTGTCAGCGCCGCAGGACCGGGCCTGCGCGCACGAACAGCGGCAGTGTCTCCAGCGGCGCGGCGGCTTGGATCGTCCGGCCACCGGAGCACCGCTGTGCGGTCCAGAAGTCGTACCAGTCGGCGCCGGCGCACAGGTAGCCCCGACGGCTCCACGTCGCGTCCTGGAAGAGCTTCGAGCCCGGTCCGAATGTCGACGTTCCACCCCGGGTTCCTGGATCGGGACGCCATCGGCTGCGGAGTGTGAGGAGGCGCGACAAGTTGGCCGGTTCCGGAGGCTCTGGCCGAGCGCGCGACGGCACTGTAGTTGCCAAGGCGGTGCCGTCCGCGCCCTGTCCGCGGGGAAGGGAGTATCCACCGGTGCATGGGTTCGATTCACTCCTGCCGGACCTCAGCTCGTCGACGCGGACCCGGGCTCATGAAGGTTCGACATGTCTTATTTCCCGACCGCCCCTCACTGGAGTATCTGCGCAGGCACGCCAAGCGCCGCCGTCGCGAGCGCGGCATCGGATTGGCGCTCGCCCAGCGCGAGATCGCCGCAGCCGGATCCGACGCTCGTTCCTGTTCATTGGCGGGACGCCGGTCCTGGTGCTGACCACCGTCGACCACAAGACGGGCATGGTCCGTTCGACCCCACTGGCCTATGTCGTGCATGGACGCGCCTTCGCGGTCATGGCGTCCAACGCCGACAGCGACCACGTCCCCGCCTGGTGGCTGAATCTCCAATCCCAACTCACAGCACAGGTGCTCGTCGGCGGAACTCGCTACACCGCGACCTCCCGTCAGGCCGGCGCCGAGGAGGGCGAGAGAATCTGGAGCACAGTCGCAGGACTCAATGCCGGCTTCGAGGAGTATCGCCCACTCACCGCACGGGAGATCCCCGTCGTGCTCCTCGAGCGCAGTCCGCCATGACCTGAGACAGCTGCCGTCCCGCCAGGCGCGCTGACGCCTCCCGGTTCCGTGCGTTGTGGAATCAGTCACCGGCCGCCGGCACCGCGGTCGGCGCGGTCGCCGTCGGTGTTCGCCGGCCTGGGTAAACGCATCGCCGGCTCCGCGGACAACGCATGTAATGCGCCGCGCCAGGTTCGGCGCGGGTGCGATAACCGGGGACCAAGGCCGCGAGACCGCAAGCCGATCCCGCGGGGGCATGTGTCGACAGCAGAAGAGGGGCCATTCCCAGCGGGTGACCCCTCTTCTTTGGTGTTCTGCTGGCTTAGCTAGTCAGAACCTCGACTTGCTGAAGCCAACCTTGGCGTAGCCCAGGTCCACCGTGGCACCGGCGTTCGCGCCGTTGCCAAGGAGCGTGAGCCGGAGCTCGGTGATCTGAATGGTGCGCTTGGTGCGCTTGACGATGTTCGTCTGAAGGCTCACCAAGTTCTTGATCGTCAGGTTGCCCCTGGCGTTCAGGTGCAACGGCTTGCCGTTCAGCCGGATCCTGAGGACGTGGCTGCCCTTGGTGTCCTTCGTGATGCCGTTGGCCCGCGAGTAGTGCACGTTCGCCTTGGCGACGATGCCGCTGATGTTCAGTGTCCGCGTGCCCTTGGCCAGCGAGACACGGGCGACCCTTCCGGTCTCGTGACCGTAAGCTGACTTACGGGTCTGATCGGACTTCTGGGTGGCGGTCAGGCCTCTGATAGAGCCCAGCGTGGTCACCGACGCCACGTGCTGCCGCTTGAGGACGCCGTTGGTGCCCTGGCACGGCATCACGATGAACGGGGTCCTTCCGACGGCCGCCGTGTTGGCCAGAGCTTGCGCCTTGGCTGCGTACGCCGATCCGTGGAACAGGCCTGATCTGACGCCACTGGAGATTTTCGAGCGGCTGTGCGCCAGGTAGACCTTGGTGTTGGTCAGGTTCACAGCCAGCTTGATGGCGTCCAGTTGCGCCGAGGCCCCTTGTCGGTCCTGCGACTTCCGCAGGTTGCCGAGCGTCAAGGTCACGAGGCCGAGGTCGATGGAGCCACTTGCCGGCACCGTGGCCGGCACTCCGCCTCCGGTGAGGCGGGCAAGCGTGGCCTTGGTCCTGGCGTGGAATCCGCTGCCGTCGTGCCAGGTACGTGACCGCGAGTTGATGCCTCTCAGCACGACGTCTCCGACACCCCCTGGACCCGCGTTCCCGAGCGTCACCTCGGCGATGTGATTGTTGGCGTAGGAGGAGACGACGCCGTTCTTCTGTGTGGTCCAGACACGCGTCTTGGCCGCAGAGACATGAAGGCCGCCGAGGGGTTCGCCGAGGTTCAGATTGGCCTGGGCGTTGCCCTTGGAGAGGCCGGCCTTGTTGGTGCAGCCGATCACCTGGAACGCGGTGCGGTCGGAGTTGACCGGCACGTTGCCGCCAATCACGCGCGTGGAGTAGCCAGACGCCTGTAGAGCGTAATGGGTGGAGGTAGTGCCGCGGGCAGCAGCTGCCGTGGTCGCCTGGGACGGCGAGGCCAGCATGAGGCCGGTGGCTGCCACCGATAGTGACACCCCGGCCGTGAGAATCCTTCGGTTCATGAGAACCTCTCGCTAGAAGAAAATAGTGACGGAAAGTAATTCTGTCATTTCATACAGTGACATAACGAGCGGAGCCTCAAAACGTAACGCCGAAAATAAACGCTTCTTCGGGTAAGCGAGATCGCGAGCTGACTATCGTGTCTTGGCGTAAAGGGGGCGGGCTGGGCCAGAGCGGCCCGTCAGGATGAGCAGCCGCACCGCCTCCGGCGCAGCGCCGGAGGCTCGTCTCGCTGTTCAGCGGCCGTGGCTGGCTCGGCCTGATCGAGACGTCGAGACGTCGAGACGTCGAAACGTCGAAACGCTACGCCGGCGGGTTGCTCAGGCGGCACCGCGGGCCGGGTCGTCGTTGTCCTGCACGAAGCGCAGACCGCCCAGAAGGTCGTCGAGGCGCGGACGAGAGAACGGCATGTTGGTCACACTGCTCACCAGCAGGCTGCCATCGTCATCCAGAACGAACAGCCCAGGCTCGTTGAACACGTCCAGCTCTCCCCCCTTGATCGCGTGGGAGATGAACAGGCCCCATGCGCGAGCGTCCTGTTCACTGAGACCGTGCGCCACGGGAAGATGCTCCAGGTGCCACTCGTCGACCAGCTGTGCGCTGCGCTGCTCGGTCTCCATGCTGACCGCGAGCACGCGGCCGACACCAACCGCACGAACCTCGTCAAGGCGTCGCTCGATCTCGCTCAGCTGCTTGCGGCAGACCGGACAGTGCAGTCCGCGGAAGAAGACCAGGAGGGTGAACCGCCCGTCCTTGCCGGTGCCCAGGTGCAGCTCGTCCGTGGTACCCCCGCGGGTGACCGGCAGAGACAGTGCGGGGACCAGTTGGGTGGGTGTGAGCGTCATAGGGCTCAAAACGCCGTGTGGTGGCGAGGCATTCCGTCACCTCGGGAAGAGGCCGACACGTAAGAGGTCGGTAAGCGCGGACGACAGCCTTACCTCTCGTCGTGGTTGTGATGGGCGGAGGGTCCAGCTCATCTGTCGCGAGCATCGTCGCCCGGCGCCCGATCCGATGCCCCACGTGGTACGTCATCACCGAGTCCTCGAATACGCAATGCGCCCGCAGGCGGGGAGCCAACTACGCTCCTAACCTGGCCAACGCGCTCGGAACTCGGGCGGTCCAACGTGGTCACTGGCGGCATGGGGACCTGGTGTTCTCCGGCACGGTCGACTTCCGGACCCGGCATGAGCTCGTGCCGGTCCGCAAGTTTCCCACCGAGGGTGAGCAAGGCTGGTGCCGTGGGTGACGCCCGCTACAGCCCGCTGGCCAGCACCGATGGCAAGACCGTGTTCAACGCCCCCCAGGTCGCCAACCGCACCGGGCGCAGCGACACCGTGCGCAGGATCGACTACCGGCGTCACCGAGTCACCCTCGGCCTGCCGGCTGGTTTCGTGGACGGGCAGCGGAACTTCTACCTGCACCTCGACGCTTCTGTGCCCCTGCTCGCCGGGATCGAGAACAGCACGCTAGCGCCGAACCTCAACGCCGCGCCGGGGATCGCATCGAACGAACCGACCTCTGCCCGCTCCGCCATCGTCCGGTGATCAACGGCCCGCAGGGCGCGTTCAACCCGAACCGCCGGGGCCGAACTCCGCCCTCTTCGGGCAGGGGGACCCGCTCAACGCGAGGACGGCGATCGTCTCCTCTAGCGCTTCGAGGTCATCCACGCCTAAGAGCACGGCGGTGGGCCGTCCGTGGACCGTCACTGTGATCCGCTCGTGCTCGGTCCCGGCACGAGCCACCAGCTCGGAAAGATGAGCCTTGGCTTCTGCAAGCGACCTGGTTTCCGACACGGGCAGGCATATGTGAGGAGGCGCGCCATGACGGCGCTACTCATCGGCGACGCACGCTGCTCCACCGACCAACAAGAACTCACCGTGCAACGCGAGGGTCTACTCGGCCTGGAGTCGATACTGCACGGATCTACTTCACCACGGTCTGGCCGGCGCCAACCGGGAACGTCCGAGACTCCGCAAGTGATCCTCGACTTCTGAGCGGTGACGGCCTCTGCTGCGCTACTTGCCCATGCCGTCCTCGACGGCGGTGACCGACAAGCCCTTGTCGAGCTTGACGGTCACTTCCGTTCCGTCCGACTTCGACAAGTGCACCTCGTAAACCGCGTCGCCACTGTCGGTCTCGGCCCGGACCACGGTGCCACCCGGCACAGCCTTGAGCGCGGCCGCGGTGGCCGAGGAGAGATCGCTGCCGGTGAGGGCCGTCTCCCCCGCGTGGCCGGGCCCGTGGCCGTCGCGCGAGGGGCCCGTGCTCGACGTCGTCGTGGATCCGGAGGTTGACCCGGACCCTGTGTCTGCGTTGGCGCTCAGGGTGCCGGCAAGGATGCCGCCGGCCAGCGCGCCGGCGGCCAGCAACCCCGCCGCTCCGGCCAAGTTTCTGTTCAGGGGCATGTCGTTGTTCCTCTCGAAAGGTCGACGTTCGGTCGTCGAATGGACCGCCAGCGTCGCCCGCCACGCTGAGGAGCCCCTCTCCATTACCTGGCAGCCGCCTGTGAGGTTGCAACCGGCGGTGTTCTGCGCGGGAGGTTCTCAGCCGCCCGTGATTTCATGGATGAGTGAGCGGCGTGAGATATCTCAGCGGTCTTGTCCAGAACCATGTCCCTCGCGCCTGCTGAGCCGCACGCCAGAGGCGAAGATGATTCACCGGTCGAAGACCTCGGCCGGTCCGCCGTCTTGCGATCCCGATCCTCGGGTCGGTTCTCGCCGAGCCGGCTGACTCGAGCTTCCGACCGCGTGCTCGACGGCGCGGTGATCGTGCTGGCCTCATGGACGATCGTGTACCACGTCTGTCTCGTGCTCGGCCTTGCGGTTGCCTGGGCGGTCGGGGGCGAGCTCGCAGTCCTGGTCGCGCTCGTCCTCGCATGGCGGGCTTCCCCGACCACCGACGGCCCGACCACCGACGGCCCGACCACCGACGGCCCGACCAGCGACGACGCTGCCGCGGTTCCGGATCGCGACCTGGCACGCACGACACAGCCCTGGGTCTTCGTGACGGTCGCGGCAGCGGTCTGTACTGCAGTCGCGATGGCCGCCAGCCTGTTGTGGACCGCGGTCTGGGTCGGCTGGTTGACTGCCGCCGGCGCGGGCATAGTGGCCGCACTGCGGTCGTCACATGGCGCGGCCACAGTCGCCGACGACGCTCGTGCAGCCCGTTCGCCGTCTAACGGCCGCGCGCGGTGGGCGCTTGCCACGGTCGGGATTTGGGCCGTGGGCCTGACGGTCATGTCGACGTTCACGCTGCGCCCCAATCCGGACGACCTGTACTACGTGAACCTTTCGCAGTGGGTCGCCGAGCACGGCACGTTCCCGACTCGCGACACGATCTTCTCCGACCTCGCGTTCCCGATGTCGAACTGGCCACCGGTCGCGTCGTACGACCCCATGGTCGGCGCCATCGCGCACGTGGCGGGAGTTGCCGCCGGCTCCATTGTCTACATGGTCGTCACACCGATCGCGACCTTGCTGGCCGTGCTCGCCCTGTGGCGGCTGCTGCGCGCCTGGCGCGTGCCGAACGTCCCGGTTGCCCTGTCGGCCGCCCTGATCTTCCTGCTGTTCGACGGTACCTCGGCGTACGCTCCGCCGGGAAACCTGTTCCTGACGCGTCTGTGGCAGGGAAAGGTGATCCTGCTCTGCGTGCTCGTGCCCCTGCTGCTGGTCTATGCGCTGCGATACGTCGACCGGCCGTCGCGCGGCCGGGCGGGCTGGCTGTTCGCGGGAGGAGTGGCTGCCGTCGGGTTGTCCACGACGGCGATGTTCCTCGTGCCACCGATCGCGGCCGCCGGGGCGGCTCCGCTGCTGCGACGCGCTCCCCGCCGCGCGGCACTCGGCTTCGCGGCCATGGCGGCCTACCCGTTGGGCACGGGGGTGATCACCAAGGCAATGGGGGGACGAACAGCCGACGACTTCGGGCTACGGAGGCTGTACCGATTCGACCCGGCGTGGTTCGGTCACCAGAT
Organism: Propionibacteriales bacterium; assembly: GCA_038259225.1. GTDB lineage: Bacteria > Actinomycetota > Actinomycetes > Propionibacteriales > Nocardioidaceae > JANLYC01. The sequence continues at coordinate 10,774 of JBBSPA010000101.1, forward strand.
CTTTCTCACCGGCCTGGTGGCTCTGGTCGCGGTCGGGGCCGTGCTGGCGGGGGCGCTGCTCGTGCCGAACCGTGCGGCGAGAATCACCACCGGCCTGCTGGCCATCGTCCTCGGGCTGACGTTCATCCCCGGCTTGACGCAACTCTCGTACGACACGATCGGCCTGGGCCCCACGTTGTGGCGGCTCTCGTGGGCTGCCTCCATCGCTGCGCTCGTCGGCGTGCTGGCCAGTTGGGTTGCCGGCCGGCTTCGCAGCAAAGCGCAGGCGATGGTGGCCGCCGCCGCGTCCGTCGGGCTGCTCATCGCTTTCGGCCCGCCGATCTGGGTCAGCGACACCAACACGGCCTGGCACATGCCTTTCCACTGGCAACGCAACGCGGCGTCCCGGCTCGCGGCGGCGGAGGTGATCCAGCACAGCAGACCCGGTGACATCGTGCTGGCTCCGGACGACCTCGCGATCACCCTCGACGTGACGACGACGCAGGTGAAGACCGTCGCCCCCCGGGACTACTTCATGGACTACCTGCGCGACGATCCTGCGTTCCGGTATCCGCAACGCATAACCCTCGTCGACTTCCTCAACGACGGACCGTGGAACCGCCAGGTTGTCAGTCGCGCGTTGTCCGAGGTGGGCGTCGCCACCGTATGCGTGTACTCCGAGGACGTTCGCCGGTTCCGGGCTGTGATCGCAGCCGGCTACGCGCCCTTCTTGAGCACGTCGACCTTTCGGTGCCTTGCGGCCGCCAGCAGGTTTCCCTGAGTTCAGGCGGCGGTCTCGAGCGCTGCAACATGACCAAAGACGGCCTCCCTCATTATCTTAGAGTCATCGATTGATCACTCTAAGCGAGTCAACTTGACCTTTGGGGGCCCCATCCATGTGGCGCACACCTGTTTCCGGCACGACATCGCTCGCCCTCGCAGCGGGGGTGTCCGGCTCTTCTTCTCACCCGGCACACCGATCGCGCTGAGCGCGTCGAGCCGGCACCGGGTCTCCACCCCGTTCGCCCTGTCGGCGTCGGGCTTCGGCACCCGGGAAACCGGCGGCGATGTCCCGCTGGACTCCGACGCGGTGGCCAACCAGGGCATCGGCTGTACCAACCTCGCCGGCATCGACACGAACCACGCCGCGCAGGCGGCGGTGCCCGGGCTCGGCACCCTGTCCGGTGTCAAGACCCGGGTCTGGACCACCCGGGGGCCGGGAGAGTCTTCTCCGGACGCTCGTTTGGTTCCGATGCGCAGGCTGCCGATGGCAGCGTCTCGAGCGGTCGGACTCCGATGGCGATCATGCCGTGCCAAGGCACCGA
>JBBSPA010000102.1:0-11986 GCA_038259225.1 Propionibacteriales bacterium
AATCTGGCGTCGTGCGTTCGACCCCATGCTGCATTGCTGTCTTCGAACGCGATCGCAGGCCGGAGAGGAAGCTATAGGGCGTGGTCATGTTTGAATGGTGCGATGACGTCCGAGCGGGCGAAAGAGGTGCATTGATCGTGGGACCCGGACCACCCCCCAAGCCGAAACCCACCAAGTCCACCGATTCCGAAGACCTGACCTCGTCCGCGCGGATGTCGCCCGATGAGGAACGTGCCGCCCGGATCATCCGTCGCGATGAGCTCGGCAGTTTCCTGCGGACGCGCCGCGCTGCCGTCACTCCCGCAGATGTCGGGCTGACCGTGAAGGGGCACCGAAAGACCCCAGGGCTCAGGCGCGAGGAAGTCTCGCAACTCGCCGGGGTCGGCCTGTCCTGGTACACGTGGCTCGAGCAGGCCCGCGACATCACACCATCGGTGCAGGTCCTCGGATCGATCGGGCGGGCACTCCGACTCGACCAGACCCAGACCGATCACCTGTTCCACCTCGCCGGCCTCGATATCCCCTCGACATCAACACGACCGACCGACGCACTGGCCTTCGATGAGATCGCCCGAGCTCTCCTCCCCCACGCAGCCTACGTACTGAACTCCCGGTTCGACGTCGTGGCGTTCAACGTGAATGCCGAGCTGTTCCTCGGCGATCTCGCGCACCGCGAACCCGGACAGCGAAACTTTCTCCGATGGCTCTTCGGCGTCCCGCACCCCTTTCCCGACTTCCTCGAAGCCTGGGCGTTGACCGCGCGCGCGAACCTGCTCGACTTCCGGGTCGAGTACGCGCGGCACGCAGGCGACCCGTGGTACGAACAGCTCGTCGCCGAGCTCCGCGGACAGAACGCGCAGTTCCGCACATGGTGGGACGAGCACGACGTCGAGGTCATCGAGCCGAATCATCGGCGCATCCCCCACATCACGCACGGCGCGCTCCAGGGTTTCTTCTTCGAGAGCCATCCCGTTCACCAGCCCGAGCACCGACTCAGGATCATCGTTGCCTCTGATGAGACCACGAGGTCGATCTTCGCCGAGAATCAGGGTCCGATCACCTGACTTCGGCCATTTCCGCCGTTCACCCACGGGATCACTTACGGGCGATTCCTATGAGTTGCGGTCACCCCCCGCATCGAGTGCCTCGTCGTGAAGGACGTTCGCGCTTCCCTCACACAACTGCTTCAGCGCGTGTCTTGAGCGCGGTATTCATGGCCTCGAATCCTTGCTTGGAGTTGGTTTCGAGCGATCGCCGCATGAATCGCACCAGGACGCCGGAGAACTTCTCGCTGTTGACGAATCGTGTGCCGGACGACGGCGGTGAAATGAGTTCGAAACGGTGGCGGCCATCGAAGATGCCAGGGACACCAGGGCTCCCCAGCCACTCGAGAACCCGGGCGCCCTCGACGACAGTCACGACGGGCTTGAACGTCATGGTCTTGCCACCTGGCGGCTCGATTCGAACAACGAGGCGTTCGCTTCCAGCGACGCGACCAGCCGCCGACGTCATGAACGGGTTCCAGTCCTGGAAGGCATTCAAGTCCGTGAGGACATCCCAGACAGCCTCGGGGGTGGCATCGATGTGGATCTCGGTGCGGATCTCGAGATGCATGGTCAACTCGCTTTCGGTAGCGACTGGTGTTCGGCGTGAACGGACAGAAAGGCCTCCAAGGTCATGTTCGAATGATCGGCTGACTTTCAAGGCGAGCAAAGAGGCGCACTCATCATGGGATCCGCGCCACCCCCGAGGAACGTGCTGCCAGAACCATCCGTCGCGGCGAACTCGCCAACTTCTTGGGTAGGCCCATGTGCCGATCGACGCTACGAGTTCTGCGGAACCCCAACCATCTCCTCAGCACGTCACTGGCCGGTACAGCCAGCACCACCACAGATGGCCCGGCAGCGGTATAGGCCCAAGAGCGACGTCCAGACAGGCTGAAGCCGTCCACACGTTCGCTTCCACCGAGGAGATCTCCCATGAGTACTTCACGACAGCTTCCGAGCACCCACCCGCCCCGGTCCCGAAGGCCCCGTTGGCCTTGGGTGACCGCCACCGCGGCCACGATCATCGGCGTGCTGGGTGCCGGCCTGGCTACCCAGCCCGCCCTGAGCGTCGGCGCGGCATCCGAGGCAAGCAGTCTCGCTAGCGACGATCGCAGCGCGTCGAAGCCTCAGGGGGCCATGCAAGCCCGAGTCAACCGCCTCGTACGCAAGAACGGCTTCCCAGCGGCCCTCGCCTCGGTTCGGTCCACCGACGGCCGAATCCAGAACTACACCGCCGGAGTTGCCAACCTCAAGCGTGGGAACGAGGTACCGAAGGACGGCCATGTTCGCATCGGCAGCAACACCAAGACCTTCACCGCCACCGTCGTTCTTCAGCTCGTCGGCGAAGGCAAGATCGGTCTCGACGACCCGATCGAAGGCTATCTGCCGGGACTTGTCCGCGGCGACGGGATCGATGGTCGCAACATCACCGTCCGACAGCTCCTCCAGCACACGAGTGGGCTGCCGGACTACGACGAAGAGTTCGGCACCAACTACCTGGCGCTCCAGCACAACTACCTCGACCCAAGGGGAATACTCGACAAGGCACTCAGCAATCCGGCCCTGTTCCCCCCCGGCACGGCATGGTCCTACAGCAATACCAACTACGTGCTTGCCGGGCTCTTGATCGAGAAGGTCACCGGTCGTCCGATCGGCGAACAAATCACGCACCGCATCATCGACAAGATTGGTCTGCGCAACACCTCCTGGCCCGGTGTCGGTGACCAGACCATCCCTAGAAGGCACCCGCAGGGCTACTTCACTCCGAAGCCAGGTGAGCCGTTGGTAAAGGTGACCAGGACTGATCCGTCCTGGGGGTGGGCCGCCGGACAGATAATCTCCACACCCAGCGACCTCAACCGCTTCTTCACGGCCCTCTTGGACGGCAAGCTCCTCAAGCCGAAGCAGCTAGCCCAGATGCAGACGACGGTTGCGGCACCGGACTCCGGCGTGCGCGGGGACGAACGATACGGCCTGGGCATCCAGACCTTCACCCTGAGCTGTGGCGGCTTCGCCTGGGGTCACGGAGGCGACATTCCCGGGTTTGAGACACGCAATGCTGCAACCGAGGACGGCCACGCAGTAGCGCTGGCCGTTACCTCCCTGCCAACAACGCGGAAGGCCGCCGAGAACGTCGAAGACGTCGTTGACGCTGCCCTCTGCGAATAGACGCAACGCACGACTCATCGCCTCGAGGCGGCAGCGCACACGCGCGCTGTCGCCTCGCCTCGCGAAGATCAACTTCTCTCTTGGCAAACAGGTACCCGCCGAGCGGCCACCCCCACCGATGTCGGAGGGACAGTGGGCGGTCATGTTTGAATGCTCGGACGAAATCCGAGCGGGTCAAAGAGGTGCGTTCATTGTGAGACCTTCGACACCCCGCGACCGGCCGACGACCGAACCCGCTGACGTTGGGCACGCGAATCCGTCGGTGGGGATGTCACCCGATGGTGAACGAGCTGCCAGAACCATCCGTCGCGACGAGCTCGGTGACTTCCTGCGTACCCGTCGAGCGGCCATCACCCCCACCGAGGTCGGGCTGACCGTGAGCGGTCACCGCAAGACACCTGGCCTCAGGCGCGAGGAAGTAGCGCAGCTGGCAGGGGTCGGCCTGTCCTGGTACACGTGGCTGGAGCAGGCCCGCGACATCACGCCGTCCGCTCAAGTCCTCGAGTCGATCGGGCGGGCTCTTCGACTTGATCAGACCCAGACCGATCACCTGTTCCACCTCGCCGGCCTCGACATTCCCACGTCCTCGGCGATGGACCGATCGGCTCATCAGCTGGACTTCGATGAGATCGTGCGTTCCCTCCTCCCGCATGCCGCCTATGTGCTCGACCCCCGGTTCGACGTCGTGGCGTTCAACGCGAACGCGGAACTGATTCTCGGCGGTTTGGCGCAGCGCGAGCCCGGCAATCGGAATCTGCTTCGGTGGCTCTTCGACGGCCAAGGCCCGTACGGTCCCCCCGAGTCGATCGCGCCGGTCGCCTACGCGAACCTGCTCGACTTCCGAGCCGAGTACGCACGACACGCAGGCGATCCGTGGTACGAAGAGCTTGTAGCTGAGTTGAGCGAACGGAACCATCAGTTTCGCGCCTGGTGGGACACGCACGCTGTGGAAGTCATTCCGCCAACTCACTGGCGCATCCCACACCGTCAAATCGGCGGGCTCCAGATCCTCTTCATCGAGACTCGGCTCGTTCACCAACCAGGGCATCGGCTTCGGATATTCGCGGCTGATGACGAAGCCACCCGATCAATCTTCGCCGAGCACCACAGCACGCGCAGGTGACACTCGAGCATCAGAAGTGACCGAACGCCCGGCGCCATCGCGCAGGAGCTGATCCGGCGGCCTCAGCATCTCCGGCGCGCGTCGTCGAGGTGGCGCAGGACGGCGACCACGCGGCGGTCCACCTGCTCGGCCGGCGCCAGGTTCAGCTTGGCGAAGATGCTGCGCACGTGCTTGTGAACTGCGCCGTCCGTGACGCACAGCTTCTGCGCGATGGCGGTATTGCCCAGACCCTGCGCCATCAGCTCCAGCACGTCGTGCTCACGCGGGCTGATGCGCGCCAGACCATCGTTGGGCCGGGCGCGGGTGAGCAGCGCGGACATCACGTCGGGGTCGATCACGGTCCCACCTCCGGCGACCCAGTGCAGCGCCTGGAGAAACTGCTCCACCCGACCCACCCGATCCTTGAGGAGGTACCCCACTCCGGCGGTCCCCGACGCGAGCAGCTCGGTGGCGGTGGCGAAGGCCTGCTCGACGTGAGCCGAGAGCACCAGCACGGCCAGACCCGGCTGGCGTTGACGGGCCTGCACGGCGGCGCGAATCCCCTCGTCGGTGTGGGTGGGAGCCATGCGCAAGTCGATGACCGCCACGTCCGGCACATGCTGTTCCAAGGCGGTCAGCAGTTCCTCTCCGGAAGCCGCGGTGGCGATGACCTCGAGACCCTCGGCCTTCAGCAAAAGGGTGAGGCCCTCCCGCAGCAGGGCGTCGTCCTCGGCGATCACGATCCGCATATCAGCTCCACGTCCGCGGTGGCGACACCCTGGTCGCGCTCTAGCTGCTCCGTTGTCACGATCGCCTCCGTCGTCCCGACGAGGTCGGTTTCTGCCCGCCTGGCCGAGGCGCGGCGCGCCTGCGCGAGGGAGTGGTCCGGCAACGGTCCCCAGAGTCATGGATCAGTCCCGTCGTTGGTTCTTGGTGGCCTGTCGAGTCTCGATGCGTGCGATCGGGTCGGCCTGGTCGGCGAGGGCCTCAGCGGCGCGGGACCAGGACTGGTCCTCGGGGTGCAGTGCCGTCGTGAGGTAGGCCCACACCAGCGCGCGCAGCGTCGCGACCCGCACGGGGTTCTCGTCGGTGGTCTCGTCGGCGTCGTAGCCAGAGATGCCGCCCAGCGAGTGTTCGGCGTCGAGCATGGTGAGCAAGGTCTTGTTGGTGCCTGGGCTGCGGTAGTAGGCGTCGGTGCGCCAGTCTTCTCGGTCGGTGAAGAGCGGGTTGTGGTCGCGGTCGCCGACGACGACCAGCGCCTGCCCCGTCATGCCCGAGAAGTCGGTGCTGGTGAGGTCGGTGAACCGATCTGCTGCTGGCCCGGTGAGGCCGTCACCGGCGCCTGGGCCGGCCATGATCACGCCGGCGACTACCCGTTCGTCACGCAGGTCGACTGCTGCGGCGTCGTGGGGACCGGCGACCGTCATGCCGCAGAGCGCCGCGACGGTGTGACCTCCCAAAGAGTGCCCGACGGCTGCGATCCGCGTCCAGTCAACTCGACCCTGGAGACCCGGGACCATCGTCTCGACCTGTCCGACATGGTCGAGAACGACCCTCATGTCATCGATGCGCGACCGCCAGAACAGGGGCGCTCCTTCGGTGTCGGTGTCGCGTAGGCCCAAACCGGGGAAGTCCAGATGGGTGGGTTGCAGCACGACGAACCCGTGCGCCGCCCAGAAGTCGACCAGGGGTCGGTATCCGTGGAGGGAGCCCAGGAAGTTCGATGAGCCGTGCCCGTGCGAGAGAACGATGACGGGAAGTCTGTCGCCGGTGACCGGGGCGGAGACCTTGAGGGTTAGTGGTGCGGGCCGCCCCGCAACCTCGAGTGACACGGGGCTAAGGGTCACCACGGGCCGGGCGGCGCCCACGGGTAGGCCGGCGGCGTCGGTGAACGGTTGGCTCATGGACAGCTCCTTCGATCGGTTCATCGGGGGTCGCTACCGGGATATTGACAGGTTGAACGTCGGTGTCTTGAGGGCCATCACGGTGGCGAAGAACAACGGCGCAGCGTGCTCGGTGGCCAGCGCCGTCTCGATGCCGCCGAGGTCGAGGATGCTGTGGGTGGGCCATCCCAGGTCTTTGAGTAGGGCGTTGACGAGCGTCTTGGCCCGGGCGTCGTCGCCGCTGACGAAGACCGTGGCCTGGCTCACGGAGCTCAAGGGGTCGACCATGATGGCGAAGTTCATCGTGTTCAGGGTCTTCACGATTCGGGCCCTGGGAAAGCGTGCCTGTACCCGTTGGCCGACGCTGTCACCTGGGTAGGCCATCGTCATCTGTGGCGTGAACGCGGCCGAGGGGTCCAGCACGATCTTGTCGCCCAGCACGTCGTCTCCGATGGCCTCGAGCGTGGTGACCACCTCGGTGCCGGGAACGGCGGTGATGACGACGTCGGAAGCCTCGACGGCCTCTCGATGGGAAAGAGTCTGAGCTGTGCTGGATGGTGCGCGCGAGCCGTAGTTGACGTGGTGTCCGGCGGAGGCGAGCTTCGCTCCGAGCGCGGTTCCCACCTTGCCGGTACCGAGGACGGCAATCTTCATCGGGTGCTCCTGCCGTGGGCGTTGCTGGTCAGTGGGGGTGTGTGTCGTGTGGTCGTGGTCGGGTGGTGGCTGGACCGGGCTCACCAGGGCACTCGGCCGTCGTCGTCGGTGAAGGTGCCCGTCGGTCCATCGGCCGCGATCGTGGCCATTCGGACTGCAGACGCGGCGCCCTGGGACGGGGTGCGCACGCCGCGGTGACCGTTCAGGTCGGTGGCGACGAAACCGGGACTGATGGCGTTGACCAGGATGTTGTCCCCAGCGAGATCGCGCGCGTACTGGATCGTCATTGCGGTGAGTGCGGTCTTGGAAGGCACGTAGCCGAGCGCGACCGGATGTTGGTCGAACAGCTCCGGGTTCGACATCAGGGCAAGGGAACCGGCGTTGCTCGAGACGTTCACGATGCGCGGGGTGGACGACTTGCGCAGCAACGGCAAGAAGGCACTGGTCACGGTGATCACCCCGAAGACGTTCGTCTCGAAGACGAAGCGGACGTGGTCGACATCGGCCGAGCCAGGGACCTGGCCGGCGAAGTCCGCGCCCGGCTGGTTGCTGATGCCAGCGTTGTTGACGAGGGCATCGAGGTGTCCAAATCGCTCGGCCACCACGGTGGCTGCAACGGCGACCGAGGCCGGGGCGGTGACGTCGATGACGAGGGCAAGGGCGTCGCCGCCGGCCTGGCGCAGCTCCGCGGCGGCGTTCTCGGCCTTGTCCTTGCTGCGGGCGCCGACGAGGACGGTGTGGCCCAGGTCGGTGAGCTGACGTGCGATCTCGAGCCCGATGCCTTTGTTGGCTCCGGTGACGAGGGCGATCAGGTGGGTGGGGGTGTTCTGGGTGCTGGGCATGCGGGTCCTTTCAGGTGACGAGCGACGACGAGGTCGTCGACAAGGGGTTGGGGCTGGCCATTCGGCGTCCATCTCGGGTCAAGAGCGTCGGTCGCTGCCGTCGGCTTCGATGGTCACGGGCACTCCGGTGAGCACGACACGCACGATCGTGTCGGGGGCGAGACGAGCGACCGCCTCCGCGAAGTGCAACGGGTCTGAGTCGGTGTCGGTGATCATGCGATCTCCGAGCCGTCCGCTGGTGAATGCGTAGTGATGAGGGACGGCGACGTCGGGGCGCAAGACGGCGACGAGCTCGGCGGCCTCTGTGGCGTTCATGACCATCTGTCTGCCGTTCATCGGGCGCACGCACAGGCCGTTGGTCGGCAGCAGAGCGAGATCGAAGTGACCGAAGCGTTCCGGGAGCCGGTCGAGCTCGGGGATGTAGAGCGTGTCTCCGCCGAAGAAGACCGTTCGACCCTCGGCCTCGATGACGTAGGTGACTTCGTGGACGCCGTGTTCGGCGGGGGTCGCGGTGATCGTCACAGGCCCGATCGTGGTGGCGTCCCATGCCTCGAGGAGGCGCACATCGGTGAACCCGGCCCCGCGGGCTCGTTCGACGACGGTGCCAGGTGCGATGACCGGCACGTCGAGGTTGCGGTAGGAGGCGAACGCGTCGAGGTCGCAGTGGTCATAGTGCTCGTGGGTGATGAGAACAGCGTCGAGGTCGGGCAGCGCGTCGACGGTGGTGCGCACAGGTTCACCCGGGTCATAGGTCGGGGTGAAGGTGAACCACGGGTCCGTCAGCAGTCGCAGACCGCCGATCTCCAGGAGGTGGCAGCTGTGACCGATCCGCGTGACGGTCAACGCAGTGGTGGTCGGGGTGGCGGTAGTCACGGGAATGCTCCTGGTGGTCGTCAGGGAGTCGGGCGTGCCGCGTCCCTGCGCTGTCGAGGTGTCAGAGGTCGATCTGTCGGAGGGCGGCGAGAAGCTCCTCGGGCGACTCGACCTGGGGCAGGTGCCCGGCGGTCTCGAGAAGGGTGAAGTGGGAGTGGGGAATCGATGCGGCGACCGCTCGTCCGTAGTCGGGTTCGACGATGCCGTCGGCAGCACCCCAGAGCAGGTGGACGGGTAGCTCGAGGGATCGGGTCCGGTCAAGGAGGGTCGGGTCGCTCATGGCGCCCCCGGAGTACGCCGCCAGGGTGCGGGCGTTGGCGGCGGTCACCTCCGACGAGCGGCCACCGGGGTCACCGGGGCGAAACCGGTCAGGTTCGAAGTAGACCAACGCCTCGAGGTCGTCCGAATCGAGGTCGGCGATGTCCGTGACGGCGTGACCTGGCACCACGAAGCCGACCGAGTCGACCAGCACGACACCACTCACCCGAGGGCTACGAAGCAGTGCGACCTCGGTCGCTACCCAGCCGCCGAACGAGTTGCCGATGACCGTGACGTCCCAGACGTCGAGTCGTTCCAGCAGCTCGACATACGTGCGAGCGAGCGCCGAGACCGAGTCGAGGTGCGCAGGGCGAGCAGTACCGTCGAACCCGGGATGGGTCGGGGTGATCACGCGGGAGCGGGTACGGGCGGCGAGCAGGTCGCCGAAGGCGGCGACGGAGGCCGAGCCTGCTCCGCCGTGAAGCAGCAGAAACGGTTGGCTGCGGTCGCGGTCGGCGACCTTCACTTTCGCCCCGTGGCCCAGGTCGTGCTCAGTGACGTTGTCGGCCCATCGCAGGTCGGAGGAGAAGGTGTTCGTCGAGGCCATGCTCGAATCGTGCAAGAGCACCCGACCGAGCAAAAGAGGGGCATTGATCGTGGGACCCGGGGACCCTCCCGAGACGGATGATTGATCGGCGTGGCCAGACCAGGGCCCGTTGGACGGCCAGGCGCAGGGCGGCCCCGGAAGGTGTCAAGCCTGTACGACTCCAGACCACGTGGTCTCGCCTTCTCTATCAACCAATCGGCCAGAACCCAGCCCTGGACCCTCGGTCGCGAGCTTGACGATGGCGTCGGTGCCCTCGGTGACCGGTGTGACCGGTGTGGCCGTTGAGGTCGGTGGCGGTGTAGCCAGGGTCGGCGGCGTTGACTCTGATGTCGGGCAGGCCCTTGGCGTACTGCGTCGTCAGCATCGTGAGTGCGGCCTTGGAGGATGTGTAGACGGGCGCGACGACGTGCGACTCGGCGCGAGCAGGATTGTGGGTGAGCTCGAGTGACCCCATTCCGCTGCTGACGTTGATGATGACCGGGTCACACGACCGGCGCAGCAGCGGGAGGAACGCGGTGGTCGTGCGCACGACGCCGCCTACGTTCACGTCGAAGACCTCGAGCACCTGCTCGCCCCTCAGTTCACCTGGGTCCCCCATGGGCCCGTGCACACCAGCATTGTTGATGAGCACGTCAACGACCCCCTCGATGGCGGTGACGTCGGCCGCAGCGGCGGCGACTGAGACTCCGTCAGTCACGTCGACCTGTACGAAGCGTGCGCCGACGGCTGCGGCGGCAGCAGCTCCGCGCTCACGATCGCGGGCGCCGACGACTACGGCGTGGCCAAGCTCGACAAGGCGGCGCGCGGTCTCGAGGCCGAGGCCCTTGTTGGCTCCGGTGATGAAGGTGGTTGTCATGCCTCCATCTTGTGTCGGCGCCCAGATACGCAACAGGGATGCTTTGTCGGTAGGAACGGTGGTACCACCCTCACTCGGTGCGGCTTGTAGTGAGAATGCGCGACAATCGAGGACATGGCGTCTGACGATGCAACATTGGGCAGGATCATCCGCGCGCGGCGTGATCGGTTGTCGCCTGCCGCTGCGGGTCTCGCGGCCGGCCGATCTCGTCGTACGGCGGGCCTGCGGCGCGAGGAACTTGCCGATCTCGCCGGGCTGTCGGTCGACTACGTCGTGCGATTAGAGCAGGGGCGGTCCACCGCTCCGTCAAGACCGGTGGTTTCCTCACTTGCCAGGGCGCTGCAGCTGACGACCGTTGAACGCGATCACCTGTTCCAACTCGCTGGTCTGGCCCCGCCGGTGCCGAGCGAGATCTCCGATCGCATCTCCCCTGGAGTCCATCGCGTGATTTCTCGGATCGGCGACGCTGCGGTCGCCGTGTTCGCGGCCGACTGGCAGCTGATCTGGTGGAACCGTAGCTGGGCGACGCTGTTGGGAGACCCGTTGGTGAAGGAGCCGCATCTACGCAACTTCGCTCGCGACACCTTTCCAGTGTGTCCCGGCAACACACCGCACCTGTCCCACTGGCCAGTGGTCTCGACCGATGCAGTGAGCACAGCAGCCGCGGTTGTGTCAGACCTGCGCCGCGCTACCGGCAGGTTTCCACAAGACCGCCGGCTGGCTGAGCTTGTACGTGACCTCACTGGAGGCAACACCAGCTTCGCCTCGCTCTGGGCCACGGGCACGGTCGGCACCCACCGAGAGGATCGAAAACTGATCGAACACCCCTCTGTCGGACCCGTCCTGGTCGACTGCGACGTGCTCACCGACGGCGATGCCGAGCTCAAGATCGTGATCATGACGGCGGTCCCGGGCACCGACGACGAGACCAAGGTCCGCTTGGCAGCGCTGAGCGGTGTGCACGGACTTGGTGTTGAGATCCTTGACCGGACTTGAAGTCTTCCGCCGGCCTCGCGCAGCCCTCGACCGCCGAACCAGCCGAACACCAGGGGTCCGCAGTCCTTGGGCGGCCGGCGAGCACCAAGGCTCACCGCCCAGCAGGCACTGCGGGTGATCCGCAATGACCCCGATGCCATCGGCAGACTCCTGGCCCACCTCGAACGCCGACGTTCAGACGGCACTTTGTCGTCTCCGGATTGGCTCGCCGTGAGAAACGGGCTGCGACTACTCGCCGGCGGCTTGCCCGCTGGCATCGAGCGTTCATCCCGATCCTAAACCCGGGTGGCCCGACCGGGTGCCGCTCAACACTGGGGACTTTCCAGGGTGCTGCATTCGTGGGGCAAAGACGCAGCGCCGGGACGGCCCTGGATGGGCATAGCCTGAGACGGTGGTCGCGAGCGGCGCTGGCTTGTCGCACGGGGGCCACGGACCCGAACAAGTGGCCGGGGGAGCTCATCCGAGGCGTCCCCGGAGACTGGGCTAAACACGAGCACCGCCAGCCTCACGGACCGCGTACGCCGTGTCAGGGTGCAGTGGTTTTCTTCACTGCGGTCAACATCCGCAAGTTCGTGCTCCGGGCGACCCGGCTCGCCGACCTCGTGGAGCTCGGCAGCCTGACGCCGCAGGCGGCGGCCTTCCTCGACGCCGCCGTGCGGGCCGGGCTCAACGTGCTGGTCGCCGGCGGGACGCAGGCAGG
>JBBSPA010000103.1:0-11685 GCA_038259225.1 Propionibacteriales bacterium
CACCATCGCTGCGACCATCGCCCTGTCCCGGTGAGTGCGCAAAGCACCGGTCAGGGCATCGACCTCGTCCGGGGTCAGGATCCGTGGCAGCGTCCTGGTGACCTTGACCAGCGGGACGCCTTGACGGGGCCGCTGTCGTTCCCGTCGCGTCGGGAGGCCCCGCGGGACCGGGTTCGTCGACACATCCCCACGGACATGGAGGAACGCGAACAGTCCCGAGACGCTCGACAACCGGCGGCGCACAGTCCGCGAGGACACACCGCGTGCCTCATCCTCAATCGGCTGAAGCCGTTGCGACAACGATGTCTGGCCGGTTCGTTGAGCGGTCATGAACCCGAGCACGTCGGCCGGACGCACCTGCTCGGGTGACTTGTCCACGACGGTGAAGAAGACCTTCAGATCGAACGCCACCGCCAGCACGGTGTTCGGTCTGCACCGGCCCGAGAGGAACTCCAGGTACTCATCGAGGAGCGAGACGCCAAGCCGAATCGAGGGTTCACCAGAGCGGTCGTGGGAGCGGATCAAACATCGAGTGACTCTCGGCATGCGTGTGCCTTTCTCTCTTCAACTCTCAGCGAAACGGGTGCTTGTCAGGGAGGGTGCGCGAGACGGCGGATCCCGATAGACCCGCCCTGTGACTCTCCCGGGACAGGGGCCCGATACGGGATGTGTCTTTGTGGCCGGAACGCCCTAGACGTCGAGGCCATCCGCTGGCCGGGCGGACATGAACCGTCGTAGGTCCAGGTGCCGGCGAAACTGGGGCTTCGACGAGGACTTGTAGGGTGCCGACGTGACCTCGTCGGGCTACCTCTCCGAGCTCTTCTCGCTGGACGGCCGGGTCGCGATGGTGACCGGTGGCAGTTCTGGCATCGGGCGCGCTATCGCGGAGGCGCTGGCGCGCGCAGGGGCCAGCGTCGTGGTGGTGGCACGCGGGGAAGCGGCGTTGGCCGGCACGGTCGGCGACCTGACGGCGCAAGGCTGCCGGGCGGCTTCGGTGAGCGCCGACCTGGGCACCCGCGAGGGAGTGCGCGCGGCTGTCGAAGGGGCTGTCGAGGCGTTCGGCGAGCCCGACATCCTCGTCAACTGCGCCGGGGTCAACCTGCGGCCGCCGATGGAGGACCTGGTCGAGGACGTGTGGGACACCACGATGGCGGTGAACCTGGAGGCGCCCTATCTCTTGGGCCAACGGTTCGGGCCGGGGATGGCCGAACGCGGCTTCGGTCGGATCATTCACATCACCTCTCAGCAGGCACACCGGGCCTTCGTCCAAAGCGGCGTCTATGGCGTCTCCAAGGGGGCTTTGGAGTCGTTGGCGCGATCCCAGGCGGAGGCCTGGTCGCCGTACGGCGTCACGTGCAACACCCTCGTGCCGGGCTTTGTGATGACGCCTCTCAACGAGCGACTGTCGTCCGACCCTGAGGCGATCGCGACACTGGCGGCGCGCACCATGGTCGGCCGCAACGGCCTGGCCGAGGACTTCGCGGGCGCGGCGGTGTTCCTCGCGAGCCGCGCCTCGGCGTACGTCACGGGGCAGGCGATCTTCGTCGACGGGGGATTCTCGGTTCACTGAGCCGAGACACGCTCGACAACACCGACGCCCACTCCAACGCCGAGGCCACGCAACTCGTCAGGCACGTGTGGCGATACCGGGCACACTAGGACGAGTGACTCCTCGCGCTTGGTTCCTCGCCACCTTCGCTTCCTTGACCTCGCTGCTGGTCGTTGCGGGCTGCGGCGGCGGGAGCGGCGACGAAAAGCCTCCCGGGGCGGCCGAACCAGCCAGGGCGCCGCAGACCTCGGTGGCTCCCGCCGGCGACGTCGTGGAGGTCGGGAGCTCGCCGCAAGGCATCGTCTATGACGCGAGGACAAAACTGCTTGCGGTGGCGGTGCACGACCCCTACCGGCTGTTGCTGCTCGATCCGACCTCGCTGGCGGTACGCACGAGTGTGGACCTGCCCGGCAAGGCCCGGCACCTCCAGGTGGCTCAGCCCGGGGGACCGGTGCTGGTCCCGGACGAGACGGCCGACCAGCTGATCGAGGTGTTCCTGCCGGGCGGGTCGTCCCGGGTCACCGACGTGCAACGCCATCCGCACGACGCCACCGCCGCGTCCAACGGCGACATCGTGGTCGGGAACGAGTTCAGCGGCTCGATCACGGTCGTACGGGACGGGAAGGACCTCGGCTCCGTGCAGGACCTCACCCAACCCGGAGGCGTGATAGCCGACGGCACCGACGTAGCGGTCGTCGACGTCGGCGCTTTCACGCTCAGCACCTACGACGTCACCACGATGAAGCGCACCGGCCGGATCTCCGCCGGCACAGGGCCGACCCACGGCGCACTCACGAGTGGCCACCGGGTGGTCGTCACCGACACCCGAGGCGGACAGCTGCTCGTGGACTCGCTCGACCCGCTCAAGCAGGTAGGCCGGCTGGCGCTGGACGGCAGTCCCTACGGTCTCGCATCAGACCCGACCACGAGCACCGTGTGGGTCACCTTGACCGCGAAGAACGAGCTCGTCGAGCTCGATGTCAGCACCGACACCCCACGCATCATCGCCCGCTACCCGACCGTCCAGCAGCCCGATACCGTCGCGGTGGCCCCGGGGAGTCGCACGCTGTGGGTCGCCGGTACGGCGGACGGAGTCGTGCAACGCATCACCCGGTGACGTACGGACTCGGCTCAGGCGAGAGGCCGTTGTTACGGGTGGTCGTCTGATGTGGCGAGGAACTGCGTGGCGGCGAGTTCTGCGTACAGCGGGTCTGTCAGCACCAGATCCTGGTGACGTCCCACCGCCCGGACCACGCCGCGGTCCATCACGATGATCCGGTCGGCCATCGTGACAGTTGACAGGCGATGAGCCACGACCAGGACCGTCGTCTCCAGCGCGGCGGCGGCAATCGTCTCGCGGAGTGCCGCTTCGTTCACGGCGTCGAGCTGCGACGTCACCTCGTCGAGCAGGAGCAGTCTGGGTCGGCGGAGCAGGGCTCGAGCGATCGCGACGCGTTGCTTCTCCCCGCCGGACAACCGGATACCTCGGTGCCCGACGGCGGCGTCGAGCCCGTCGGGAAGAGACTCGACCAGGGCGTCGAGTCGCGAGGTGCGCAGGACCTGGTGCAGCTGGTCCTCGGTCGCGTCGGGAGCGGCGAAGGTCAGGTTCTCGCGCAGCGTCCCAGACAGGATCGGCGCGTCCTGCTCGACATAACCGATGATCCCTCTGAGCTGGGGGAGGGGCCATTCGGCGACATCGAGCCCGTCGACCAGGACGTGACCCGCCCGGGGTTCGTAGAACCGTTCGATCAGGGAGAACACGGTCGTCTTGCCCGCCCCGGAGGGCCCAACGAAGGCAGTCATGCCGCCCGCCGGCACGGCGAAGCTGACGGCGGTGTGCACGGCTGGCAGCTCGTCTCGGTAGCGGAAGTCGACCCCGCGAAACTCGACCGAGGCCGGGGACTCACCGGACGGCGCGCTGCTCGAGTCCGTGCCGTCTGACTCGACCGGCAGACGCTGCGCCTCGAGGATCCGCGTCACCGCGGCGGCGCCGACCTGGTACTGGCTGACAGCGGCGGCAACCGAGTTCACCGGTGGCAGCAGGTAGTAGATGTAGAGCAGGAACGCCACCAGCGTCGCCACGTCCATCCGTCCCGAGGAGACCCGGGCACCCCCCACGCTGAGCACGACCACGAACGCCACCTGCGCCGACAGCCCGGCCGTGTTGCCGGCAACCGCTGACCACTTCGCGGCACTCACGCTGGAGCGGTACGCCGTCAACGCCGCCGCCTGAAGCCGTTCGGTCTCCCGCTCCTCGGCGCCGGACGCCTTGACCGTGCGAAACGCGCCGAACATCCGCTCCAACGCAGCCCCCATCACCCCGACCGACTCCTGGGCGGCGTGCGCGGCCCGGTTGATCCGCGGGGCGACATACCCGATCACCAGCACGGCCAGGAGCAGCGCACCCACGGTCACCGCGAGCAGGACCACGTCCAGCACACCCATCATCACCAACGTCGCTGCGAGGGTGAGGACTCCGGTTGCTCCGCCGACGAACGAGTCAGTGGTCACCTCACGCAGCAAGGTCGTGTCGGCAGTCACCCTCGACATCAGGTCGCCCGGCTCAGCAAGCTCCACGGCTGACACGCGCAGCCGCATCAGCCGAGCCACCAGCCGGCTGCGTGCGGCGAGCACCACCGATTCGGCGGTGCGCTGCAGCACGAAGTAGCCCAGCGCACCCAGCGTGGCGTTGGCCAGGACGAGGATCGTCATCGCGACCAGGAGCGAGCCGCGCAGGCCGCCGTGGCCCAGCTGCCGGACCAGCTCGCGCACCACCAGCGGCAGCGCCAGCCCGGTGGCCGCGGTCGCCAGGCTGAGCACACCACCCACCGCGAGCTGTCTCCAGTGCGGTGAGATGTACGACAGCATCACCCGCGGTGTACTCGCCTCGCCCGTGGACGACTCGTGTGCCGACGACTCCATAGGCAGGACAGTAGGAGTTCAAGCGCACTACGCGTCAACTGCCGTCGTGGTCGGACCGGTTCGGTCGGTCCCGAGCGCCACACGCGCGACCAGCAAGCCGTCCTCCACGCCGATCCGCGGTTGCGGCCAGGTACGCCGGATGAGGTCGATGATCAGCTGGTTGTCTCTCTGCACGATCAGCTCGAGGTGGCGTACCCCGGCCGCGATCGCGTCGCTGAGGACCGCGGTCGCCAGCGCTCGACCGATCCCGCGACCCTGGAAGCGGTCCTCGACGACGAGGGCAAGCTCGGCCGTGGCCGGACGTACCGCGGTCCAGGATCCGTGTCCGATCACCGACCCGCTGTCCCAGCTCAGCCAAGCCCCGTCTGTCGGACCCGAGCGCAGCAGCCGACGGGCATGAGTCGGGGAGATGCGGCGTACCGGCGTGAAGAAGCGCCGGTAGGAGGTCGTCGCCGACAATCGGGAGATGAAGGACCTGAACGCATCCAGGTCACCGGGGCGGGCGCGCCGCAACGCCACCACCGGCCGCGCCTGCTCCGGGACAGCAGCCAGCCGACCGTGTGAACGCACCCCGCATTCTTGGGTCTGTTCCATGGACTCAGGGTGTCGCGATTGGCTGAGTCTGTCAACTGGACTTAGACTGGGGCCATGACGACGGAAGCGCTGCACTGGTCCACCGACGGTTGCACGATCGCTGCGGCCCTGGAGGTGGTCGGTGACCGGCAGACGTTCCTTGTGATGCGTGAGGTGCTCACCGGGGTACGCCGATTCGACGACATCCGCGAGCTCACCGACATGCCCCGCCAGGTGCTGTCGAATCGGTTGACCCGCCTGGTCGACGAAGGTCTGCTGCGGCGCCACACCTACACCGAGCCGGGCCGTCGACCGCGGCAGGAGTACCGGCCCACCGACAAGGGCCTGGACCTCTACCCCGTTGTGCTCGCCCTGCTGGAGTGGGGGAACCACTACGCGGGTGGCCCGGAGGGCGCTCCGATCCGGTTCGTGCACCGTGACTGTGGCTCAGACGTGCGCCTGGTGCCACGATGCGAGACCGGCCACGACATCGACCAGCCACGCCAGATCGTGCCCCGACCCGGTCCGGGGGCACAGCCGCGCTTCTCCTCCGCCTAGGGCGGTGCAGCGCGTGTATACCGGCCTCGGAGCGGGTACACAGAACAGATGGAGTTGTCCAACGAACAGACGACCGTGGTCTGTGAGCGTTGCGGAGCGCCGATGTTGCTCCGGTCGATGGCGCCCGTACGCGCCGGCGGTGGTGCCCCGAGGCCGATCCTGAGGTTGCACTACCAATGTCGCCAGTGCGCCCACGAGACGGACGTCATCCCGTCCCGCGAGCACATTGCCAAGGAGTGACCCGCGCCCTCGGTCTCGCCGGCTACTGCTGCTGGTCGGTGGGCCGGATCAGGACCTCGTTGATGGCGACGTGGCGCGGCCGGGACACGATGTAGCCGATCACGTCGGCGATGTCGGTGTCCTCGAGACGCTCCATGTCCGCGAACCGCTGCTCGAGGCCTTCCCGGATCTCCGGCCGGTTGTGACCGGCGAGCTCGGTTGTCACCGCGCCGGGCTCGACCAGGGAGACGCGGACCGAACGGCCGGTCACCTCCTGACGCAGCGACTCGCTGAACGCACCCACCGCGTGCTTGGTCGCGTTGTAGACGCCGCTGCCGAGACGAGCCTGCCGTCCGGCGACGGAGGAGATGTTGACCAGGTCAGCGCTGCCACGGGCGCCGTTCTGAGCAGCGTCGAGCAGATGAGGCAGTGCCGCCTTGGCCGTGTAGAGCAGCCCGAGCACATTGACCTGGACCATCCGCTCCCACTCGTCGACGGGGGCGTCGAGGATCGGACCGAGCAACATCACGCCGGCGTTGTTGATCACGATGTCGAGGCTTCCGAGCGCCTCGACCGCGGTCTGCACGGCGGCCTCGGCCTCGGACCGCTGGGTGACGTCGGCGGCGATCACGACGGCCCGCCCTCCGGCCCCGTCGATCTCCTGCGCCAGCTCCTCGAGGCGATCCTTGCGACGTGCCACCAGCGCGACCGACGCGCCTTGGTGGGCGAGCTCGCGCGCCGTTGCGCGTCCGATGCCGCTCGACGCGCCGGTGATGAGTGCTGCGGACTTGTTCAACCTGTCTTCGAAAGCCATTCGATCGAGTGTACGGAGCGTTCGACGCGAGACCAGGGCCGATCGCGGCCGGTTGAGACTTGGCCGACCTGGATAGGGTCAGCACGTGACGAGTGCTCCGACGGTGGCTGAGCTCGTGGAGGCGATCGAGCGTCGTTATCCACCCCGCTGGGCGAGCGAGGGTGATGCGATCGGACTGATCGTGGGGGAGCCGTCGGCGCCAGCGGCACGAGTCCTGTTCGCCGTGGACCCGGTACGAGCCGTCGTCGAGGAGGCCATTGACGTTGGCGCCCAGGCGCTCGTCGTCCACCACCCGTTGCTGTTCAAGCCGGTGACGCAGGTCTCGGCTGATCAGCCGAAGGGCCGCGTCGTCCATGACCTGATCCGCAACGGCGTGGCCCTGTACGTCGCGCACACCAACGCCGATAGTCCCCGGTACGGCGTCTCGGAGTCGATGGGCCTCGCGCTCGGCCTGAGCGACCTTCGTCCCCTGGTCGCCGATCCGGTCGAGCCGTTGGACAAGATCGTGGTCTTCGTGCCGCACGCCGACGCGTCGAAGCTGATCGATGCGCTGGCCGAGGCCGGGGCCGGTGAGCTCGGTGACTACGACCGATGTGCGTTCTCGACCCCGGGGGAGGGAACGTTTCGGCCAGGCCCCGGTGCCAACCCGACGATCGGCAGCCGTGGCGACATCGAGGTCGTCGCTGAGGCGCGGATCGAGATGGTGGCGCGACGAGACCGCCGCGAGCACGTCCTTGCCGCACTGCGTGCCGCGCATCCCTACGAGGAGCCCGCCTTCGACGTGCTCGAGATGGCCAGCTGGTCGTCAGATCGCGGCGACGGCAGGGTCGGCCGGCTGGTCGCCCCGATGTCCCTGCGGGAGTTCGGCGCCCACGTCTCGGCGAGCCTGCCCGCCACCGCGGTAGGCGCCCGTGTCTCAGGGGACCTCGACGCCGAGGTGCAGTCCGTCGCTGTCCTGGGCGGTTCCGGTGACTTCCGCCTGGACGCCGCCCGGGCCGCCGGTGTTGACGTCTACGTCACGTCGGACCTACGTCATCACCCGGCCTCGGAGTTTCGCGAGTACGACGGGCCGGCCCTGGTCGACGTACCCCACTGGGCCGCGGAGTGGACCTGGCTTCCTGTCGCTCGGCAGGTCATTACCGAGGATCTGGCCGCAGGTGGTCTCGTGATCGAGTCGACCGTGTCGCAGATCTGCACCGATCCGTGGAACCATCGAGCCCCCAGCCCTGCGCTGGCCCATCACGCATGAGGAGAACCCCCTGAAAGCCGATCCGTTCGCCCAGCTCAAGCTTCTCGACCTCCAGGTCGTCGACGCTGGGCTGGACCGTCTCGACCACCTGCTGAAGAACCTTCCTGAGCATGCGGCTCTGGCCGCCTTGGGCGAGCGGAAGACCGACGTCTCCTCCCTCCTGGGCCAGGCCGAGACCGAGGTGTCGGACCTCGAACGCGAACAGCGCAAGGCAGACGCCGACGTGGAGCAGGTGAAGTCCCGGCGGGTCCGCAACCAGGCGCGCATTGACGGGGGCATGATCGGCGACCCCAAGCAGCTCCAGGCGATGCAGCACGAGATCGTCGCCCTCGACAAGCGGATCAGTGACCTCGAGGATGAGGAGCTGATGGTGATGGAGCGGCTCGAGGCCGCCCAGGCCGAGCGCGACCGGCTCGCCGCAGAGCTGGCGGAGATCCAGAAGGGTGGTTCCGAGCAGCTGGCCGCTCGCGACGCGGCGGTCGCAGAGATCATGGAGAAGCAGCAGGCGGCGCGCAGCGAGCGAGCCAGCCTTGCTGCCGACATCCCGGAGGACCTTCTGACGCTGTACGAACGTCTTCGCGCCCAGCTCGGCGGAGTCGGAGTCGGCGCGCTGCACCACAAGCGGTGTGGCGGTTGCCAGCTGAACGTCGGCGCGTCCGACCTCGCCAGGTTCGCCAGCGCTCCGTCCGACGAGGTGCTGCGTTGTGAGGAGTGCAATCGCATCCTCGTGCGCACCCATGAGTCCGGCCTCTGACGGAGTACTGACCTGACATGGCAGACCACCAGCATGCCAACGTCATCATCGAGGCCGATGGCGGCTCCCGCGGCAATCCCGGTCCCGCCGGCTTCGGAGCGCTGATCCGGGACGCGGACAGCGGTGAGGTGATCGCGGAGGCCGCGGAGTCGATCGGCCGAGCCACCAACAACGTGGCGGAGTACCGGGGCCTGATCGCCGGTCTCGAGCTCTACCTGGAGCACACCCCGGACGCCGTGCTCGAGGTGCGCATGGACTCCAAGCTCGTGGTCGAGCAGATGGCCGGGCGCTGGAAGGTCAAGCACCCCGACATGCGCCCACTGGCGATCCAGGCGCAGCGGCTGGCACCCTTCGGGACGCAGTGGACCTGGGTCCCCCGGGAGCGCAACAAGGATGCCGACCGGCTTGCCAATCTCGCGATGGATGCGGCCGCTCGTGGCGAGGTGTACGACGTCCAGGCCGCCGGGCACGAGACCAACCAGCCAGGCGACCCGACGCCGGACGCCATGGAACCGCCGGCCGCGGGAGCGACGGCTGACCAGAGCCGTCCGAGTACGTCGCCGCACTCTCCGGTCCTGGGGTGGACCGGTCAAGAGGGTGAGGCGACGACGCTGATCTTCCTGCGCCACGGGGTGACGGTCCACACTGCCGACAGGAGGTTTTCGGGTCCAGGTGGTGATGACCCGGGGCTCACCGACGAGGGTTGGGCACAGGCCGAACGCGCAGCCGATGCCCTTCGCCGCGACGCCGGCATCGACGCCGGGGTCGACGCGATCCTGACGTCGCCGCTGCAGCGAACGCTCGATACGGCCTCCGTCGTCGCGAAGGCGTTGGGGATCGAAGCGGTGGTCGAGGACGACGTCCGCGAGTGCGCGTTCGGCGACTGGGACGGGCTGACCCTGGCCGAGGTACGCGAACGTTGGCCGGCCGAGCTGGACGCCTGGCTCGCGTCGTTCGAGGTGGCGCCGCCCGGAGGTGAGGCGGTCGTAGACGTGCAGCAGCGGGTCGAGGCGGCGCTGGGCCGGACCCTGACGGCGTACGCCGGGCAGACCCTCGTCGTCGTCAGCCATGTCACGCCGATCAAGCTGGCCGTGCGCTATACCCTCGACGCCCCGCTGGCCTCGATCAACCGGATGCTGCTGGCACCGGCGTCGCTGACCACGCTGACCTTCTTCGAGTCGGGGGCGGCCGCGCTCCGCCAGTTCTCCGCCCTGCCCTGACCGCCACCGGACACGCGTGGTCCGCCGTTCCGGGCCGTAAACGGCCCGCAAACGGGGGACCACGCGTGTTCGGATGGAGCAGGCGCTGCCTAAGGCAGGACCACCTCGCGCCGCCGGCGGATCACGAACGCGACCACGGTCAGGGTCGCGAGCAACAGCGCGGTCGCGACCTCGAAGGCGCTCTGCGCCCCGGAGACGAACACGTAGTGCGCCCGGTCGACGACCGAGCCAGCCGGTGCGTTGGATGCCGCATCCCGGCTCGCCGAGCCGAAGACCGTCACCAGGACGGCCAGCCCGAGCGAGGCGCCCATCTGCTGCATCACGTTGACCAGGCCGGAGGCGGCGCCGGCGTGCTCGGGCTCGACGCCGTGCAGTGCCGCACTCGTCAGCGGGACGAACGCAGTACCGTTGCCCAGCCCCACCAGGACCAGCGGTCCGAGGATGCTCAGGTAGCCGCTGTCCGCGCCGAGCCGGGTCAGCCACAGCAGCCCGAGCGTCGACAGCGCCGTCCCTGCCAGCATCGTGGCGCGCTCCCCGAAGCGTTCGACGAGCACGCGGGCGCTCGCCTGCGAGGCCGCGAACAGGCTGATCGTGATCGGAAGGAAGCCGAAGCCGGTGGCCAGTGCTGAGTAGCCGAGCACGTCCTGCATGAACTGGGTGAGGAAGAAGAACATCCCGGTCATGCCGGCGATCAGCAGCATCCGCGCCAGGTAGGCACCACTGCGCGACCGGTCGGCGAACAGGACGAGCGGCGTGATCGGTGCGTCGGCGCGTCGTTCGACCACGATGAACGACGCCATCAAGACGGCACCGGCGGCGAACGCGGCGAGGGTCTCGCCGTTGGTCCAGCCGTCCGTGGCCGCGTGCACGAAGCCGTAGACCAGGGAGGTCATGCCCAGGGTCGAGGTGACCGCGCCGGCCAGGTCGAAGCGAACCCGTTGACGAGGCGTCTCGTCGAGGAACAGGCGTCCGGCGACGTACACCGCGATGCCGATCGGTACGTTGACGAACATCACCCAACGCCAGGACGCCCACTCGGTGAGCATCCCGCCGGCGACCAGGCCGACGGCGGCGCCACCGATGGACACCGCGGTGTAGAGCCCGAGCGCGCGGGTGCGTTCACGCCCCTCCGGGAAGCGCGAGGTCAGCAGCGACAGCGTTGCCGGGGCGATCAGCGCGCCGCCGATGCCCTGCGCCGTCCTGGACGCGAGCAGTACGCCGGACGAGCCGGCCATGCCGCCGACCAGTGAGGCCAGGGTGAACAGCGCCATGCCGGACAGGAACGCGGCCCGGCGGCCGATCAGGTCGCCCATCCGGGCGCCGAGCAGGAGGAGTCCGCCGAACGCGAGGCTGTAGGCGTTGAGCACCCACGACAGGTTGGCGGCGGAGAAGTCGAGAGAGGTCTGGATGTTGGGGAGCGCCACATTGACGATGCTCATGTCGAGCAGCACCATCAGCTGCGCGACCAAGATGACGGTCAGCATGGCCGTAGGGTTGCCCCGCTCCGGCAGGCGGCGCTTGCGGGGCGCACGGGCCGGCTCGGGGCGATCCATCACGGGGGCGGAGAGTGTCACGAGCGATTCCTTCGCTGGGATCTTCGAGGTAGTTGCGGTACGGTGGAGGGCGTAAGTGGAGTAGCCCTCCGGAAACAATACGGAGGCATCCTCCGGTTATCAAGTAAAAATGGAGACTGACTCCGTTTTCTTCGGAAGCCGCCGCGCAGACGGCCGTCGCCGCTACGAGGAGTGAGCAGCACCGTGAGCACCGCCGAGACCGCCGTACCGGTTCGCAAGCTGCGAGCCGACGCCCAGCGGAACTACGACGCGC
>JBBSPA010000104.1:0-11626 GCA_038259225.1 Propionibacteriales bacterium
CATCGCCGACGCCGCATGGCAAGCGCTCGGCACCGTGCGTCAGGTGATGCCGGGACGGCTGCGACGCAGGGTCGACGCGGTCCAGGTCCTCGCCATGCCCCGCACCGGAGCGGCTGAGGTCGACATGACGGTCCTGCTGCCGGTCACCGACGCGACGCGTGGTCACGAGCAGCTGCGCTTCGACTACCGGGCCCCGGGACCGACTGACCCCACGGCCTACGACGCGCCCCGCCGGGTGGAGCCCCACCATGTAGTGCACCGCGACGGCCGGTGGTACCTGCTGGCATGGGATCTGGAACGCGCCGACTGGCGCACCTTCCGCATCGACCGGATGTCGCCGCGCACACCCACGGGCCCGCGCTTCACACCGCGCGAGATCCCGGGCGGGGACGTCGCCGCGTTCATGACCGCCCGCTTCCGAGGCCACTCCACACCCGGCGCTGGAGACCGCTGGCCGTGCCAAGGCACCGTGATCCTCCACGTCCCAGCGGCCGAGGTCGCGCCCTACCTCCTCGAGGGCATGGTCGAGCCACTCGGACCCGATCGTTGCCGCCTCGTGATGGGCGCGTGGACATGGGCCGCACTCGCCGCGTCCATCGCGCGCACCGACGCCGACATTGACGGCGTCGAACCCGCCGAGCTCGCCCAAGCCTTCCGCGAACTCGCACACCGCGCGTCCCACGCCGCCGAATCGCTCCCGGGCGCATCCCAGACCACTACGAGCGACACATGACCTCCTTCGCGGCAGATAGACGCACCTCATCGCATGAAATCGTTCCACAAGCGCACGTGGGGACCGTGAAGGCCCCGACGCTCCCGGTGTGCCTGGCCCGGCTACGCCTGTTTGGGTTCAGAACTCAGGGTCCGGAGTTGCTCCCAGTGCCCTTCGGAAACGAAGTGGACCTCCCCGTCGACCACCGTGATCGCCGTCTGGTCGTCCATCGCGTACGCCGCGTTCGGGATGCCTGCCGCCCACTGCTCCGCCTCGGCCATGGAGTTGCCTGGCATCCCGTCGGCAGCCAGGTGAGGGCAGATCGAGAAGTCGACGACGCCCAGCGTGGTCTCATCGGCGGTGGGTGGCCGCCACTGGATGAAGTCGTCCCCGACAACGGGGGTCATCACCATGCTCCCCGCGCTGAGCCCCACCCAGACGGTCTCGCTCAGCGCAGGCAGCAACTCCGCCAGCCCGGACTCGCGCATCCAGTGACACAGGTAGAGGACGTCGCCGCCCGCAACGAGCAGAACATCGGTCTCGCGGACCAGCGGCACCCAATGCTCCCTGTCGATGCTGGGCAGCGCGGTCAGCTCCAGCACGCCGACGGACTTCCAGCCCAGGTCGACCATGGGGTTCTGGGAGTTGCCGCTGATGAACTGCCACGCCCTCACTCCCGGGCCGACCGTGGGATGCCCGTACATCGCAGTGGGGATGCACAGCGCGCTGGACTCGGCGATCGGTCTTCCGAGGAGCCCGACGAGCGCGTCGCTGATGCTGGCGTTCGTCACGCCCCCGGAAGTGAGCAGAAGCTTCAAGGTGCCTCCTGGAAGTGAGTGTGATCGATACGGAACGGCGACGGCAGCGGGCCGTCCACTCCTCCCACGAACGGCCTCGCCCCGATCCGACACATCTGATCAGGTTCCTCCAAGGACGTCCCCACGCGGCGGGTATGACGCACGTCTAGGCGTTATCGGCCGTATCGCGATCGGTCTCGCGTGTCAGGGTGACGGTTCGTAGTTCTCGCACAGCATGCTAGGGGCGATGACCAAGAGTGGCATGCCGCACCTGTCCGTATCGCTGGCGGTCCAGGCTGACGGAGTAGTCCAAGTGTCCTGTGTCTGGGACGGGGTTCGTCTTGGACCGAACCAGACACTTGCTCAGATCCCGGACACGATTGCGGGGGCACCCACCGTCGAGTTGGACGAAGATGCTGTCACCGCCCGTGACGACCAGGGTCCACTGCCTCTGACCGTCGGTGTCGCCGAAGATGGCGAGGTCGAACCCACGCGCTGTTGGAATGTCGGGCGCAAGACATCTGGCCCCATCGAGTACTCCTACGCGGCCTACCCGACTACCGAGGAGCCACGGGCCGCCACGCCGCCCCTCGAGCTTCGTGCCGAGGGGAGTGGCCTCTCGGGCGCATTGAAGTGCTTCGTGTTGCTTCCGCCAGGTCCGGAGGACCTCACGTTCGACCTGCACTGGAGCACGTCCGCGGACCCGAACGGCGGCACCGACGAATGGCTCGGCGTATGCAGCCTCGGAGAAGACGCATCATGGAGCGCTCCGCTCACTGGAGAGGGGTTGGAACGCTTCGGAGACACCTACTTCATGTGCGGCGATCTGAGAGAGCAACACCTGCGCGAGGGGCAGCTGTCGACATGGTGGTTCACGACCCCCGGCATCGATGTCGACGCTTTTGGCGCGAGGCTTGGCACCACCTACTACCTCATGTCACAGACATTCGGTGCCCCCGCCCATCCCTACCGGGTCTTCCTGCGCGCACACCCCGATCGCGGCGCGAACGTCTCGGCTCATCCAGCGTCCTTCGTGATGGGCATGAACCCCTCGCGGCCCTTGGACGTCGGGTCGCTGTATGAGACGCTCGCGCACGAGCTCGTCCACGAGTGGCTGCACCTCGATGGGCCGGACCACCAGAAGACCTGGTTCGTCGAGGGATCGGCTGACTACTACTCACTGGTGCTGCCGCTACGCGCGGGCATGCTCGACGACGCGGCGTTCCTTGCAGCAGTGAACTTCGCGGCCCGCGAGTGCTACGCCAACCCGCAACGCGGGCTCTCGATCCAGCAAGCCCAACAGTTGTTCTTCTCCGACTTCATGGCGCACCGGCTCCCCTACACCAGAGGCATGTTCTACCTCGCCGACCTGGACACGCGCCTGAGGCGAGAAACGTCTCAGAAGGTGGGGGTCGATGACCTGGTGCGAGGCGTGCTGCGCGCCCGCAGCGCGGGCGAGCAGATCGGCATCTCGGGTTGGTGCACCCGCGTCGAGAACATCCTGCACGGTCCAGAGATGCCCCATTTGGACGACCTGGTTATGACCGGCTCGGGACGTCCGTTGGAGGACGCCTTCGGGTCGCAGTTCGAGATGGAGATGGTCGACGTGCCGGTTCCGGACTTCGGATTCGACCACTCCACACTCGTCACGGGTCGGGTTCGGGGTCTGGTCCCGGGTGGAGCTGCTGACCGTGTGGGACTTCACGATGGAGAAGATGTCGAACTTCCGCGCTACCCGGAGATCGTGCGGATGAACGTCGGCGATGTCCTTACCATCAAGGTGAGCCGCGGCAGCGACACTGTAGTGGTGAGCATTCCGCTCACCGGCGCAACGGCCGTCGTGCCGCAATGGCGCACGCGCCAGCACACGACGCCCTAGAACCGGCCCTGCCGACGCACCCATGGGCTACCAGGATTCGGGTTCCGGCTGTGCTGACAGGCGGCCGATTGATGCGGGTAGTCCCGTTGCCGTCGGGCGTGCCTGGGAATGGAAGCTAAGACGTTGCGGCCGGGGCTCGTCGGTCGCGCGGAGCGGTGAGCCACTCGTGAATAGGTTGACGGCTGTGGAGGAGCAGTGGATCCCGGAGCGCCTGCGGGCATCCCTGGCTGCCCTCGTGACTGCCTGCGGGGAGGACCCGGCGATTCTGGCGGCGTGGGTTGGTGGTTCGTTGGCCCGGGACACGGCTGATGACTGGAGCGACATCGACCTACA
This sequence comes from Propionibacteriales bacterium, assembly GCA_038259225.1. Classification (GTDB taxonomy): domain Bacteria; phylum Actinomycetota; class Actinomycetes; order Propionibacteriales; family Nocardioidaceae; genus JANLYC01. The sequence goes on from JBBSPA010000104.1 coordinate 3,722, forward strand.
TCTCTTGGTCACCCGCCCGGAGGAGTTCGGCAGCGGCATCGTGGAGTGGTTCTCTCGAACTCTGCCGATCGTGTTGGCTGACGAGATTCCGGGGGTACCCGGCGGCTTCATCTTCGTGACACCCGACTGGATCCATGTCGACGTCATCGTTCACGACGGCCGGGACTTCTCCCAAGATGAGTTCCCGGCCCGGGTGCTGCTCAACCCCAACGGTCTCGTGCGCGAGATCCCAGCATCCGCAGAGCAGATGGTCGGCGATCCCTACCTGCCAGACGATCAGATCCGGCTGTACCTGTACTTCATGGGTGTCACGGTCACTGTGATCCATCGACAAGAGTGGTTGGCGCTGGCCCAGGGCGCTGCCGGCTTCCGAGACTCCCTCCTGATCCCGCTGATGCTCGCCGAGAACGGCGTCCGGAAGACCGACGGCGCCAAACGACTCAACCGATACCTCACCGCGGAGCAGATCGCCGCGCTACAAGCGATCCCGCCCATAGGCTCGGATCCCGAGCAACTGATCCAGGCCCACAAGGCCATCGCGCGCGAGTACCTCGCACGAGCGCGTCGCCTCACCGCCCTGCTCGACGAACCGTGGCCCACAGAGCTCGAACAAGCATCCCTGGACCTTTGGCGACGCGAGCTAGGCGCCAGCCTCGACTAGTCCCCAACCGCTGCCCACTCGGACCGCGGCAGGCACGGTGACAGGTCAGAAGCCGGCGGAATGACACAGGTCGCTGGGCGGCTTCTCGACGCGCCCTGAGGGGCATTGCCATCGGACGCGATCGACTTTGCGTCGGCCTGGTGACTGAAACGAGGTCAGACTTCGACGATGAGGGTGCCCTCGCGCCAGTCCGGCAATTCGGCGGCCACGTTGCCGCCTGGTTCCAGGACGGCCGCCCAGCCAGGGAAATCCTCGTCGTCGGTGCCGCCGGCTTGGGTGGACACGACCAACACCTGATCGCGACGAAGCAGCCGAGCGGCGTCGTCGATCACGCTGCCCCGCCACCAGTCCCAACCCCGTCGCCAATCGGCGTCGGTCCGGCGGCGGTCGCCGTACAACCCCGGCGCCGAGGGCCCTAACACGACCCGAACGCCGTCGTGGGCGTAGGGCCGGGCCGCGCCTATCTCGGCGCAAACCGCCACAACGCAGCTCGCGTCGGCGAGCAGGAACGCCTCCGCGGCGGCGCCGGGTTGGAAGTCGGTGTCCTCGCCCTCACCTAGGTGCGACTTCCGGTGCACCGCGACGATCTGCCCGTGATCGGCGATGACCTGGGTGATGAATGGCCGTCCACCGGTGTGGTCGGTTTCGACGAGCCCGAAACACAGCGCAGGGCCACCAGAGGTAGCCGCCACGAGCTCGGTGACCGACAGGTGGTCCAGTGCCACGGCAGCGCTGGGCCGATAGCCCGTCAGCGACATCTCCGGCAGCAGCAACAGGTCGCAACCGTGATCGCCGGCCAACTCCACCAACCCGCGGTGTCGAGCCAGGTTGCCCACAACATCACCCTTGATGCACGTGAGCGACGTCAGCATTACCCGCACACCACCTGATTGTTGCGCTCGGCCCAGCGCGAGTCCAGGCGCCGGGTCACGGGCATGCAAGGATCGGCCACGTGAGCGTGGCTGGTGACAACGGTCCGACCGCGACCCTCTCCGACGGCAGGGTGACCTTGCGTCCTTGGTCGAGAGACGATGCGCGGTTTATGGCCCAAGCAACTGCCGACCCAGCCGTCCGGCGCTACAACGGGGTTCACGACCGCCAGGGACGCCCGGCTCTTCCTCTCTCAATCCATGAGGCCGAGGCCGCCATGGATCAATTCGCGCCGAGCTGGCGTTCGTTTGCCGCGACCGGGACTCCGTCTGGCGTTGCATTTGCAATCACAGAAGCGAGATCCGGCGAGTTGGTGGGCTGCTGCGGTGTTGACGATTGGAACGAGGAGGACGTGGCGCAGTTCGGTTACTGGCTTGCCCGAGATGCGAGGGGTCGCGGGTACGCCAGTCGGGCGGTGGTCCTGCTCACGCGCTGGCTCTTCGAGCTTGGCGCGGCCCGTGTCTTCCTGACGATCGTCGCGGGGAACGAGGATTCCGTCGCGGTGGCTCGCCGAGCGGGTTTCGTGTACGAGGGAACGATGCGCGCCCACGGCGTCTGGCAGGGCGAGCGCTGTGACGTGATGTGGCTCTCTGCGTTACCCCTGGAGTGGACCGGCTGAGGCTGTTCGAGCCCGGCCGCCTCGCGGCTACTTAGGACTTCTCCTACGGCAGCGGCCCGGCCAGGCTGTTGCTGAGGTGCCGGTGGGACGCTCTCTATCGCGGCTGCCCAGCCCGTGTGGTTGTGGCTCTCTATCGTGGCCCGAAGAACGATCCACGTCCGGCTGACGACAATCTCCGGATGAACCCCTTGTCGGACGCTGTGTCGTGGCGTCTATATTGCGCCTTGAGCAGCTGTAAGCACGAAACGCGGCGGACCGCACTCGTGTGCCATCACACGCATGATACCGGGCGGTAGGACGGGGGCCGGTGCCGGCGAGCAACGCCTCCTGCCGCTGTCATCTGAGCGTTCACTCTCGTAGCGTGAGGGGAGAGTGGGTGGAGGTCACTGATGCGGATGCCGGACTTCTACCTGTCGCGCCCAGCTGGATGGTCTCGTGCTGAGGCGGACGCCTTTGAGCGCCTGTATCGCGATCAGATTCGGCCGAACGTCGCCGGCGCCGTGATCGACTACCGCTTGACGGCACCCAAGTGGAAGTTCCTGTGCTGGCTGATAGAAACCAAGGACGTGCTCTTGCACGGCTCGAGCCGGGACGACATCGTGTCGTTCGAGCCACGAAGAGCCGATGACGCGTCAGAGTTCGGTGGCCAACGAGCGGTCTTCGCGGCCTCTGACGGCATCTGGGCGATGTTCTTCGCCATCACTAACAGGCGGGTGGCGACGTCCTTGGTCAACGCAAGCTTCTGGTTCAACGATGGCGCAACGCCTGACACGTTCTACTACTTCTCGATCAACACGGATGCCTTTGACGGCAGGCCTTGGCGCGAGGGGACTGTCTACGTGCTCCCTCGGTCCAGCTTTGACCGGCAGGCCGACGAACAATGGCAAGGGACACAGATCAAGAGTCACCAATGGGCCAGTGTCGTGCCGGTCCAACCCACGGCATCACTCACCGTGACTCCAGAAGACTTCCCCTTCCTCGACGAAGTCCACACACATGACCAGGCCACCGTGGTGGCACGAGCGTCGGCCGACCCGGACGGCTTCCCCTGGCGAAACGACGTCGAGCAGATCCAGAGGTGACAACCCGTCCGCGATGTCGCACGCACCACGCGTCGGACGTTCCCCGGTGCCAACTGCCGAGGCGGCGGATAGACGCAGCCCTGGACGCATTACTGGTCGCGGCGGATCGGGGCATCATGTGGCAAGTTCTCCGCACTCGGCATCAACGCGCCTGCCTTACTCACCCCGTCCGAAAATGACCAGCAGCGCACCACCCACGGCCGGGAACGAGGTCGGTGCTTTCGGCCCGCTGGGGCGAGTTCTGGTCACCCGGTTTTCTCCCCGGTGATCCAGTCGCGTACGAGCTCGCCCAGCCGACTCCAGTTGTCGCGGTAGCCCAGCATCTGGTAGCCATGGCCGCCTTCGTACACGACAAGTCGCTTGTGGGCAGCCGGGATCTCGGCCAGCGCTCGGCGGTACGCGGGGATGAATGTCGGGTCGGTCGGGGAGACCGAGAGAAGTGTAGGCATGGTCAATCGGCGTACGTCCTGCTGCAGGTCTGTCCCGGGCCAGTCAGGGGGTCCGGAAAGGTCGACGACCGCATCCGCTCTGCCCTCTGAAGCAGCGGGGAGCGAGACCGCTCCACCCATCGACGCACCCACCAGCGTTACTCGGTGGGCGCCGTGACGTCGGGCCCAGTTCAGCGCGGCGACCGCCTGGCCGGACTGGTCGGCAGTTACGGCCGCTGGACAGGTCGAGCGACCGTAACCGCAGAGGTCTATCGCCAGCACATGGACGCCCTGGACTGCTAGCCAGTTCGCGTACGGCCACCAGCCGCACAGTCCGTCGCCGTCGGTCTGGTGGAGCAACACGGCCCACGTCGTGCCGTGTCCGAGCTCCGCTGCGACCAGCTCGGATCGCCCGACCGGCACCCGTAGGTCATGTCCTGGGCCGGGGTCACCGGTGCACCGAACGGCGGCGGACTCGGCTGCTGGCGCTTCTGACCTGTCGGTCTGGTCCTTCGTACCCGTCCTGGTGGTCGTCGCGCTCTCCGGTGCGGTGGTCTGCGCATGAGTGGCTGAACCTTCGCCTTGCTCGGATGTCGAGCTGGAGCAGTTCGCGCCCGCAAGCAGCAGCGTCATGAACACAGCAGTCCGCACGCCACGGTATGTAAAAATTGACATATAAGGCAGGATAGAGCGCATGGGAACACTTGACTATGCCGTGCTTGGCCTGCTGGCTCGGGAGTCCCTGACGGGATACGCGCTGACGTGCCGGATGGACAAGCCGGTGGGCTACGTCTGGAGCGCCAAGCACAGTCAGATCTATCCCGTGCTGCATGCACTCGAGGGGGAGGGGCTGGTGAGGCATCGGGTCGTCGACGGGCGTGGTCCACGTGCGACGAAGCGCTACTCGATCACTGCGGCCGGTCGACGGGTGCTGCGCAGCTGGGTGGTGTCACCGTTGGCTCCTCCCGAGGCCAAGAGCGAGCTGATGTTGCGCGTCCGCGCACTGTGGGTGGTGTCGCCGGAAGCCGCCGAGGTTCTGATCGCGCAGGCTCTACAGCAGCACCGTGAACGTCTGAACGTCTACCGCCGTGAGGAGGCGTCGTTTGCCGTGGAGGACACTTTCGATGTCACGAGACCCGGCTTCTCGTCGTACGCCACGCTGCGCTGTGGTATCGGCAGCGAGGAGCAGATGCTCGCCTGGTGCAACTGGCTGCTGGGCTCGCTGAGGAAATACTCCGTCGCCAGCGTTGCCTCAGACTGAGTACGTCGCGAGCCGCTGATGCGGTACGCGGCCGTCAGATCTAGACAGAAGGCATGGCACGGGCGAACCCGATGTTGGCTGAATGGCCAGTTGCGCACGCTGGACGCCAGAGTGCGGCGCTAAGAGTCACCTCGCTCGTGCCGGCTCTCGATTTCTGCGCCTCTCACGAAGCGGTTGAAGTTCCATGGCCGGGAAAATCTATCGGCCCGCCTCAAAGGGAGCGCACGCGTCGGCAGTCCGGACACTTCCGTCGCGGGTATCGCGGTATGACGCGGGGCTCCCCACTGGACAAACGGATCGCGGAAGAACGCGCAACGCTCTCGGATTCAAGGCCGAGGAGACGGCCGATGCAGGCCCTCTGTGGGTCGAGATCGCCGGGCGGTGAATCCACCCTTTCGGCGAGGGGCCGAATGGTTCCGATGTCGCACTGGCAAGCAGGTTGAGTCAACGGCGCGGAACGTGCCCATCTGATCCAGCTTGACATTGAGCTACCCGACCGATTCAGCACGCTCGTCTCGATCACGGAGATCGTCGAAGGTGTTGTGGACTGAGCAGAGATCTGGATCATGTCGTTGTGCTCCCACGTCTCAGGGCATGGGCGGGGTAACAGTCTGCCGCATCACTGGCGCGCCCTGACGCAGCGGAGCGTCGCACCCGGACCAAATGAAGAGCCGGAAGGGGCGCCTCAGTGACCGCGGCTCGCAGCATTGCCGGGTGCTCGTCCGACAGAGCGGCGGGCACAGGTCTCCCGTCCCGGTCAACGTTAGAGTTCAAAGTGTGTCCCCTCCCGTTGAAGTTCCGGCGCGCTCCTGCGGATACTGCGAGAACTTCAAGGGCGTCGTCCCGGCGCATGGGGAGCCCGCGGTCGTGCATCACGACGAGCGTCTTTACGTGATCTTGGCTCCGTCCTCGCTCGGGAGGATGCCGGGTCATTCGTTGGTCATCCCCACCAGACACGTGGAGACCCTGCTGGACCTGACCAATGAAGAGACCGCCGAGGTGGCGATCATGATTCGGCGCATGGCTGCGGCGATCTGCCACACGTTCAGCCCGAATGGCATTCACGTTCAACAGCACAACGGTGAAGCGGCCGGGCAGACCATTCCCCACGTCCATTTCCACGTCATCCCCGTGATGGCCTACGAAGACTGGCCACCCGACCCGGATAACTGGATCGACGTAACGCCCAGTGACGAGCGCAAGCATCAGGCCGCGCTCCTAACACAGGCCCTCAGCTCCGTCTAGTGGGCGAGAGGGAACGTCCGGAGCGGCCTCGCCCGGTCGCTCGGAATAGGCAGCCGTCTCTGCAGGCCTGACGGCTGGTCTGGCCTCGACACGTGGCTGGAGGCAGAACGCGCCCTCGGAGCCGTCCTCGGTCGGCAGATCATGGAGGCGGCGGCGTCGGGCGACACGGTGGACGAGCGACTGGCCAACCTTGACCATTACCCGCGGTGGGCCAGGTGGTCAACCAGAACCTACGCCGCTTCCGGATGGTCGGATTCGACGCCGATGCCGTGGCGAAGTTCCAGGCATCGCGGAGGGTCAGATCAAGGCCATCTCCGCGAAGCACCGGTGGGAGCTACCGCCGACCACGATTCCCGGCGGCAGCCCCATCGAGCGCTGACGCGTCCAGCTTCCCTCAGGGCCTTCCTGCACAATGGCCCGCATGGCGAAGCTCGATGTTGACTGGGCGATCAAGGAGATCGACCAGTTCCTCCACGTCACGGCGCAGGTGGGCTACAACAACCAGCCTGGCTCTGGTGTTTTCATCGCTGGCACACATATGCGAGGTAGCGAAACTGAGGCGTCGCAGCGGGCGCACGTGGTGGAGCAAGTCCTAGACCGGGTCCTGTCGGGCTGGCGCAAGGAGAGTCCTCCGAAAGACGGCGAGTACGGCTGGCTCCGGGACCACGCAGCGCGCGGCAAGGCTGCGCTGCAGCGGGAGGCCGAGCTCGCCGAGAAGCTGGGGGACAACGCTCCAGACATGGACGCAGCCAACCTGCACACGTGCCCGTGGGAGAACGGCAAGAGCTACTGGAACACCACTCACTACCACCAGGCCGTGATGCAAGCGGCGATCCGCGTCAACGCCGAAACGCAGGCGAAGCTGAGCCGGATGGACGTCTCGGAAACGACATTGTTCAACGAGGCGTTCTCGATGAGCGAGCCACAGGAGGGCGCGCCGCGACTTCGACTGATGGGGAACGACGGCAGCAAGACGTACGAGAACCTGCACCGCGGTGCCCGCGCATTCGCGGAGGGCCTGTACGCGGCCATCCGCAACCCCGGAATGCACGTTCCGCACGACGGCGGCGAGGAACAGCTCGCCCTGGAGCAGCTGGCCGCGTTCAGCCTGCTTGCCCGGTGGGTCGATCAGGCCGACGTACTGGAGGTCTGACCGGGCGAGTTACCGGGCTCCACAGAAACCGTCACGCATCTCCCAGTTCTCGGCATGGCGGTCGTCCAGCGATATGGGTAAGCGTTAAGCGTCCGATTTGGCGGTCCGACATGCGCCTAACTGGGCGGTAGGACGCGCAGGGGTCGGCGATCGAACGGCCGCATCTGAGGCACTGGCACCGTCCGGCTCTCGGAGCGAGTCACGCTTGCGGCGCTGCTCCTGCGCTTGCCAGGAAGAACTCGCCAAGGTCCGCGGGTGTCACCTGCGGATTCTCACGGCCAGTGCAGCGCGGGCGCGAGACGACCGGGTGGGGTCGCGACACACTCGGGTCCGGTGTTCGCAGCACTAGGTAGGGTTTCAGGTGGCAGGATGCACGCACGAGACCAGGAGGTGGACGATGGCACGCGAAGGTGGCCAGCAGCACCGCACCACGCGCAAGTCCTCTGAGGACGACGCACCTCCGGAGGCTGCGCCGAACGAAGCCGCGACCGAGCGCAAGGACAAGCTCGACGACGACGTCGACGCG
>JBBSPA010000105.1:0-11500 GCA_038259225.1 Propionibacteriales bacterium
CCCCCCCCCCCCCCGCCCCCCCCCCCCCGCCGTGCCCCCCCCCCCCCCCCCCCCCCCCCCGCTCGGTTGGCCGGGCGGGGGCGGCCCCCCCCCCCCCCCCCCCCCCCCCCCCACTCCGGGGTCGGTGATCAGGGGAGCGTGTAGTGAACGGTGACGTAGGTACGGTTGTCGTTGTGCGGGGCGTTGCGGGCGGTCAATGTCCCGGTGGCGCCGGCGAATCGACCCGATCCCCCGGTGATTCGGCCGACGTACTCGGACTGAGATCCTGGCCGACTGTGAATTCGTGAGAACAACAGGCCGCCCTTACGAGCGATGGCAACGTAGATCCGGACTGTTTGGGTCTGCGGGTTGTAGATCCCGCTGATCAGGTCGTAGCCGACGAAGCGGCCGTGGTTGCGGTTGATATCGGTGCCCTCGAAGCCGAAGCGTCCTGCCCCGTGACTTCGGTCCGAGATGGCGACGAACTTCAAGGTGTGGGTGGTGGCAGTGGCGTCAGCTGGGCCGACGAACGCTGCCCCGGACAGGGCAGTACTGGCGATGACGGCCGCCCCGGTGGCCAGTGCGATGCTGCGTTTGCTGCGTTGCATGGAGGTGTCCCTTCGACGTGACGCGTGGTCCGCGTCCGTCGCGATGGTCGGCCGGAATCCCTAGGCGTGAAATCCCCCGATGTGGTGAATTTCTCGAGTCCTCGCTGACCCATTCGGGCCATGTCGGGACTAGTGCCCCGGCACCAGCCGCCGACTGCCGCGGGACGCGTCAGGGCTCGCGAGGTGTCATCGCCCAGCGGATCGTGCTGGTGAGCGCGAGGCCGGCGGTCCGAACGCCGAGCCGCTCGGTGACCGGTAGGTAGGGCAGCCGTAGAGGCCACCGCGCCCATACCGGCAACGACGCCACCGCGGCTGCCGCCAGCACGGCGTACCCAGCTCGAAGCGGCAACGGCACGGGTGGGTTGAACAAGATGAAGCGGGCGGCCTCGCGTGCCTCGGGGGTCCCCTCCAGCTCGGTGCGGTACGCCGCCAGCTGGTCGCGCAGCGCGGCCTCCGTGCGCGGAGCGTCCCGGACGCCGAGCGCCTCGGCCACTCTCGCGGTGTCCTCGACGTACCCGTCGCGTTGGGCTGAATCGAGAGCGCGCCGCCCGTACGTCGTGTGCGCCAGCAGGAAGCTGTCGACCTCGGCCAGGTGCACCCACTTGAGCAGGTGCGGGTCAGAGGCGGCGTAGCGACGGCCGTCAGGTGCCCGACCGCGAACCTGCGCGTGGATGCCGCGGATCCGGGCGATCATCGCCTCGGCGTCCTCCGCGGTGCCGAATGACGTGACGGCCAGGAAGTGACTGGTTCGCTGGAGTCGTCCCCAGGGGTCACCGCGGTAGCCGGAGTGACCGGCCACACCTGCCATCGCCAGTGGGTGCAGGGACTGCAACAACAAGGCGCGCAGCCCGCCGACGAACATCGCTGCGTCGCCGTGCACCTCACGGATCGGGCGGTCCTCGGCGAACCACCGTGGCCCGTCGGCCGAGGCGATCCGGTCGCGGCGGGCCGGTCCGTCCGGTCCAGCCACCCGTGAGAACAGCTCATGGCCGAGCCGGTCCCGAGCGGCGGCGAAAGGATTACCACGTGCGGAGGCGGCCTTCGCGGTGCCGGGCGTCTCCGCGGTTGACGTCTCCGCGGTTGAGGTGCGAGCGGGGGCCGCCGTCGAACCGACGTCCGCGGTGGAAGGGGTTGATCCGGGCCGGCTCACCCCTTCAGTAAACAGGCCAACCCAAGACTCCGCTCAACAGTGCGAGCGGTGTCTTGGGGTGGGGAGTGGGAGTTCACGTCGTCGTAACACGGAGTGGGCAAGTGTCACCTCGGCGCAACACGACACGAGACCACCTGAAACGTCGGCTCGACACAGTAAGGGCACCCGCGGCAGCTGATCGCACCGGCCGGCGCGGGCGTCCTCGCCCCCTGACCGACAGGAACCATCCGGATGGACATCAACACAGGCGACACCGCCTGGATCCTCATGAGCTCGGCGCTGGTGCTGCTCATGACGCCAGGCCTGGCGTTCTTCTACGGCGGCATGGTCCGCTCCAAGTCCGTGCTCAACATGCTGATGATGAGCATGCTGACCATCGGCATCGTGACCCCGCTGTGGGTGCTCTTCGGCTTCTCCCTCGCGTTCGGGACCGAGCACGCCAACGGCCTGGTCGGGGACTTCAGCGCGGTCGGTCTGTCCGACATGCTCGACAAGGTCGCGGTCAACGGGGGTGAGTACCCGATCCCGATCCTGGTCTTCGCCGCGTTCCAGCTGATGTTCGCCGTGATCACCCCGGCTCTGATCTCCGGGGCCATCGCGGACCGCGCGAAGTTCGCCGCCTGGGGACTGTTCGTCGCCGTCTGGGTCAGCCTGGTGTACTTCCCGGTCGCGCACTGGGTCTTCGGTTTCGGTGACGCCGATGGCAACGGCGCCGGCTGGCTGGCCGCCTGGGGGGTGCTGGACTTCGCCGGTGGTACGGCGGTCCACGTCAACGCCGGGGCGGCAGGTCTGGCCCTGGCGATCGTGCTCGGCAAGCGCGTGGGGTGGAAGCGCGACCCGATGCGCCCGCACAGTCTGCCGCTGGTGATGCTCGGCGCCGGGCTGCTGTGGTTCGGCTGGTTCGGCTTCAACGCCGGCTCGGCACTCGGCGCCAACGGCGCGGCCGCGATGGCGTTCATGAACACCCAGGTCGCCACCGCCACTGCGATGCTCGGCTGGCTGCTGGTGGAGAAGTTGCGGGACGGCCACGCCACGACCCTGGGCGCAGCATCCGGTGCCGTGACCGGGCTGGTCGCCATCACCCCGTCCTGCGCCAGCGTGACACCGGTCGGCTCGATCGCCCTCGGCCTGGTCGCCGGCGCTGCCTGCGCGTACGCCGTCGGCCTGAAGTACCGGCTCGGTTTCGACGACTCGCTCGACGTCGTCGGTGTCCACCTCGTCGGGGGAGCGGTGGGGTCGATCCTGATCGGTCTGCTGGCCGCCCCGAGCAGCGTCGCCGGCGCGACCGGCATCCTGTACGGCGGCGGAGCCGACGGCTTCACCTTGCTCGGAAAGCAGACCGTTGCCGTGCTGTCGGTCGGTGCCTTCTCGTTCGCGATGGCTTTCATCATCGGAAAGGTCATCGACCTGACGATCGGCTTCCGCATCGACGAGGAGGATGAGGTCACCGGGATCGACCAGGTGTCGCACGCGGAGACGGCGTACGACTTCCACCAGGCGTTCGGCGGTGTCCGCACCAGCGCCGTCGCGACAGCGGCGGAGCCGGCCGACGAGACAGCACCGGAGAAGGAGAGTGTCGACGCATGAAGCTCGTGACAGCGGTGATCAAGCCGCACAAGCTCGAAGACGTCCGGGGAGCCCTCGAGACGTTCGGGGTGACCGGGATGACGGTGACCGAGGCCAGTGGTTACGGCCGGCAGAAGGGCCACACCGAGGTCTACCGCGGCGCGGAGTACGACATTGCGCTGATCCCCAAGGTCCGGCTCGAAGTCGTCGTCGAGGACGACGAGGCCGAGGACATCGTCGGCGTGATCGTCAAGAGCGCGCAGACCGGGCGGATCGGCGACGGGAAGGTGTGGGTGACACCGGTCGAGACCGTGGTGCGGGTGCGGACCGGGGACCGGGACTCAGACGCGGTCTGAGGCCCGTCTGAGCAAGAAGTCCGTGACCACGCCAGCACCGACCCGCGCCGAGCTTCGGCGCGGCCGGGCCGCCGCCGCCGACGAGCGGCTGCGCACGTTGTGGGAGAGGGTCCATCAGGATCTGGACCTCCCCGCGGCCGGCGCAGCCCTGGTCGCCGTCGGCGGCTACGGCCGGTCCGAGCTGTCTCCGTGCAGCGACCTCGACCTGGTGCTGCTCGTGCCTGACGGGTACGACGACCGGACGCTCTCTGCGCTCGCCGAGAGCCTCTGGTACCCGTTGTGGGACGCCCACGTCCGGATCGACCACGCGGTCCGGACCGAGAGCGAGCTACGCGCGGCAGCCGCCGACGACATCCGGGTGGCGCTCGGCGTGCTCGACCTACGGCCGGTGGCCGGCGACTCGACGCTGACGCTCGGTGTACGCAGCACCCTGTTGGCAGACTGGCGGCGCTCGGCCAAGCGCCGGCTCCCCGAGCTGGCGGACGCCACGCGGGAGCGTTGGACCAGGGTCGGCGACCTGGCTCACGCGACCACCCCTGACCTGAAGGAGGCACGCGGCGGCCTGCGCGACGTCAGCGTGCTGCGTGCCTTGTCGGCCAGCTGGCTGGTCGACGTACCCGCGTCCGAGCTCGACCGGCTGGGCCACGACCTGCTGGAGATCCGGGACGCGCTGCAGGAGACGACCGGACGGCATACCGACCGCTTGGTCGCCGACTTCGCCGAAGAGGTGGCTGTCCGGCTCGGCAGCCACAGCGCGGAGAGCCTGCGCGAGCAGCTCCAGGTCACCGGTCGGGGCATCGGCCACCTTGCGTCGGTCGCACTCCGCAACGTGGACTGGATGCGCGCACCGGCGCGGATCGGACCCCGCCGCCCCGTCCTCGACGTGGTCGCGCCCGGTGTCGGGGCGTTCCGCGGCGAGGTTGTGCTGACGGAGAAGGCTGACCCTGCGCGCGATCCGTTGCTCGGTCTGCGGGCGGCCGAGGCGGCCGCGACGCAAGACCTGGTGCTTACCGATGCCGCCGCCGCGCGACTCGGCCGCGAGCTGGCCCCGATGCCGGTGCCGTGGCCCGCCGAGGCCAGGGCGTTGTTCGGCCGGATGCTCGGATCCGGCGGCTCGTTGGTCGATGTCTGGGAGTCGCTCGACCTGTACGGCGTCGTGGAACTGCTCGTTCCAGAGTGGAAGCGGGTCCGTCACCTGGCGCCGCAATCATCGGTGCACCGGTTCACGGTTGACCGTCATCTGGTGCAGACGTGTGTCGAGACTGCCCCGCATCTCAGCGAGCTGGATCGTCCCGATCTGCTGGTCGCTGCGGCGCTCGTGCACGACATCGGCAAGGGCGACGAAGGAGACCACAGTGAGATCGGAGCTCTGATCGCCGGCGACATCGCGGGGCGGATGGGATTTCGCCCTCACGACGTCGACATCGTGTCCCGGTTGGTCCGCCAGCACCTGCTCCTGGTCGACGTCGCGACGGGCAGTGACCTGGATGACCCCCGCACGGCCGCATCCGTCGCGGGTGCGGTCGAGGACGTGACGACTCTCGACCTGCTGGCCGTTCTCACCGAGGCCGATGCCCTGGCCACCGGCCCACACGCCTGGTCTCCGTGGCGCAAGCAGCTCGTCGAGACTCTGGTCGAGCGCACCCGCCGCCACCTTCACCTGCACCTGAACTGAAGGGCGGCCTACCGGGTCGGCTCGACAGCCACGACGTTGACGCGGCACGCTCAGGAGGTGAACCCGTCTCGTCGCGAAGGCCGAGCTCGCCCCCAGGGCCGAGCGGCGTACTCCCGGGACTGGGACCAGGAACGCGCCGAGCTCGACACAGCCTCCAGGGATCGACCGCTCGGTGTGACCGAGCTCGAGCGGTTGGCCATGGCGGCATACCTGACCGGCGACGGCCGAGCGTGCATCGACGCGTGGTCGCGCGCACACCGGCTCGCGCTGGACGAGGGGGACGTCGAGCGCGCCGTGAAGAACGCGTTCTGGATCTGCTTCGTGTGCTCCAACGTCGGTGACACGGCGCAGGCGAGCGGTTGGCTGGCCCGCGCGGAGAAGCTGGTCGGCCGGCTGGGTGATGACTCGGCCGCGGCGGGTTTCGTCCTGCTGCCTCAGGCCGTCGGATGGCTGCACGCAGGAGAGTTCGGGGCCGCCGAGCGGCGCTTCGCGGAGGTCGCTGGGATCGCGGAGCTTTGCCGTGACGCGGATCTGCAGACGTTGGCCGCCCTGGGACTGGGTCAGGCGCAGGTCGGGGGAGGGCAGGTGCTGCTCGGGATGGCGCGCCTGGACGAAGCGATGGTGGCGGTAACCGCCGGCGAGGTGTCTCCGCTGGTTGCCGGCCTGGTCTACTGCGCGGTGATCGAGTCTTGCCATCAGGTCTTCGACGTCCAGCGTGCCCAGGAGTGGACCGGCGCGCTGGTTTCCTGGTGCGACTCGCAGTCGGGCCTGGTCCCGTTCCGCGGTCAGTGCCTGGTGCACCGGGCTGAGCTGATGCAGCTGCACGGAGCCTGGCCGGAGGCGCTGGCCGAGACGCAGCGCGCCCTCCAGCGGCTCAGCCACCCTCCAGGACAGCCCAGCGCGGGAGACGCCCACTATCAGCTCGGCGAGCTGTACCGGCTCGGCGGTCGGGGGCAGGACGCTGAGCGCGAGTACCGCGCGGCCAGCGAGTGGGGGAGATCTCCGCAGCCCGGCCTGGCACTGCTGCGGGCCTCGCAAGGACGGGCCGACGCGGCGCTGATCTCGCTTCGTCATGCGCTCGATGAGGACTCCCCGGCGCTGACACGATTCGCGATGTACGCGGCCGTGGTGGAGGTGGCACTCGGGGCGGGTGACGTCGTGGCTGCCCGGGCTGCCGCCGACGATCTTCGGGAGTCAAGCGCGGGGATCGACAAACCATTGCTGTCCGCACTGGTCGCGCAGGCCGAGGGAGCGGTGTTGCTCCGTGAGGGTCAGCACCGAGATGCGTTGAGCCTGCTGCGGTCGGCCTGGTCGCGCTGGCGTGATCTCGACGCACCCCACCATGCAGCGCGTGCGCGGGTACTGATCGGGATCGCCTGCCGTGAGCTCGGTGACCACGAGAAGGCAGCCCTCGAGTTCGAAGCAGCGCGAGGGGTGTTCGCGAGGCTCGGGGCGGATCCGGACCTGGCCGTGCTGGACAAGGCGTCCGGGACATCCCCGCAGAATCCGGGAGGGCTCACGAGTCGAGAGGTGCAGGTGCTTCGGCTGGTCGCGGAAGGTGCGACCAACCGGGACATCGCCGAGCAGCTCGTCATCTCGGAGAAGACGGTGGCCCGCCACCTCAGCAACATCTTCGCCAAGATCGACGTGTCTTCTCGGGCCGCAGCTACGGCGTACGCGTATCAGAACGACCTGATCCCCTCGACCTGAGGCGATGGGTAGAAACACCCATCCATGAGCCGCGAAGTTGCGTGGTTCGCCCGACGCGGGCGCCGTCCGCCGACTCCTAACGTCGACCACGAAGGGAGTCATCATGAACACGACGCAGACATTCGACACGATCATCATCGGGGCGGGTCAGGCTGGCCTGGCGACCGGCTACCACCTGTCCAGACAGGGCCGCAAGTTCGTCATCCTCGAGGAGAACGATCGCGTCGGCGACGTCTGGCGGAACCGCTTCGACTCGTTGCGCCTCTACAGTCCGGCGCAGTACGACGGTCTGCCGGGCATGCCGATGCCGATGTCGAGGTGGACCTGGCCCGGCAAGGAGGACATGGCGTCCTTCCTGGAGTCCTACGCCCACAGCTTCGACCTCCCGGTCCGTACCGGAGCCCGCGTGGACGGCTTGGCCAAGGCGGGGAGCGACTTCGTGGTCTCGTCGGGAGACACCCTGCTGCGGGCTTCGAACGTCGTGATCGCCACGGGCGGATGGCAGCGACCCAAGACCCCCGAGTTCGCCGCGGAGCTGGACACCTCGATCGTGCAGATGCACTCCAGCGGCTACCGCGGTCCCGACCAGCTCCAGCCCGGACCGGTGCTCGTCGTGGGGTGTTCGCACTCCGGCGCCGACATCGCCCTCGAGCTCGCCGCCCGGCACCAGGTTACGCTGTCCGGCCCGGTGCGTGGCGAGATCCCGTTCGACATCGAAGGGCGCCGGGCGCACGCGATCATCCCGATCCTGTGGTTCATGGCCAACCACGTCCTCACCGAACGGACGCCGATCGGGCGCAAGATGCGTACCCATGTCCGGCATGAGGGTGGGCCGCTGCTGCGTGTCAGGCGAGCAGACCTGGACGCAGCCGGTGTCGAGCGCACCGAGGAGAAGACGATCGGTGTCACCGACGGCCGTCCGGTGCTGGCAGGTGGTCGCGTGCTGGCGGTCCGCAACGTCGTGTGGTGCACCGGCTTCGACAAGGACGACTCCTGGATCGGGGTACCGGTCACCGGAGAAGACGGCTGGCCGGAGCAGCGTCGCGGTAGGGCGTCGGCCCACCCTGGTCTCTACTTCGTCGGGCTGCCGTTCCAGTACGCCTTCGCGTCGATGCTCGTCGGGGGGGTCGGACGCGACGCGGAACACGTCGCCAGGCAGATTGCCCGGCGTACCCGGCCGGTAGCGCAGGACTCAGCGCCCCGGGTGTCCAGCCGGACGTGAGTCGAGAGGTCCGGTCCTGTCCGGCGGTAGTCGGTCGCCGGCGGACAGCAGGTTCGGGCCGGTGCGGCAGGTAGGCTGGTCCATCGACGTACGCCGTCCGAAGGCTCGCCGGACGACAGCGGCCAGCGGACGTGCGCGACCAGCTTCCCGCGACACCGAGGACGACCAGACCCGTGTTCAACACCTTGCAAGACCGGCTCGCCGCCACGTTCAAGACGCTGCGTGGCAAGGGCAGGCTGTCCGACGCCGATGTCGACGCGACCTGCCGCGAGATCAGGGTGGCGCTGCTCGAGGCGGACGTCGCGCTGCCCGCGGTCCGGGAGTTCATCGAGCGGGTGCGCGAGCGGGCCAAAGGTGCCGAGGTCAGTGAGACGCTCAACCCTGCACAGCAGGTCATCAAGATCGTCAACGACGAGCTCGTCACGATTCTCGGAGGTGAGACCCGTCGCCTGCGCTTCGCCAAGACGCCACCAACCGTCATCATGCTCGCCGGGCTGCAAGGTTCCGGAAAGACCACCCTGGCCGGCAAGCTTGGACGCTGGCTGAAGGAGCAGGGCCACAGCCCGATGCTGGTGGCCGCCGACCTCCAGCGTCCGAACGCTGTCACCCAGCTCCAGGTCGTCGGCCAGCAAGCCGGTGTCCAGGTCTTCGCGCCCGAGCCCGGCAACGGCGTCGGCGACCCGGTACGCGTGGCGCACGACGCGATCGCCGAGGCGAAGCGAGCGTTGTACGACGTGGTCGTCGTCGACACCGCAGGTCGGCTGGGCATCGACGAGGAGCTGATGCAGCAGGCAGCCGACATCCGGGATGCCGTGCAGCCGGAGGAGACGCTGTTCGTCGTCGACGCGATGATCGGCCAGGACGCTGTGACGACGGCGCAGGCCTTCCTCGACGGAGTGGGCTTCACTGGCGTCGTGCTGTCCAAGCTCGACGGTGACGCGCGTGGTGGTGCGGCGCTGTCGGTCGCGCAGGTGACCGGGCGCCAGGTGATGTTCGCCTCCAACGGCGAGAAGCTCACTGACTTCGACGTGTTCCACCCCGATCGGATGGCCTCGCGGATCCTCGGGATGGGCGACATGCTTACCTTGATCGAGCAGGCCGAGAAGGCGTTTGACGCCGACCAGGCTGCCGCGGCGGCCGCCAAGCTGCAGGGTAAGGGCGGCGACTTCACCCTCGACGACTTCCTGCAGCAGATGCAGGCGGTCCAGAAGATGGGCTCGCTGTCGAAGATCATGGGGATGATCCCCGGAATGGGCCAGTTCAAGGACCAGCTCGAGAACTTCGACGACCGTGAGATCGACCGGATCCAGGCGTTGATCCTGTCCATGACGCCTTCCGAGCGAGCCAACCCGAAGATGATCGACGGGTCGCGCCGAGTCCGGATCGCCCGCGGCGCGGGACGGTCGGTGAGTGACGTCAACCAGCTCGTCGACCGCTTCTTCGAGGCACGCAAGATGATGATGTCGATGGCCTCCGGTGGGGGGATGCCGGGCATGCCAGGGATGCCCGGCATGCCGGGGATGGGCGGCAAGCGCTCCAAGGCCAGGCAGCAGGCGGTGCAGGGGCGGAAGAAGCGCGGTTCGGGCAACCCGGCCAAGCGCGCGGCCGAGAAGCGCAACGCCCCCGCCGCCGCGCAGTCCGACAACGGCGCGGCCGCCTTCGGGTTCGGGGACCAGGACAAGCAGGGCGGGCAGCTGCCGGACGGCTTCGAGCTGCCGAAGGAGCTCAAAGACCTGCTCTGACCGGTCCGCCACTCCCGCGAATTGCGGGAAAGCGCAGGCGGCGTACGGCGTGTCGACCTGAACCTTCCCGCAATTCGCGGGGAGGGGTCGTCGGGTAGCGTCGGGGTTCATGAGCGAGACCGCGGTCCTGAAGGCCAGTGGAGTGATCCTCCCGAGCGGCGAGCGACGGGACCTGTTCGTCGTGGACGGTCAGATCACGTACGACGCCGGGGCGACGGCCGCCGCGAACGCCGACTCGATCACCGACAGCCTCGGCGACACCTGGCTGGTGGCCGGGCTGGTGGACGCGCACTGCCACATCGGGCTCGACGAGCACGGCGCCGTGCCCGACGAGGTGTCGGAGCAGCAGGCGTTGGCCGACCGGGATGCCGGCACTCTGCTGGTGCGGGACGCCGGCTCGGCGGCGGACACCCGGTGGATCGACGCTCGAGACGACCTGCCCCGGGTGATCCGGGCCGGGCGACACTTGGCTCGCGCGAAGCGCTACATCCGCAACTACGCCCACGAGATCGAGCCGGACGAGCTGCCGGCGTACGTCGCGCAGGAGGCCAAGCGCGGCGACGGCTGGGTCAAGCTGGTCGGGGACTGGATCGACCGGGACGTGGCCGACTTGGCACCGTGCTGGCCGCTGGACGCCCTGCGCGCGGCGATCGACACCGCCCACGCGCACGGCGCCCGGGTCACCGCACATGTCTTCGGTGAGGAGTCGCTCCCTGACCTGTTCGAGGCCGGCATCGACTGCATCGAGCACGGGACCGGGCTCACCCCCGACCTGATCGACGTGATGGTCGCCCGCCGGATCGCCCTGGTGCCAACGGTCAAGCAGCTGGAGCACTTCCCCGACTACGCAGCGGCCGGTGAGGAGCGGTTCCCGGCGTACGCCACCCGAATGCGAGCGATGTACGACCGGCGTCAGGACACCCTGAGCGCCGCCTACGAGGCCGGGGTCTCGATCTACGCCGGCACCGACGCCGGCGGCGTGCTACCGCACGGGCTGATCGGTGACGAGGTGCAGGCGCTGGCCGGTCTTGGCATGAACTCATCCGACGCCCTCGGTGCCGCCTCGTGGCATGCCCGGCCGTGGCTGGGTCGCCCGGGTGGAAACCTGGACGAGGGAGATCCCGCCGACTTCGTGGTCTACGACGCCGATCCGCTGAACGACCTCGCCGTGCTCAAGCACCCCCGCCGGATCGTGCTGCGGGGTCGCGTCGTCGCCTGACCAGACACGCCGCGCCGGTAGGTCGCCGGTCCAGACACGCCGCGTCGGGCCGGTGGGGGCCCCGCGGGGGGGCGGCCGGCGCCCGCCGGGGGGGGGGGGGGGGGGGCCGGGGGGGGGGGGGGGCGGCGGGCGCGGGGGCCCCCCGGGGGGCGGGCGGGGGCGACCGGGGGGGGGGGGGGGGGGGGGGGCCCGCGGGCCGGGCGCAGGGCCAACGAAAAAAAAAAAGGAACCGCGAGAGGGGGGGGGGCGCCCGCGGCGGGCGCCCCCAGGCGC
>JBBSPA010000106.1:0-11398 GCA_038259225.1 Propionibacteriales bacterium
AGGACGCCGTGAACTTCGTGGTCCGCCAGGGCGAGGTCAGCCGGGTCGACGGACCGTACGCCGAGGCCAAGGAGGTCGTCGGCGGTTGGGCCATCTTGCAGTACGAGACCATCGAGGAGGCCGTGGCCGATCAGCAGGAGTTTGCTGCGCTGCACGCGAAGCACTGGCCCGAGGTCACCGTGATTTCGACCCTGCGCCAGATCTCCACAGGCCCGGAGACGCCCGGCGACTGAACGGGATTCACTACGCTGGCATCGTGCCGGCAGAGACCAGTCTGGATGACCCGACCGAGGCCGTCTTCGCCGCGTGGCGGGCCGAGTCGGCCCGCCTCGTCGGCGCTCTCACCCGGATGACCCGTGATGTGGACCTCGCCGAGGACCTGGCGCAGGACGCACTCGTGGCCGCGCTCGAGCAGTGGCCCGCAACCGGCGTCCCGGAGAACCCGATCGCGTGGCTGATGACCATCGCGAAACGGCGAGGCATCGACCACTTCCGGCGCGCCGACAGCCTTCGCCGCAAGATCGCGGAGCTCGAACACGCCCGTGGGGGAGAGGAGGAGGAGATGCCCGACCTCGACGGCCACGTCGACTACATCGAAGACGACGTGCTCCGGCTCATCTTCTTGTCCTGCCACCCCTCCCTGACTGCCGAGTCCCGGGCCGCACTGACGCTGCGTCTGGTCGGAGGACTTACCACCGCCGAGATCGCCCGCGGGTTTCTGGCCACCGAATCCACCATGGGCCAGCGCATCTCGCGAGCCAAGAAGACACTGTCTGCGGCTCACGCCGAGTTCGAGCTGCCCACAGGGCCCGAGCGGACCAGGCGTCTCGACGACGTCATGGCCGTGATCTACCTGATCTTCAACGAGGGCTACACAGCCACCGCCGGCGAGGACTGGATGCGCCCGGATCTGGCGAGCGAGGCGATGAGGCTCGCGCGCATGCTGGCCGCAGTCGCTCCCGACGAGCCCGAGGTGCTCGGACTGCAGGCACTGCTGGAGATCCAGGGCTCGCGGATGGCGGCCCGGCTCGATGAGCACGGCGCGCCGGTCCTGCTGGAGGCGCAGGACCGGACGCGGTGGGACCAGTTGCTGATCCGGCGCGGGATGGCCGCCCTGCAGCAGGCCGAGCTGCTCGCCGCGCGCGGGAAGCCGGTCGGGAAGTACTTCTTGCAGGCCTCGATCGCCGCGCAGCATGCCCGCGCAGAGCGTGCCGAGGACACGAGCTGGCGCCGGATCGCGGCTCTGTACGACGTCCTGGCCGACGCCGCGCCGGGACCGGTCGTCGAGGTGAACCGGGCGGTCGCGTACGGGCGGGCGTTCGGCCCGGACGCGGGGCTTGCCGTGCTGGAGGAGCTGGCCGCGGGTGTGCTCGGCGACTCGCCGCTCGTGCCGAGTGTGCGCGGAGACCTGCTCGAACGGGCCGGGCTACACGCACAGGCGGGCGAGGCGTTCACCGAGGCGGCCACGCGCACCAGAAACGAGAGTGAGCGTGCAGTCCTGCACCGTCGGGCCGAATTGAATCTGACGCGCGTGTCGAAGCCGAGGTGATCCGCCCAAGGCGTCCTGGAGCTTCGGGCAGCCAGCCGTCAGCCGTGACGTGACCCGCCCTGGCTCGCGATCCTGTCGGTCAGGACTGTCCCCGACATCGGTGATGATAGAGCGATGACGGCCTTTTCCGGCACGAAGGACTTCGAAGGCGCGACCTTCGTCAAGGCGAGCTTCAAGGGCGCCACCCTGCGATTCTCCGACGTCAGCGGTGTGACGATGCGCAGCGTCGATGTAGACGGTCTTGACATCGACAGCCACGACCTGTTCTTCGGCAGCCTCCTCGTCAACGGGGTCGACGTGGTGCCGCTCGTGGATGCCGAGCTCAACCGGCAGTTCCCAGGCCGCGAGCTGCAGAAGGCGCAGACGCCCGAAGGTCTGCGCGAGGGTTGGGTCGCTGTGCAGTCCGCGTGGCAGACGACGGTGGCGGGCACGCCGCCGGATCGGGTGGACGCCCACGTCGAGGACGAGTGGTCCTTGGGCCAGACCCTGCGGCACCTCATCCTGGCGACCGACGCCTGGCTCTGCGGCGGGATCCTGAAGATGCAGCAGCCGTTCCACGAGATCGGCCAGATCTTCACCGGTGCCGACGAGATGGGCTTCGACATGTCGATCTTCCGCGTGGACCCGCCGAACTACGAGGAGATCCTCGCGGTGCGTGCCGAGCGACAGCGGCTGGTGACCGACTTCCTGTCCACGGCCACGGCGGAGCTGCTCGCGGAGGAATGCGAGAACCCGTGGGGCGGCGGTGACTGGCGTCCGAGCGTCGGTGACTGCATTCGCGTGATCCTGGAGGAGGAGTGGGCGCACCTGCGCTACATCCGACGGGATCTCGCTCGTATGCGTTGAGCCAGAAGGAGCCAGCCAGCGCGTCCGCTCATACCGCACCGGGGGCGAAGCCCGACCATGCCGCGCTGAGGGCGGCTCATCGGTCTGTCGACCGATGAGTTCGGAGGTGCCGCCGGGTCTGTCGTATGAGTCCACATCCATTCGTTGCACACATGACAACCGCTCCGGCAATAGAGGTGACACGATGACCACCGCCCAGACCTCGCCCCTGGCTCCCGGCGATGCCATTTCTGACGCAGCGTCGGCGAAGCGCCGGTGGCTCGCCCTCTACGTGCTGTGCCTGGGCGACCTGATGATCGTCCTGGACCAGAGCATCGTGAACGTCGCGTTACCCTCGATCCGCACCGATCTCGGATTCTCCCAGGCATCCCTGGCCTGGGTTGTCAACGCCTACCTGCTGACCTTCGGCGGCTTCTTGCTGCTCTCCGGTCGACTCGGCGACCTGCTCGGCAACAGGCGGGTATTCCTCGGCGCTGTGGTCTGTTTCACCGCTGCCTCGACCGTGTGCGGCCTCGCGCCGAGCGCGTCCTTCCTCGTCGTGGGTCGCGCTGTGCAGGGTCTTGCTGGCGCCGGCGTCTCCGCGGTCGCTCTGGCCCTGATCATGGGCTTGTTCAGCGAGCCGGGCGACCGAGCCAAGGCGATGGGTGTCTTCGGGTTCGTGATGTCCGGCGGCGGAGCGGTCGGTGTCTTGGCAGGCGGCGTCCTGACCGGCCTGCTGTCGTGGCACTGGATCTTCCTCGTGAACGTCCCCGTCGGCGTCGCAGTCGTCGTGGCAGCCCGCCCGGTGCTGCCCGACGACAGCGTGGATTCCGGCTCGACTCGGCTCGACGTCCCCGGCGCGGTGCTCGTGACCTCAGCGCTGATGCTCGCGGTCTACGCCATCGTCGGCGGCAACGAGGCCGGTTGGACCTCGACCCGGACGCTGGCCCTCCTGGCCTCGGCGGCAGCCATGCTCGTTGCGTTCGTCGTCCGCGAGCTGAAGGCCAGCGAGCCGCTGGTGCCGCTGCGGTTGTTCAAGCTGCGCAACGTCTCGGTCTCCCAGATCGTCGGCGTGCTGTGGGCTGCTGCAATGTTTGCCTGGTTCTTCCTGGCAGCGCTCTATCTTCAGCAGGTGCTGGGCTACAGCGCCCTCGAGGTCGGTCTCGCGTTCGTTCCGACCAGTCTGGTGATGATGATCTGCTCGCTCAAAGTTTCCGACCGGTTGGTGATGGCCTACGGGATCCGCGCCCCGTTGGCCGTCGGGCTCGGGCTGGCCGCGGTCTCTCTTGCCCTGTTCGCGATGGCGCCAGTCGATGGCCACTTCGTGACCGACGTGCTGCCCTCGATGGCGCTGCTCGGGGTCGGCGCCGGCATCGCCTTCAACCCAGTCCTGCTGGCCGCCATGGGTGACGTCGAGCCGCAAGAGGCCGGCCTGGCGTCCGGTGTCGTGAACACCTCCTTCATGATGGGTGGCGCTCTCGGCCTGGCCGTCCTGGTCGCAGTTTCCGACTCCCGCACCTCCACGCTCGCCGAGGGTGGAGCTGGCCCGGTCGAGGCGCTGCACGGAGGGCTCCAGGTCGCCTTCGCCGTTGGTGCCATCGCGGCCGCCCTGGCCGCCACGGTCGGCGGAGTGTTCCTCCGGCCTCATCCGATGTCGACGCCCGAGAAGCGCGACGCTGGCGAGGAGCACGAGGACGAGCACAGCTGCGACGGCAAAGAGCCCTGCCCCGCCTGAGCGCGTGAGTCTCGTCAGCTCACAGCCGCGAAGCGCAAGCACCGAGGCTTCCCGCGAAGGTGCCGCGTCATGCCGTTCAGTGTGGACGCATGACCAGGTTGAAGGACGCGACTGACGGTTCCCTTCCCACAGCCCTCGGTCGACGCGGTGAGCTGCACCGCTGGTTCGTCATCGGGGCAATGCCCAGCCCTGTGTGGTGAGGCCGCGGCACCGGGTGTGCGTCCAGACGTCGGGTTGCACATTCGTGACCGCGACCGGGACCGTCATCCTGCTGACCACCACGGCAGCGCGGACCTCGAGACGGATCTGCGTTCGACGCGCCCGGTTCGAAGTCAGGTCAGCCATCCGGACGACGAGCGTGCGGGCTGGTCCGCACCGTACGCCGCTGTAGGCGTCACCTCGTCCGGTAGAAAATGGCAACATCGCCGGCGCGCCCATGGCGGATCGCCACAGCACCAGGTGACGTTGGAGGAAGCTGACCACGCGCGCGGCTGAATCGGATGACCTGTAGCCGCAGCAACCCGCAGTGGACTGCGACACCAGAATGTCGCGGCGGGTGTCCCTGTCGAGGTCGGCGATCGCTTGGATCCGCAGCGACGGATCGGGGACGAGTGAAAGCCTCAGCCATCGCCCAAGCTTCGAAGCCCGGACCCGCAAGATCCCCGTTCTGGCATTGAGCTCGGCACGGTCCGGCCTCCCGTCTGCATCTACGTCACCACTGCCGAACGTGACGGGACCGACGGGAGCGTCGACGCTTCGCATCGACGTCGGTGGTCTCGGCGGTCTGTGGCTCGAGGCGGTTGGCGCCGACGCGTTCAGCTGTACCTGAGTCCCCGGCTCCATGGGTTCGTCTGACGCCCGGTGAGAGGCTGTACCGCCGCTCGGCTCGCGGTCGCAACCGAAGGCCGAGAACAGCGAGGCCACGATCACGACGACGACAACCGTCTTCATGCTCTGAGGACGCAACCAGCATCGGCTAGGTTGCCTGGGATCCTCAGCCGGGTCAGCCTGGACGAAGCACTCCCGCGCCCATCGCCGAGCAGGTCGTCCAGGTCCGCCAAGAATCACCGCCGAGAATGGCAGGGAAGTTGTCGGGCCGGTCAACCCGGTCCACCAACGGCCCAATCAACGCGCGGATCTGCAGCGAGTCGGGCGTGGTGTTGTTGGGTCTGTCTTGCGCCTTGGCGTGACGGAAAGGCCTGCCGTCGCGAACACCCCCGTCACGCGTGGTGCAACGGTCGAGGTTGCTAGCATCCGCGGCCATGGAGTCGCGGATGATTGAGGTAGCGGGCGTCGCGTTGCACGTGGGCGTGACTGGGCAGGGTCCTGATCTGGTTGTCCTGACCGGGGGACCCGGGTGCGTGCAGTACCTGGAAAGGGACGAGCTCTCGCCGCCCGATTATCGCGCCTGGTACCCCGAACCGCGCGGCGTAGGCCGCTCGGGTGGTGGCCCGCACACCATGGGACGGGCGATCGCTGATCTGGAATGTATCCGTGAGGTTGTCGGTGTTCGCCGTTGGATCGTGGTGGGCCACTCGTGGGGTTGTGATCTGGCTGTTCGCTACGCGGTTGAACATCCGGCGGCGGTGACCGCGGTGGTTGGCGTGGCCGGTCGCGGACCCCAGCGCGATCGCACGTGGTCGGAGGCTTACGAAGCCAGTAAAGCCGCGGATCCAGTCGTCGGCATCGACTGGCTGCCGGAGGTGCATGCTTCGCTCAGTGATTCGTTCACCGATTGGATTCATCGACCCGAACTTTGGCGGGGACTGGCCGACTGCGAGGTGCCGATGCATTTCATCGCCGCCGGCGACGACATTCGCCCGCCCTGGCCGTTGGCCCAGCTCGCGGCGCTCGTTCCACGCGGCAAGTTCTCAACGGTGCCCGACGTACCGCACGACTTCTGGTCCACCCACCCCGATGTGTGGACCAACGCCGTCACCAACGCCTGCGCCGCCCTGTGACCCCGGTTCATAGATGCGGGGGTGACGTGGCATCTTGCGTACGGTTGATGGGTGGCTAACTGGCGGTAAAAGACGCACCTTGACCGATCCTCTCGACCAAGCGGATCTCGCGGCCACTGCGTGTCTGGTCGTTCACCTGAACGACCAGCGCCCGGGCCGTTACCGACTGATCGTTGCCTCGACGTCGATCCGTCCGAGCTTTGCGGGGTTCCGGACAGCGTAGATACGACTGATCCGACCCTCTTCGACCACGAAGCTGATCGCAGTGTCGTAGCCGTCGTCGGTGCCCACGATCCGGGCCCCGACCGCGCCGTTCAGCAACACCGGCAGGATCTTGGCCTCCGGGGCGAGCCGGTTGAACGGTCGCAGCAGGTTGGCGACCATCTTCGCACCCATGACGGGGTTGACGACAGCCTGGACGACGCCGCCACCGTCGGCCACGAGCACGACATCGGGCGCGAGGACGTCAAGCAGCCCCTGCAGGTCGCCCTGGGTCACCGCCGCCAAAAACCGCTCGACGACCTCCTGATGCTCGCCGCGACTGACCTCCATCCGGGGCCGGCGCGCCGCGACGTGCTCCCGCGCTCGATGCCCGATCTGCCGTACCGCGCCCGCGGACTTGCCGATCACCTCAGCGATCTCGCCGTAGGGCGTGTAGAACACCTCGCGCAGCACGAAAACCGCACGCTCCGTGGGTGTCAGCGTTTCGAGCACAGTGAGCATCGCGACCGAGATGCTCTCGGCGAGCTCGGCGTCGTCGGCTACGTCCGGGGCGGTGAGCAGCGGCTCGGGCAACCACTCACCGACGTACTCCTCACGCCGGCGGGCGTTCGAGCGCAGCCGGTCCAGGGCCTTGCGGGTCACCATCCGCACCAAGAACGCGCGCGGGTCGCGTACCGCGGCGCGCGCGTCCTCACCGATCGCGTCCCATCGCAGCCAGGTGTCCTGTACGACGTCCTCGGCGTCGGTGGCCGAGCCGAGCATCTCGTAGGAGACGGTGAAGAGGAGACCGCGGTGAGCGACGAACGGGTCTTCGGTCAAGGTCACGTTGACGACCCTATGGCGGTGGGCTGCGCGAGCGGTTTGAGTCCGCACGCCGCAGCGAAACCGTCCGACTCGATGCCGAGGGCGACGTTCGGACGTGTTGTGAAGTTGGCGAACGCGATGACAGCAGTGAGCTCGACCATGGCCGCGTCACCGAGCTGGGCTCGAAGCGACGCCACCATCTCGTCGGTCACCGTCGGCGCTGTCACGGTCATCGCCTCGGCGTAGGCCAACACCTCACGCTCGAGCGGCGACAACACGTCCGACTCGCGCCACCGCGGGATCTCGCGAGCCTTAGCCATGTCGAGGTTCTTGTTGTAGGCCTCGAAGTAGTTGAAGTCCAGGCACCAGCTGCAGCCGACCTGAGCGGCAACCGCCATGTGCGCGAACGACTTGAGTTGCTCGTCGCAGGCGTCCCACTTCTGGACCTTGCCACCGACGCCGGCCATGCCCATGAGCACCTTCTGGTTGTGCCAGAAAACGCCGAGCGAGGTTGGGACCTGGCCGAGGCTCTTCTTCGCGAACCGCTTGATGAGCACGCCCTTGAAACCGGTGATCTCGGCAGCAGGGATGCGGGTTGTTCCGGTCATGTCGTCCTCCTGGGTAAATCGGTACGACATCCAGACGACGGCCGGCCGCGAGATGTGACACCCAACGGCCGAGGTCTTCACCAGCCGTGGCGGAGGCACAGCCCCCTTCACCTGCGTGGCCGGGGCTTCCTGCGGGCAGGCGTCGGCATGACAATTTCGCTGTCGCGGCGGAAGGCAGCCCATCGATGCTGGCCACCAATGGACGCAACGCACCGGCCATGATCCGCTGCCACGTGGCAGAGGGCTCAGATGACCCTCACCGAAATTCTCCGCCCGGCGCACTCGCATGAGCCGACAGCTGATGGTCTACTCGGCGTCAAACCGAGGCATCTGACCGAGGACTGTCTCGCTAACGGTGTTTCCGGCGGTTTCCGTTAGTACGTCTCGACTGCTGGCACCGGTCGGCGGAGGTGATCGCAAACGCTTTAAGCGCTGGCTTCCACCGCATCGTCCATCCGCTTGCCGCGGCCGGTGGGGGTGCGGCTGGGCGCGCTGTAGCCTGCCGGTCATGACCGCGCGCGCGTCCCGTTACGACCCGATCGCGGATTGGTATGTGGACTTCACGAGCGAATGGGGATCGGAGTCCCGGGCTCTCCTTCCCGACGACCTGACGGATCAGCGAGTTCTCGACATGGCCTGCGGGCCGGGGGAACTGAGTCGAGTCCTGGCGAGCCGCGGCGCCCTGGTCACCGCTGTCGATCTGTCCGCGAACATGCTCGCGCATGCTAGGGATCGGGAGTCGACGCACCGCGCGGTCATCCGCTACTTGCTGGGCGACGTGACCACGACGAACTGGTGGGATGACGACTGCTTCGATGGTGTGCTGTGCAATATGGCGCTGATGGACATCGACGACCTCGACGCGGCGTTGGCCACCGCAGTAGCCGTACTGCAGCCGGGCGGCTGGTTCAGCTTCTCGATACTGCACCCTTGTTTTCCCGGCCTCCGCGACGGTGCGTCCCAACAGATGTCGAGCTGGCCTCCCGGGCGCGGGTACTCAACGGAGGGCTGGTGGACCACACACAGCGACGGCGTACGCGGCCGGGTCGGCGCCAATCATAGGATGCTGTCCACCTACCTCAACGCCGTGATACGAGCCGGTTTCGAGTTCGACGCGTTCGCCGAGCCGACCTCGGAGATGCCGCGCTACTTCATTGCGCGCTGTCGACGACGGCTTGCGTAACGCAGTTGCGCAACTCCGCGTCGGCGGTTCCTTCAACTGCACAACACGATCAGAACGAGGTCGTCCTCAGCGCCGCCGCGGCCGCCCGCGTGTTGGACCTGTGCTACACAGCGACGTCGTTGGTTGCGCTCATGATGAGCGGTCCCGGCCCAGACGCGTGGCGGCAACGCTGGCGAGCCCCCGTCGAGGGCTATGTCAGCGTCATCGACCTGTCCGATCTCGAACTCGATCGCGCCGCGGAACTGATGATTGCGAACCAGCACGATTTCCTCAATTGGTTCGGATCCCTCGGTGACGCCGCCAACCTCAGGCTCACAGGAAAGATGATCGAGCCTCTTAAAGCCATGCGGAGGACATCGTTGCCGACGGTCGACGGACAGCGGACGAGACGCGAACCAATCGCAATGGATGAGCACGCATATGTCGGCCAAGTGCGTCAGTCCGCTGCGTCATCACACCGGAACGATGTCGACAGATTCAAGGGCAGCGTCCCACCGGAAAGGGATCGGCTTGCGGGACGTGTCTACCTTTCCCAGGCGCACTCATCTAGCCGATGAGCGGGCGGCCTTACGTCTGGTCCGACTCACTCTTGGGGGCCATCTCCCGTTCGAGCCAAGCGCTCGCGACTCAGATACCGAACCGGCTTGCCGAGCGACTCCGCGTAGGCAATCTCCCGTCGGGTTGACTCACCTACATAGCCACCCGGATCCACGATATACACCTCGTCAGCCATGCGAATCTTCTGGAAGTGCATGGCGTCGAGCCGCCCCTTCAGGTCCGAGCAGTCGGCTGTCCAGTTGTAGTCCGGCAGGTCGGGGAGGCTGAACATTCCGAGGCTGATCACGACGCAACCATCCATCGTGAGCCGCTGGTTGACCTTCGCGAACTCGGCCTCAAACTTGGTCGAGCCGCAGAGCGTGATGACCTTCGCCTCACCCTCGGCCGACTGCGGTGCCTGCTGGATCTCCACAAGGTTCATTATCGGTGAACGGCAGGACGAGTCTATCGCCGCCCCCTGGACGTCCGCTCTCGCCGCTGACAGCGCGTGTCGCCGCCTGTACGCGGACGCAATCTCGCGCCGCGCCACTACGTTGTTTGGCGTGCCGATCATCGACGTTACATACAGGCCCGAGGTAGCTGAGGAACAGCTCTCCGGCTGGCACGGACATTGCCGCACACCGCCTCACTCGCAGTCGAATGCCCAGAAGAGCCCTACGATTGGGCGCTTCAACCGGGCGATGTCGAGATCCGTTTCCGCCAGCGAGGCGCCTACGACGTCAGCGGCCTTGACGTCGTTCTCGAAGTCCGCTCCAAGTGGATTCCCAGCCGAGCAGAGACACGGCAAGAGCGATGCGACCAACTCTGTGAGGCGGTGGCGGAAGCGGCTGGGACGCGGAACGTGGGGGTCTACCTTTCTTGGCCGATCGCCGCCTGGTCCCAGGGCGAGTAGGACCGATTCCCGGGACTGCCGCGTTCAGGGGAAAGTCGGCCGAGCGTTTACGGATCTGCCGCAGAAAGCGTGCGCTGCGGCTCTCCGAATCTGCCGCGATCCGCGCGCCGGACTGACCGCAGGCCGATCGTCACGCGGAGCGTGACCACAAGCCGATGGACGTTTCGGAACGACCACTGGCTATTCGGTGGCATCCGGACGCCGCGGGGCCGATGATGTCGTCGTGACTATCTCGGATGCGGATGAGCCCGTCCCCACGCGGTGGACGGAGGCGACCGTGTTCGCGGACATGTGGGTCGATCCAGACGACGACCCGCGTGAAGCCGGTGCCGGGGCCGTCGACGAGCGTGGCGTCCTGCTCGACTACCTGCGCCAATACCGGCTCACCCTGGAGATGAAGTGCGCGGGGCTGAGTGCCGAGCAGTTCGCCCGACGATCCGTACCCCCATCCACCATGTCCCTGCTCGGGCTGGTGCGTCACATGGCCGAAGAGGAGCGACACCTGCGTCGTGTCATGGCCGGCGAGGACACTTCGAAGCTCTACTGCACCGACCAGGACCGTGACGGCGACTGGAACGGCGCGACTGGCGAGACGGCAGTCGCGGAGGACGCCTGGCGGCAGTGGCGGGCGGAGATGGAACTCACCGACCAGTACCTGGCCGAAGTCTCCGACCTCACCGCTCGAAACGCCGGAGTCTCCGACCTCGGGCCCGACGGCGCGGACCTGAATCTTCGCGACATCGTGGTGGCACAGATCGCGGAGTACGCGCGGCACTGTGGCCACGCTGACCTCCTGCGCGAGCGCATCGACGGTCGAGTCGGCCAGTAGGCGACACATACCGAGCCCGAGAACGGCAGCAGAGGCAGGCCGCTCCATGGCTCAGCGATCACTGGGGGCACCTGACGCACGAGCCCGTAGCCTGCGTGGCCTGTTTCGCAAACGGAACCTCAATCGGAAGTCAGCATCGGGCCAGCGGGCCGAGACGCCGACGTCCCGGCGGGGTGTCGGATACGGGACAGCCTGCGTCGTGGCCGGGTCAGCGCCTTGAAGACGCCTCAGC
>JBBSPA010000107.1:0-11358 GCA_038259225.1 Propionibacteriales bacterium
GGATCGGCTTGCGGGACCCGGTCAGCTGATCCCAGGGCAGGGCGGGATATCAATCGCCGAGGGCCAAGATGCCCTCGGTCGCTGCTACGCAGATCGCGTCAAATGCGCGGGGGATCTCTCCGCCGATGAGGGGGCGAACGAGTCCGTAAGGGCACTGTCGGGTTCCGAGCAGCGCGAGACGGTATCGACGGTCGGTGAGCCGTCCGTAGCGGCGAGCGGTGACGCGTCGTAGCTCGGCATCGACGTCGTCGTTGATGGTCGCCAGTTCGGCGCGCTGCTCGGCAGGGATCTTTGGCAACAGGTCGGACAGTCGGTACAGGGTCATTGCCTTGGCGTCACCGGGGTTCTCTCGGCAGTACCGCGGGATGTGCCGCGCCATCGCTGCCATTGAGGCCTGCGGATCCTCGATCTCGGCAGCGAGGAGAAGCCCCTGGTGGAAGCGACGTATGGATCGGGCCCACAGCGACCCGAAAAGTGCATCACGGGAGGGGAAGCGGTGGTAGATCGACCCAGTCGGGGCATCGACACGCTCAGCGACGTGGGTGATCGTCGTTCCTCGCCAGTGCTCGACGGCCGCGTCCCGGGCGGCATCGAGGATCTGTTCTGAGGTGAACTTCGCAGGTCTTGCCACTCCCGAAGACTAGAACTAGTTTGCGACCATGACAACTAGAACGTCCTCTCCAGAATCGAGGCGGTGGATGGCGTGGGTTGCCTGGGGAGCTTTCATCTCGACGGTCCCCTCCGCGGTGTGGCGGGTGCTCATGATCGTTGGGCTGATGCCCGGGACCCAGGAACTGCGCCGGTTCGAGCTCGGTGGCAACCCGTCCCTGGGCTACGCCTATGTCTTCGCCTTGAGCATCATCCAGCTCGCCGCGGGGTTCCTGACCGTGGGCCTCATCCGGCCGTGGGGAGAACAGCTCTTCGGGCGGCGCGTGCCCCTCATGCCGGTCCTCCTCGTGGCGACCCTCGGCGGGCTCGCGGTGGTCTGGCTCTTCGATGTCTTGATGGTCAGTGCGCTCGTGGCCGGCCAGCGCCCGGATGCCGGCCTGGTCTCTGGCGCGGCGCTCGTAGTGCTGGTCGCCTGCTACGCGCCGATTCTGCTGTGGGGCCCGCTCGAGCTCCTTGCCACCGTCGGCTACTGGCTACGACGCCGCCGGCCAACGCCTTGAGGCTTGAACCCAGATCGAGCTCGGCGGGCCCACTCCGGATAGCGATCCCGCAAGACCAGGTCGAAGCACTGGCCGGCCGGATCCCCGACGCGTCGTACGTGACGACCGACCGCGGGCACGACGTCCACGTACTCACCCCACTTGTTGCGAGGTGGCTGTCGAGGCCGCCGGCGATTACCAGCGTGCGCACGGTGATGTGGCTTAGGTCGTCCCGCCACACGGGGTGGCGGTCGTCGCGTTGTTTGGTCATCGTATCTACGACACGCCAGTCGAGAGGGTCCCCTCGGCCGGGGCGGCATGCCTCGGATCCCGTCACCACTGGGCAGACGCTCCTACCGCCTCAGGCTCTCCCCCGCCGGTCGACGACTGTCGGCGCGGGCCGGCGTCGCCCTCGCCTAGTGCGACGAAGACTTTCCCGGGGGCCCACTGACGCCAGAGGTCGCAGCGCGGCCCCCTGATCCGGCTCAGTCTGATCAAGCCTCAACCGCTGGCAGATCGTGAGTCGCTCATCCCTCTCGTCGGTTGTAGGACCTCAGCGACAGCGGTGCGAACACGAGCACGAAAGCACCCATCCACAACGTCGTGTCGAGCAGCGGCTCCGCCACGGGGCCACCCATCAGCAGGCCCCGTACTGCGTCGACGAGATGCGTGACGGGATTCCACGACACGATGACCTGCATCCAAGACGGCATGGTCTCCGGGGGTGCGAACATGTTGCTGGCGAATGCTGCCGGCAAGATGATGATGGCCGCGAGCCCTTGGACGGCTTGCGTGTCCTCGATGGTGAGTCCGAGCAGGATCCAGGCCCATGAGACTGACAGCGCGAACATCAGCGCCAGTGCGCAGCCGGCGAGGATCGAGGCGGGGCCGGCCTGGAACCGGACGCCCAGGAGGAGACCGAAGCAGATCAGTGCGGTCAACGACACCAGCTGGCGCACGACGTCGCTTCCGATGGCCCCGACGAGGGGGGCGATGCGAAGAACGGGGAGACTTCGGAAGCGGTCGAAGATGCCAGCCGAGAGGTCTGAGTTGAGCGCGACCCCGACACCCATCGTGGCGAAGAGCGTCATCATCACCAGGATGCCCGGGAAGACGTACTGCAGGTAGCGGCCGGTGTCTCCTGCGATCGCGCCGCCGAAGACGTAACCGAATAGCACCAGGAAGATCGCTGGTCCCAGGATGACGTCGGTGAGCCCGAGCGGGTTACGTCGGATCTTGACGATCCCGCGCCAGCTCAGGGCGGCGCACTGGGCGAGCCCCTGGCGCGCGGTCGGCCTCGTGGTCGGCTCCGCCCGCGCAGGCGCTGCGGTCTCCGGCGTGCTCACTACTGGTCTCCTTCGGAGTAGGTGCTGTTGACGCTGGCCGTGCCCGTCGTCGGGCGGTGGCCGACGAGCGCGAGGAAGACGTCGTCCAGGCTGGGGAGCCTGAGGGAGAGTTCGTTGACCTTGATGCCGGCTTCATCGAGGGCGCGGACCACCTGGGCCATCGCCTCGCCGTCGTCGACTGCTGCGGTCAGTCGTCGTGCGGGCCGGTCGACGGCGGGTTCGTGACCCAGGGCGTGCGAGACCACGGTGACGGCCCGGTCGGCGTCGGCCTCGTCGAGGAGTTGCACGTCGAGGGTTTGTCGTCCGAGGCGCTTCTTCAGCTCGTTGGGCGTTCCTCGAGCCGCGACCTGGCCGGAGTCGATGACGACGATCTCGTCGGCCAGGTGGTCGGCCTCCTCGAGGTACTGGGTCGTCAGCAGCACCGTCGAGCCGGCCTCGGCAAGCGCTTTGATCATGCGCCAGGTGTCTGAACGACGGACGGGGTCCAGGCCGGTGGTGGGTTCGTCGAGGAAGACGACAGCGGGACGGTTGATCAGGCTGACCGCAAGGTCGAGGCGTCGCCTCATACCGCCGGAGTAGGTCTTGGCGGCCTTGTCTGCCGCACTCTCCAGCCCGGCCTCGTCGAGCAGCCGGCGTGCGCGTTGCCTTGCCAGAGACCTTGACAGACCCAGCAGGCGACCGACCATCACGAGGTTCTGCAGGCCGGTGAGGTCGCCGTCGACAGAGGCGTACTGACCCGTGACGCCGATCAGCTGCCGGACCTGGTGGGCCTGGCTAGCGACGTCGTAGCCGCAGATGAGGGCGGATCCTGCGTCTGCTCTGGTCGAGGTGGCGAGGACCTTGACCACCGTGGTCTTGCCGGCGCCGTTGGGGCCGAGCAGACCGAGGATTGCTCCTCGACGCACGTCCAGGTCGACGCCGGCGAGCGCGACGGTCGAGCCGAACCGCTTGGTCAAGCCGGCTGCCTCGATGGCCAGGTCGGTGGGTGAGCTCGTCACTGTGCGCCTTTCCGTAGGAGGTGGTGGGCCCGCGTGCCTCAGATGTGGTTCCTGACCTCGGCGAGGAAGTCGCGAGGGTCATCGGCCCAGAGCTGGACCGCGCCGATGCTCTGTTCGCCGCCTCTGGGCGCTCGGCCGGGCAACAACACCTTGGTCGGCCCCTCGAGCACGACGTGGAGGTTCGTCTGGTCAGAGACCGAGACGACCAAGGTGGGCAGGCCGTCGAGCACGAGCACCCGAGGCGACTTCGGTGGGTGTGTCCGCTTGCGGGGTCCGACCGAGTAGACGTCGTCCCACGACAGCGCAACGTCGAGGTCGAGGCCGTCGCGTACCTGGATCCCGTCCGGTCCGACGGTGTGGGGGCGCATCGTGTGGGCGAAGAGGAGGCCTAGCATCCACACCACTCCCCAGGTCCCGAGGACGAGAAGCGGTATGCGTACGTACAGCCACTGATGCACGAGCACGTCGATCACGACGAGCTCGACGACCGACAGCCCGACGAGCACGACGAGCACGAGGTGGACCGAGGCGTCATAGCGGAACCCGCGCGCCGCCTGGGGTATCGCGGGCCTGCGGGTCACGCCTCGCGCGAGACTCGCGTACATGTGCTTCTCCAGACTCACCGCCCGGGCAGCGAGTGGGCCCCACTGACGTCGGGGCCGTACCGACACATCCGACTCAGACATCGGCGGTGCCGTCTCGACCGACGTCCTGGGGTGCCTGTACCTCCGACTCGGTCACCAACGTGGTCAGCCGTGCCGCGATCGCATCGATGCCCCGGTCGAGGGCAGCGCGGTCCTCCTCGGCGACACAGCTCACGAGGTCGGCAGTGACCGCCTCGTGCTGTCGCTGCATCTCAGCGACCAGTAACCGCGCCGACGCCGTGAGCGCGACGATGACGGCCCGCCGGTCGGTGGGGTGGGCCTGGCGACGCACGTACCCGTGCTTCTCGAGGACGTCGACCAGTCCCGACACGTGGCGCGCACTCACCCCGAGCCCGGCGGCGATCGACTGCTGGGTGGAGGGACCGAGG
This sequence comes from Propionibacteriales bacterium, assembly GCA_038259225.1. GTDB lineage: Bacteria > Actinomycetota > Actinomycetes > Propionibacteriales > Nocardioidaceae > JANLYC01. The sequence continues at coordinate 4,526 of JBBSPA010000107.1, forward strand.
TGGTGCACCATCCACAGGACCCCCACCCGGGACGCCGTCAACGGAGTCCCGGCGAAGGAGCTGTTCATGTCCCGCTGGAGCAGGTCACTGATTAGGAGGAGCTTGTCGAAGATGGTCTGATCGGGTGCCATATCGTTACCATACAGCACTAAGTGTTGGGGTAACCATATTCGTACTTCGTTGCCCGGTGTAGTCACCGAGCCCCAAAGGTGGACCAGCGTCCAACCAGCACGGCGGGCCACCCACCACAGCCACGCCGTGACCATCGCCGCCCGGCGACGGCACCACCAAGGACCCGAAGTGGACAAGCCGGACAGACCGGCGGGTTACCTCACGCCCACACCACCCCCACGCCCAGATCTCGATCAACCGCTACCGCATCGCAGTCAGTGGCTCACGGCTGGGTGCGGGACCCCGCAGCGGCCTCTTGGCGTCGCGTGAATCGGCAACAGATCCCGATCTAGGTCACCTGATCGACCAAGCGGAACCGTCCGTCTGATCGACGACCGCCGACTCTGCGCCGTATGCCGCTGCCTCGTTAGCTACCGCCTATCGACAGGCGGGGCTGCACCCCCGACATTCTCCGTGACCGAACGGCGGCGCCCGAACTCCAGGCAGGCCCAAAGCGCTCGACGGTCCCCCGACCGTCGAACACCCCGGACGCTGGATCATGACTCAGCGCCAATCCAACCGCAATGGTTCGGCCTACGTGGGACCACGCGGTTCTCGGCCAAAAGGCCGCCGGCGCCTGGGACCCGGGCGGGGTTAGATGAAGTCGACGTCTACCGGAGGGCACCTCGGGTCGATCCCAGCGAACAGCAGGCCAGCAGCACGCTCGGTAAGCCGCAGAACGTGACCACAAGCCGATCGTCAACTTGCGATCCTCGGCGGATGGCTGGAGGGCGAGCCGCACTAACGATCCGGCCCACTAGACAGACGCGCTAGATAGATGCACTGTTTAGCCATGCCCTCCGACACCACACCCAGCGAGTGGCTGCGGGGGGTCTTGGAGCTCTGCGTCCTGCGCGTCATGGCCGAGGGCCCCACGTACGGCTACGCCATCGCCACCGACCTGGCCACCGTCGGCTTCGGAGACATCAAGGGCGGCACCCTCTACCCGCTGCTGGCCCGCCTGGAGAAGAACGAGCTGGTCAGCGTCGAGTGGCGAGCAGGCGAAGGCGGACCGGGCCGCAAGTACTTCACCCTCACCGCGGCCGGACACATCCAGCTGGAGTCAGGCCTCACCCAGTGGCAGGTGTTCTCGAACCGGGTCACCAGCCACCTCTTGTCGGGCAGCACCAGTCACGACCTCACACCCGCCGGTCCCACGACCTCCACCAGGAGCACAGCATGAGCGAGTCAACCCCCGCGCAGACCCTGCCCCACGAGGTCTGGCAGCGACCCTTCGTGAGGACCCACGACACGTGGTGCGGCGACTTCGTCCTCGAGCTCCGGCTCCGAGGCGTCCCGGGCCCGGTGATCGGGGAACGTCTGGCAGAGGTCGAAGCGCACTGCGCCGAGGCCGGTGAGACACCGTCGGAAGCATGTGGTGACCCGACCGCCTACGCCGCCCGGATCGACCAGGACAGCGCCCCCGAACGCGTGCCGGGAGTCTGGACGGTGGCGGCCGTGGCCGCCTTTCAGGTCGGGGCCACGCTCGTCGGCACCTCAGCGGTCCCGGCCTGGGCCCGCGGTGAGTCACTCACCTACAACCTGGCCCAGGTCATCTGCCTCGGCCTGATCTTGCTCCTCCTGCTCAACCTGCCCCTGCTGCTGGGACCGATGATGCACCACCCCTGGACCATCGGCGCCCCTCTGTTCACCGTGGTCGTCCTCGGAGCCGGCGGTGCAGCGCTGTTCGGCCGCGCCGACCTACGAACCCTCGCCCAGCTCCCCGCGCCCCTCGTGGCGGTCGGACTTTTCGTGGCGGTCCTTGTCCTGGCGTGGATCCAGTACCGCAACCTGGCCCGTGACATCGAGAGCGACCTCGTCACCTCCCCCCTCGCGGTGACCACCAGGCAGCCGGCGGCCACCAGCAGCGCCGCGCGGCGAGCCGCCCTCGTGCCCGCCTGCCTGATCCCCGCCACCTACCTCGCCTTCGCCGCCTTCAGCTGGCTGGCCGCCTGACCAGCTGCTGTCCCCCATGATGATCGGTTTGCGGCAACAGCTCCACCGGATCCTGCCGGACGGCGAGACTGGGATCGTCGCCGCAGGCCGTTCCTCGATCGGGGTTCGTCAGCCCGTCGCCAGTTTGCAGCGGGCCTAGCTCCCACTCCCGATCCACTGGTTCGTGGTCATCTGGTTGGCAGGGTCGCCTTGCTTGTTGGCCCGATAGCGCTCGGCCCTCACGTTCTCGCGACGCGCTTTGACGGTGGCCCTACGCGCTTCCGCCAGTGCGGCTTCTTTCGGAGTTCCGGCCCGCCGTCGAAACAGCTTCATGAAACATGAGCCTATTGCCCGGCCAGGGGCAACCGGCGACGCTGACGGCCGCCCTAGCCCGATCGGCTCGCGGCGTGCGCCAGTGACCGATCCCTCTACTGGCGCACTCCGCGTGGCGATCACTTGTGGCAAGCGCCTCGCAGCGTGCCTCCGGACAGAGTCACCCACCACGTGGTTCCGCCTCAGCGTCCACCTGTGCGCCATGCTTGATCGTGGGCCACTTCTTCTCGATCTGGGCGTTGAGCTCCGCGCCGAGCAGTACCGCGGTCGAGGAGACATAGAGCCAGAGCACGACCGCGATCGGGGTACCGAGCTGCTGGTAGACCGCATTCCCCGCGTCGTCACCTCCGAGCGCGCTGAGCGCGAGGTAGGCACGCAGACCGGCCGCGGCGACGAACCACAGCGCCATGCCGAGAAGAGCGCCTGGCAGGTCCCGTAGCCACGGTGTGCGCCACGGGACGCCCACGTGGTAGAGGATCGTGAGCCCGACCATGACCAACAACCCGAGCGCCGGCCAGTACCCCAGGTTCAGGGCGGTCAGGGTCAGCGACGCGACGTCGGCCGGCATGACCAGCTCGACCAAACGCGGCCCGAGGACCAAGAGCGGCAAGACCGCGACCGCACCCAGCAGGGCTCCGAGCGTCAGTCCGAGGGCCAGCAGGCGCCGACGCCAACCCGGCCGGGGCGACCCGATGCCGTAGGCGATCACGAGCGTCTCCAGCACCCGGCTGGTGGCTCGCGAGCCGGTCCACAACGCCAGCAGCGCACCGATCCCGACCACGTCGGCACGACCGGTGTCGAGGACCTGCTGAGCGATGGACTCATAGGAGGCGAAAGTGGAACTCGACATGAAGGTGCGGGGAAGGTCGAACACCAACCGGTCGAGTTCGTCGCTCCCCGCCGGCCCGAGGCTTTCCGCGACGAAGCCGAGCGATCCGAGTACCACGAGCAGCAGGGCAGGCAACGAGATCAAGATGAAGAGCGTGGCCTCGGCCGCGAGCCCAGGCACGCGGTCTGCGAGGGAGTCGCGCACGGTGCGTTCGGCCAGGTCAACACCCGCCCGCGCCGGGCTTGGCAACCGGTCGAGGAGAGCGTTCGCGCGCTGAACCCCCCGCCTGCGGCGCGACTGCAGTCCGAACTGGGCACGGGAGACGGCATCGGCCACCCGGGCACGCAGTTTCCCGGACTGCTGGTCGAACCTCACGCGCCCATCATCGCGCGTGCCACGGACCCACCGAGGCATGGGCACATGGTCGGCTCAGCTGAGACGGGAGTCTCGGGCAGGACAGCGCTCACGAGCGCACCCCTCTGCGCGACACACGGCGGAAAGCAGACGAGGACACCGACCAAGCCGGTCATGGGCCCGATACGGGATCCGTCCGTCTGGCGCCAGGACGCAGGTTCTCAGCCTCCCCGCGTCGACCCGTCCCGTACGCGGAACGCTCTGTCAACGACGGCCGAAAACTGACCCCTTTTCGTCGGTTGAAGATTGACCCCCTCGGTTCTAGTTCTCTTGGTTCACGGCTGCGGGGATGCGGCCGAGGTCTCTGTCTTTGAGTCGGTAGGAGTCGCCCTTGAGTGGGATAACTTCGGCGTGGTGGACGAGGCGGTCGATCATCGCTGCGGCGACGGTGTCGTCGCCGAAGACCTCGCCCCATCTGGCGAAGGACTTGTTGGACGTCACGATGAGGCTGGCGCGTTCGTAGCGTGATGAGACGAGTTGGAAGAACAGGTTCGCGGCTTCGGGCTCGAACGGGATGTAGCCGACCTCGTCGATGACCAGCACTGGGTACCGCACCAGGCGGCGGAGCTCCTCTTGCAGGCGTCCGGCGTGGTGGGCATCGGCGAGCCGGTCGACCCACTGGCTGGCGGTCGCGAACTGGACGCGGTGCCCGGCCTGACAGGCCCGGATTGCCAGGCCGGTGGCCAGGTGGGTCTTCCCGGTTCCGGGCGGGCCGAGAAGGATCACGTTCTCCTTGCCTGCAACGAAGTCGAGGGTCCCCAGGTGGGCGATGGTCTCGCGTTTCAGGCCGCGGGCGTGGTCGTAGTCGAAGTCCTCCAATGACTTCCTTGCTGGGAAGCGGGCGGCGCGGATGCGTCCCTCGCCGCCGTGGGCTTCGCGGGCGGTGACCTCTCGTTGCAGACACGCGGCCAGGTACTCCTCGTGGGTCCAGGACTCCTCACGGGCTCGTTCGGCCAGCCGGGCTGCGGATTCACGCAACGTCGGGGCCTTCAGCGCCCTGGTCAAGAACTCCAACTCTGACGCGGTGTCCTTGCTCGTCTTCGCGCTGGCGCTGGACCGGGTGGCCATCACACGACCTCCTCATCAACGAGCTCGCCCGCGAAGTCACCGGTGCCTGCATCAACCAGGCCATCAACCAGGCCGAAGGCTTGGTCGTAGATGCCGAGCGAGCGGATCTCGACGACCTCACCGGTGACGGCGTCAGCGACCGGGGCGAGCAGGTCGCCACGGCCGTGACGCAGAAGCTTGGCGGCGACGGTGTGGTCGAAGCAGGTGATGGTCTGGTGCTGGGCCCAGACCCGGTCGTGGTCGGCCATGATCGCGCCTTGGCAGGTCACCCAGACGCGCTCGAGGTCGGCATGGACCTCGACGCGGCGTCCGATCACGCCGGGGTGCACGGAGTAGTCGTTGGAATCGAGGCGCACGTAGTGATCGCGCGGCAACCGCAGCGTGCGTGACCACCCTGTTTGTGGTGGCACCGGCGGCAGCGGGAGCATCGCTGCCCGATCGGCTTCCACCCGGTCTGCCGGGGCGCAACCCAGTGTCCGCATCCGCCGACTGTTCGCCTTCGCGAGGAACACCTCGAGCTGGGTGTTGAAGTCCGCCGGGCTCGTGAACGTGCGCCCGGGCAGAAACGAACGCTCGAGGTAGTCGTGGAACCGCTCGACGATGCCCTTGGCTTCGGGATCACGCGGCTTGCAGATGTAGACGCTCGCACCCAGCACGCCCCGGAACCCTTGGCAGTCCAGGGTCAGTCCCGACTGGTCGGTGGGCTGCTTGGCGCGCCAGCGACCGACGGCTCCCTCGCCGTCCCAGACCAGCGTCTTCGGCACCCCCTGCAGGTGCTCGGCCAGCAGCCGCCACCAGCCCGCGTACAAGTCAGCTGCCTCGCGTGAGGGGATCAACCTGGCCCCGGCCCACCGTGAGTACCCCGAGGCGCACGTCATCACCGGCAACCGCTTCGCGGTCCGGGTCTGGCCGTAGCCGACCGGGATCTCGATGTCGGGGAACCAGAAGTCGAACTGCGCCAGCTCACCGGCCTCATAGGTCGTGCGACCGGCCGGGTCAGGCGGCAGATAGGCGGGCCGGAGCTCAGCAACGCGGGCCTTGAAGACCGTCAAACCCCGTTCCCACCCGACGCGCTCAGCGATCACGGTGGCCGGCATCGTCGGGACCGCCCGCAGCTGCTCACGGATCCGTTGCTCGAACGCATCGACCGATGACCCCGTCGGCTTCCGCGCGTACTTCGGTGGCGCATCAGCAGCCAGCGCCGAGCGCACCGTGTTGCGCGAGATCCCTAAGGTCCTGGCGATCAACTTGATCGGCAACCCCTCGCCCCGATGCAACCTACGAATTTCTGCCCAGTCCTGCACTGACAACACTCCAGATCTCCTGCCTCACGGGATGAGGACAGGCTTCAGGAAGGGGTCAGTTTTCGACCGTCGATACGGGGTCAGTTTTCAGGCGTCGTCGACACGCTCCGCGGCGCCGGCACATCCCTGCCGACCCTGGGTCTTGTTGTGCTCGGCGTGGCCCTGCCGGTCCAGCCGTTGCTGACCCTCCGCCGCCCGCAGATCGGCCTCCCTTGACGGCGCGTGAGGGCAATGCCGACGCGGTCCTCGCGCTCGCCACACCGGTGTCGATCACCGCTGGCCACGGCAGGTACTGGCTTCAGCACTCACGTCACCGATCACCGAGCTGTCGGGCTTCCACCGCCTTCTCACGCCAGCGTGAGGTGTTGATCGTCAAGGAGCCCTTGACGGCTGCGGCCGGCCAACTCAGCGCGATGGTCAACTCGCGGCTTGGAACTGCTGGAAACCACCACAAGCTCTCGGTCTTCCGAGGTCTCGCAGAACCGCCGAGCGCGAACACGAGCGGACGCACGGAGCTCTCGAACGGCTGGGTGACTGACGTAGGTCCTGAAGTCGAACCGTCGACCGAGAACTCGGTGGTGACATCGACTTCGTCGTCGGGGTACCAGCGGTAGCCGTGGACCACTTTGCCTGCCATCTGCTGCAGTCGTGCGGAGAAGATGGGACTGCCCAGGGATCGGTTGACACCCTGCCTGTGAGGATCCGTCCTCGCTGGAAGGATCATCACCATGCCGAAGCCCTACCCCAAGGAGTTCCGCGACGACGTCGTGGCTGTCGCC
>JBBSPA010000108.1:0-11302 GCA_038259225.1 Propionibacteriales bacterium
GGCGTTCGGAGCCGCGGCGAAGGCCCTGCCGCGCAACGACCTGGCCTGCCGCTGAGCCGCTCCGCGGTGCAATTGCGCACGCTCTCTGCCACCCGGAGGGAGCCGGTCGGCCCGCACTGACCACTTGCGTCCTACCGCCCAGATAGGGCTAGTCGACCCATTCGATCCGGAGGTCTAGCTTTCGAGGCTTCCGGTGGTCCCTGCCCTCGCGATAGGACGGCCTCCAATAGCCACGGGCCCGCCGGACCTGTCATCCTTTGCACGCATGAGCGTCCCCCGTTCCGAGCAGCGCAAGACCCCTCGCCAGGCGGTGGTGCTGATCCATGGGATCGGCGAGCAGCAGCCCATGGCCACACTCAGGTCGTTCGTGACCGGTCTGGGCTATACCAAGTTCAGGAGCAAGCCCGACCAGTTCTCCGAGGGGTTCGAGCTGCGCCGGCTCGTCGTGGAGAAGCAGGCATCGAGAGTGCCGGTCGACTTCATCGAGTTCTACTGGGCCCACCACCTCGACCGGGGACAGATGCGGCAGACCCTTCTCTGGGCGGCGAAGCTCGTAGCCCGGCGGCCGTTCTGGCGACACGGCCCCGGACTTCGTGGCCCAATCGGCGTGGTCCAAGTGGCCTCGGCTCTGATCCTCGTTATCGCTTGCTGGGCCGCGGTGTCCGCGCTCGCAGCGGGACAGCTGTCGCCAACAGTCAGCGGCTGGGCCAAGACCGTCGGCACCGTTGCGCTGGTGCTCAACATCGTGGCCGGCGGCTTCATCACTAGCTCGGTAGCGGATGCCCCGAGATACCTCACCCCCACATCCGCGAACATCGCCGGGCGCAACGCCATCCGCCAGGAAGGCCTCGCGCTGCTGCGCTCTTTGCACGAGTCCGGCGAGTATCAGCGCATCGTTCTGGTCGGGCACAGCCTCGGTTCGGTGATCGGGTTCGACCTGCTCCGGCTTCTTTGGGAGGAACTGCGACATCCCGACCCGTTCCATCCACTCCCGCTGACGGAGATGAGCAGGATCGAGGCGGCCGCAGCAGCCGCCAGACATGCGGAGACCGATGACGATCGCGATCTCTGGCAGCGGCAGCAGTACCGGCTATGGCGGGAGTGCCGTAGCAGGGGCATGCCTTGGCTGATCACCGACTTCGTCACTTTGGGCTCCCCACTAGCCCACGGCTCGTTCCTGCTGGAGCCGAGTCGATGGGGGCGGGCGGGTCCGGGCCCGACGTTGAAGCAGAGGCAGCACGAGGGGGAGATCCCCACATGCCCACCCGACGAAGGGCTCGGGGAGATCTTTCACTCGGCGAAGTACCCGGTATCGCAGGGGAAGAGGAACGTGATGGCCGCGGGGCACGCCAGGCTATTTGCCGTGACTAGGTGGACCAACCTCTACTTCCCGGTCAGCCTGTTCCACGGAGATCCCGTCGGGGGCCCAGTTGCGCAGGCGTTTGGGGCGGGGATCCGGGACGTCGCGGTCCGGACCGAGCCCTTAAAGTCGAGATCTCGGTCGGCTCTTTACCTGCTCGCGCACGTGCGCTACTGGGTTCCGGATAAGGAGCGCACGCCGGCGGAGCAGCAACAGCAGGATGAGGTCAACAAGGAGTCGGACCCGCGCACCTACTTCGTCGCTGGCCGGCTCCGGACAGCTCTTGGTCTGAAAATTGAGGACGCCCGGCCGCATTATCCGCCGGCCGACCCAGTCGCTACGGGCTGGTCGAGCGAGTGAGCCTCAGGACCTCGGCCCGGCGGCACCAGTAGGCCGGATCGCCGCCACGATGGTGTCGGCAAACGCGGCGGGCACCGACCCGGGCCGGAACCGGCCGGCTAGGTGTATCGGGTGCCACGGGTCACCGTAGTTCCGCATCTCTGTCGTACTAGCCGTCGAGTCCGCTCCACCTCGCGCAAGCCGCAACTCGCAGTGGTTGACCACCCAGGTCAGGCGCGGCGAGAGTTCGTTGGCGTACCTACGCCCCACCTCAACGGCCTTGGCCTCGGCCATCTTGATCCGGTCTTTCGCCTCGACCACCACCAGGTCCCGTGGTATTGCTCCAGGGATGCTGATCGTCACGTCTGGAGTGAGCTCATTGTTGGCGATCACGCGAAGCGGCTCACGCCAGACTCCGAGCCGGTGACCTCCGGGGCGGAACACGACGTCGGCTACCGGCCTGCTTGCTCGCGAGCCGGGCAGCACCCAGTCCCGGCTCCCATGTTCGAGACCAGTGAGTTCGAGGTCGGCGCCCGCCTGCGCACAGGCCCGCATGGTGGCGACCAGCACCCACACCTCGTACAGCAGGTCCCGGTGGCGCCACAGCGGCAGGTTCAGCAGGTGCTCGACCGTCTCGCGGACCCTTTCGCCGCTCGACTCATGCTGTACGTCTCGCAGCATGGCGTCCATCCAAGCGGTCGCCTCCTCACACACCGCAACGAGCGTCGTCAGCCAGTGGGACCACGCGTCCACGCTGGTCAGACGGACACGCAACTCCTCCCCGCGCCGGTTCGGGTCAACACCCTCTCGGAACAGCACGCACCACGAGGCGAGCCCGGCAACGGCAGAGGCCGGGTGGTCCACGTCGGTCGGCTCCACGCGGCGCCGGATGGCACCCCCGATCCCGACCGACATAGAAACCTCGTAGGCCTTTCGCGCTCCTACGTCATCGACGAGCCAGACCGTACTGCCGAGGTCGCCGGACGTAAGGAAGTGGTCCACTTCGGCCGCAGCCTGAGGGACGTCAAAGTAGCCGCCGGATGTGAAAGCGCCGACCTGCTCGGCGACGTAGGACGCTCTCGAGGCACCTGTGGGTGCGTTGCCAGCCACGTGGGCCAGCTGCCCGGCGAAGCCCTTGACCAACAGCTCGGCCGTGTGAACCAGACGGTCGCAGGCCTGCTGCGCCCGACGCGCCTGTGCCGCAGCCGTAGCCCATTGCGGGTCTCTATCGGCGAGGGTCTCGAGGTAGGCCAGGGCATTCGCGAGACGCAGTACCTCTGCCGGCAGAGGGAATCGGTCAGCTACCTCCACCAAGGGCCATTGCCCGTACGGCACCCCGTTGTCGAGCCGGAGGAACTCTCGCAGGGCGTCATGGTCGAGACCAGGTATCGATGTGGTGACCGACTCCGTGATCAGGCGCGTGACATCCTCGAAGAAAGCGGGGCTGAGCGTCAGCTCGACGCCTCCGAGGTCCGCAAGCGCGATAGTGAACCCCTCGGAAGTCCCGGTCGTGGTCGCGTCGTGATCGGTGAGCAACTGGTAGACCTCCTCCGCCATCGCCACCAGCAGCCCACCGGCCCGGGCCAGCTCGGCGACGATGCTCCCGGTGCTTGGAGCTGTCGTGCTTAGCTCGGTGGCGGCAAGTTGCCGCAACACGCGTGCACGATCAGCGGTCCGTTGCGGGACTGAGCGGCCCAGCTCGACAAGGTCGATTCCGAAGGCGGCGAAGATCTCCGCGGCGACGCCGTCCTCCTGCTTGCCAGTACCGAGGCCCAGGGCGTCGACGACTAGGTCTGCCATGGCCCGGCGCTGGGGTTCTTCGCGCGCGCGTGCCGAAGCGGCCACGACCTGTCGGGGCAATTTGATGCGCACGATCCTGAGTCTGACAACCCCGCGGCATTTGGTCCAGCCTTCGAGTTCCCTCGCGTCCGTCGACCCCGCTGCCAACTCACCCCCCAGAAGCCGAGCCCCGTCGCCCGCTCGCAGAGGCGCCGGCGGTACGACAAGCCGGCGGCGCCCCGACCCACAAGTTGGACGCGGGGGCTACGAAGCCGCTCGTACTCAGTCCACGAGGTGCCGTCGTCGAAGGGGGCGAACAGGCACCTCGCCCGGGTTGGTGGCGCCGACGCGCTGTCAATGCGCCGTCGACGCAGTCCGCGTCCTACCTCGAGCCCATTCCTCGTCGTAACAGGCCGGAGCATCGCGCGGGGACGCGCGCAAAGAGTTTCCGTCCCGTCACGCTCCGTCTGACGTGTCGGACGCCAAGCGAAGAAGCGCGAACTGCGGACGTGCCCCTCTTCGCCGCCTGTTCGCAGATGTCGAGGTAGCGGTGAGCGGCGTCCGCCTCGTGGAGTCCGCCCCCGTTCTCGCGGGCATGACTCCGCGGCTCCTCAATGTCGTCGTCGACGACTCCACGTCTGCCGCCGGGGCCGCCCTGGGGTCTGCCTTGTGTCGGGAGGGCCAGGCCCGCCATGACGGCGTCGGCGATCGCGCCGTGCGGCGTCGGGCTCGGATGCAATCCGTTGCCGGCCACAGCTCCGGCGCAGGCGGCTCGGTGGTCTCGATCCGAAGGCTCTCGCGCGGACGTTGGACTGGAGCGACCGCTACTTCGCCCAGGGTCAGGCCTCGCCCGCCGGAATGTGGTCCAGCGGTGGGGAGGCCGAGGAGACAGACCTGAGTCGGTGGAGCCGCATCGAGGAGTGCCTCGAGGTCGCGACCAACGCGTAGGAGTGGGCGTCTCGGTCACCGAGTCACGGTGTGGTTGACACTTCGCGGTGTGACACCGCTGTGTGTCGGGTACCCGCAGGGCGGTGTGCGGTCGCCTCGCGAGCGAGCATGGCGACGGCGAACATGACGGGTAGGTCGGTGTTGCCGAGTGAGGTCACCATGGTGATCCCGATCAGTGTCGGGATGCTCAGGAGCAGGAGCACCGCGGCCAGCGCAGGCTTTGCTCTGCGACGCAGCAGCGCGAAGCCGAGGATTGTGGCACCGACGGAGGAGAGCAGCGCGCCCGGGATGTCCACCCAGAGTCCGAGGTCGTCCATGATGTTGTATGCGGTCCACTGGCCCCAGTAGTAGGCCGCGGTGCCAAGTGTGAGCAGCGTGTAGCCGACCAGCATGAGCCTCCAACCCCAGAGTTCGATCCCGTACGGTGCGCGCAGCCGCAGGACCATGTACCCGGCTGCGACCATGACGCCGAGCGGGATCACCCACCACTTGCCGTACGTCAGGTACACGGTGTCGGGTTCGGCCCAGGAGAGCAGGGGGTCGAGCGCGCGTCCTGCGGGCTTTGCCCAGATCCCGGTCAGGGGAAGGTCGAGGTCGGACTTGCCAGCTTCGGTGCGGAAGCGTGCGAGGGCGTGCAGTTGACCGATGACGAGCGTGGCTAGGGCCGTCAGCCACGCCCAGCGTGTCAGCCGGTTCTGGGCATCAATGGTGTCGAACATGGTGTCTCCTAGGTCTCTTGACTGGTCGATACCACGCTAGGAAGGGAGCCAACTGTTGTCGTCGTCGTCGGGGTCGAGCTCGTCTCCACCTCAGGGTTGACGCCAGGGGACGGCGGGAGGGCTAGGTTCGTGACGTGCCTAGGTCGCTGCCCTCGGGCCGGGATGCCCTCCTCCCTGCGGTCCTGTTCGTGCTCGCGACCGCGGAGTTGGCTCTCTCCGGTTTGCCGCATTGGGTTTGGGGGGTTGCGTGTCAAGGACTGGCGTGCACGCTGCTGATCCTGCGGCGCCGTCTGCCGCTGGTGGTGGGCCCGCTTGCTGCGTGGGTCCTCACCATCGGTCAGGTCGCCGAGCCTGCTCTCAACGATGCTGCAGCACCGATCGCTGTGGTCGTCGTCGCCTGCTACTCGTGTGCGCGGTACCGGGCTGACCTGTGGGGCATCGCCTCCGTGCTCGTGATGCTCCTGTCGGCGTTCCCGCAGTATTTCCTCGGGGAGGCGACGAACGACATCACTGATGTCTTCTTCGTGGGCGCACTGCTCGTACCGCCGTTTGTCTTCGGCCGGGTAGCGCGACAGCTCGGCGAGCAGTCCCGCCAGCTCGCGGAGCAGCAGGAAGCACTCCAGCGACACGCGGTCAGTGTTGAGCGGGACCGGATCGCCCGCGAACTCCACGACGTGATCGCCCACTCGGTCAGCGCCATGGTCGTACAGACCGCAGCCGCGCAAGACCTGGTGACCTCCGACCCCCAACGCGCCAAGGCGGTGCTTGCCGACGTGGCCGCGACCGGCCGTCGCACCCTTGCCGAGACAGCACGGCTGCTGCACCTGGTGCGCGACGAGGCGGCTGAACTCGGACTCGAGCCGCTACCCGGGATCGCCGACATCGAACGGCTCGTCGAGGGGAGCGAGGTGGAACTGCGCTGTTCCGGAGATCTGTCCGGGCTACCTTCGGCTGTCGACGTCTCCGCCTACCGAATAGTCCAGGAGTCGCTGACCAACGCACACCGCTATGGCCAGGGCCCGCTTTCTCTTGCCGTCGAGCGGCAGAACGGTGCGGTGCGGATCCGGGCGGCGAACACGGTGGGCTCAATGACACCCCAAGGTGGTGGTCTGGGGCTCCTCGGGATGGCGGAGCGCGCGTCAGTGCTCGGCGGCTCCCTCACACACCGTGTGCTCGACGGACGGTTCGAGCTGGAGGCGGTCCTGCCGGTGGACGAGCGTCTCCACGGGGCTGGGCCCTCGACTCCCGGGGAACCACGGTGAGGCGGCCGACCGTACTGATCGCCGACGACCAAGACCTCGTCCGAAGCGGTCTCGAGCTCGTCGTCGCTGCCCGTGGCTGCGACGTCCTCGGGACGGTGGCCGACGGCCGGCAGGCGGTCCAAGCCGCGATGGAACTGCGCCCTGACGTGGTGCTGATGGACATCCGGATGCCGGTCATGGATGGCATCGCGGCGACCCAAGCGATTGTGTCGGCAGGACTTCACAGTCGCGTGCTGGTCCTGACGACGTATGACGTGGACGCCTACGTGTACGAGGCGCTCCGCGCGGGAGCGGCCGGTTTCCTACTCAAGGCAACGCCGCCGGATCGGCTCGTCGCGGGCATCCACACCGTCGCTGCGGGTGAGTCCCTCTTGTCCCCGATCCTCACGCGCCGGCTGATCGAGGAGCACGTACGTGGCCCAGCACCCCACGACGGCGTCCCACCACGGCTTGCGGCGCTCACGGTGCGGGAGACCGAAGTGCTCCGGCGGATTGCCCGCGGCCTCTCGAACGACGAGATCGCGAACGAGCTGGTCGTGTCACCGGCGACAGTGAAGACACACATCAACCGGATCCTGGCCAAGCTCGCCCTGACAACCCGCGTCCAAGCGGTAGTGCTGGCCTACGAGACTGGCCTGGTCAAACCCGGCTCCCGGTGATGAGAGTGGCGCTCACGTTCGCAAGTGCTGCGCAATACGCCCTTTCGCCGCAAGTCGGCGCGTTCGTTTCGACTGGAGAGGGACACGCTCTCTTGGGTCTGCGCTGAGGGCGCACGACCAGTGTGCTTTACCGGCTCATCCGCAGGCGCCACGGATGCCGGGTTGCCGGTCTGGTAGACGGCGGTGCCCTTCGTGACGTCGTCTGGGATCGGGGCGGGCGCGTCGCGCGTACGGCCGGCGGCGGTGCGACTACGTGCTCGTCTGGCCGGGTTGGACGAGGCCGGATTCGTAGGCTGCGATCACGAGTTGGGTGCGGGCGTGGAGGCCGAGGTGGGCGAGGATCTCGCTGACGTAGCCCTTGATGGTGTGCTCTGAGAGGTACAGCGCCGCCGCGATCTCGCGGTTGGACAGTCCTTGCGCGACGCCGAGCACGACGTCGCGTTGCCGCTGACTGAGAGCCAGTCCGGGGGGCGTGACATCGGGCCCGGCGGCGATGGCGCGTTCGATCAGACGGCGGGTCACCGCGGGTGCGACCAGGGCTTCGCCGGCGGCAATCGTGGTAATCCCGTGCCACAGCTGTTCGGGTGGCGAGCTCTTGAGCAGGAACCCGCTGGCGCCGGCCCGCAGCGCGCCGAAGACGACCTCGTCGGTCTCGAGGGTTGTGAGGATGAGCACCTTGGTTCGCGCCCCTGCTTTCGTGATTCGGCGGGTGGCCTCCAACCCGTCGATCATCGGCATTCGTACGTCCATGAGGACGACGTCCGGTGTCTTGGTGTTCACCTCGGCGATCGCGTCGGCGCCGTTCGCGGCTGTTCCCACGACGTCAAAGCCGGGATGGGCCGACACGATCGCCACCAGGCCCTCGCGGATGAGGGCCTCGTCATCGACGACGACGACGGTGGTCATGGTCCACCCAGGGGGATCGTGGCAGACAGGGTGTAGGTGTCGCCGGTGACCGACGCGTCGAGGACGCCGCCCAGCGCGGTGACTCGCTCGCGCAGTCCCTCGATCCCGGAGCCGTGGCCGCCGTATGCCGAGCGGTGGCGCCTCCCGGTGCTCACGACCTGCAGCGTGGCCTGTGGGCCGAGGACGAGGATGCGCACCACGACGTGTGGGCTGCGCGCATGCCGCAGGGCGTTGGTCAGGCCTTCCTGCAGCACGCGGTAGGCGACGTGATCGGCTGCCGGGGTCAGGAGCACCGAATCCGGACTGTCGTGGAGTTCGACGCTGATCCCCGCAGCTCGAACGGTGTCGACCAATGTGCCTAACTGTGCCAGGCCACGCGGTGTCGCAATCTCGCCAGGCTCCCGTAGCAACCCGAGGAGCGCGTGCAGTTCGTCGAGGGCGTCCCGGCTCGACTCGGCGATGGCACTCAGCGAGCGGCCGGACGCGGCGGGATCGCTGGCCAGGGTGGCCTGGCCGGCCGCCGCCTGGACAGCGATCACGGTGACCGCGTGGGAGACCACGTCATGCAACTCGCGAGCCACGCGCCGCCGCTCCGCCTCGACCGCAACTGTTGTCTCGAGCTCAGCTGACTGCGCGCGCAGCGCAAGGGCGCGCAGGCTGCTCCCGCGTCGGGCCCAGCCGAATCCGACCGCGGCCGGCAGCCACACGAAGAGCACAAGGGTCGGCGGGATGTTGCCCACGTCATCACTGGGATCGACCGCGATCGTCACTGACACCGCCAAGCTGAGCAGGCCCACACCCAGGATGCCCTCACGAGTCGCCGCGTATCCCGCCACCGAGAACGAGGCGATCATGCAGCCGATCAGCACCCCCATCTGGTCGGGCGACTCCGTGACAAGCGACTCCAGCGCCATACCGCCGGCGAAACCGAGCGCCATGAGGCTCGGCATGCTTCGGCGCAGGGCCAAACTGAGCACCGTTGCTGCTGCGAGCGAAGTGCGCAGGACCACATCGTCACCGCCCTTGCTCGCAGTCTCAACCGCCGTCAGCGCCGCCAACACGATCGCCAACGCCAGATCCGCTGGCGCGATGGGAGCAAGACGGGGCAGGCGCACACCCCGACGGTATCTGGGCGGGAGCGGACTCCACCCCCCTCTTAGGTAGGTAGAGGCTCCCCACTTTCCCCGGGTACCGGAGCTGCACACACGCTCCTAACGTGCTTCCAAAACCAACCCCGGGGAGCACTCATGGAAGGCACGCAACCCACCCCGCCCAGTCAGTGGGCCGTGGTCACGGCCTACGTCGCGGGGGCACTTCTTTCCGTCGTGCCGCTCCTGGTCGAACTCGTCATGGGCGACTTCATCTTGTTGCTGCCGATCGCACTCCTGCTCGCCGTCGTCGCACCGTTCGGCCTACGAGTTCGCAGGCGACGCGCATTCCCGGTATTCGTCATCGCCCTCCTGGTCGCGCTGCTGAGCGAGACCCTCGAGCAGTCCCTCTTCCCGGACTCCGTGCCCTGGCTCGCCGACGTGCTACCACCTGCCGCGTTCGTCCTAGCTGGCCTGGCCCTGCTGGCCACCGCCGTCGACGCAGCCCGCGAGCGATCGGACCTACGCCACGTCGGAGTCAACGGACCTGAAGGAGCAATCACGTAGCGCCAGCGGAAGGGCCCATGCCAGTCACTCCGCGAGCCGACCGGCCCAGTCGGCGGCACGTCCGCACGTCGGGTCCCCAAATTTGGTCTGATAGCGAGCACAGGTGCTGGACTCGGGTGGCGCGGGTCTTCCTTGGTGGCACATATCCGCGTCAAGCGAAAACCCCAACGCAGTCACCGTGATCGCCCACAACTTTGGCGCCGGCGCAATGGGCATCTGCGGACGACTCCGACCTGCGTCCTACCGCCGCGATAGGCGGTGTCTGAGTCTGCGTACTCTGGCTTGCCGCGCTGCGGCCGTTGACACTGGAGCAATGAGCGCAGCACCAGAAGCACCCACGCGCACCTGGCCGCCGCGGCGGTGGGCCGTGTGGGGCTTCATCGTCGGCGCGGCGATCACCGTGCCGGCCACGTTCTTCGCCCTCCTCTCCTACGCCGGGGAGATCCTTTACCCGTACCTGGTTCCGACCTCGGAGCTGCTCAGCCGACTACCGCAGGTGATGGAAACCTGGCCCGGGGCCGTGAACATGGCCGTCGCCTCCGCGCTCAACGGTGGCATCTACGCGGTCTCCGCAGGTGCCCTCGGGGCCCTTGTGGGCATGCGGAGACAACGGTGACGACCCGCCCCCCTCCTACCCACTCTGAAGAACGCCGGCACGTGCTATTCGCCGCGATCCGCTCGTTCGGAACCTGCCCCGCTCCGCTGCGTAGTCCGCACGACTGGCAGCAGCCCGCCAAGTGCGCCTCGTTGTGAGGTGGTGCTGGGCATCTGATGGGAGGTCATTGCGTCGTGCACTGGAGCGCCAGCGCCCGAGCACCCGGGTTTTCACGGATAGGCCCGTTACAGGAGACTTCCACCATGAAACGCTTCGCCGCAGCTGCAGCCGCCCTCGTTGTCACCGGTGTTACCGGTTGCTCGTCCACCTCGACCAGTCCACCCACAACTGCGACGTCGCGACCACCCACCGCAACAACACCCATGGGCGGCGCAAGTTCGACTCCAGTCCCGGATGCGACCTCGACCGACCCCAGCACCACCACTAACACCAGCCCGACCCCCACGACGACCGGAACGAACGCAGCGGAGTCCCTGGGCAAAGACGTGGGCGCAAAGATCGCTTTCTACGCGATCGCCAAGGCCGCTGGGATGAACGACAGCGAGAAGATGGACGAATTGGCCGAGGGCATCTGCAGCCGGATCGAGTCAGGGAAGCAGGGCACCGTCGGCCCCTGGATGAAGGACACCTTCCAACTCGGCGGCGACGTCGCCGCCAAGGTCGCCATAACCGCGATCGAGGTTCAGTGCCCTCAGTTCAAGTCGCTCGTTGGGCAATGACAGCTCCGGCGCACCCCGGTCCACGTCCACCAGGAGTAATAGGTCGCTGACACTCACAGCCGCGAACCCTGGCTCCCTAGTGTGACCCCAAGACTGACTTGTGCTGCATGCACGAGTACCTTCGACCACCTTGCTCCATGAGTCACGGCTTGCTCGCGAGGTGAGTCTTTCCGCCGCGAGTCGGGCGTATGACCTCGCCCCGGACGCCGAGCAGCGCTCCCTGCCGAATCTGTCCTACCGCGTCGCTCCAACGGCCATGCGTGGATTGATGACGTGGAGTGTTCCCGCTTTTTTGGACGCGTTGATTAGGCTGCCAGTTCGCTGATTTCTCGATAGCCTA
>JBBSPA010000109.1:0-11270 GCA_038259225.1 Propionibacteriales bacterium
CGCAAATGCGGCGCCCACGTTCGAAGACATCGCCGTCACCGCATCAGAGATGACCGGGCGCACCATCGAGCGGGTGGTGATGGATCAGGACGCTTGGGTCGCCGCACAGGTCGCGGCGGGACAGCCAGAGTTCATGGCCCGCTTCCTGCTCGGCATGTACCAGGCTGCTCACCAAGGCTTCTTCGCCGGCGTCGACCCTCTGCTCACCACGCTTCTCGGACGCGAGCCACAGACCGTGCGCGACCTCCTCACAAACCCGACCACCCACTAGAGACCCCGCATCGACCGAACACGGCAAGCGACGGGATGAGGGTCGAATGCTCTCGCCGCACATCCACTCGCGGCTGCGTTAAGACGCACGCCCCGATGTCGACGTCACTGGGTGCGAGGCCGCGAGCGCAGTGAAACCACCAGCGTGGTCTGAGGCCCCCAGGGAGGGTCGGGACTCAAGGGAGGGTCGGGACTCAAGGAGTTGGGTGGTGGGCCTGGGGACCCGGGAAGGTGTTGCCCCGCCGCCCTGGATCTAGGTCACCGTCATGTCGTGGCGGTCACGGTGGCGCTGAAGATGTTGAGCTAGAGCTCGGTGTCCCGAATGAACTACCCGAGGGTCTCGACGGTCACCACCATTGGAGTTGTGGTCGAATCGACAGCGTGCCCGGATCTACATCCCCGGTATCTCGAGGCGCCGTGCTCCGGGCGACCGTGACGCCGCTGGCCTCCATCTTGGGGTCGGGGCTGTTGATCATCGTGCCTGTGCTTGAGGCAACCCTCGGCAGGGCGGCGGTGCTCGGTGCGGTGGGAGTGACTGTCTTGGCCTGGCTGGTCGGCACTGCGATTCGGCACAACGTTGCGACGGTGGAACCGCTCGTCGCGCAGGGCCGACTCAACGCCGGCACGGCGCGTCTGGACCGGTTCAGCGACAGCGTCATTGTGGTGGCGTACGTGATCTCGGTCGCCTTGTACCTGCGGATCATGGCCCAGTACGTGATCGGCTACGTCACGCCGGAACCCCACCCGCTCGTGGAACGGCTGATCGCGGTGGCGGCGGTGTTGGTCATCGTCGCGGTGGGGATCGCCCGCGGGTTCGCTGGGCTGGACCGGCTCGACAGGGTCAGCCTGATCTCGGTTCTGATCCTCACCACGGTCCTGGGCGGCGCCCTGGTTCTGCACGACTCGACCGAGCTCGCAACCGGCCGGGGGCTGTTCTTTCCACCGGTGCCGAGTCACGGCATCATGACCATCCTGCTCGTGCTCGGAGGAATCGTCATCACCGTGCAGGGCTTTGAGACGGTCCGCTTCCTCGGCGAGGCTTTCGACGGCCCGACGCGCATCTGGGCCTCCAGTGTCGCGCAGCTGATCGCCGGTTCCATCTACATCGGCTTCGTCGCTGCCGCCACCCCGAACATGGGCCTGGGAACCCCCGCGGGCGGCGACCGCACTTTGCTCGACATCACCGACCGGATAGCACCAATACTGGCGCTGCCACTGGCCCTGTCGGCGGTGCTGAGCCAGTTCAGCGCCGCTGTCGCTGACACCGCGGCTGCCGATGGCAACCTGCGCGGACTGTCGGCTCGGATGAAGGGTGCCGGGCCCTACCTGATCAGTGGCGTCGCCGCGGCCGCGCTAGCCGCGACAGTGGCGACGTACACCATCGTCGCGATCGCCTCCCGCGCCTTCGCCGCCTACTACGCCTGCCAGGCCGTCGTCGCGCTCCGCACCAGTCAAGGCGTTCCCCGCAAGGTGGGGTACGGCGCTCTGGCTGCGCTGATGGCCGTCATCGCACTTTTCGCCCTACCAGCAGGATAGGCACTGCCGACGCCCTCGAGTAGGGCCAGACTCTTCTGTAGCCGACTTCGAAACGGCGCGCACCAGGTCAGCCACACCAGTCGAGGTACGCCGGACAGATCGCCGACAATGTCCCTTGGTGGTCGTCATGGTGCGCACCTCGCCGGGGGCCTGGACTCGCTGCCCGTCGGGAGCTTGCTCGTTGGTCATGTCGCTGGCCAAGCACCGGACCGAATGGCGATCGCTCCCGGACGGACGCGGCGCTTCTTGCCTGAGTTCGCCTCTTGAACAGCTCCGGCAGACCGTAGGTCATCCGTCGTGCTCGGGGTTGGTGTTTCCAGACGCCGACCCGCCGATCGGAGCACCCGTCCGCCCACCGGACGCTGTCGTCATACGATGTGGGGTCGGCCGCGCCGCTGAAAGCGAGTGCGGGAGTGCCTCGTCCGCGTCTAGCATGCGGGAGATGCCCTCCGGACTGCTGACTCTGACCTTCGACGCGCACGACCCGGCGCGGCTGGCGGGCTTCTGGGCCGGTGTTCTGGGACGGGTGGTCGTCAACGACCTTCGCGGTGCGCTGCTGTCCGGGACCGACACCCAGGTCGGCTTGCGGTTTGTCCTGAGCGGAGCTGAGAAGGTCGGTCCAAACCGGGTGCACCTCCACCTGACCAGCACCAGCCTCGCCGACCAGCAGGACACGGTCGCTGCTGCGGTCGAGCTTGGCGCCTGCCACCTCGACGTCGGCCAGCTCCCGGAAGAAGGACACGTCGTGCTGGCCGATCCCGAGGGCAACGAGTTCTGCGTGATCGAGCCCGGCAGCTCATTCTTGGCCGGCTGCGGCTTCCTCGGCGAGCTCGCCTGCGACGGCACCCGACAGGTCGGGCTCTTCTGGGCCGAGGCGCTGGACTGGCCCTTGGTGTGGGATGAGGACCAGGAGACCTCGGTCCAGTCCCCGCACGGTGGCACCAAGGTCGCGTGGGGCGGCCCGCCCGTGGCGCCGAAGCACGGGAGGAACCGGCAGCGCTTCGACCTCGCCCTGGCCGACGGCGACCCGGCAGTCGAGGTCGACCGACTGGTCGCGCTGGGGGCGACCCGGCTCGGCAGCACCGGAGACGGCGCCGTCGAGCTGGCCGACCCCGACGGCAACGAGTTCTGCCTCATGCACGGCTGACCTCAGTCAAGACGAGTCCGCCTGCTGCTGCCCCCCGGCAGCCTAGGCGGATCCTCGGTCGGTTCGCTCACCGGCCTCGAGCACGGCGAGGTCGCGCACGGCATAGCGGTGATGCTCGGCTTCTTCCTTCAACACCACTTTGAGACAGCGGCGCACGAGGTACTCCTGGTCGGGATACGGCTCAGCCGGCTTGCGACCGCATGTCCGATCAAGCTCGGCCTCGGTGAGCCCCTCGACGACGCGACGCATTGTGGCCATGCGGGCGAGCCGCGGCGTGAGCACCTCGTTGAGCGTCGGGGTGGCTTCGAGGGTGAGCCCGAGCCTTGCCGTTGCGTCGGCCGGCATCCCGCCGGCAGGAAACCCCAACGGGTGGTAGGGCGCTTTGTCTTCGAGCACGGCATTGCCGAGCCAGGCATCGCTAGCGAACAGCAGGTGCCTTTGGGTCTCGACAAGCGACCATTCGCCGTCGACCCGCTCGTGCAGCGTGGCCTCGGACAACAACCTGGCGCGGGCGAGCGTCACCGCCCACAGCGTCTCGATGGCATCCCAGGCAGCCCGGTAGTCGTCGGGGGAGCTGGCGTCACGTGCCAGCACCCGCGTGGGGTGCTGCCGGTCGAGCTCGGCCTCGACGTAGGCGGTCACGTCGACGTCGTTGACGACGAGACGCTCGAAGTCGCCGCCGAGATAGACGTCGCTCCCATAGCAGTCGACAATCTTCAGACCGCTGACCTCACAATCGCGGATCTCCAGGCCGGCAAGGTCGCACAGGTGGATGTGGGCGTCGCGGAACCGGTCGGTCTGGGCGTACTCGGCAGTCATCGAGGCAGTCTCGCGCACCCATTCCGTCGACACCACCGGGCGGCGACTGACCCACATCGCCAAACGGCGACGCCGATGGTCACCACATCGCCCGAGCCGGCCACGCCCACGCTGGTGTTCTGTTGCATTGCCTCTTGTACGGTGACGAGTTCTTGTCCGCTGAGAATTTCCAGTGTCATCAACGGTGGAACTGGACGGGCAACGAGTCCATCAATTTCCACCGTGGTGACGTCACGCCGGCAGTAGGGAAAGCGGGCGTGGGAGGTGTCGATCAGTCGTGACAAGGGCGTGGCCATGCCGCTCGTGCAATGGCCTGGTCATGTGTGCCACGAAGGCCGACCGGCCAGCCCACCGGCCGATGCGATCCGCGTCATCTGGTTTGGAAGTGGATGGTGAGCCTGTTCACGACTCCCAGGCCTCGCCGTCCGGACTTGCGATCGTGACGACGTATCCGTCGAGGTCGCGGATCCAGATGTGGCTCCCGGCTTAGTGGCGCCACGCTCGAAGGTAGATCTCCTGCACCGCGTCCTCGGCCTCCTCGAAGGAGCCGAGCATCCGGTAGCAATGCACGTGCAGCTCTCGCCGGTACGTCCCGCCGCCAACCTGAGCGCGTGCCTGTTCAAACCGCTCGGCCTTGCAGATGTGGAAGGGACGGGCGTGGATCCCTCCTGGTCCTGTCTCCGAGCGGTAGCGGCCGTGGTAGTCGCTGGCGCCGCTGGGTCGAACAGGCCGTCGCGCGGCGCATAACGGACACCCGCGGTCAACGCCGTGAACCCACGCGGTCTCGAGAAAACCGCAGCTCAGACCGGGAGAGTGGCTGGTGGGTGCGGGTGGCCAGGGCCGGGGTCGAACCGGCGACCTTCCGCTTTTCAGGCGGACGCTCGTACCAACTGAGCTACCTGGCCGTCGCGTCAGCGAGGGAGGACCACGCAGCGCGGGACGAAACACTACCGCAGCCGCTGCCCGAGTTGTCAGACGCAGGGAGGGCTACGACGACCTGTACGTCTGACAACTCAGGTGGGATGCGCAGAACGCCTCGACCTGATCTCTCAGGTGAGGCGTTCAGCGACCCCGACGGGACTCGAACCCGCGGCCTTCGCCGTGACAGGGCGACGCGCTAACCAGCTGCGCTACGGGGCCATTGCGTACACGTACGTGCACGTTCCTGCGTTTCGCGCGCCCAACCTAGCGCACGAAGCACCCCCAACGGGATTCGAACCCGTGCTACCGCCGTGAAAGGGCGGCGTCCTAGGCCACTAGACGATGGGGGCCTAAGCCCGGGAATCTCTTGCGAGAAACCGCTGGGGACCGGACAAGCATAGGGCGTCGCCCTGTGCTGCTCCAAACCGGTCCACGTCTCACCATGATCCGACGAACAGCCCCAGCGCGGCGGCACCCAGGCCCAGGGCCGTGCTCGCGGCGACATTCGCCACGGCCGCGGCGAAGGCGCCGTCCTCCGCCAGCCTCAGGGTCTCCCAGGTGAACGTCGAGAACGTCGTGTAGCCACCAAGAAAGCCCGTGCCCAGCGCCGGCACCAGCCAGGAAGCCACGTCATGGTGCTGCGTCTCACCTACCAGTAGGCCAAGTGCGAAGGCTCCGGTGAGGTTGATCACGAGCGTCCCCCACGGGAAGATCCGCTCGTGCCGCCCCTGGACCAAACGGTCTAGCACGTACCGCGCCGGAGCGCCGACGCCGGATCCGAGCGCCACCCACAGCAGAGGGGTCACTGCGTGGGTCCCGAGGCGCTGCCTTCCTCGGCCGGACCGCGACCGGCATACGTGATCACTTCGACGTCGTCGATGATGACCAGGCCTTCGGTGATCAGCTCGTCCAGTGAGGGGAGGAAGGCTTGGATGCGCTCCGCCGCGTCCACGATGATCACCGCGACCGGCAGGTCCTCCGACAGGCTCAGGATGCGTGTGGTGTGAACGTGCTGGCTGGCGCCGTAGCCCTCGATGCCGCGCAGCACCGACGCCCCTGCCAGCCCGGCATGATGCGCACGATGGACGATCTCGGTGTACACCGGCTTGTGATGCCACTGATCGGTCTCGCCCACGAAGATCGTCAGTCGCTGGGCCGGTCCTCGAAGCTTCATCGCAACTCCTGATCGTGAGCGGTATGCCGTTGGGCTCGTCGCACGAGACCGCGGCCGACCACCAGGCCGAGCCCCGCCGCGAGGAAACCGGCAGCCAGGGTGGTCGCGAGGTACGCCAGGGCGGTTGGTCCCGAGCCGTCGGAGACCCGCTGGTCGACCTCGACGGCAAGTGCGCTGAACGTCGTGAAGGCGCCTAGGAAGCCGGTGCAGAAGAACGGCCGGACGTACCGACGCGGGGGCCACAGGTCGAGCACGAGGACGAGAAGGAATGCCAGGACGAAGCTCCCCGTGACGTTGACCGACAGGGTCGGCCACGGAATGCCCTGGTCGTCGTACGTCAGGGCGTTGCCGACGGCGTACCGGCACACGCCACCCAAGGCCCCACCCAGGGCAACAGCGGCGATCGGGCTGATCCGCGCCCACGTCCAGCGAGCGGGCGGTCGCCGGCGGAACGGATCGACCGTCCGCTCAACCGTCCCCTCGACTGTGCCGGCAGCGTCGGGAGCCCTGGCGGGTGGTGGCTCAGACATCGGACTCCTACCAAGGATCGGTGGTCTTGGTAGGGACCGTTGGCAGCGTGGCTGCGGTTCTCCGGTGCGGACGGCGGGCCCCACCGCCGAGCCCTGTCAGGCTGAGCCGACGATACCGCGCCTGCGTACGGTGACGGCCTGGTGCGTCAGGATGGCGAGATGCGCGAGCAGCAGGCGGATGTGGCCGGAGGTTTCGAGATCCACCGTGCGCTCGACCGGTTCGTGACGTCGCGAGACGGCATCTCGACACGGCACTGCTTCTCGTTCGGGGAGCACTACGACCCGGCGCGGATCGGGATCAGGACGTTGGTGGCGATGAACGACGAGACGATCGAGCCGGGAGCCGGCTACGCCCAGCATCTGCATCGTGACGTCGACATCGTGTCGTGGGTGCTCGACGGCGTGCTGCGTCACGAGGACTCGCTGGGTACGTCGTGCACGCTTCGCAACCCAAACGTGCTGCGGCTCACGGCAGGGCCGGGCGTGACGCACACGGAGACCAACGGCGGTGCGCCGGGTGAGCGCCTACGCTTCCTACAGCTGTGGTTTGCCCTCGACCGGGAGGTCGCTGCGTCCTGCCAGACCCATGACGTACCGGACCTGGCGGGCCGCTCGGGCGCGGGCACGATCGCCAGCAGCGGTGCGACCGAGGGTGGCGCGGCGTTGGCGGTGCGCGGCGTCGACGTGTCGGTATGTCGTCTGCCACGTCAGGGGAGCGCCAGGGTGGACGGCGGTGGTCCGGGGTACGCCGAAACCTTCACCTACGTGGCGTCGGGCGTTCTCGAAACCTCCGACGGCGTACTCCGTGAGGGTGACTCCGTCCGCAGCTCGAAGCCGGCGCTGGACGCGACGGTCGTCGAGGACGTGGTCACGCTGTCGGTGCGGTTCAGGCAATCGGCGCAGGATCGGTGACGACGAACTCTCCGGGCCACGCAGTCGGCTCTCCCCCGCGGGCCTGGATGATCAGCTCGTCGAGGTACCACGCCCGCATGGCGGTCTCCTGGGGTCCGGCCGCCAGCGTGAGGAGTGCCTCCGCGCGGCAGAACTGATCGGCCTCCAGCAGCAGCTGTTGCAGCTCAGCGATGCCCGACACCGCGGCTGTCGGGAGATCGTAGTGCAGGCTCACCCGGTCGTGACCCGACGTGATGGCCGTCTCGATCGTCGTGTCCGCGCCGGCTCCGACGTTCCCGAACGCCTCGAGCCGAAGGGCCACGTCGTTGAGCCGACCTCCCACGGGCGCCGCACCTGCGCCGTGCCCACTGTCGTGCCCACTGTCGTGCCCACTGTCGTGCCCACGGTCGTGCCCACGGTCGTGCAGTGCGATCAGGGTGAGCTCGCGTCGGAGGTCCTGGAATCGCACCCGGTAGTGCACGAAGAGGTTCACCGGAACGTCGATGAGAGCGACTTTCACGGTGTCGGCGCCGCTCGGCCGCGGCGTGGTGTCGCTCAGCAGCGTGGGCGGCCCAGCGGCCCGGCCCGGTGCGTCGACCCCGTCCGGCATGGGCTGGAACCACACACACTTGCCGGAGTCCTCGTACGCCACTCCCCACGACAACGAGATGGAGTCCACGATCTGGAGCCCCCGACCGATGGTGGCCGGCGCCGCTCCGTGGCTGACGACGATCGTGGAGCGACCCTCCGGCGGCCGCGCCGAGCCGTCGTACACCTCGATCCGCAACCGTTCGTCGGTTTCGACGATCCGCACGTTGATGGGGCTGCGCACGTGTAGCAACGCATTGGTCACCAGCTCGGAGACACCGAGGACGGCCGACTCCGTCAGGTCGTCGCGGGACCGCTCTGCGAGCGCGGCGCGCACCCAACGCCGGGCGATGCCGGCAGCACTGGATTCCGGCTGCAACGTGAGCTGCGCCGTCACCGTAAGGACCCTCCTTCAGCGACAACCCCCGAGTGGGCCATCAGCTGACAAAAGATTACTCGTCGTGACGGAGTCTGTTAAGCCTTGGTCCGGGGGTCGGCTCCGGTCTTGCCCGAACGATCTAGGCTTCAAGCATGGTTGAGCTAGGTCGGACCGAGTTCGAGGGACTCGTTGCCGATGCGCTCGACGACCTGCCGCCTGAGATCTCCCGGCTGATGGACAACGTCGCGATCTTCGTGGAGAACGAGGCTCCCGGCGGGGAGGACTTGCTCGGGCTGTACGAGGGCATCCCGTTGACCGAACGCACGTCGTCGTACGCCGGAGCCGTGATGCCGGACCGGATCTCGATCTACCGTCGCAACATCTTGGCGGTGTGCGACTCCGAGGATGACGTGCGTTACGAGGTCGAGGTGACCGTGGTACACGAGATCGCCCACCACTTCGGCATCGACGACGCTCGGTTGCACGAGCTCGGCTACGCCTGACCGACCCCTGTGCGCCGCTCAGGTCCGCGGTGTAGAACTGAGCCGTGATCGACGCGAGTTCGGCTCTGGCCCTGGGACCCCTGCTGCGGCACGTCGACCAGACGTCTGCGGCGATCTGGGTGAAGACCCGGGAGGCCGCAGAAGTGGAAGTCCGAGCGGCGGGACGCGCGTGGACGG
Organism: Propionibacteriales bacterium; assembly: GCA_038259225.1. GTDB lineage: Bacteria > Actinomycetota > Actinomycetes > Propionibacteriales > Nocardioidaceae > JANLYC01. The sequence continues at coordinate 8,936 of JBBSPA010000109.1, forward strand.
CGCGAACGTTCGCCGCGCACGGTCACCACTACGCCCTGGTCGCGGTCGACGGCCTGGAGCCTGGGTCGATCCAGGACTACACGGTGGCCATCGACGGCACCCAGGTATGGCCGCCGGCCGACTCGCCGTACCCGCCGAGCAGGATCGCCACGCTCAAGCCCGGCAAGGAGCTACGGCTGGCGTTCGGGTCGTGCCGGACCAGCGTGTCCCATGATGCCGAGGGCAACAAGAGCCACGGGGTGGACGCGATGCGGGCCTACGCGCTGCACATGGCGCAGGACCAGGAGAGATGGCCGGACCTGGTGCTGTTCCTGGGCGACCAGGTGTACGCGGACGAGACGTCGGACGCGATGCGGGAGTTCATCCGTGCCCGGCGTGACATCGACGAGCCGCCGGGCGAGGAGCTGAAGGACTTCGAGGAGTACACGCACCTCTACGAGCTGGCCTGGACCGAACCGGCCAATCGTTGGCTGCTCTCGACGCTGCCGAGCTCGATGATCTTCGACGACCACGACATCCGCGACGACTGGAACACCTCGGCAAGCTGGAAGGCCGAGATGAAGGCCACCGAGTGGTGGCGCGACAGGATCGTCGGCGGTCTGGCGACATACTGGATCTATCAGCACCTGGGCAACCTGTCGCCGGCCGAGCGTGCCAAGGACGAGGTGTGGCAGCTGATCGAGGAGGCGTGGACCGGCAGCGCCGATGAGCCCGAAGTGGGTGAAGTGCTCGACGCACTGGCTGAGCGCGCTGACGAACATCCGGAGACCTACCGGTGGAGCTTCGCCCGGGACATCGGGACGACCCGGTTGATCGTCGTGGACTCGCGGGCGGCCCGAGTGCTCCAGCCTGAGGAGCGCTCGATCCTGGATGCGGATGAGATGGCGTGGCTGGACGGGCAACTTCAGGGAGGCTTCGACCACGTGCTGATCGGCACCTCGCTGCCGTTCCTCCTGTCGCCGGGACTGCACCAGTTCGAGGCCTGGAGCGAGGCCGTCTCGACCGGCGCCTGGGGCAAGCGCTGGGCGGCGATCGGTGAGAAGGTGCGGCAGGCCGTCGACCTCGAGCACTGGGCGGCCTTCCAGGACGGGTTCACTGCGGTCGCCGAACGCGTCATCGAGGTAGCCAGCGGCCGACGCGGCGCGGCCCCGGGCACGATCACGTTCCTGTCGGGCGACGTGCACAATTCCTACGTAGCCGAGGTGGACAGGCGGTATGAGAGTCGGATCGTGCAGGCGGTCTGCTCGCCGATCCGCAACCCGCTCCCGTACGCGGTCCGCCACATGACCGGCTTCTCCTCCAAGAACGTCGGCCGCGGGATCGGCAACTTCCTGGCACGTCGCGCGAAGGTGCCGCCGGCGCCGCTGGAGTGGACGACGACGCAGGGACCGTGGTTCGACAACAACCTGGCCACGCTCGAGACCGACGGCCGCAGCCTGGTCCTTCGGTGGGACCGCGGCACGGTGTACGGCGACCCGGGCGGCGACCCAGTGCTCGAGCGGGTCGCCGAGGTCACGATCGGCTCCTGACGGCGCCACTCGGTCCACCCGCTGGCCATTTCCCTCGCCGCCCTCGCCTTAGCGGTTTGCCTTGCCCTGCGGTTTGCCTTGCCTTTGCGGTTTGCCTTGCCCTGCGGTTTGCCTTGCCCTGCGGTTGCCTCGCCCCTGCGGTTTGCCTTGCCTTTGCGGTTTGCCTTGTTAACTAGGCAGTTGGCCTGTCTGCCAGGGAGGTTTGCCTAGTTAACAAGCCACCCGAATAGTTAACTAGGCAAACCCCGACGGGCGGGGCAGTTCGGGGGCGGGGAGTCAGGGGCAGGGGCTGAGGTGGTCCAGGGCTGCGGAGGTGTCGACGTCGGGACGCACGGTCTTCACGCCGCAGCCGCACTTGCCTTTGCGGATCCCGATCCGGTCATCGTGGTCGCGTACGTAGACCGTGTCGCCGGACGACAGCATCAGCCGGACCACGGAGACGTCGACCAGGTCGGTCTCCTTCTTGCGAGTGACCCCGACCCGGGAGACATGCCCCCCGTGATCGCAGTCGTCCCGGCTGACGCAGGTGACTTCGTAGCTGCCCACGGCTGATCCTTTCGCTGCCTGAGCGAAACGTTAGGGCGTGCGGGCAGGATCGCGATAGGGATGTCACGCATTGTTCACCTCGCCCGACCGGCCGGCTCCGTAGCCGCAGCCGTAGCCGGAGCCGGGCTCAGCCGAAGCGACCGGAGATGTAGGCCTCGGTCGACTCGTTCTCGGGGTTGGAGAAGATCTTCGAGGTGGCGCCGTACTCGATCAGGTGGCCCGGCTTGCCGACCCCGGAGAGGTTGAAGAACGCCGTGGTC
>JBBSPA010000110.1:0-11184 GCA_038259225.1 Propionibacteriales bacterium
CCACCCCGACACCACTCTTCACGGAATGTCATTCGTGGACTACATTAAGTAGCGGCAAGTACCGAAACGCGCAGCAGACCCTGTCCCTGGGAGGCGGACACGGTCGTTCATCCCACTATGAGGAGGCTCACGCGTCATCCGCGCTCAGCGCGGAATTCGGGAGATGGCCATCCATCTCACCCTTGCCCAAGGAAGGAACGAAGGATGACTTCGTTGCTGCATCATCGTCGTACCCGTGCGGCAGTCGCCGCACTTGCCTCATCCGCACTCGCTCTCGGTGGAGCCGCCGCGCTCCTCGGAGCCCAGTCGAGCACCGCGTCCAGCCACCGCGAGGCTCCGCTGCTTCTGGCAGACCCGCAGGTGGACAACACCGACGTGTACGCCTTCGTCGCGCCGGACCGCGACAACAAGGTCACCCTGATCGGGAACTGGCTCCCGTTCGAGGAGCCGGCCGGCGGCCCGAACTTCTACCCGTTCGCCACCGGTGCCCGCTACAACATCAACATCGACAACAACGGTGACGCCAGGCCCGACGTCATCTACCGGTGGACGTTCAAGTCCAGCTACCAGAACACCGACACGTTCCTCTACAACACCGGTGAGGTCGCCAGCCTCGATGATGGGGACCTGAACTTCCGCCAGACCTACAACCTGTCCAGGGTCAACGCCGGGGGCAAGGTCAAGGTGCTGGCTCGTAACGTGCCGGTAGCACCGTCGAACGTCGGAGCCGCCTCGATGCCCGACTACGAGTCGCTGAGCAATGCAGCCATCTACAAGGTCGGTCAGACCCGGACCTTCGCCGGCCAGGCGGACGACTCGTTCTTCCTCGACCTGCGGATCTTCGACCTGCTGTACGGCACAGACCTGACGGAGACCGGCAACGACACGTTGAGCGGCTACAACGTCAACACGATCGCGCTCCAGGTACCCAAGGGTGCGATCACTCGCGGCGGCGACCCGGTCGTCGGTGTCTGGAGCACCACTGACCGTCGCAGCGTGCGCGTGCAGGCTGCTGACGGCTCGCAGAGCTACCGCGGTGGGTGGGTCCAGGTCTCCCGACTCGGTAACCCACTGGTCAACGAGGTCGTCATCCCGGTCGGGCTCAAGGACGCGTTCAACGCCCTGGAGCCCCGCAACGACGCCACCGTGCAGCCTGCGGTGGACAAGGTCTTGAAGCCCGAGGTGCCGAAACTGATCGAGGCCATCTACGGCATCCCCGCTCCCGCGGAGCCTCGGTACGACCTGTTCAGGGTGTTCCTCAAGGGCCTCGAAGGCCTGAACCGGCCCGCAAACGGTGTACGTCCGGCCGAGATGCTGCGACTCAACACCTCCACGCCGCCGGCCACCACCGAGAACCGGTTGGGCGTCATCGGAGGCGACAGCGCGGGCTTCCCGAACGGTCGCCGCCTCGGTGACGACGTCGTCGACATCGCCTTGCAGGTGATGGAAGGCGCGGTGCGGACAGGAACGCTGAACCCGTCGCTGACCGACGCCGTGGACGAGAACGATCTCGCCTTCCGGACGGCGTTCCCGTACGTGGCGCTGCCCCACTCGGGCTCCGACACGAGCGGTGCGGGTACGCCGGCGGCTGGTCCCTCGGCGTACAAGGCTGCACTGGACCGCCGTGAAAGCGGTTCGGCTCAGTTCACCGCGCAGGACACGACGGCGTCAACGCTGCCGATCGCGTTGATCGTGGCGACTGTCGGACTCGGGCTCGGCGGTCTCGGCGTGGTGCTGATGCGCCAGGGTCGTCGCCGTGAGGCATCAAGCAACAACTGATCGACAAGGAGCACCGGCGATGTTCACACCCCTCCCAGATGCACATCGCCGGCGGCCTGTGGTGTCGGACCTGACGGGTCCGGCACCACGGGCCAACCCCCAGCACGACCGCTGAACGACCCAAGAGGAGAAGACCGATGTTGGACTATCTCAAGCGTGCACGGCTGGTCAGGTTCGGCCTGGCCGCGGTGTCCCTGAGTGTGGCTCTCGTCGCCGTTTCAGCGGTCCTCTTCACGCAGCATCGCTCAGCACCGCGTGAGCCGGCCGGTCGAGGGCCGGTGTCTGCCTCCGAGGTCGCGACCGCGGGCGACATGACCACGACCATCACCGCGCTTCAACAGCGGCTGGCCAGGGTCCCCGCCGATGCCGCGTCCTGGGCCGTGCTCGGTGCCGCGTACGTCCAGCAGGCCCGGATCACCGGGGACCCGAGCTACTACGCCAAGGCCGAGGGCGTGCTGCGACGGTCACTGAAGGAGTCGCCTCGCGACAACGCGCCCGCGCTCACAGGTGAGGCGGCGCTGGCGGCGGCTCGTCACGACTTCGCGCGAGCGCATCAGCTGGCGATGCAGTCGATGCGGATCAACGCCTACAGCTCGGGCACGATGGCCATCCTCGTGGACTCCCTGGTCGAGCTCGGCCGCTATCGCGACGTCAGCCGAGCCCTTCAGCGCTTCGTGAACGTCAAGCCCGGCGTCCCGGCGTACACCCGGGTCTCCTACAACTACGAGTTGCACGGAAACCTCGAGGGCGCCCGTTACGCCATGCAGCAGGCGCTGAACATCGCGTACTCACCCGACGACCGCGCGTTCGCGTTGTTCCAGCTCGGTGAGCTGGCATGGAATGCCGGCGAGCTGAAGAAGGCGCATTCGCTATACGCACAAGGGCGGGATGCGGACCCGAGCTATGTCGCGAACCTCTACGGGCTGGCCAAGACCGACGCCGGCCTCGGCCACGTCGACCGGGCCCTGCGGCGCTACCAGACCGTGGTGGACCGGCTGCCGCAGCCGACCTACGTGATCGAGTACGCCGACCTGCTGACCGCGCTCGGCCGGAGCAAGGAGGCGGCCGAGCAGCAGCAGATCATCGACGCCCAGCAGCAGTTGTTCCGTGCCGCCGGGGTGAACCTCGACCTGGAGCTGGCCCTCTACGACGCCTCGCACGGGCGGCCGGCTCAGGCGCTCGATCAGGCACGCCGAGCCTGGCGAGACCGCCAGAGCGTCTTCGTCGAGGACGCCTACGCCTGGGCGCTGCATGTGAACGGCCACGACCGCGCGGCACTGCGGCACGTCACCTCCGCCCAGCGCCTGGGTACGCAGAGCGCGCTCTTCGCGTTCCACCGCGGGATGATCGAACGCTCGCTCGGAGATCGGGCGCAGGGAGACCGCTGGCTTCGTACGGCGTTGCGGCTCAACCCGGCGTTCAACCCGATCTTCTCAGCGCAGGCGCGCAAGGTGCTCGACCGGTGACATCCCCTGGGCGTGTGCATGGCCGGCCGGCAGCCTATCTACGTCGGGTGGCCATGCTGGTCGGTCTGATCGGCGTGCTGGCCGTATGGCCCACGCAGGCGGCCAGCGCCCATCCTCTCGGCAACTTCACGATCAACCACTACGACGGGCTCTCGCTCACCCCGTCGGGAGTCGAGAACCAAGCCGCGGTGGACACGGCCGAGATCCCGACCATCAGTGCCCGTCGCACCGTCGACTCCAACGGCGACGACCAGATCAGCGACGCCGAACGCGCAGCCTATGCCGCGGACCAGTGTGAACGGCTGGCCAACGACCTGGTGCTGCGCGTCGATGGGCGAGCTCTCACCTGGCGGGCGGCGCGGACGTCGTTCACGTACGCGGCCGGCCAGGCCGGACTCCAGGTCAGCCGGCTGGAGTGCGACCTCAAGGCCGCAGCAGATCTCTCCGCGCCGGCGACGGTGACCTTCGAGGACCGCTTCCTCGGCGACCGGATCGGGTGGCGCGAGATCACCGCGAAGGGGGAGGGGGTCGATCTCGGTGAGCGGGACATCGCGACCAGCAGCATCAGCGACGAGCTTCGCTCGTACCCGAACGATCTGCTCACCTCTCCGCTCGACCAACGCGCCGTCACGCTGAACGTCAAGCCGGGCGTCGACAGCGGTTCGTCGACGCTGCCGACCGTGCAGGGTGCCGGCCCGGTCTCCAAGGTCTTGAACACCATGACCACCAAGCTCGACGGGCTTGTCGGTGGGCAGCTCACCTGGGGGGTCGGGATCGTCGCGGTCCTGCTGTCGCTGGTCCTGGGTATCTCGCATGCCGCCCTGCCGGGGCACGGCAAGACACTGATGGCGGCGTACATGGTCGGGACCCGCGGTAGTCCGCGCGACGCTGTGCTGATCGGCGCGACCGTCACCCTTGCGCACACCTCAGGCGTGCTGGTGCTCGGACTGATCTTCAGCGCCGGCACGTCCCTGGCGGGTGAGACGGTGCTGGCGGTGCTTGGGGTGATCAGTGGACTGCTGGTGGCCGGGATCGGGCTCGCGCTGATTCGCTCCGCCCTGCGTCGTCGCTCGAGCCGGGTCGACGACCTCTGGGGTCACGGCCATGGTCACGGACATGGTCACGGACACGGTCACGGACACGAGCACGAGCATGGTCACGAGCACGGTCACGAGGCTGGGACGGCTGGCGATACCGGCACCACCCTGGTGCGCGAGCACACGTCGGCAGCCGAGCCGGAGGCGGGATCGGGGCAGTCGGGGGAGCGCGGCTTCCGACGGATGACGCTGGTCGGGATGGGGCTCGCGGGCGGGCTGGTGCCCAGCCCTTCGGCGCTGATCGTCCTGCTGGGCGCCATCGCGTTGGGACGCACCGTCTTCGGCGTGGGTCTCGTGCTCGCGTACGGCATCGGGATGGCAGCCACGCTCACGACCGTCGGTTACCTGGTGGCCAAGCTGCCCGGCAGGTTGGGCCGGCTTCGTGGATTCGCCGACGGTTCGCGGTTCGCACCGATCCTGGCCGCAGGGCCGGTGATCACCGCGGCTATCGTGCTGGTGGTCGGCATGGTCCTCGCGCTGCGCAGCGCTGCACCACTGATCTGACAGATCTTCCGGCAGGTCCGGCGGTGCCGAACGGCCGCGGCGTTGGCAGGATAGGGACACGGCCAGCACCGGGAGGCGCAGATGGGCAGCTATCGCGACACGTACGACGCCAGCGTGGCGGATCCCGACGGCTTCTGGGGCGAAGCGGCCGGGGTCGTCGACTGGTTCACGAAACCGTCGGCCGTGCTGGACCGGTCGCATGCTCCGTTCTACCGGTGGTTCCCCGATGGCACGCTCAACACCTGCTACAACGCCCTGGACCGGCACGTGATCAAGGGCCGCGCCGACCAGACCGCGCTCATCTACGACAGTGCCGTGACCGGCACCGTGACCACCTTCACCTACGCCGAACTGCTGGAGCAGGTCGCGGCCTTCGCCGAAGGGTTGCGCGGGCTCGGTGTCGGGCCGGGCGACCGCGTGGTGATCTACATGCCGATGATCCCCGAGGCAGTGATCGCGATGCTGGCATCCGCGCGACTCGGGGCGGTGCACTCCGTCGTCTTCGGCGGGTTCGCGGCGAACGAGCTCGCGGTCCGGATCGATGACGCCACTCCGAACGTGATCGTGTCCGCTTCGTGCGGGATCGAGCCGGGGCGCGTGGTCGAGTACAAGCCCTTGCTGGACAAGGCGCTGGCCCTGGCGTCGCACGCGCCCCACGCCGTCGTCGTCAAGCAGCGAGAGCAGGCAACGGCGACGCTCGAGGAGCCCAGGGACATCGACTTCGACGCGCTGCTCAAGGCGGGGAAGACCGATCCCGCCCCATGCGCCGAGGTCGCGGCCACGGATCCGCTCTACATCCTCTACACGTCCGGCACGACCGGGAAGCCCAAGGGGATCGTGCGGGACAACGGCGGTCACGCGGTCGCGCTGGCCTGGTCGATGCTCAACATCTACGACGTCGAGCCTGGCCAGGTCTGGTGGACCGCCTCCGACGTCGGCTGGGTCGTCGGGCACTCCTACATCGTCTATGCGCCGTTGATCGTCGGCGCGACCTCTGTGCTCTACGAGGGCAAACCAGTCGGCACTCCCGACGCGGGCGCGTTCTGGCGGGTGGTGGACGACCATCGGGTCGAGGGCTTGTTCACCGCACCCACTGCGATCCGGGCGATCAAGAAGGAGGATCCCGAAGGCGAGCTGCTGCGTCGACACGACGTCTCGTCGCTTCGGCATCTGTTCTTGGCGGGCGAGCGGCTGGACCCAGAGACCTACCACTGGGCCTCGGACCAGCTCGGGATTCCGGTGGTCGATCACTGGTGGCAGACCGAGACCGGGTGGCCGATCGTCGCCAACCTGCGCGGCCTGGAGCCGATGCCGATCAAGGCGGGTTCGCCTACCGTGCCCGTCCCCGGGTACGACGTCGTGGTGCTGGACGAGGCGGGCCGACCCGTTGCTGCGGAGACCGAGGGGGCGATCTGCCTACGGCTCCCCCTTCCGCCAGGAACGCTGCCCACACTGTGGCGAGACGACGCCCGATTCGTCGACTCCTACCTGAGCGTGTACGACGGTTACTACCTGTCCGGAGACGGTGGCTACATCGACGCCGACGGGTACGTCTACGTCATGGGTCGCACCGACGACGTCATCAATGTGGCCGGCCACCGGTTGTCGACCGGCTCGATGGAAGCCGTGCTCGCCGCACACCCGGACGTGGCGGAGTGTGCTGTCATCGGCGCGGCCGATGCGATGAAGGGCCAGCTGCCGCGCGGATTCGTCGTGCTCAAGGCGGGTCACGAGGTCGACGAGGCCGAGCTAGCCGACCAGCTGATCGCCGCGGTAAGGGACGAGATCGGACCGGTAGCAGCGTTCAAGGACGTCAGCGTCGTACCTGCGTTGCCCAAGACCCGGTCGGGGAAGATCCTGCGCAAGACGATGCGTCAGATCGCCGACGGCGAAGATCCGTCGGTGCCGTCCACGATCGAGGACGCATCCGTCCTGGACACGCTGCGTCCTGCACTGCGCAAAGGCTGATCGGATGCTCGGAGGAACCGTCCGAGGGACGGTCCATGCTCTTGCCCGGCTGACGACACTCTGCTCAGATGAGGGCATGAAGAAGCTCATCAACGACCCCGCCGACGTCGTCAGGGACGCACTGCTCGGCATCGAAGCAGCTCATGGCGATCGCGTGCGTGTAGACCACGAGCACAAGATCGTCTATCGCAAGGACGCTCCCCGGAAGGGCAAGGTAGGCCTCATCTCCGGTGGTGGATCGGGCCACGAGCCGATGCACGGTGGTTTCGTCGGGGCGGGAATGCTCGATGCCGCCTGCGCGGGAGAGGTCTTCACCTCCCCGGTGCCCGACCAGATGATGGAGGCCACCAAACAGGTCGACGGTGGCGCCGGCGTGCTGCACATCGTGAAGAACTACACCGGCGACGTGATGAACTTCGAGATGGCCGCCGAGATGGCCGAGGCCGACGCCGGTACCGAGGTCAAGGCCGTCGTGACCGATGATGACGTCGCCGTTCAGGACAGCCTCTACACCGCCGGGCGTCGAGGGGTCGGTGTCACCGTCCTGCTGGAGAAGATCGTCGGTGCGGCAGCCGAAGAGGGGCGTCCGCTGGCCGATGTGGCCGACCTGGCCAAGAAGATCAACGACCAGGGCCGCAGCATGGGGATGGCGCTCACGTCCTGCACGGTTCCGGCGGCAGGCAAGCCCACCTTCGACCTGGCCGACAACGAGATGGAGGTAGGGATCGGCATCCACGGTGAGCCCGGGCGTACGCGGGTGCCGCTGGCTCCGGCCAAGGACGTAGCCGCAATGCTGGTCGACCCGATCCTCGGCGACCTTCCCTACGGACAGGGCGATTCCGTCATCGCATTCGTGAACGGGATGGGCGGCACGCCGCTGATAGAGCTGTACATCATGTACCACGAGGTCGCCGCGCTGCTCGACAAAGCGGGAATCACCGTGGCCAGGTCGCTGGTCGGCAACTACATCACCTCGTTGGAGATGGCCGGCTGCTCGGTCACGCTGCTCAAGGTCGACGACGACCTCGTCGGGCTCTGGGACGCTCCCGTCAACACCCCTGGCCTGCGCTGGGGCGCCTGAGGATGGGTCTGACCGTCGACGACCTCACCGCGTGGGTGAGGGCGTATGCCGAGGTGGTGCACGCCAACACCGCTCTGCTGACCGATCTCGATGCCGCCATCGGTGACGCCGACCACGGCAGCAACATGGATCGAGGGCTCAAGGCGGTGGTGGCGGCGATCGACGAGGGAACCTTCGAGACAGCCGACGCCTTGCTGAAGAAGGTCGGCATGACGATGGTCAGCACGGTCGGCGGAGCGAGCGGGCCGTTGTACGGCACGTTCTTCCTGCGCTGCGGCACCGCTCTCGTCGACGTGTCCGACGTCGACGCGGCTGCGTTCGGGGCCGCGCTGCGCGCTGGAGTCGACGGGCTGGTCGCCCGCGGCAAGGCCGAGGTCGGGGACAAGACGATGTACGACGCCTGGGCTCCGGCCCTGGAGGCGTACGACGCGGCGGTCGCGGGAGACGCCACGGTCGGTGACGCGTTGCGCGCCGCCGCCGACGCCGCGGCGAAGGGCCGGGATGACACGATCCCCCTGGTGGCCCGCAAAGGTCGTGCCAGCTATCTCGGCGAGCGCAGCAAGGACCATCAGGACCCCGGCGCGACGAGCACTACGATGCTGCTGGAGACCGCGGCCGCGACACTCGGGTGAGCGCACCAGGGGCGCCGTCATGATCGGGATCGTCGTCGTGTCGCACAGCCGTGCCCTGGCGGACGCGGCAGTCGGTCTCGCCCGTGAGATGGTCGATGGCGACAGCGGACCATCGGTGGTGGTTGCGGCCGGGCTGGACGAGACGACTTTCGGTACCGACGCGACGGCGGTCTCCGCGGCGATCGAGCAGGTCGACACCCCGGACGGCGTCCTCGTCCTGCTCGACCTCGGCAGCGCCGTGCTCAGCGCTGAGATGGCGTTGGAGTTCGTCGACCCGCAGACAGCCGGCCGAGTGCGGCTCTCGAGCGCGCCACTGGTCGAAGGTCTGGTGGGCGCCGTGGTGCTCGCCTCGACGGGGGCAGACCTGGCCGCCGTCGCCGAGGAGGCCGAGAACGGTCTGGTCGCCAAGCGTGCCCACCTCACCCCGTCCGGCCCTTCCGATTCGCCCGATGAGGATGCCCGAGGCGCGGCTGCCCCGTCGGTGACGGGAGACCGAAGCCCTGAGGTCACCGGGGAGGTCACGGTCGCCAACCTGCATGGGCTGCACGCCCGTCCGGCTGCGAAGGTGGTTGCGCTGCTTCGAGGCTTCGACGCCGTCATCACCTTGACCAACCTCGACTCAGGCCGAGGCCCCGTCAACGCGGCGAGCCTGAGCGCCGTCGCCACCTTGGACGCGCGGAAGGGGCACCACCTCAAGATCGCGGCCGAGGGACCCCAGGCGCAGCAGGCGATCCAGGCGTTCGAGGCGTTGGCGAACCGGGCCTTCGACGACCCGGACACTCCGCCGGTCGACGCGGCAACGTCGAAGCCGGCCGCGGCATCCGGCAGCGGACTCGACTTGGCGATGGGTCCGGCCCTGGTGCGCCGCTCGGAGGTCGATGCCGCGGACTACGTGCCGCGTGGTGCCGATGAGGAGGCGGAGCGCTCACGTGCCGCGGTCGAGGCGGTCCGGCTTCGGCTCGAGGACCTCCAACGGCGTACAACGGAGGAGTCGGGGTCGGACGCTGGGGCGATCTTCGCGGCACACCTGGCCCTGCTGGACGATCCGGACGTGTCCGCGACGATCGCGTCGGATCTGGAGTCCGGGGTCTCTGCAGTCGACGCGTGGCGCACCAGGATGGACTCCGTTGCAAGAGGGTTCGAAGGGTTGGCGGATGCCTATCAGCGCGAGCGGGCCGCTGACGTCCGGAGCGTGCAGACCGCGGTGCTGCGCGAGCTGACCGGGGTCGGGCCGGAAGAGGTCGACGTCTCCGGTGTGCCGGTGATCCTCGTCGTGGACGAGCTCGACGCGGCCACGGCGGCGTCGATCGACGTCGCGCGGGTGGCCGGAGTGGCGGTGATAGCGCGGGGCGACACCGGGCATGGCGTGATCATCGCGTCGTCACGCGGGATCCCGTTGATCACCGGCGTGGGACATCACGCCGACGGAGTTCGGTCCGGTCACGTCGTCGCCTTCGACGCGCGACAACAATTCTGGGCAGATCCGAGCAAGCAGGACCAGGAACGTTGGGTCGAGCGCGTCGAGCAACGCCGCAGTGAGCGGCTCCGGGTGGTCGAGGACGCCCAGCAGCCGGCCGCGACGAGCGACGGGACGGCGGTTCCGGTGCTCGCGAACATCGCGGGCCTCGCTGACGCCGAGACCGCCCTGGCCAACGGCGCGGACGGCTCTGGGCTGGTGCGTACCGAGGTCTTGTTCGGGAACCGGGACGCGGCGCCGTCGGTCGAGGAACAGACCGAGACATTTCTTGCCCTCGCGGAGGCGCTGGGTGGTCGCCCGCTTACGATCCGGACCTGGGACATCGGCGGGGACAAGCCGCTGCCGTTCCTGCCGATGAGACCGGAGGCCAACCCGTTCCTCGGTGTCCGAGGGATCCGGGCCTTCGCCGTCGACCCGAGCGGGGACCCGACTTCTGCAGGACTGTTCACGGATCAGCTGACGGCGATCTGTCGGGCAGCACGTGAGACTCCCCTAAGGGTGATGTTCCCGATGGTGACTCATGGTGGCGAGGTTCGCTCCGCGATCAGGGCGCTCAGCCGGGTGGCCGCCAGGGACGCTGGGCCGCTCTTCGAGGAGCAGCCAAGCGCCGGTTGGCAGGCCGCTGATCCCGAGCAGGAGCGGGCCTTGCGGACCGCAATCCCGGACGGGCTCGAGGTGGGGATCATGGTCGAGGTGCCGACCGCGGCGATGACAGTGGACTTGATCGCCGACGGCCTGGACTTCGTCAGCATCGGGACCAACGACCTGACCCAGTATGCGACCGCGGCCGACCGGGGCAACGACGCCGTTGCCGACCTGGCCGACCCGCTGACCCCGGGTGTACTGCGGCTGATCGACCAGGTGTGCCGCCATCGCCCTGAGGGGCTCGAGGTCGCGGTCTGTGGCGACCTGGCGAGCCGTCCGGGTGCTACGGCGCTGCTGCTCGGGCTCGGGGTCGACGAGCTGAGCTGTACGCCGCCCAGGGTGCCTGAGGTGAAGGCCGCCGTGCGGCGTACCGACCTCGAGGCGGCACGCGCCATGGCGGCTCGGGTCCTGGAGACCGACGACCCCGAAGAGATCGCCGAGCTGATGTCCGGCTCGGCCCCCGCGCATTTGGGGGGGCGGGAGGTGTTAAACGCGGTAGAGGACGGATCCGTCGCCGCAATGCGGGGCATAAGGG
>JBBSPA010000111.1:0-11006 GCA_038259225.1 Propionibacteriales bacterium
CGATCGTCTGAACGCTTTGGCTGAGGGATCGTGTCAGCACGGACGACGTATGGCACTGGGCATACATGTGTGTATTGAATTTTCCATACATCACCCGCTAGAGTCGAGTCATGCGCCGCGCCTTCCCCTTCGAGAGCCCGATCGCACCGGACGCCTTGATCGACCGCCGCGACGAGCTGCACCAGCTGCACCTCGCTGCCACCGAGGGTGCTCACGTCCGGCTGGCAGGCCCGCGGCGCTACGGCAAGACGTCGCTGCTGCTGGCTCACGGTCAGCACCTGAGCGAGGCCGGGTGGCACACGGTGCACGTGGACTTCTACGGCGTCACGTCATTGCTTGAGGTGTGTGGCCGGATCGCGACGGCGTACGGACGGCTCAAGGACAACAAGATCCGCAGCCACCTCGACGCGCTCGGCGCCCGCCTCGGCCTGTCCTTGACCACGAGCGGCATCGGAGTCACGCTCGGACCGCGTGAGCGCCAGCAGCCGTCCCACGACCTGACCCTGACAGCGGCCGCCGAGCTGCTCGACCTGCCGCTACGGCTCTACGAGAGGGACCGTGCGCAGACTCTCGTGGTGTTCGACGAGTTCCAGGACCTGCTCTCCGCGGGCTCGAGCCTGGACGGCTTGCTGCGTTCGCACGTGCAGTACCACGGCGAGGCGGCGACCTACATCTATGCCGGGTCCCAGCCCTCCTTGATGCGACGGCTCTTCACCGATCGCGAGCGCCCGCTCTACGGCCAGGCGGAGCCGCTCGAGCTCGGCCCGCTCCCGATCGACGACGTCCTGGTCGAGCTCAGCGAGCGCTTCGACAACCTTGACGTCGAGCCGGGTGAGGCGCTAGCGCCACTGGTCAGCGTTGCGGCCGGACACCCGCAGCGCACCATGCTGCTCGCCCACTTGTTGCACCGCGAGCTCGAGGTCCGAGCTTCCGGAGGCACCACGCTGCGATCCCCCGAGGACGCGGCGCTGGACGGCCTGGCTCTGGCCGACGCCATCTTCGACCGGGCCCTGGATCAGACGCGGGAGGCCCATCAGGGGAACTGGGACGCGCTGAGCGCCGGCAAGAAAGCAGTCCTGGCCGCACTCGCCGACGGCGTACGACCGACAGGGTCCCGGGCGACCGAGCGAGCCGGGCTCAGCCGGGCGGCGTTGCAGTCGGCGCTGCGCGAGCTCGGCCGGGAGGGCCAGCACGTCAGCCGGGTCACGTCCGGACCGGAGACGAGCCCGAACTGGCGGTTCGTCGACCCGCTCTTCGCGCGCTGGGTCTCGCTACGCGGCCAGCGCTCTCCCTCGCCTCCCGTCGCGTAACGATCCGACATCGGCGTCGCCCTGACCACGCAGACGTCGGATCCTTGCGGGAGCTGCGGCGGACGGGCTTCTCCTCGTTTTGCGTCGATGCGTCACCAGGCGACGGTGAAGCGTGAGCGATGGTGCAGCGGCTGCTCCACCTCGTCGAGCACGGCGACAGCGAAGTCCTCGGCGCTGATCTGGTCGCCGAGCACCATGTCCACCCCTCGGCGGTAGACGCCTCGACGCTCTCCCGGCGCGATGAACGGCGCCGGCGACACGTACACCCAGTCGAGCAGGGCGCCGGTGTCCCGCAGCAGTTCCAGCGTTGCGAGCTGGGTCACCGCCTCTTGCCTGGCGCCGGGCGGAAAGCCACGGGTGTCCATCAGCCGCAGGCCCGCCGCGACGTACAGGCTGCCCGCGCCACCGATCACGATGAGTCGTCGTGAGCCGACGTTCTCGCCGAGAATCGCCATCGTCTGAAGGTAGACCTCGTGCCGTACGCCGGTCCGGCTCGGCCCGATCGCCGAGACCACAAGGTCGTGCTCGGCCGCGACGCGGGCAACGTCGTCGTCGTCGGCGGCGTCGCCTCGGCGTGGCGTGCACCCCACGGGCAGGTCGGTGCTGCCGGAGCGGGTGATACCGGTGACCGCGTGGTCGCGTGCCAAGGCTTCGGCCGCGATCCGCGACCCGATCATGCCCGAGGCGCCGTACAACGCGATCTTCACCGCTTCCCCCCTCTCTGTTCGTGTCCGGTCATCCTAGGAGTCGTGGCCGCGTGGCTGCTGCTGATTTGCCCCGTCGTGTATCTCATGAAGAGCAGGGAACTCCCTGTCGGTGGGATCGTGGAGGCCACGGTCGAGTGGTTCGTGCGGAGGTTGCGATGGCGAGCAAGCGGGTGGCGGGGTTCTCGCCGGACACGAACGGGATGCGCTTCACCAACCATTTCCCTGCCGGCATCCCGATCGTGAACGTCCCGCTCCCCGGCACCGGCCGCTCCATCTCGCTCGGTGATGCGAGCAACGGGGTGTGTGGCGGGATGGTCTACGCCGCGCTCGACCTGTTCCTCGCCAGGCCCCGCCTGCGGGTGCCCGAAGCCACGACACCGCCGGTCGGTGGCAGCAACTTGATGACGTACGTCGCCGGACGCCTGATCGACAGCTTCGCGCTCGCGCACGGCGCGAAGTCCAACGTCGCGCGCTACCTCAGGATGATGTCCACGCCGGATCGTGACGAGTTCCTCATCGACGGGATCGGCACGGTGATGGGTCAGCAGGAGTGGCCCAGGATCAAGCGTGACATCGACGCCGACCGCCCCTCGCCGCTCGGGCTGGTCGCCGGTGGCCACGTCTCACGGTTGGACCTCTCCGCCAAGATCGACCGGCTCGGTCACTGCCACCAGGTGCTGGCCTACGGCTATGACGTCGACGACGCCCACCGCCTCACCCTGCACGTCTACGATCCGAACGACCCCGGGACCGACACCTCCACGATCGAGATCGACCTGAGCCACCCTTCGGCGCCCCCCACGCTCGTCACCCAGCGGATCTCGTCACGGATCGCGGGCAACGGCACGTTCCGAGCCTTCTTCCGCCACGACTACTACGCGCCGGTGCCACCACCGGCCGGCGTCTCCCCCGGTCCCGCGTAAACGGCGGCGCCCGTACGCCGTCGCGTCGTGACATGATCTGTGCGGTTCGGGGCGGTAGCTCAGCTGGTCAGAGCAGGGGACTCATAATCCCTGGGTCGCGGGTTCGAGCCCCGCCCGCCCCACGTTGGTCACAGAGCGCCGGGAAAGGTCACGCCCGCGCTACGTGGAGAAGCGGCGCCGGGGGGCGTTGGTGCGTCGCGGGCTGCGGTGCCGTGGCTCGGCGAAGGGAGACGTCGACTCGACGATGGCCCGCTCCTCGTCGCGGGACTCCATCACCCCGGCGTCCGGGCACGCGTGCCCCTCGGCGGACGTGGTGAGCTCGTCGCCGCACATGATGCAGTAGTTGGCCTGTTCACTGGTCATAGCGTCTCCGGATCGTGCGGACGTTCGTTGTCCCCGCGTTGTGGCCACTGCTTGACCGGTCGGGAGTGAAATCTGGGAGGTTGTACCCCTTTGCGGGGGATTAAAACTCGGCCGGACCGCTCGTCCTCGCTTCTTCAAGCCTCGAGCACGCCGTGAGCCCAATGTCCACGGCCGGACAAGACAAGGCCCCGATGCAGACCGAGATCGCCGCACCGGGGCCGTCTTGTGTCACAGCCTCACAGCAGCTGCTTTTTGTGTCGCCGGCCAATCCGTTGGCCCCCTCAGACCTCTGGTGCACCGGCTTACAACGAAGATAACGAGCGAGACGCCCGAAGGTCACCGGTCGATCGGTCGAGATCACGCCGACGTTCAGTCAGGTCTGTGTCAGTCGGTTGCGCCATGGACCTCAGTCGTTGGGTCGTTTCCCTCAGACACCGCTCTCACCCCTCACAGCTGCGACGACGGCCAATCGGCTCTGCCACTCGTCGCCGACGGGCTCCAGCCGGCTCCGGCGGGCTCCGGTGATCACGCGTACCGCGACGCGGGTCCCGGGTAGCGCGGCAGCATGAGCAGCGCGACTCCGACCACCGCGAGCACGACTTCGGCGACCACGACCTTGGTCAGCAGCGCCCGCGAGCTGTCGTGCTCGGCGCCGCAGGCCGTGGAGTCGAAGGCGGCGGTGCGAAACGCGTCGCTGTTCAGAAAGGTCCCGCGGTAGGACAACGCACCTGACGTGGGCACGTCGGCCATGTTGAAGTTCAGCACGGCCGGGCTGGTCAGCTGGTTGGTCGACACCAGCAGCACCAGGCTCTGGCGCGCCCCCACCGGGTGGACCAGCCGTTGCTTGGTCTGCATCCCGGCCGGCGTCTGTCCGAAGGTGATCTGTTGATCGGCGGACGCATCGCCGGTAGCCGACCAGATCACTTCGCTCAGGCTGCCCTTCCCGGTCGACTCACTCAACGCGATGTGCTGGATCCGCTCGCCGGGACACGGTGCGTACACGATGCTGGCCTCCGGCGGCACCTGGTCGGCCGCCTGGACGACCCCGACCCGCGAGTCCAGCTTGTCGCTACGGTCGACCAGCACGAAGCCGATCACCGGGACGAACACCAGCTGCGCCAGCAGCGCGAGTCCGACGTAGCGTCGCCAGCGCGGACGAAGCGGGTCGGTGACCTCCTCGGTCCCGTCCGCGGACAGGTCGCTCCACCCGGGTCGCCAGTAGCGCCACTCGTGGCGGCCGGTCGGATCGGCGTACCACCCTGCTGCTTGCACGACGCATACCGTAGAGCCCAAGTCTGAGCACTCACTGAGACGAGTCACCGACCCCTCGATCCGGGATCGGCAGGCGGCCACGAGTTGCCTGCGATCGATTGTTCGGATGATTTTCGCGAAAAGCGAGACAGTCTACTGCTCGTCTGCGGCATACTCATACCTGCCGGGCTCTCACCCGACAAAGGCAAACCCGTCGTGAGGCGGGGACGCAAAACCAGGGGCCTCTTCGAGGTCGCCCAGTTACCGAAAGAGACTCCGATGAGCACACAACTCGCGGTCGCGCCACGCGCCGTCGGCCTACCTGTCCGCCGCACGTCGCATCTTGCGCACATTCTCTTTCCGTACGCCGATCGAGCCATCCCCCTGACTCGCTCGGACGTACTCCAAGGCAGCCCCCCAGGCTGTCACCACCATGGTGCGGACGCATCTGTTGCAGACGCCGGTGACACCGAGAGCACCGGTCTTGCCAGCTAGTCCCACCCAAGCCCGCTGATCCAGCGGGGCCCGGCGAGCGCCTCAGGTCCATGTCCCAGGACCGAGGCGCTCGTCGCACGTCCCGGCCTGAGTTTTCAGGGTCTGCTCTCGGACTCAGCGCTCGGACTCAGCGCTCACCTCACCCTGACAACTCGGGCAGAATGGCGGGCGTGAGCGCGTGTTGTGGTCCGGCGCGGGAGGCCAGCCCGACAGGTGATGGCTACGTCGCCGGGACCGGCTCCTCCCCTGACCAGGTCACGATGTCCGACGTCCCGCCAGGTGCCTTCCTGATGGGGACCGACGACCCACGTGGCTACCCCGCCGACGGTGAAGGCCCCGTCCACCACGTCGAGCTCGACGGCTATCGGCTCGGCACCCATGCCGTGACAAACGACGAGTTCGGCGCGTTCGCCGCAGACACCGGCCACCGCACCACCGCCGAGCGATTCGGCACCTCCTTCGTGTTCATCGGGCTGCTCCCCGAAGAAGCGCCGCCATCTCGCGCGGTTGCTGCCACGCCGTGGTGGCGCGAGATCCCGGGCGCTGACTGGCGGCACCCCGAAGGACCAGGGAGCAGCCTGGCGGACCGGGGTCAGCATCCGGTCGTCCACGTGAGCTGGCACGACGCGGTCGCGTTCTGCGCCTGGACCGGTTGCCGGTTGCCCACCGAGGCGGAGTGGGAACGCGCCGCCCGCGGCAGCCTCGAGGGCGCCCACTACCCGTGGGGTGACCAGCGCGAGCCCGACGGGGCGCACCGGATGAACGTCTTCCAGGGTCGGTTTCCTGCCCACGACTCCGGTCTGGACGGCTGGGTCGGGATTTGCCCCGTGGGGTCGTACGCCCCGAACGACCTCGGGCTGTACGAGATGACCGGGAACGTGTGGGAGTGGTGCAGCGACTGGTTCGCCGCTGACTACTACCGACACTCCCCAGCTGCCTCGCCGCGAGGACCCGACACGGGCCAGGCCCGGGTGATGCGTGGCGGCAGCTACCTGTGCCACGAGAGCTACTGCTGGCGCTACCGGGTCGACGCCCGCAGCGCGAACACGCCGGACAGCAGCACCGGGAACCTCGGCTTCCGGGTGGCTGCCGACCACTGAGCAGTCAGGGTTCCCCTGCCGCGACCCGGCGTACCGGTGGATAGCGCGCGACCGTCTCGAGATCCCCGAGGTCCATGTGGTTACGGATGTAGCGCCGGGACGCGTGGTAGGCGGGAGCGAAGTCCCAGGACGCCTCCGCACCCTGGCCAAGAGCCTCGACGACCGCGAGCCGTCGTCGCTGGCTCTCGCGCACGCTCGCGTCGAGTGCTGCCAGGTCCCAGCGCGCCGCGACCTCGGCCCGCAGTGCCGTCACGTCGTCGGCGTACGCCGGGTCGTCCACCAGGTTGTCGCGTTCCCACGGGTCAGCCGCCAGGTCGAACAGCTGGTCCGGATCGGCCGGTGAATGCACCAGCTTGAGCTGGTCCCGGCGCACCATCACGATCGGTGCCGCCGCGCCTTCGGCGAGGTACTCCGCCGTGACCAGGTCATGCTCCTGAGTCTCGCCGGTCAGCAGCGGCAGCAGGCTCTGACCGTCCAAGGTGCCGACGATCCTCGACGGGTCACCGTCCCCGGCGAGCCCGACCAGCGTCGGCAGGAGATCCATCGTGGATACCGGTGCCGCGACGCGTCCGGGTGTGAACCTGCCGGGTGCGGACACCACCAGGGGCACCCGCACCGACCCCTCGAAGAAGCTCATCTTGTACCAGAGCCCACGCTCCCCGAGCATGTCCCCATGATCGCTCGTCACGATCACGACGGTGTCCTCGAGCTGCCCGGTGTTGCGCACGACGTCGACCAGCCGACCGATCCGGTCGTCCACGTAGGAGATGGCGGCCTGGTAGGCATGCCGGGCAGCACGGACCTGCTCGGGGCTGACCGGCATCGTGTCCAGGGCACAGACCTGTCTCAGCCGCTGCTCGTGCGGGTGCGGCTCGCCACTCGGACCGTCGTACGCCGGCAGCTCGATGTCGTCGTCGTCGTACAGGTCCCACCACTGCTGGGGGATCGCGTACGGGTCGTGTGGATGGGTGAATGACACCACGAAGCAGAACGGTCGGTCGTCACCGGAGCGGACGTGAGCGTACAGCTCGCGCTCGGCGGCGAAGCAGACCTCGTCGTCGAAGTCGAGCTGGTTGGAGCGAATGCACGGTCCGGCGTCGATCACCGACGACATGTCGTGGTACCAGTGCGGCCGATGAGTCGGTCGGTCCCAGTCCGGCGTCCAGCCGTAGTCGGCCGGGTAGATGTCGGTGGTGAGACGTTCCTCGAAGCCGTGCAGCTGGTCGCTGCCGCAGAAGTGCATCTTGCCCGACAGCACAGTGCGGTAGCCCGAAGCCCGCAGGTAGTGCGCAAACGTCGGGATCTCCGAGGAGAACTCCGACGCGTTGTCGTAGGCGTGGGTACGCGAGGGCAGCAGACCCGTCATCAAGGATGCCCGAGCAGGAGCACACAGCGGGCTCCCGGTGTAGGCGTTGTCGAAGACGACTCCGGTGTCGGCGAGCGCGGACATCGTCGGCGCCTGCGTGACCTGGTTGCCGTGAAAAGGCAGCGCGGCCGGCACCAGCTGGTCAGCCATCACGAGCAAGATGTTCGGTGGCCTAGCCTTGCTCACGTCGGGACGCCGGGCTGGGTCCGGGGAGGCCGGGTGGCACGAGTCTGGACGCTGGCGGTCTCCAGCGACGGGGTGTTGGAGATCAGCTCCCGGGTGTAGTCCTGCGTGGGATGCGCGAGGACGTCGGCGGTCGGACCGTACTCGATGATGTTGCCCTCCGACAGCACGACCACTTTCTGCGCGATCGAGCGCACGAGCGGCAGGTTGTGCGTCACGAAGACCATCGACAGCCCGAGCTCGCGTTGCAGGTTCCCGAGCAGCTCCACGATGGCCGCCTGCACGCTCACGTCGAGCGCCGACGTGACCTCGTCGCAGATCAGGATGGACGGCCCGGAGATCAGGGCACGAGCGATCGCCACGCGCTGGCGCTCCCCACCGGACAGCTGGTCGGGGTACCGCTGCGCGTAGCTGGCTGACAGCGACACCTGCTCGAGCATCTCGCCCACCCGACGATCGGCGTCGCGGCCCTTCGCGAGACCGAACACCGCCAGCGGCTGCCCGACCGTCTCACCGACGGTCTTGCGCGGGTTCAGCGATCCGTACGGGTTCTGGAAGATGTACTGGATCTGACGACGGGACTCCGTGCTCCGGGACCGGGCGGACGTCTCCAGCTCGGTGTCGCCGAGGCGAATGCTTCCGGTCCAGTCGCGGTGCAGCCCGGCGATCGACCGCGCGGTCGTGGTCTTGCCCGAGCCGGACTCGCCCACGACAGCCAGGCACTCGTGGTGCTCAAGGTTCAGACTGATCGAGTGCAGCACCTCGGTCTTGCCGTAGCTGGCCACGACATCGGTCAGGGTGAGCACCGAGGAGTCGTCGTCGGCCGGGTTCATGCCGATCGGGTCGCCGACCTTGGCCTGCGTCTGCTGCACGACCTCGCGCGCCCGTACGCACCGCGCGCTGTGCTCGGGACGTACCGGGGTCAGCGGTGGCACCTCGACGTCGCACTCGTCGATGCGGAGCGAGCAGCGTGGCGCGAACGCACAGCCTTGGGGACGACGCCCCGGCGACGGTGCGTGGCCCGGTATGCCGACCAGGCTGCGGCCTCCGGCCAGACGCGGGATCGCGCCGACCAGGCGACGCGTGTAGGGGTGGGCGGCTGACACGAACAGGTCCTCCGCCAGACCGAGCTCCACCACCCGACCGGCGTACATCACGGCCACCCGCCGGGCCAGAGCAGCCACCACGGCCAGGTCGTGACTGACGTAGAGCGCCGCGACGTCGTGCAGCGCGGCAAGCTCGCGAACCGTCGCCAGCACGGTGGCCTGCGTGGTGACGTCCAGCCCGGTCGTCGGCTCGTCGAGGACGATCAGCCGAGGACGGTTCGCGAAGGCCATCGCCAGTCCGACCCGCTGCTGCTGGCCTCCGGACAGCTCGTGGGGATAGCGCCGCAGGTACGCCGGATCGTCGGACAGCGCGACCTCACGCATCATCTCCGCGATCCGCTCCGCATTGTCCTTGGCGCCCGTGGAGCCGTGTGCCTCCAGCACCTCACGGAGCTGGACACCGATGCGGAGTGCCGGGTTCAGCGAGGAGGCCGGGTCCTGCGGCACGTAGGTGACCTGCGACCCGCGCAGCCGACGCAGCTCGGCGTCGTCCATTCCCAAGATGTCGTGGTCCCCGAGCATGACCGTGCCGCCGTCGATGAAGAGGCCCCGCCGCGCGTGACCCAGCAGGGCAAGACCGACGGTGGTCTTGCCGGACCCCGACTCACCCACCAGGCCAAGCACCTCGCCGGAGGCGATCTCGAAGGAGACGTCAGTGACTACCTGAGCACCGGTGGTCGTGCTGATCTGCAAGTCCTGGACGCTGACAGCTGCCGCTGAATTGGCGGTGTCCAGAGATGGTCGGTCGCTCACTCGTCACCCCGTTCGCGGTCGATGCCTGCCGCGGTTCGGGCGATGCCGTCCCCGATCAGGCCTGTCCCCATCGTCAGCAGGGCGATGGCCAGGATCGGCGTCAGCGCTCCCCAGGGCTGGGTGGACAAGGCGATCTGGTTCTGCTGGATCATCGACCCCCAATTGGCGCCATTGGGGTCCGGTGAGAGGCCGAGGAACGCGAGTGCGGCGATGACGCCGATGGAGTACGTGAGTCGCAGGCTGGCCTCGACCATCATCGGCCCGAGGATGTTCGGCAGCAGCTCACCTGAGAGGATCCGGACCCGGGACAGGCCCATCGACTCGGTGGCCGCGACGAAGTCGCGTTCGACCACGGGCTGTGCGGCGCCGCGTGCGACGCGCGCCACACGCGGTGCCGTGGTGACGGCGATCGCGGCGATGATCACCCAGAGCTGGGCGCCGACCAGGCTGACCGCGACCAGCGCCAGCATGATCTGCGGGAAGGCCATGATGACGTCCATTGCCCGCATCAGCACGTCGTCGAGGGCATTGTGCGCGTAGGCGGCCACCAGCCCGATCACCACACCGGCAATCAGGCCGATGGCGGTCGAGACCGCTGCCATCACGAGAATGCCGCGACCGCCGTACAGGAAGCGACTCAGCACGTCCTGTCCGAGGTAGTCGGTGCCGAGGACTCCTGCGTCACCACCGGGAGGCGAGTTCGGGATCGCGACGAACTCTGCGGCGCCGTGCGGCGCGACCCACGGTCCCACGATCGCGATCACGACCAGGATCAGCACGAACAGCGCCCCGATCCGGGTTCGCCACAGACGTAGCGAACGGGCCAGCAACGCGGTCGAGCGTACGGCCGGGGTCGGGGTCCCGACGCCTTCGGCCAGGGCCGGTGCCTGCTCGGTCGCGCTCACAGCCGGGTCCTCAGCCGAGGGGTGACCAGGATGGTCGCGACGTCAGCCATCAGGTTGAGCACGACGTAGACCCCGGCAATCAGCATCGCCAGGGCCTGGACCACCGGCAGGTCGTGGTTGACCACCGCGTCCTGCAACGCGCTGCCGATGCCCGGATAGTTGAAGACATACTCGACGATGACAACGCCTCCGGCCAGGTAGGCCAGGTTGATCGCGATCACCTGGAAGACCGGCCCGATCGCGTTCGGCAGGGCGTGCCGGATCAGCACCGTCCGCTCCGACAGCCCCTTGAGCCGGGCCATCTCGACGTAGTCGCTCTCCAGCACCTCGATCATCGACGCGCGCATGATCCGGGCGACGTACGGCGCGACCGCGATCACCAGGGTGAGGATCGGAAGCACCAGCACCTGCGGGTCGTCCCACGGGCGCTGGCCCGGCGGGACGGGGCTGATCGCGGGGAGCACGTGCAGCACGGTCGTGGCGAACACGATCACGAGCAGCACAGCGACCACGAACTCGGGCAGCGCGGCCAGGAGGAGCAACA
>JBBSPA010000112.1:0-10992 GCA_038259225.1 Propionibacteriales bacterium
AGTACTCCGGTTGTTGTTCCCCTTCAACGATTGAAGCGCGCACCGTCAATCGCGAGGGTGGAGCACTTCCCCACTCGCTCGAGACTTGGCCGATTCCCGCCATGCTTGACCTCGTCCGACGCAGAGGATCGGGATACTCTGGAGGTCATCCGGTGGCCTACGCCGGAATCAACTGAAAACTGCGCTGGTGCTACCTCGTGTAGCACGCCCCACCTGGAAACGGTGTGTAACGGGAGGCAACGGGAGCGGCAAAACCCGCTCTGACCTGGGAAAACAGTGAATCGGAGCGTGAGATTCCTCTGGTTCAACTCCCCCCTCGCGCACACATAGATGCTCGACGATCCGACGTTCCCGGGGTCACAGCCCCGCAGACGTCGGATCCTTCTTAACGGTTCGCGTCGGCATCGGCGGCGGCGTACGGTCGAGGTCAGACCAGGCACGTACGCGACGACAGGCGGATGGAGTACGGGGATGCGCCAACTCTTCGGACAGATCGCTTTCACTGATCCGATCGACCCGAAGGCCATCACCCATGCCCACGCTCAATCTCGGGATCGTCGCCCATGTCGACGCCGGTAAGACCACACTGACCGAACGTCTCCTTTTCGAGACGGGGGTCACTGAGCGCCTCGGACGCGTCGACCACGGCGACACCACGACCGACGCCGACGCACTCGAGCGCCAGCGCGGGATCACCATCCGCTCGGCGGTCGTGACGTTCACCGTGCCCTCGGCAGGTGGTGTCGACGTCAAGGTCAACCTGATCGACACGCCAGGTCACTCCGACTTCGTGGCCGAGGTCGAGCGTGCGCTCGCCGTCCTTGACGGCGCCGTGCTCGTGGTGTCTGCGGTTGAAGGAGTGCAAGCGCAGACCCGGGTGCTCATCCGCATCCTCGAACGCCTGCACATCCCGTTCCTGGTCTTCGCGAACAAGATCGACCGGGTCGGGGCGGCGTACGAGCGCACGATGGACGCACTGCGCGAGGCGCTCGCCGGCGACGCCATCGCGCTCAACGCACCGACCAGCCTCGGGAGTCGCGTCGCGCGGGTGCGAGCGCGCCGCGGAACGGCATTTCTCGAGGAGCTGGTCGAGCGCCTGACGGAGTACGACGACGGGCTGCTGAGTCAGTACGTCGACGGCGTACGCCCACCAACCCAGGAGCAGGCACTGCACTCGCTCGTGGTGCAGACCCGTCACGGACGTCTGCACCCCGTGCTGTTCGGATCAGCGCTCGGCGGTATCGGTGTCACCGACGTGATCGAGGCGCTGCCGATGTACCTCCCCACGACCGATGGCAATCCCCACGAGCCCTTGCACGCAAGCGTTTTCAAGATCGAACGTGGTCCGGCGGGCCACAAGGTGGCCTATGCGCGACTGCACTCCGGCACCCTGACGCCGCGGGATCACGTGGTCGTCCACCACCGCGCCCCCAGCGGCACGATCGCTGTGCACGAGGCGCGCGCGATGAGCGTCAACACGTTCGACCACGCGGCTGCAACGGTCGGGGAGCCGGCGCGGGCCGGCGACATTGCGACGATCCTCGGCATCACCGACATCGGCATCGGGGACCAGCTCGGTCGGTGGGACCCGGCTCGCGGTGGCCGGCACTTTCCGCCGCCGGGGCTCGAGGCTGTCGTGAAGGCGCGCGATCCGGCTGAGCGGAGCGCCCTGTTCCAAGCGCTGCAGCAGCTGTCCGAGCAGGACCCGCTCATCAACGCCCGGCTCGACGGCATCGACCAGGAGATCACCGTCAGCGTCTACGGCGAGGTGCAGAAGGAAGTGCTGGCTGCCCGGCTGGAGAGTGAGTACGGCGTGGTCGCGGACCTGCTGCCGACGCGCACCGTCTATGTCGAACGAGTCGCGGGGATCGGGCAGGCGTCCGCACAGGTCCGGACGGGGAATGCGACCGTGGGTCTGCGGATCGAGCCCGGCGCCGTGGGCTCGGGCCTGGACTACTCACTGGCGGTCGAGCGGGGCTACCTGCTTCCCCATCACCACGTCGCGATCGAGGAGACGCTGCCGAGAGCGCTCGAGACCGGCCTCCTCGGGTGGCGGGTCGTGGACGCACGCGTCGTGCTGATCGAAGCGCGGTTCTGCGCCCCGACGCCGCCGGCCGGCTACTACCGCGATCTCACCCAGAGCGTGCTCGCCGAGGCACTGGCGTGCGCCGGCACGATCGTGTGCGCACCGGTTAGCGAGTTCGAGGCGGAGATCCCCGACGACGTGATCAGCGCGGTCCTGCAGAGGCTTCACGCCTGCTCGGCCACGCCGCAACCTCCGGCGGTCGCTGCCGGTCGCTGCTGCATCAGCGGGCTGATCCCCACCGACCGGGTCGACGCGTTCGAGCAGCGACTGCCCGGACTGACCCG
Source organism: Propionibacteriales bacterium (assembly GCA_038259225.1). Lineage (GTDB taxonomy): Bacteria > Actinomycetota > Actinomycetes > Propionibacteriales > Nocardioidaceae > JANLYC01. Next base: position 2,371 of record JBBSPA010000112.1, read on the forward strand.
GGGCGAGGGCGTCTTCTTCGCCCGCCCGGTCGGCTACGAGCCCGTCGTGGGTGAACCACCCTCGCGTACCCGCTCAGCGTCGGCATCGACCGGATCGAGACCATGAGGGTCCCTGAGGGCGGCTGCTGCTCGACGTCCTGCGGGTGGGTTGCTGGCGCCGCCAGGGTGCAGGACGTTGCGACGAAACTGCGTCAGCTCGCGACGATGTCGGTGATGATGCGAGCAGGCGGCCGGGACTGCTTGGCCTGGTACTGCGCCCGGTCCGCGGCGCCGAACAGCTCGCGGGCGGAGACCGCGGACTCAGCGGTGATCTCGGCGCTTGCGTATCCGCAGGAGATGCCCGGCCGTGCGCCGAGCCGCCAGGACCGCTTACTCAGCCGCTCCGCGATCGGGACCACCGCGGACGGATCGTGACCCACGACGAGCACTGTGAACTCGTCGCCGCCGACCCGCGCCACCAAGCTGCCTGGAAGTTGGTTGAACTCCGCCACCAAGGTCCCGGCGACCGACTGGATCAGCTGATCGCCGGCGTTGTGGCCGAGGGTGTCGTTGACCTCCTTGAGCCGGTTGATGTCGACCTGGAGCACGGTCACCACCCGCGTCACTCCAGGCGCCACGTCGAAGGCTGGAGCGGCCCGCTCGTCGAGCGCGCGTCGGTTCCAAACCCCGGTCAGCGGGTCCTGGTAGGCGAGGCGCTCCAGTGACTCCTCGCGCAGCGCTCGCGAGATGGAGCCGGACAAGATCGCGACCAAAGCCTCGATGTACGCGACGTCGTCGGCGTCGAACGCGGGAGCCCCCGCGTTCCGGGTCGCGAAGAACTCGCCCCACAACTGGCCGTCCACCACGATCGGTGATCCCAGCGACGAAGCCTTGCCAAGCGACCGGAGCAGCTCCTTCTCCGCCTCGGGCGCGTGCACGTCGTGCAGTGCTGCCGTCCAGGTGCGCTGGTGCTCCAGCACCAGACCGAGGTTCGCGAATGCCGTCATCTCGTACGTCTCGTGCTGCGGCCAGCGCTCCTCCGTCGGACCGAGGTCGCCGACGTTGATCAGGGTCCGGACCGTCATCGAGCCCTGCTCGAGGCGGCTTACCGAGGTCGTGCTCGCCTCGAGCGCGCAGCGAGCCTCCTCGGCGGCGATCTCCAGCAGGTTGAGCAGCTCGTCCGACCGGCCCAGGGCGCGGGCCATCGCTGCGAGACTGCGGATCCGCATGTCGTCTCGTCCGGCCATGCCCCTCATCACCGACCTGACTACTTGGTGTGTCCCCATCATCAACCCAAAGTGATGACGCGCGCGACTCTCGGCGCCAATCGTGAGAAATTTGTCTCAGATCTGGCCGTTCGGCCGACGGCGCAGGGGTCCGCCCGGCCATGCCATTCCCGCGAATTGCGGGGAGGTGCATGCGTCGTACGGCGTGTCGACCTGAACTTTCCCGCAATTCGCGGGCATCTATGCTGCGTGCAAGCGTTGGCGAAAGGGGGACCCGGTGGCGGGTCGGACGGTCTGGACCGCTGGGGTCGTACTTGCGTTGCTGGTGTCGGGCTGCACCGGTGGCGGCAGCACGACATCGCGGGCCGGCCAGACCGCTTCGGGCACCTCGACGTCGGGGGTGAACGAGCAGTCTCACGTCGGGATGCGTGCAACGGTCGTGCAGCAGCGTGCCGACGTCGGTACCACGAGGATCGGGCTGCAGGTGACGACCGACCGCCGCACGACCGTGCATGTGTCCGGTGTCCAGCTGCTCAGCACGGCCTTCGAGGAGCAGCCACCCACGGCCAAGGACACCGACTTCACGCCGGGTCGGACGATCGACCTGACCGTCGACTACGGGCCGGTCGTCTGCACGCCGGGCGCCTCGGTGAAGGATGCGCAGGTCCTGGTGCGTTACGTCGTGGACGGGGCTGAGCAGACCGTCACGTTGCCGGTGGCCAAGCTCGGGCGTGACCTGCTCCTCCATCTGCACATCGCCGGTTGCGCGCGGCAACGCCTTGACGACGCGACCGCGCTGACCTATGACCTCCCCTTCCATCGCGAGGTCGTCAACGGTGTCCTCAGCCTGGTGGGCACACTCTCGCTGAAGCGGCCCGTCGATGGTGGGTCGGGGGAGACCGTGGTGATCGACTCGGTGTTCGGCAGCGTGCTGTTCCAGTTCGCGGGACGAGACGCTGCCGGCCAGGCGGCTGGACGACTCGATCAGGGCCAGCGGTCCGCCACGGTCCCGGTGCTCATCCGCGGCACGAACCGGTGTGACCCGCACGAGCGGTCGGCTTCGCAACAGACGTTCATCTTCACCGCCGACGTCCGCGTCGGGTCGAGTCGGGTGCACCGCGAGATCATCGAGCCCCCGACCCGCCTGCGTGTCCAGGCGCTCAAGCTGCTCGACGACGTCTGTGCCTGAGCCGTCGGCCAGGCCTGTCGGTCAGGGCTGTCGGTCAGGGCCGTCGGTCAGAGCAGTGCCGGACGCGTGTAGTCCCAGTAGCCATGGCCACCCAGGGTCTCCTGGTAGTGCAGGTGCTTGCCGCGGGCGTTGCCGGTCGCTCCCATCATCCCGACCCGCTGGCTCTTGTCGACCTTGTCACCGACCGTCGCTCCCCGGCGGGCCAGATGGCAGTACCACGAGAAGCGCATCCCCTGGTGCTGCAGCACCACGTAGTTGCCGAAGCCGTCGGCGTCGAACGACGCAGTGACCACGACACCGTCCTGGGTCGCCCGGATCGCGTCGTCGCCTGAATCGCCGAAGTCGACCCCGGTGTGCTCCCCTGCGACATACCGGCTGTCCTTGACCCCGAAGCCCTGCGTGACTCGCAACCCGCTGACCGGCGCCGCACCGCGGCTGGGCGGCTGAGGAGGCGGCTTCTCGGTGAACAGCCGCAGCCACTGGCTCTGTCCGAACCAGCCGTCGGGCTCGTCCCCCATCAGCACCTGGCACTTGCGCACGTTCTCGCGGTCGAAGGTCGAGAACTCCGGCCCCGGCACGTAGACGGTGCCGGCCTTGCTGATGTCGTTCTCGAGCCAGACCTTGAAGCGCTCACCCATCGCGGTGAACATCGCGTTGTGGTGGCCGGGCCGGAAGTAGCCGCGGGTCGGCACGACCTTCTGGTCGTCGGACACGGCGGTGTGCTTCTTGCGCTGGACGATGGCCAGCCGCGTCCCCATCACGTCCGCGGAGTAGTCGCCGCCGGTGGTAAACCGGTCGACGGACGAGCCGGCATCCAGTGCTTTCCGGACGTTCCCAGGACCGCAGTTGTACGCCGCAACGGCAGCGTCCCAATGGTCGAACATCGCGAAGTTCGTGGCGAGCAGCGTGGCCGCGTCCGTCGCCTGACGACGAACGTTCTTCAGGTACGCCGGCCCCACGTCGAACGCGCCGGAGTCGCGCTGCCACACCCCGAAGCCGTGATGCCGCGGTGCTGACTCCCCGGGGCGTTGGGAGAAGTCGCCCATGATGTTCTGCAGCCGCGTCTCACGCCAGCCAACGGCATACAACAGACGTGGCGGCAGGTGATGGCTCTTCTCGACCTCGTCGATGAAGGGCCACGCGCTCTTGGCTCGACGTACCTCCGCGCTGAGGCTGGTTCCGTTCACGATGTCTCCTCCTACCCCTCGTTGCTGTCTGGACCCGAGCACACGGTGCTCACAGTGCGAGGGAGGGGCCGGCACGGTCTGCTGATACACGGCCTGGCAGTCGCCAGGGTGCACGCCACGAACCGGTTCCTCGTGGGAAACGCTCGATGTATTGCCAGAGTGCTCGGGAACTCCTACAACCACAAGGGGGAAAGTCACCGAAGGAGACCGCATGAAGCGCCTCGTGGTGTGCTGCGACGGCACGTGGAACGAACCGGCGAGCCCGCACGTCACCAACATCGAGAAGATTGCCCGCACGATCTCGACCAACCCCGCGGCGTGCGACGACGTCCAGCAGCTGGTGCTCTACGTCGGAGGGGTGGGGATCGGTTACAAGCTCGACCGCCTGCTCGGCGGCGCGTTCGGCTCCGGACTCTTCAACAACGTCAAGACCGCCTACCGCTTCCTCGCCCTCAACTACGAGGACGGCGACGAGATCTTCGCCTTCGGCTTCTCCCGTGGCGCCTACACCGCACGCAGCCTGGTCGGCATGGTCGGCATGGTCGGGCTGCTCACTCGCGAGTCGCTGATCGCCGACAAGCTGCCCGAAGCGGTCGGCCGCTACCAGCGCCGCAAGCCCGAATCGGGTTGGTCGGGCTGCGGCAACGACGAGTTCAAGCGGGACTTCTGTCATCCGCAGAGCCCGACGACGTTCTTGGGGGTCTTCGACACGGTCGGGGCACTCGGCGTGCCTGGGATCTTGCCCAAGGACCACCAGTTCCACGACATCGAGCTCGGCGATTCCGTGGAGTGCGCACGACAGGCGCTCGCGATCGACGAGGACCGGATGGTGTTCGCGCCATGTTTGTGGACTGCGCCGAACCGGCCGGAGCGGGTCAAGCAGGTGTGGTTCGAAGGCGCGCACTCCGACGTCGGGGGCGGGTACGCCAAGTCGGGTCTGTCCGACACCGCGCTGCTCTGGATGGTCGGCGAGGCGAGCAAGCGCGGCCTGATCTTCGACAAGCCGCTGCTCGACACCTACGTCAACTGCAAGTCCCAGGACGTCCGGCAGAGCTCGCTGCGCTGGTTCTACCGGATCTCCAACCTGCGGGAGCGGATCCGCCCGAAGCCCGCTGCGCAGCGCACGCTGTTCAGCGGCGGTGCACGCAACCTGGACGCCCCCGGCAGCGGCGTGTCGCTCGCGTCCTCGGCCTCCGAGCACCATGCCGGACCGGGCTCGGACTATGTTCCCGCCAACCTCAGGGCATACGTGTCCGCGCGCACACCGGACGAGCTCGCCGCGGTGACCGAACCCGTGGTGTTCCTGCCCGAGTCATCCCAGGCGCGCATCGACGAACAGCTCGCCGCCCTCGGGGTCCATCTCAGGGAAGCAGTGGACGAGAGGTGACCACACGAGGACAGTAGGCTGGAGGGGTCACGGCAGCGGCCACACCCAGCGCGTCGTGGGACATCGGGTCAATGATGCCTGGGAGGGAATCATGAAGACTGCGGCGGCCGACTTCGCACAGATGGCCGTGGACCTTCGCGACCAGCCCGACGTCGAGGAAACGTTGGCGAGCATCGCCGCGTACGCGCAGGAAACTCTCGGCACCGATCATGCCGGCATCCACGTCGTCGAGAACAAGGAGATCCTGACAGCCGCGTCGACCGACCCGGTGGTCGAGCACGCCGACAAGCTCCAGACGGAGCTCGGCGAAGGGCCGTGCCTGCAGGCGGTCTGGTCCCAGGGCACGTTCCTCGTCCCCGACACCGCCACCGACGAGCGCTGGCCGCTGTTCGGTCCGGTTGCAGCCGAGCTTGGGCTGCACAGCATGCTGAGCGTGCGGCTGTTCACCTCCGAGCAGACCCTGGGTGCTCTCAACCTGTACTCCACGTCGGTCCGGAACTTCGACTCCGACGACATCGCGATGGCGCACATCTTCGGCCAGCACGCCTCCGTCGCCTTCTCGTCTGCGCGACGCGAGGAGGGGCTGCGCCAGGCCATCGACGCACGTCACCTGATCGGGCAGGCCCAGGGCATCTTGATGGAGCGCTTCGACCTCTCGGCCGACCAGTCGTTCTCCGTCTTGCGCCGCTACTCGCAGGAGAACAACGTCAAGCTACGTACCGTGGCTGCCGAGATCATTGAGACGCGGCGCCTTCCTGGCTGCTGACCGCTCGAAGCGTCACTAGAGCGCCAGCGACCTCGTCACGTCGGACTGCGCGAGTATGCCGACCAAGGTGTCACCGTCCAGTACCGGGACTCCGCGGACCCGGTGCGCGGCCATCACGATCAGCACCTTCTCCAGCGAGTCGCCCACATCGACAGTGGCCTGGGCGTGGCGGACCAGGTCGATGACCTGGGTCTCGCGTGGATCCCGCCCGCTCGCGACGCAACGCGTGACGATGTCGGCCTGCGTCACCACGCCCATCAGGCGACCGGCATCGCAGATGGGCACCTGAACGATCTTCTTGTTGCGCATCACCTGGGCGGCAGCGACCACGGAATCGTGCGGCTCGACGTGGTAGGCATCGCTGTGCATGATCTCGCGGGCGGTGACCATGGACTCGCTCCCTGATAGACGACAGGCTGAAACGCCAGGGTCAAGAATGTCTTACGGTTCCTGTGCCCAACTTGGGCACTGACAAACCGCAGGTGACACCGGGTTTTGGCCGGTATCACCTGCGTCGAGTCAGGCGATGGCAGCCTCGGGCATGCTGGCCGCGCTCGACGGGCGGATGGCTCGGACGTCCGGGCCATCGAGAGGTCCGAGCTCCTCACGGAGCTTGCTGAAGATCCGGGTGAGCAATCGCGAGACCTGCATCTGGGTCACTCCGAACTCCTCCGCAATCCGGGCCTGCGTCCACTCGTGGAAGAAGCGCAGGTACACGATCCGGCGCTCACGTTCGGACAGGTTGCGGCACAACGGGCGTAACGCCACGACCGCCTCTGCATGCGCGTAGCCCGGGTCGTCGTCGCCGAGCGCGTCGGCCAGTGGTGCCGACTCACCCTCCCGGGGTGGCCGGTCCAGCGACGTCGGCGCGAAGCAGCCATCGGCAGAAAGCGCCTCGACGACATCCTTGACCTCGAGCTCGAGGAGCTCTGCGACGGCGGTCGGAGTCGGCACCCGTCCGGTGTCCTGCATCAGCTGGGACGAGGCAGCCGCGATCTCGGCCTGGAGCTCCTGGATCCGGCGCGGCGGACGAACCGCCCAGGCGTTGTCGCGGAAGAACCGCTTGACCTCACCGAGGATGGTCGGCACCGCGTAGCCCAGGAAGTTGTCGCTCTTGACCGGGTCGAAGCCGCGCGCGGCCTTCACCAGACCAAGGCAGGCGACCTGCACCAGGTCGTCGACGGGAACTCCGCGGTTCCGGTAGCGCATCACGATCGACTCGGCGACCTCGACGTTGAGCAGCACGATCTCCTCGTGCAGACGCTCGCGCTCCTCGTCGGTGGCGCCGAGGCAACGCATCAACAGGTCCTGAGTCCGCTGGGCCCGCTCGTCGGAGGAAGTGACCGGGGTGAGGTCGTCCTCGTTCAGGTGGTCGTGATCGGCGTGAAAGAGGTGCTTGGACAAATCAGAGGTAGTAAAGATGGGAGACACAAGGTTCCTTCGGAAAGAACCGCGGTGGCAGTTGTCTCGACCACTGACTTGAATGCAACCACGCCGGGTCGACGCTGACAAGCCCTCGGGCTCGAAAGGCCGTCACGCAGCGTGATGTTCAGCGGCTGCGGCGTACCGGCAGCGCCCGCCGGAGCCGGGCCACCCGGGAGTCGTCACGCGGCGGCGCCGGCCGCGGGCGGGTGGCGGTATCGGCCGCGCGAATGTGCTCGAGCAGCTCGAGAACCGCGTCGATCCCGTCCTCGGGCCCGACCGGGGGAGGTGCAACGACCGGCTCGCGATGCACCAGCTCCTCCTGAAGGCGCAGAATGGTCCAGGCGGCCAGCGTCTCGACCTCGTCGTCAGTCACGTCGGCGGCCGGCCGCGCTCGGGGATCGGTTTCGGCGGTGTCGAGGTCCGCGAGGTCACCGGCCACGTCGTACCCGGCGGCTCGAATCCGCGCCAGGATCGCGTCGGAGCGCTCGCTCAGCCAGGCCAGCGTGTCGTCGGGAAGCTGCAACGGAGCAGCCGGGCGCCGGGCCAGGATGCTGTTGGCGAGGAGCTGGCGGGTCCACACGTGGCGCTGCGGGTCGGTGAAGCGCGGATCGTGTCGGGCGTTGACCCGCCTGAGCAGCTCGAGCTCGGCCGGTCCTAGCGGCAAGGTCCGCACCGGGAGGTCGCTGTCGTATGCCGAGGGGTCGTCCAGCCCGAGGGCGCCGGCGTACCGAGACCACAGGGCGGCGGGTCCCGACGAGGTGGACCCGACGACGTCGGAACCGCCGGGGGCGCTGTCGGCCAGCGGCGTGACGGGGACGACGTGGACGCGGTGCGCGGGCACCAGGTCGCCGGCCCAACGGCAAGCGATGTCGGCGATGTCGTGCACCCGCCAGAAGCGACGGCTGCGGGACCGGCCGTCATCGCGCAGACCCGCAAGGAATGCGTCGAGCGTGACCGACAGCCCGTGCTTGACCTGGTCCTGCCACGACAGAGCAGGCTGCAGGTGGAGAGCCCGTGCGGTGATCACGACGTGGACGTCTCCGTCGATCGAGCCGAGTGCGCCGGAGACCTGGGCGGGGGTGGCCGACGCCAGCTGAGGATGGCCGATCAGGGTGGACCCGGGCCAGCGGTTCGACTGGCGGACGATTCTCGCCCAGCCGTTGTCCGCCTCTGCACTTGTTGCCGCGGTTGGCGCCGTGGTGGCCGAGCCGAGGGAGCCCTGGTGGTCGGGCGCCGACGCCGGCGAAGGCGCGTCGTGGCGGGACGTGACGGCGCGCGCGGCAGCGTAGTGAGCGACCATCCGGCCGGGGAGCAGCAGACCATGGTGGCGCAGGGCATCGGCGTTGTGCCACAAGACGGCGTGCAGGAAGGCGGTGCCCGACTTGGGCGTGCCCACGTGCAGAAAGGTCCGCTCCGCCATCTTCACCTCGACGCTCACAGGGTGTGCGGCGACTCTACGCGGC
>JBBSPA010000113.1:0-10592 GCA_038259225.1 Propionibacteriales bacterium
CGGTGAGCTTCGGCAGCACCTCGCGGCCGAAGACCTCCAGCCACTCGCGCTGATTACGTCCGACGTTGTGCAGGTAGACCTGCGTGATCCCGAGGTCGAGGAAGCGCTGGATCTCGGCTCGGTGGTCGTCGGGATCGGAGGAGATCACCATCCGACCCTCGAAGTCCTCCCGGCGTACCAGCGCGGCCATCGAGGCGAAGTCGTGCGGCGAGCGGATGTCCTGCTTGGCGAACTTCATGCCACCGTTCGGCCACTGCTCGAGCGCGTTGTCCATCGCCTCCTCGTCGGTCGGCGCCCAGGACAGGTGCAGCTGGAGCAGCTTGGGCATCTGCGCCGAGTCCTTGCCCTCCGACGCCGCCCCCTCGTCGAACTTCGCGAGCACCCCGGCGACCTTCTCCGAGGTGGCGCCGGGCGTGATGATCCCGTCGCAACGCGCCCCGGTCTTCTTCGCCGTGATCGGCCCGGCCGTGGCGACCAGGATCGGCGGCGGCTCCTCCGCGCGGGTCCACAGCCGCGTGGTGTGCAGCCGGAAGTAGTCGCCCCTGTGCTTGACGTCTTTGCCGGTGAACAGCTTCTTGATGATGTCGATCGCCTCGAACATCATCGCGATCCGCTCCGGCGCCTCCGGCCAGTAGCCACCGAAGACGTGCTCGTTGAGCGCCTCCCCGGAGCCGAGTCCGAGCCAGGTCCGGCCGGGATACATCGCCTCCAGCGTGGAGGCCGCCTGCGCCACGATCGCGGGATGGTGACGGAACGTCGGACAGGTGACTCCCGGTCCGAGATCACCGGCCGTCCGCTGGCCGAGGGCGCTCAGCACGTTCCAGACGTACGACGCCTCGCCCTGGGCCGGGACCCAGGGTTGGAAGTGGTCAGCCGCCATCACCCCGGAGAAGCCGCGCTGCTCGGCGGCCACCGACACGTCGATGATCTCGTTCGGTCCGAACTGTTCCAACGCAGCGGCGTACCCGATCCTTACTTCAGCCATGTCGTCCATCCTCGCCCATCACCCAAAACTCGCTGGTTGAACCCGGCGAAACCAAGGAACGCCGATCTCGACGGGCTTCGATCACCGGATCCAGTCAGTACGCTCGCACTGTCATGAGCATCGTGCGCGATCACGCGAGTCGACGGCTGGCGGCCCCCGTGGTGGAGCCACCCGTCGGCGACGTCCACGCGCTGCGCGACTTCCTGCTTGGCCACCGCAGGGTCTTCGTGCTGACGGGCGCCGGGTGCAGCACCGAGTCAGGGATCCCGGACTACCGAGGCCTCGAGGGCGAGTGGAAACGACAGCGGCCGATCGAACTTCAGCCGTTCGTGCGCGACCCGCTGATGCGCGCTCGCTACTGGGCCCGCAGCCTGGTCGGCTGGCGCAGCTTCGGGCGGGCCGGACCCAACGACGCCCATCACGCCCTGGCCGCGTGGGAGAAGCGCGGCACGATCGGTCTGCTCGTCACCCAGAACGTCGACGGGCTGCACCAGGCGGCCGGCTCCCGCCGGGTCATCGACCTGCACGGGCGGCTGGACAAAGTGGCGTGCCTGTCGTGCCGGCACACGTCCGCGCGCAAGGCCTGGCAGTCCCACCTGGCCGGGTCGAATGCGTCGTGGGCCGGGCTGGAGGCACCGGTCGCCCCGGACGGTGACGCCGACCTCGATGCGCTGGACTTCTCAGGTTTCGTCGTGCCGGACTGTCCCCGGTGCGGCGGGGTGGTCAAGCCCGACGTGGTCTTCTTCGGCGAGAACGTCCCGCCGTGGCGGCATACCCAGGCGAGCGCCGCGCTGGCGACGTCGGACGCGATGCTCGTGGTGGGGAGCTCGTTGATGGTGCACTCGGGATACCGCTATGCCTTGGCCGCGCAGCGTCGAGGCGTCCCGATCGCGGCCATCAACCTGGGCCGGACCCGAGCCGACCACCTGCTCACCCTGAAGGTCCCCGCCGTCGCCTCCACCACCCTGCGCGCCGCGCTTCCCACCACCTGACGCTGCATCGGGTTTGGCGGGCGGGGCCTACAGTGCGAGCGTGCCCAGTCAGTTCCGTCACGTCACCGACATCGAGGCGGAGCCGGCCAACCGCAGGGACTGGGATGCGTACGCCGACGACTACCAGCGCGAGCACGGAGACTTCCTGGGTGACGCCGGGTTCATCTGGAGCCCCGAAGGTCTCGACGAGTCCGACGTCGGCCTGCTCGGGGATGTGCGCGGCGTGCGCGGACTCGACCTCGGCTGCGGAGCCGGCCAGTGCGCCCGATGGCTGCGCTCCCACGGTGCGATGTCGTTCGGCCTCGACCTGTCGCTGCGCCAGCTCCAGCACTCACGCCGGCTCGACGAGCAGACCTCGATCGGTGTACCCACCGTCTGCGGTGCCGCGCACCGGCTGCCGTTCGCAGCCGGCTCGTTCGACCTGGTGTCGTCGGCGTTCGGCGCGCTGCCCTTCATCGTCGACATCGCCGGCGCGCTGCGGGAGGTCAGGCGGGTGCTTCGCGAGCCGGGACGCTGCGTGTTCTCCGTGGTCCACCCGGTACGCCGGATGTTCCCCGACGACCCGACCGAGAAAGGTCTCACGATCACCCGCTCCTACTTCGACCGGGCGGCGTACGTCGAGACGGTCGACGACGACCAGCCGTTCTACGTTGAGCCGCACCACACGATCGGCGACTGGATCGGCGCGATCGGCGCCGCCGGCCTGGTGCTCGAGCAGCTGGTGGAACCTGAATGGCCGTCCGGCCATACCCGGGTCTGGGGTGGCTGGGGACCGATTCGCTCAGCGTTGTTGCCGGGTACCGCGATCTTCGTGACCCGGACCGCTTGAGCGGCCCGGATCACGAAACAGCGGCGGCGATCAGAGCAGCCGACGTCGCAACGCATAGACGCCGGCGCCGAGACCGAAGATCGCGACCCCAGCAATGCCACGTCCCCAGTTTCGTGTGCCTTCTCCATCCTCGCCACGGATCTCATACGTGTACGCCGTCAGCCCCTGAGCACCCTCCGGTGCCCCGAACGCCATGCTGTCCTTGTCGGCGCGCTCCGCGCCGGCCTTCAGCTGGGCGTACTTCGTACCGAACTCGACGGTCGTCTTCGAGCCCGCATCGACCAGTTTCTGAGTGCCCTGCTTCGACAGCTTGGTGGCGCCCTTGGAGATCTTGGGGGCTCCATCAGCCGCGGTCTGCAGGCCGTCTCGCAACAGGTTGCTGCCGTCCGCGGCCTTGATCACGCCGGCGAGCAGCTGCTGGAGTCCGCCGTCGAGCAGACCTGCGCCGCTCGAGAGCTGCTGGGCTCCGTCTTGCAGCCGGACCCCGCCGTCCTGGAGCTTTACGGCGCCGTCGTTGAGCTGGTTGGCGCCTCCGGCGAGCCGCAACGTACCGTCGGCCAGTTGTACCGTGCCGTCGGACAGGCGCCTGGTCCCATCGGTGAGGACGAGCGTGCCGTCGGCCAGTTGCCGAGTTCCGTCCGCAAGCACGACTGTGCCGTCGGCCAGCTGTCGCGAACCCGCCGCCAGCTGCTGACTTCCAGCTGCGAGATCCTCGCCGCCGTTGGTCAAGGCAGCAGCGGCACACCGCAACGTCGCCGTTGGATCGCAGCCAACGGTCGGTACTCCGATGTTTGCCTTCAGCTCGGTCGAGATCTGGTTCGTCAGGGTGTCGACCAGTTCCGGGACACCGGCCCGGATGATCAACAGCGCCTGAGCGACACCGCATGCGTCAGCCGCGGCCGGGTCTGCCCGGTTGCATGTGGCGGGACTGCCGTTCGAAAGGGCTCGCCGCAATTTGGGAAGCCCTTCGACCTCGGGGTCGCCGTCGTTGTCGAGCAGCTGGTCGTCAACCTTGGCCGAGATCTCCTTCAACTTGGCTGCCGCGAGCAGCACCTTCGCCTGGGCCCCGGCCGCCGTCGGATCGGGACTGAACAGGCCGTAGTAGAGAGTGGCGATCCGCTTGCAGTCAAGGGTGGCCTGCAGGTCCGGCGGGGCCGGGACCGCCGGAGGTCCAGCCGCTGCGATCAGGCAGCCGTTGTTATCGGCCAGGGATCCGATCGCCCCCTTCAGCTGAGTCAAGGCCGCTGCACCCGTCGAGAGCTGGTCGGCGATGTAGTCAACGCCGTCCATCGCACCGCACTTGGTCGGCGTACCGCCACCGAGGGCGACCGCACAGTCGAGACCGGCGGCAGGCGGGTAGCGCATGGCGTACTCGATCGCGTTCATCCCACCCAGCAGGGTCGGAGACGCAGGCGAGTCTCCAACACTTCCGATGCCGTTGACCAGTGCGGTCAGGGTGCCGAGCAACGTCTGGTAGTCGGTGTTCGTCGCCAGCTGGGCGCGAACGTCCTCAGGCAGCGTGTCGACGCCTCGGTACAGGAGGCGGAGTCCCTCGGCGAGAGCATCCTGTCCGCCCGAGAACTGGAGGGCACCGGCGTTGAGTCGCACGGCGCCGTCACGTAGGTCACCCGCACCGTTGCGGAGCCGGACTGCGCCGTCGTTGGCCCGAGCGGCACCGTCACGCAGCCGGACTGCACCGTCGTTGAGGTCGCTCACGCCGTTGCGAATCCGAACGGCACCGTCGCGCAGGTCCCGGGTCCCGCCGAGGAGATCACCCGTGCCGTCGCGCAGCCGGTTCAGTCCACCGACCAGATCTCCGCTGCCGGCGGCGAGCGTCGTGGCGCCATCCGCGAGCTTGCTCGATCCACCGGCGAGCTGCCTGGTACCCGGCACCGCGTCGTTGTTGAGGCCGTCGCTGAGCTGGCCGGCTCCCGCATACAGCTTCATCACACCCTTGGTCAGGTCCTGCGCACCGTCGCGCAGCCTCAGGAGATTGGCGTCGATCTCGGAGGCGCCGGCGGTCAAGTCGGCCCCGGTCTGGCTGCCGCCCTGGTAGCTGTCCGCCGCTTTCTTCAGCGACGCGCTGGCCAGCGGACTGACTGGCAACGCCGACATCGTGGCGTCGGGTATGACGCCGTCGGTGATCTTCGCGGTGTACCCGAAGTCCGCCGTCGCAGATCCGATCGGCGGGACCAACGTCATCGTGAAGGTCATCTTTGTGCCGCCGCGTCCGTCACCGGCGATGTTCGCTTGATCGGACTGCGTCTCGGTGAAGTTCGAGGGCAGCACGGTGGTCAGGGAACCGACCATCGGGAGCACCACGTCGACGCCCTGGGTGACTGTGCCGCCACGACCGTCGCTGACCTCGATCTGCTGAGTCTCGCCGGTGACGTTCTCGACGTGGTACTTGACCTCAAGGTCTCCACTCTTGCCGATGACGTCACCGGGCGAGACCTCCTTGCCATCGAGGAGGTACATGACCGTGACCTCGAGGGGCAGGTCCCCGTTGTAGTCGCTGAGGCTGCGCAGCCGCTCCTGGCCGTCGACACTGGTGGAGATCTGCTCGGCCCCGTCCTTGACGTCGAAGCCGGAGAAGCCGTCGAGGTTGCGCAATCCCTCGGTCGAGACCGGGTTGGAGAAGTCGACCTTGCCGTGGCCGGTCAGGACGAGCTGCTCGTACACCCGCTTGGTGTCGACCTTTCCGCTCGCGTCGGTGTACACCTGGACCGTCTCGGTGTTCTGGATCTCGACGTTTCCTTCGCCGTCAGCAGCGACACCGATGGCCGCAGGACCGCTCAGCACCCACGCCGCGGCAGTGACCCCGGCGAGCCCGCGACGCATCCGCGAGGACCTGGATGATCTGTGTAGGGCGCTCACTTGGCGTCCTCCTTGGTCGTCGGCCGCGTCGTTCCGTCCGGTGCGAGAGGTGTGTGCCGAGGGCTCTCTGCGGGTACCGGACCAGGTGGGGCAGCGACTTTCGCCCGCTCTTCACCGCGTTCGTGCTCGATCTCGGGACCCAGAATGGTGGTGGCGAGGTGACCCATTGCAGCGGCCAGCAGCAAGGTCGTGAACGCCGTACCCGACTCGTGGATGAACTGAGACGGGGCGTTGGTGTACGTCGCCTCGTAGGTTCCGACGATCCCCGCCACTCCGAGCAGGGTCGACCAGAGTGGGATGTGCCGCATCGAGGCGGCGGCGACCGCTAGGCAGAGGATGATCGCGATGAACGCTGCGACCGCCCGTCCCGCTGACGTGTCGGGCAGGTAGCCGGCGCGCAGGCCGAAGACGACCCATCCGATCGCCATGCCGGCGACGAACCCCAGCACGCGCATCAACGGAGTGCGGTCCGGAACCAGGCCTACGACGGCACCTAGCGCTGCACCGAGCAGCGCCACGTGATCCAGGTCGAGGCCGAGAACATCTCCTAGTGCCACCGTCAACGCTCCGAAGACCGCCAAGATGACACCACCAAGCAGTGTCTTCAGCATGTGTGTGTAGGCGGACGTGTTCTGTCCGTTTTCACGTTCTGTAACGACATGGCCGTCCCATGTCGAGATTTCTGCGTCGCCCGCCGCTCCCTCGCGGGAGAGCATGGCATGCGACCTCACGAATGTCATGTGCCCGACTGCGCTGTGTGACGAAAGTTACTCGACAGTACGGCGTCTCGTAGCGCCCGCACAGCGCGCCGACAGTTCCCGCTGTGGACCTGGGGCAGACTGTCCGGCATGCCGCCGCACAGCCTCGAGCCGGACTCGCACTACGGGTCGCTGGACGCTTCCGACGAGCCGGTCCAGACGACCCTGGCCAAGGCCACGGGAGTGGTCGGGCTGGGCATGATGGCGATGAACGTCCTGGCATACGGGTTCACCTTGCTTGCCGCCCACGTGCTCGGCCCGGACAGCTTCGGGGGAGTCAGTGCACTGCTGGGCATCCTGATCGTCTCTGCGGTCGGCTCGCTGGCTCTGCAGGCAACGGCAGCACGCCGGTTGGCGGTGTCCTCGCCCGAGCACGAGCAGGCCGTGATCCGCGACATCTTGTCCAACTCAGCCAAGGTCACGGCTGTCCTCGGCGTGCTTCTGCTGGCGTTGACTCCGCTGATCGACTCGGTGCTGCATCTGGATGATCTGGTGGCATCGAGCATGGTGGCCTGGGCGACGATCCCGATCACGATGATGGGTGCCTACGCCGGCATTACCCAGGGTCAGCGACGTTGGTCGGCCCTCGCGGCGATCTATGCCGGTCTCGGTGCCGGTCGTCTCGCCGGTGGTGCGCTTGCGATGCTGATCGACCCCACCCTGCGCGCAGCGATGATCGGTCTGGCGGTCGGCACCCTGGTCCCGCTTGCGATCGGCGTGGCGACCACGCGGCTGCCAGCACCAGGCGGCAGCAGTGGCCACGAACCGCTGCTGCGCGAACTGTGGCGCAACGGCCACAGCCTGCTCGCGTTCTTCGCCTTCACCAACCTCGACGTGCTGTTGGCCCGGCACCTCTTCGACAGCACCGACGCCGGGATCTACGCCGCCGGGGCGATCGTGGCCAAGACCTGCCTGTTCCTGCCGACCTTCGTGCTGGTGGTCGCGTTCCCGACCATGGCGAGCGATCGCGCCGGACGTCCCTGGCTGAAACCGCTGCTCGCGGTGCTCGGGCTCGGTGCGCTGGCCGTGGCCGGCGCGTGGCTGCTGCCCGACCTGGCGGTCACGTTCGCCGGTGGCAGCGAGTACGCCGACCTGGGCGACGTGGCCTGGCTGTTCGCGCTGGAGGGCACCATGTTCGCCGCGGTACAGATCCTGGTCTACGACACCATCGCGGGGCAGACACATGCCGGGTTCGTGCTGTGGCTCGGCTCGGCCGTCGTCGTTGGCCTGGCCCTGCCGTTCCTGGACACGGTCACGGCCCTGGTGACCGTGACCGCGGTGGTCGCCTTCGGGATCGGACTAGTGACCAGCCTCATGCCAGGTGCGACCAATCCCGACTGAGACCTCCAGCGGAACGGCCAGCAGGTAGGCAGCGGCCATCTCGCGGCGGACGAGCGTCTCGAGGCGCTCCCGCTCCCCCGGCGCTACCTCGAAGACGAGCTCGTCGTGCACCTGGAGCAGCATCTGGGACCTGAGACCCTCGGCCGTCAGGGCAGCGTCGACCTTCAGCATCGCTACCTTGATCAGGTCGGCCGCACTGCCCTGGATCGGGGCGTTCAGCGCCATCCGCTCGGCCATCTCGCGGCGCTGTCGGTTGTCACTGGTCAGGTCGGGCAGGTAGCGGCGGCGGCCGAGCAAGGTCTCGGTGAAGCCGGTCCGCCGAGCCTCCTCGACGACACCGTGGAGGTAGTCACGGACGCCGCCGAAGCGTTCGAAGTACTCATCCATCAAGCCCTTCGCCTCGCTGGTCTCGATCTTCAGCTGCTGGCTGAGGCCGTAGGAGGACAGTCCGTAGGCGAGCCCGTAGTTCATCGCCTTGATCTTCGAACGCTGCGCCAAGCTGACCGCGCCCGCCTCGACCTGGAACACCCGGGCCGCCATCACCGAGTGGAAGTCCTCACCGGAGTGGAACGCCGCGATCAGCCCGGCATCGTCGGAGACGTGCGCCATGATCCGCATCTCGATCTGGCTGTAGTCCGCAGTGAGCAGCGACTCGTAGCCGTCGCCGACGACGAACGCCTCTCTGATCCGGCGGCCCTCCTCGGTGCGGATCGGGATGTTCTGCAGGTTCGGCTCGGTCGACGAGAGTCTGCCGGTGGCGGCGATCATCTGGTTGAACGTCGTGTGGATGCGCTCGTCATCGGAGACGGTCTTGAGCAGACCCTCGACGGTCTGCCGCAGCCGGGTGACGTCGCGGTGGATCAGCATGTGCTGGAGGAACGGGTGCTCGGTCTTGTCGTAGAGGCCCTGCAACGCCTCGGCGTCCGTGGTGTAGCCGGTCTTGGTCCGTTTGGTCTTCGGCATCCCGAGCTCGTCGAACAGCACGACCTGGAGCTGTTTGGGCGAACCGAGGTTGATCTGCTTGCCGATGACGGCGTATGCCTCGTCGGCGGCTTCCTTGACCCGACCGGCGAACTGGGCCTCGAGCGAGGTCAGGTGGTCGACGTCGACGGCGATCCCGACCTGCTCCATCTTCGCCAGCACGTCCACCAGCGGCAGCTCCACCTCGGCGAGCAGCCTCGAGCCCCCGCGCGTCTCGAGCTCGGTCTCCAACGCAGCGGCCAGGTCGACGACGGCGCTGGCCTTCTGCATCGACTCCTGAGCCAGGGCGGAGTCGCCGTCGAGGTCGAAGGACAGCTGGTCGGTCGAGGCCGCCTCGCCCTTCAGCTCGCGGTGCAGGTAGCGCAGGGTCAGGTCGGCAAGGTCGTAGGAGCGCTGATCGGGATGGGAGAGGTACGCCGACAAGGCGGTATCGGCCGCGAGCCCCGCCACCGGCCAACCCCTGGCAGCCAGCGCCAGCATCGGCCCTTTCGCATCGTGCAGCACCTTCGGCCGATCGGGATCGGCGAGCCACGTCGCCAGCACGACCTCGTCGTCGGCGCCGATCTCCGCGGCGTCCAGCCAGGCTGCGCTGCCGGTCGCGTCCGCGAGCGCGAGCGACGTGAGCTGGCCGGTGCCGGCTCCCCACTGTCCGTGCACCTCGATCCCGGTAGGGACGGCTCCTGGCGCGTGCTCCGACAACCAGCCGGGCAGCGCGCCGGCCTCGAGCTGGACACCGTCGATCTCGGTGCCTGGCGCGATGTCGGGCTCGTCGGCCGACAGCGTCTCGAACAGCCGGTCGCGCAACACCCGGAACTCCAGGCCGTCGAAGATCGTGTGGACCTCGTCGCGGTCCCACGCCTGCTGCTCGAGGTCGGGAGGTGCGATCGGGAGGTCGAGGTCGCGGACCAGCTGGTTGATGCGGCGGTTGCGGATCACGTCGGCGAGATGCTCGCGCAGCGACTCCCCGGCCTTGCCCGTGATCTCGTCCACCCGGGCCACCACCTCGTCGAGCGTGCCGAACTGGGCGATCCATTTCGCCGCCGTCTTGGGACCGACGCCGGGAACACCCGGGAGGTTGTCGCTCGACTCACCGACCATGGCCGCGAGGTCGGGGTACTTCAGGGGTGGGACGCCGTACTTCTCGAACACCGCGTCCGGGGTCATCCGGGCCAGGTCGGAAACGCCGCGGCGCGGGTAGAGAACGGTGACGTGATCAGTGACGAGCTGGAACGTGTCGCGGTCGCCGCTACAGATCAGCACGTCATAGCCGGCCGCCTCGCCCTGGGTGGCCAAGGTGGCGATCACGTCGTCGGCCTCGAAGCCGTCCTTCTCGACAGTAACGACCCGGAGCGCGTCGAGGACTTCCTTGACGAGAGAGACCTGACCCTTGAACTCGTCAGGGCTCTTGGAGCGGTTGGCCTTGTAGTCGGCGTACTCCTCTGACCTGAACGTCTTCCGGGACACGTCGAACGCGACCGCGAGGTGGCTGGGCGCCTCGTCGCGGAGCACGTTGATCAGCATCGATGTGAAGCCGTAGACGGCGTTGGTCGGCTGACCTGTGGTCGTCGAGAAGTTCTCCACCGGGAGGGCGAAGAACGCGCGATAGGCGAGCGAGTGCCCGTCCAGGAGCAGCAGGACGGGCCGTTTCCCGTCACCCGTCGCGGCAGCTGAGTCGGTCGAGGCTGTGCCGCTCAGGGCCGTGCCGTTTTGGGCTGTGCCGCTCAGGGCGGGGTCAGTCGGAGCCACGTGCCGACTCTAGTCTGGAGCTCCGACATCGGATCGACGTGGGAGACGGCAGACGTGATGCACGAGCAGGCACCGGAGGCCAG
>JBBSPA010000114.1:0-10410 GCA_038259225.1 Propionibacteriales bacterium
GACCAGGGCAAAGCCCTCCTCACCAGGCTCAAGGCGGCCTGGCTACAACTCGCCGAACTCTCCGTCGCCGGTCTGACCTCAACCCCCGTCGAGCAACTCAACGATGACCTTCTGGACCTGGCCGCCAGCCTCACCTCCGCCAGCTCAGCCGGCCATGTGCCTGCCCCACTCTCGGACCACATCACCTAACGGGCTAACCGGCCCCACAAGCCGATGGGCTCGCGGAGCGACCCGGTGACCGATCATCACGCGGAGCGCGACCACAGGCGGGTTCTGTCGTGGCCCGTGCTCACGAGCCGCGACCAGTCGTGGTCCGACCCGTCATGGGGTGGGGCTCTCGGAGCGGTAGGGCTCCTTGGTGATGTCGTTCGGCACGCAGTCCAACTCCCGGCCGGGACGCTGCTCTCGGGGGATCTGCCCACCGGGACAGTCGGGATCCTCAGGTGTCTGCTCCCGACAATCACCCCCACCTGCGGCGTAGTCGATCCACACCTCGTCGTCCTGGCAGATGCCCTCGGTCCAGGCGAGGTCGCAGGCGGAAAGACTGGGTAGGGCAAGGGAGGCCAGCAGCGCAGCGGTTATCAGTTTCATCGTCATGGCTCCAGGCTCGCCACATGACCGGCTGGGCGCATGAGCACGTCTACTCAACCTGGGACGAGGAGGTCCCTCGTCCTTCACTCGGGCTGGCGGGTCCTGCCTCCATGCAGCGCCCAGATCAGCGGGTCACACGTCGGTCAGCCACCGCCCGGGTCCCGCGATCAGGTCGCCGGCGGTCGCGGCCGAAGAGCGCAAGGGACGTTCGCAAGCCGAACCCGCACCGGCACGCTCCGCGTGACCATCGGCTACCGGCACGCTCCGCGAGCCCATCGGCTACGGGTCGTTCCTTGCGCGCTGGTCCCAGTTGTGGCTGTCCTTCCGTCACCTTACAGTCCGCTCGTGCTGCTGGGCCTGGGTCTGCCGGCCGAACCGAGCAAGGCAGTGCCACAACCACTTGATCGCTTGTGGATCGTGGTTGCTGGTTCTCGAAGCCGCGGCGAGCCTCGCCGGTGTGATGACTCCACCCAGCTGGCGCGCCAGTCGCACCGGCACGGGGCCCCGGTACTCAGGGTCGATTGCGCCGGCCGTCACTGAGTAACCGGGGTGCTCCTCGACCGGGCAGCCAAGGTGGACGAGGGCCTCGGCGTGTGCCCGGCGGTCAGCCGGGTCGAGGACCAGCGCCTCGACGTCTCGCACGAGGACCAGCCCTCCGTGGACGTGCGCCTCGACGTAGTCGTTGAGCGGGTCGTCGAGCGGCAGATCGGCGACAGCCTGGGGCAGCAGTCCCGGATCCTGACCCCCTGCGTCCGCCAGGCGGCACAGCTCCTCGAGCCTCTCGGGGCCGCCGCTCGTCTGCGGTTCGTAGACGCTGTCCGGCCAGCAGAATGTGGCCCTGGCGCTCACCTCGGGCCTGAGCCTCAGATACGCCGAGCCGAATCGAGGTGCCGCACCGTAGGGGTCGTGACGACGGTTCCACGCGCCGTACACGGGGCGCTCCTCGTCGAGCGCCTCGTCATACCGACCCGCGAAGATCTTGCTTTCCCACCGCCACCGGTCACCACCTCGGAAAGCGGTGAGGCCACCATTGGATGTGCCGGTCTGCCACTGGCTGCGATACCTGCCGGACGTCGAAATCGCATCAAGCACCGTGCCCTTGGCGAAGGCCCAGCCCGGATGGAAGTGAAGGACGATCCTGGACACAGCCCGACGGTAGCCAGGAACTGACTTGCCGCGGCCACTGGCGGGCTCCAAGTGCCCATCGGCCATGCGGAGCGACCCAGCACGGGAAGCTCCCGCGGCGCGCTGTCCTCTGGGGGGTGCAGACTCATGGCGTGACCGCCGTCAGCTTGCGCGCTCTTGCCGAGGGGGTCCAGAGGATGCCGTACCGCTGGCCGGCGGCCCCCGATGCTGCCAGCACAGAGGTCGCCGGGTCAGGCACGTGCGCCGGTAAGCACGCGCTGCTCGCTGAGCGCCTGACAGCGGCCGGCATAGACAACGCTCCGCTGCTTGTCGTCGGCCCCCTCGCGCCGTCGCTCTGGCCCGATCTCCTGGCCGAGGCCGCTGATCTGGTGGAGGTTCATGAGTGCCTCACGGTTCTGACGCCGTGGGCGGGACCGTTGACGGTCGACGTCACTTGGCACCCTGCCGCCGTTGCGGCCGGGCTTCCGGGGATGCCAATGGACTGGGATGGTCGAAGTGACATTCCTGTCGCCGTCACCGCACGCTCTCCCGGGTACGCCGTAAACCGTGGGCGGCTGCGCGAGGCCAAGGAGTTGCTTCGGGGCCAGCTGTACACCGAAGGACAGCGGGAGCGTCGGGACCACGTTCTTCTCGAGATTGCGGCGCGGGCCGCGAAACTCTGACCGACGAGCAAGTATGCCGGTCGTCGCCGCTAGCCGGTCTTCCTGCGGCACCGCCCCGACCTACCGAGGGCCGGGGCCGGAACCCGTCAGCGGCGCCCGAGTGGTCCGATGAAGCGGATTCGCTGGACGACCTGTCCGTCACTGTCCAGGCCCACAAGGGCAGTCACGTCGTCGACCGGCGGCCGGATAAGGACGAAACAACGCAGCGGGCTTCCGTCGTCGGTCGTGGCCGCGGAGAGTGCGGCGGGTGAGACATCAGTGTGGTCGCCCTCATCAAGGCTCTCAGCACGCACGATTTCGATGCGGGAGGTGACGAGACCGTAGATGTAGCGACTTCCTCCTCCTTGCTTGAAGCCGCCCCCAAACCCGATCTCCGTCGTGCCCGGTATGTCCCAACCAGACCCGTCCTCAAGAATGCCCCCGTTCACATAGAGCGCCATTTCGTGGCGCCCGCCTATGCCGTCGGGCCGATACCGCAGTGACCACGTGTCTCCGTTCGGCGCAACGCCCTCCGCCGCAACGACTTCGCCTGCCGTATTCATTTGCACAGGCTGACACGCGCTGTCGCCACCGCCCACTCGTGCCGCACACCGCGGAGCGTGCCGGTAGCCGATCGGCTCGCGGAGCGTGCCAGTACGGGATCGTCGAGTGGAACACGATTGGCGCGGTCCGGTGTCCAGGGGTGACGGCCCCTCGCTATTGAATTGATCTGACCTATTGGTCTACGGTGCTCCGAATGTCTTCGAAACCATCGTCTTCGGTGTTCGCGGCGGAGCTGAAATCGCTGCCGGATCAGATCGCCTCAGCGATTCGCGAGTCCATCGTGACTGGGGCGCTCTCGGTCGATGAGCGACTGCCGAACGAGACGGAGCTGGCCGAGCAGTTCGGCGTGTCGCGACCGACCGTGCGCGAAGCGCTGAAGCGGCTTGCGGCGAAGAACATGATCAGGTCGCGCCGAGGTGTGTCAGGGGGCAACTTCGTGTCATTGCCGAGTTCTGAGCAGCTGCGATCGGACCTCTCGACCACGGCGATGTTGCTCGTGAGCCATCAAGTCTTCTCACTCGCCGAGGTCGCCGAGAGCAGGCGTGTTCTCGAGACCACCTGTGCGCGTCTTGCTGCGGATCGGCGTACGGAGGAGCAGATCGCAGCCCTGCACGCGGCGCTCGACCGGCAGGGCCGACCAGACCTTTCCGACGAGGAGTTCTGCGACGCCGATGTCGCGTTCCACCGGGTGATCGTCGAGGCCGCGGGCAACCCGGTGCTCGACTACGTCATGGTCTTTGCGCTCGAGGCGCTTCACCCCTCCACGAACCTGGTCATCAATCGCTTCCGCCAGCGAAGCGATGTGTTGGAACTCCAAGGCGCCCTGCTGGCCGCAGTCGAATCGCGTGATCCGGCGGCAGCCGAGGCGGCCATCGGCGCTCAGATGGACCACCTCGCCGGCATCTACGACGAAGCACAGGAATGGGTTGCCGCTCGGCGATCTGAAGGGAAGGGTGATCATGACCGGGGCCAACTGTGAGCACGCGCTCGCACGGATGCTCGCACCGCGATCCGTGGCGCTGATCGGCGCATCGACGGTGCCCAACGTCGCCGGGAACGACATGGCACTGGAACTGCAGGTGTCGCGCTACCCGGGGCGCGTCTATCCCGTGAACCCGAAGTATGAGGAGGTCGAGGGCTGGGAGTGCTTCGACGACCTCGCCAGCCTCCCCGAAGTGCCTGACCTGGCAGTGCTCGGCGTCGGGAACGCGAGGCTCGAAGAGCTCGTGATGCAGGCCATCGATCTGGGTGTCGGTGGCCTCGTGATCCCCGGAAGTGTCCTCCTACCGAGCGACACCGAGACCAACTCGCTGCGCATGCGGACCCGCACCCTGGCGACGGATGCTGGGCTCCCGATCGTCGGTGGGAACTGCATGGGCTTCTACAACGTGGAGGAGTGGTTCCGCGCCTTCCCGTTCAATCGGCCGTACGAACTACGCGAGGGCGGCGTGACCCTCATCGCTCAGTCGGGGTCGGTCCTCACAGCGTTGCTCTGGAACGATCAGAAGCTGCGGTTCAACCTCGCGATCTCGCCGGGTCAGGAACTCGTCACCACGACTGCCGACTATATGGACTACGCGCTCGATCAGGAGAGCACTCGTGTCATCGCGCTCTTCCTCGAGACCGTCCGAAACCCCGACGGATTCATCGCCGCGCTGAAGAAGGCTGCCGACCGCGACGTTCCGGTCGTCGCGCTCAAGGTCGGCCGCTCGCCCGAAGCCGCCAAACTCGCACTGAGTCACTCGGGGGCGATCGCCGGTAACGACGCGGCGTATCAGACGTTGTTCGAGCGGTACGGCGTACTGCAGGTCAAGTCGCTCGACGAGCTCGCAGCGAGCGCGCTGTTGCTCTCCGACCGGCGCCGGCCGAGCAGCGGTGGGCTCGCTGCCATCCTTGACTCCGGTGGTGAGCGTGAGCTGCTGATCGACCTTGCCGACGATCTCGGTGTGCCCTTCTCGCAGATCTCCGAGGACACGACGACGGTGCTCGAGTCCCAACTCGATCACGGGTTGGAGCCGATCAACCCCCTCGACGCCTGGGGTACGGGCAACGAGTACCAGGCGGTGTTCGAGCACTGCTGGCAGGCGCTGATGGACGACGAGGACACGGCAATCGGTGTGTTCGTCGCCGATCTCACGTCCGGCTTCTACCTGCATGAGTCGTTTGCCCGTATCTGTCAACGCGTCCATCGCCGGACCAAGAAGCCCATCGCGATGCTGACGAACCACATCGGGACCGACTCCCAGGATCTCGCGCGGCGGATGACCGACGCGGGGATCCCCGTGCTCGACGGCACGGTCGCCGGCCTCCTCGCGGTCAAGAACGCGCTGGCCTATCGCGACTTCGTGATCCGACCGCGGATCGCTCCGCCGACCTCGCCCGATCCGGCTGTCACCGCCCGCTGGCGTGAACGCCTGGCGCAACCTGTGGCCCTGACGGAGCGGGAAGGGCTCGACCTGCTGTCCGACTACGGCGTGCCGGTGGTGACACACCGCGAAGCGAACGATGTCGAGGGTGCGGTGGCGGCAGGTGAAGCGGTCGGCTACCCGGTCGTGCTGAAGACCGCCGTGCCGGGGATCATGCACAAGTCCGACGTCGGAGGCGTCGCGCTGAATCTCGCCGATGCCGAGGAGGTGCGAGCGGCATACTCCGACCTGTGCGATCGACTGGGTCCTGGGGTGCTTGTCGAACCGATGTCGCTGCCACAGGTCGAGATGGCGCTCGGTGTGGTGTCCGATCCGCAGTTCGGATCGATGGTTCTCGTTGCGGGCGGCGGCGTGTTCATCGAGGTCCTCGGCGACCGCCAACTCGGCCTCGTTCCGATCGATGCGCCTATCGCTCGCCGCATGGTCGACAAGCTCAAGATCGCCCCGATCCTCGACGGGGTCCGCGGGCGTTCGCCCGTCGACAAGGCGTCGGTGGTGGAGGCGCTCGTCGGGCTCTCGGATCTTGCCACCGACCTCGGCGACCTGATCGCTGAACTCGACGTCAACCCACTCGCCGTCAGCGCCGAAGGTTGCGTCGCGCTCGATGCTCTCGTCATCCCGCACGCCGCAGCCGCTGCAGCCGCGTCCGAATCTTCCGACCCGTTGCCCATCCGAACCTAGGAACACACCATGAACACCTTCAACGCACTCGTCGTCCGCGAATCAGAAGCGGGCAACCCGAGGTCGGCGACCGCCTCGATCGAGGAACTGACCGACGGCGACCTCCCCGACTACGCGGATTCTGAGACGGTGGTCGTCGACATCGACTACTCGTCGCTCAACTACAAGGACGGCATGGCGCTCACCGGGCGCAACCGCATCATCCGCTCGTTCCCGATGGTGCCCGGCATCGACTTCTCCGGCACGGTCGTGTCATCGGACTCGTCGCGGTTCGCTCCGGGTGACGACGTCATCCTCACGGGCTGGGCAGTCGGTGAGAAGTACTGGGGTGGTTACAGCCAGCGTCAGCGCGTGAAGGCTGACTGGCTAGTCACGCGACCCGCTGGGCTCACGAGCGAGCAGGCGATGGGGATCGGCACAGCCGGACTCACCTCGATGCTCTGCGTGCTCGGTCTTGAAGCCGGTGGCGTGAACCCAAGCGACGGCCCGATCGTCGTCACCGGCGCAGCCGGCGGGGTCGGCAGCGTTGCCATTGCGATCCTCTCCGAGCTCGGGTTCAACGTCACCGCCGTGACGGGCCGCCCGGAGGAGCACGACTACCTGCGTTCCCTCGGAGCATCAGCGTTCGTCACGCGTGATGAGATGTCCGAAGTTCCCAGGCCGCTGGAAGCAGAGACCTGGGCGGGCGCGGTCGATGTGGTCGGCTCGAACATGCTCGCCAGGATCATCGCCCAGACCAAGTACCACGGTGTCGTGACCGCTTGTGGGTTGGCCGGCGGCACGGATCTGCCGAGCACGGTGATGCCGTTCATCCTGCGAGGCGTGCGGCTGCAGGGGATCGACTCCGTCATGGCGCCTCGTGCGGACCGTGAGGTCGCGTGGGCGCGCTTGGCGACGGATCTGCCGAGCGATCTGCTGACTGCGATGACCCAGGTCGTCCCGATGAGCAGCCTGCCCGAGCAGGGCGAAGAGATCATGGCCGGCCAGACTCGCGGCCGCCTCGTCGTCGACCCCAGCACCTAGGGCAGCAGCGGGGTCAACCGACCCCTTCCCGCACCCGACCCTGCAACCACTACGGGAGACGACCGGCCAGGAGAAGCGCTTCAGCGCCGTGCCCCCGGCTGGCCGACCTCGACGCCGCCACCGAACTCAACGTCGCCACGTGGCTCGGTCCCGACGCCGACGCCGACGCCCGGATCCTGTGGGCTGCTTGCCGAGCAACCGTCCCTTCGCCTTGGCGACCTTCATGCCCTTCCTGGTGCGGGGCCGGATCAGGTCAAACTCGGCCACCATCACAAGGACGTTGAACAACAGCCGGCCGACCGCGTCGGTGGGG
This sequence comes from Propionibacteriales bacterium, assembly GCA_038259225.1. Taxonomy (GTDB): domain Bacteria; phylum Actinomycetota; class Actinomycetes; order Propionibacteriales; family Nocardioidaceae; genus JANLYC01. The sequence goes on from JBBSPA010000114.1 coordinate 7,386, forward strand.
TCGTAGACCGACCCGCCCAGTGGCAGGCTGATCTGCCGCGTGGTGAGCTCGTCGGCGCTCGCGCGGGCGGCGGGCAGGGACCGGTCCAGCTTGGTCACCACAAGGGTGTCCCCTGCCCGGCAGGCGGCGCCGGCCTCGCGCAGCCCGGGGCGTTCCCGGTTGGTGCCGGTCGGGCCGTGGGCGACATAGGTCCGCTCTGCCTCGATACCGAGGCCGACCAGCGCATCACGTTGGGCGGTGAGGTCTTGCTGATCGTTGGAGCATCGGGCGTACCCGACACGAAGCCCGCTCATCGCGCACCTCCAAGCGTTGGCCCTGCCACGCCGCGGGATGTTGGCCAGCTCGGGCGTCAGGCAGAGCCTGACCCACCCAGCAAGACGCCGGAGTCGGCCGCTCGCAATCGGCCCGGGCCCTTCCCGCAAGCCGATCCGCTTGCGGTGAGTGGATTGGACCGTTGGGTGCGACGGCGATCGGTGACAGCTCGGTCCGCGCCTGCCGTATCCGCCTGGCCGCGTCACTCCAAGCGTCAGGATGGTGCGATGAGCGACTTCTTCCCGGACCCGCCCGACGCTCCCATCGAGCCGGAGGAGGCCCCACAGCCGGTGTGGTTGAACCCGCCGGACGACCAGCTTCCGGGAGTAGTGCCGGTTGAACTCATCATCGGTCGTTCCGATCAGGCCGTCATGATGCTCACCGGACTGCGAGCCTTCCCCACCGGCGTGGCCATGACGTTGCTCGTGCGCACTCGAGCGCGCATGAGGCGGTTCGACCTCAACGACGAGGTGTTCGACGGGCCGTATCGACACGACCAGGACGACGAGTGGCGACGGAATCGCCTGAAGTGGGGATTCGAGTTCGCAGACGGGCGACGCGCCACAAGTGTCGATGCCTGGCCCGGTTCCATCGACCCGCAGGACACTCCCGCGCATCCAGTGCTTTCGGGAGGCGGCGGAGGTGGGGGCCCCTCCGCCGCCGATCGCAACTACTGGCTGTGGCCGCTGCCGCCCGCTGGCGCATTGAAGGTCGTCTGCCAATGGCCTCAGCTCGGCATCGGGCCGACCACAAGCCAAATAGACGCAAACTCGATCCACGCCGCAGCGACGAGAGCGCAGCCGATCTGGCCGTCTGACTGAACAACGGACGCCGACCCTCGTACGTTCAGCTCGCCGGCGACGGGCGCGTCACCGCAACGGGTTCGCTTATGGGGACGCTGCGCGTGCGAAGCGCCGGACGTACCAACGCTGCCAGGGAGTTTCGACGGCGCGGGGGTCGTAGTTCTTACGCACATACGCCACAGCCTCGGCGGCAGGAATGCCGTCGAGCACCGCGAGACAGGCCAAAGCGGTACCGGTCCTGCCCCGGCCTCCAGGGCAGGCGACCTCGACTCGCTCCGACGTAGAACGACACCAGGCATCACGCAGGGCAGCCTCGGCATCGCGTCGGTCGGCCGGCAGCCGAAAGTCTGACCATTTAACCCACCGGCTCGCCCACGCGACGGGTGGCGGCGACTTGGCGAGCAGGATAATCCCGAACTCGGGAAGAGTGCCCTCGAGCTGGGTTTGGCGCATGCCCCGGCCGCGGACCGAGCGGCCGGAAGGCAGCGACAGCACACCCGGGTCTCCTGGCTGCCACGTGCTCATTGCCGCGAACCTATCTCTGACGTGAGCGTTCTGACGCCGGTGACCGATCGCTCATTGGGGCCGCAGGCAGCGCCTGGCTGTCAGCGACCTGCGCGGTGCAGGGTCAGCGCGACCCGGGCATCAGTGGCCGTCAGCGCGAGCAGATTGACCGCCGACAGCCGCGCCGAGGTGCGGGAGGAGCGGGCGAGCACCGCCGCCATGGGCAGGTTGAGCGCGGCGCGCGCAGCCATCCAGGGCCAGCGGGGGCGCCCGGACAGCAGGCCCGGCGCCAGGCTCAGGTCGGCGGCACCGAGCAGGCGCGCCGTACGGCAGTCGTCGATGCCGGCAAGTCTGCCCAGTCGCCCCGGAGCGAGCACGAGGGCAGCCCCGGTGCCCAGGGTGATCAGGCCGACCAGTCGGCTGTTGCTGCAAGCGGTGTTGACGTCCATCGGTCCTCACTTCCGGCCGGTGGTGGTGATGGTGATGCCAAGCCCGATCATGGAAACTCCGCCCACCACACTGATGACCTCGCTACGGAAGAAGATTCACATCATGATCGGTTTCCTCATCGCAGGCCTCATCATCGGAGCGCTCGCGCGCCTCATCAAGCCCGGCAAGCAGGACCTCGGACTCCTAGCCACCCTCGGACTCGGGCTCGTGGGGTCCCTCATCGGCGGCCTGATCGCCCAGTTCTTCGGCACCGGCGGCATCTTCGAGCTCAACATCATCGGGCTCGTGCTAGCCGTGACCACCGCCGTGCTGCTCATCGGAGTGGCCGAAGGCGTCGTGAGCAACAAGAGCGCCGTCTGACCCGAACCGCTCACCCGCCCCGCGGAACGGCAACCGAGCAATCCACCAGGTCCGATAACTCGCAGACCCCCGAACAGTCAGAGCCGTCATGGTTCTGCGCCGGTCGTGCGGTGGCGCCCTCGGTACCGCCACCATGCTGCAGTCCCCTGTCACCTGATCATCAGCAGTCCCTCTGCCGAGACGCGCCCACCGAGACGCCCACGAACAACACCAGGGTCCAGGTAGTCCTCCCTGCCCCCGCCGCATCAGGATCTAACCCCACCGGCACCAGTCAAGGGCGCCCTGAAAGACGGGGCGTCGCTACGCGATGCGGCTACGCCGCACCCTGGACAGGAACCGCCGACGCTAGAAGCAGGCTGGCTATCGGGGGCACGGGGAACCTATGGCGCAGCCGTGCCGGGCAGCCCTACTGGGGCTAGCTCGGGGTCTGTGGCCCGATCGCGGAACCCCAGCGCCCCGAGCTGGACCTCGACGCCCCGACAATCAACATCGACACCGCTCGAGACCGACGCGGCGGCCCCGGCACGCGCGCGGGCCACCCACCAAGGTCAGGCCCATCCCGCCGGCGCGAGAACCATTCACTTTCGGTGAGGAGC
>JBBSPA010000115.1:0-9801 GCA_038259225.1 Propionibacteriales bacterium
GCGCACTCAACCCCCGCCACCTGCGCACTCAACCCCCACCACCTGCGCACTCAACCCCCACCACCTGCGCACTCAACAGGGGATGTCGAGGTCGACGCGGGTACCTCCAGCCGGGTTCGTCCCCAGACTGAGTACGCCGCCGAGCTCGGACTCCACCAGGGTCCGGACGATCGAGAGGCCGAGGCTTCCCGACGACAGCGGATCGAAGCCGTCCGGCAGCCCGCGACCATCGTCGTCGACCGCCACCTCCAGCCTCCCGGCGACGCGGAGCACCCGGACCGAGATCTCACCGGCCCCCCCGGAAAACGCATGTTCGACCGCGTTCTGCAGCACCTCCGTCAACACCATGGCCAACGGAGTGGCGGTCCCCGCCGCCAGTTGACCGAAGCTCCCGTCTCGACTGGTTCGCACCTGCGCGGGCTCGGCCGCCACCTCGGTGACCATGGCCGCCAGCCGGTCGGCCACCTCGTCGAAGTCCACGTGTTCGTCGAAGGCCTGGCTCAGGGTCTCGTGCACGATCGCGATCGACCCCACTCGGCGTACTGCCTCATCGAGAGCGAGCCGGGCCGCCGGCACGTCCATCCGGCGAGACTGGAGTCGCAGCAGTGCCGCGACCGTCTGCAGGTTGTTCTTCACCCGATGGTGGATCTCCCGGATCGTGGCGTCCTTGGTGATCAGCTCACGCTCGCGAGTGCGCAGCTCGGTGACGTCGCGCAGCAGCACCAGCGCGCCTTCGTGGCTGCCTTCCGGCGTCAGCGGGATCACCCGGGCCACGATCGTCGTGTCCGCGTTGCCGTACTCCACCTCACGCGGCGCCGACCCGCCCAGGGTGACTGCCAACCCCTCGTCGACCGCGCGCGCGGACGGGTCGACGACGTCCGCGGTTATGGCGGCGAACGTCTCCCCCACCAGGTCTCCGGCCATACCGAGACGCCGGTACGCCGACTGGGCGTTCGGGCTCGCATAGGTCACCACACCCTCGGCATCCACCCGTACGAACCCGTCTCCCACCCGAGGCGAGGACGTCCACTCGCGTCGCTCACCCGGGATCGGGAACGCCCCGCGACTGATCATCCGCGTCAGGTCGCTGGCGGTCTGTAGGTAGGACAGCTCGAGGCGGCTCGGGGTACGGACTCCGAGCAGGTTGGTGTTGCGTGCGATCACCGCCAGCATCACGCCTTCGCGCATCACGGGGATGGTCTCGACCCGGACCGGGACGTCGTCACGCCATTCCGGGTCACCTTCGCGGGCAATCCGGCCCTCGTCGTACGCCGCATCGAGCAGCGGTCGGCGCCCACGCGGGACGAACGCACCCACCAGGTCGTCCACGAACGCCGTCGGGCCGGTCGTCGGACGCATCTGGGCGCCACCCCAGAATCCGTGTCCCTCTCGATCCGGCAGCCACAAGACGAGATCGGCGAACGACAGATCCGCGATGATCTGCCAGTCGGCGATGAGCAGATGGAGCCATTCAACGTCCTCGTCGTCGAGGTCCGTGTGGGCCTTGACGACGTCGTTGAGGGAGGGCACGTGAGCCACCGTAAGCCACGGTGGCGGTGATGAATGTGTCTCCACAGGAAAAGCCGAACGTCGTGACAATGCAGGGTTTCGAGCGGATCGGGGCCGTGTGGAAGGATGGGCGGCATGCCACGAGGTTTCTGGCAGCAGGTGCTCGAGTCCGACATGGCGGTTCCCGACGACCGGCCGTTGAACGAGTTGACCGCTGAGCTCGTCACGATGCTCGGCTCGACGAATCCAGTCGAGCGCGACGAGACCGCCTACCCGGTGCTGGCCACGTGGCTCACCGAAGGGGTGTACGACGACCTGCTCGTCAGCTTCGGCGACTCGATCGCCCACGGACTCGTCGTCGGGCTCGGCAAGTCGCTGGACGACTCGGTGTTCCGCCGCAGCTTCTCCGCCCTGGCACTGGCCGAGTGCATCCGCCGCGACAACGTGGCGCGGATCCTTCCGGTCGACGTCGTGCTTAACTGGGCCGAGCGGGCGATCGGCTGGTACACCCGCGAGCAGGACCTACGCGGCTGGATACCGGGCAAGGGCTGGGCGCACACAGTCGCGCACGGCGCTGACCTGATCAGCGTGCTCGCGTCGTCGCGGCATCTGCAGGCGCTGCACCTCGGCGTACTGCTCGAGGTGATCGCGGAGCGACTGGTGGCGGCCACCCCGACCGTTCTCGTCGACGGCGAGGACGATCGGCTGGCCCTGTCCACGCTCACCGTGGTGCAGCGCAACCTGGTCGACGCCGAAACTCTCGACGACTGGGTCGCCACGCTCGGCCGGGCCCTGGTACGTCCACGCGGACACCTGACCGAGCACACCTGGCCGACCCCGGCTGCCAAGAACACCTCCGCGTTCCTGCGCGCCCTGCACGTCCACCTCGCGATCGGCATCGCCCCGGAGCATGACGCCGCGTCGTTCGTCGAACCGCCCGAGTCCCGCTCGGACCTGCTGCTCGCGCTGCTGCGCGCCATCCCCACCTTCACGCCGTGGATGTACTCCGGTCGCACGGTCAAGGACGCGTAAGCCACCGGCCGGTTCCCCGCCACCGGATACTCGTCAGTACGTTGAAGCCATGAGCGAGTCCGGCCGGTCCCCCGCACCCGCATTAACCGGCCCCGAAGGACATGGCGGCGATCATGCCGTGGCTGTCGCGGCCGCCCACGGCGTCACGACCATGTTCACCCTGTCTGGCGCGCACGTCTTCCCGATGTACGACGCAGCGGTCAAAGGCGAGCCGGGCATGCGCTTGATCGACGTACGCCACGAGCCGTCAGCGGTCTTCGCCGCCGAGGCGACCGGCAAGCTGACCCGCACTCCCGGACTCGCCGTGCTGACCGCCGGCCCAGGTGTGACCAACGGGGTGAGCCCGATCGCCCAGGCCTCCTTCTCAGGATCGCCGCTGGTCGTCGTCGGCGGTCGCGCCCCGACGCAACGCTGGGGGTCCGGCAGCTTGCAGGAGCTCGATCACCCGCCGATCCTGGCCCCTGTCACCAAACAGGCGCGCACGATCATGGATGTCGCCGAGATCGCGGACGGGATGCACTCCGCGTTCAGTGTGGCCTCGTCGCCGCACCGTGGACCCACCTTTGTCGACGTCCCGATGGACCAGCTGTTCTCGCGCTGCGCGTCACCGGTGCCGGTCGTGGGGATCCGGGAACCGATCAGCCCGGATCCGGACGCGATCTCTGCGATCGGGGCGCTGCTGGCGGGCGCGAGCCGTCCGGTGCTCGTCCTCGGCACGGACGTGTGGTCCGACGGTGCCGAGGCCGCTGCACTGAGACTCGTCGAGGACACCGGTCTGCCCGTGGTGACCAACGGGATGGGGCGCGGTGTCATCCGCGGCGGGCATCCCATGCTCGTGACCAAGGCACGGTCGGTGGCGTTCGGACAGTGCGACGTCGCCGTCGTGGTCGGGACGCCGCTGGACTTCCGGCTCGGTTACGGCTCCTTCGGAGGCAAAGAGGGTGCCGAGCCTGCGAAGGTCGTGCACTGCGCGGACAGCGAGTCCCAGATCTCGGGTCATGCGACCTTGGCGGCGTCGGCGTACGGCGATCTGTCGCTCGTGCTGGACGGGCTCGGCGAAGCGCTGCGCGCAGCTGCTGCCGTCCCGGACTGGTCAGCTTGGGTGGGTCGATTGTCGGACCAGGTCAAGAGTGCCGTTGCGAAGGATGCCGAGCTGCTGGCCTCCGAGGCCGATCCGATCCACCCCGCGCGTGTCTACGGCGAGCTGCTCCCCCGGCTGGCTGACGACGCGGTGGTGATCGGCGACGGCGGCGACTTCGTGTCGTTCGCCGGCAAGTATGTCGAGCCCAGCAAGCCGGGCGGCTGGCTCGACCCAGGCCCGTACGGCTGCCTCGGCGCAGGCCTCGGCGCGGCGATGGCCGCGCGGATCGCCCGACCGTCCTCGCAAGTCGTGCTGCTGCTCGGCGACGGTGCGGCCGGGATGTCGTTGATCGACGTCGACACGCTGGTCCGGCACAACCTGCCGGTGGTGATGGTGGTCGGCAACAACTCGTGCTGGGCCCTGGAGAAGCACCCGATGCGGTTCCTGTACGGCTACGACGTCGCGGCCGACCTCGCGCCTCAGACGGCGTACGACAAGGTCGTGCAGGCTCTGGGCGGCGATGGTGAGACCGTGAGCAAGCCCGGTGCGATCGGGGCAGCGCTCGACCGGGCCTTCGCCTCCGGCGTGCCCTATCTGGTGAACGTGCTGACGGACCCCGAAGCGGCCTACCCACGGACGACGACCGGTGTCTGACCCGGTCGAGATCCGGCTCGCGCTCGACGACGAGCTCGAGGCGGTCGGCGCACTGACCCTCGACGGCTACGTGCACGACGGGTTCCTCACCCGCGATACCGACTACGCCGCGGACCTCTCCGATGCTGCCCATCGAGCCGAGGCGGCCGAGCTGCTTGTCGCCGTCGTCGCGGACCAGATCGTAGGGACGGTGACCTTCTGCCCACCGGGCTCATCGCTGCGTGAGCTGAGCGGCGACGGCGAAGGTGAGTTCCGGATGCTGGCCGTCTCCCCGACCGTGCGCGGTCGCGGCATCGGACGAGCGTTGATCCAGCGATGCTTCGACCGAAGCCGCGAGCTCGATCTGCGTGCGATGGTGATTTGCTCGATGGCTGAGATGACGGCTGCGCACCGGTTGTACGCCGCGATGGGCTTTGAGCGTGATCCTGCTCTGGACTGGCGCCCGGTTGAGCCGGTACTGCTGCTGGGCTTTCGTCGGGAGGTCTGAACCTGCGGCGCGCTGCGTCCGGAAGCCAGGGCAGCCCGAGCATCGGGGTGGTGTCCAGGGCGGGCCGAGCATCAGGGTGGTTGCCAGGCATCGACCGGACGGGTACGGCCGGGCGACGGGTTCCACCCCAGGTCCGCAAGGCAAACCCCCAGTGAGCAAGGCGGGTTTGCCTAGTTAACTATTCCGGCGAATAGATAACTAGGCAAACCACGGAGGCGGGAGGAGCGGGAGGAGGGGGAGGAGGGGGAGGAGGGGGAGGGAGGGGTGCGGGTCAGAGGCGGGCGAGGAAGCGGGTGACGTCGACCACGACCCGGGTGATCTCGCCGTGACCCACCACCACCTCATCACCATCGGACGCCTGGACCTGAAAGCGCAGCAGCCGGCCGTCGACGTGGACCAGCTCAGCCGATACCGAGATCGCCGCGCCTACCCTGCTCGCCCGGACGTGCTCGACGCTCACCCGGCTTCCCACGGAGGTCTGGCCCGGCCCCAACAGATCCGCGACCACCGCACAGGTGGCACCCTCCATCCAGGCGAGCAGTCGCGGCGTCGCCAGCACGGCGAGGTCTCCCGAGCCCAGGGCAACCGCGGTGTCGTTCTCCGCGACAACGTGATTCCGACCAGCCGAGAGGCCCGCGCGCAGACCCGCGCCCTGCACTGTCGGCTCCCCGCTGCTCGCCGATCCTGCTGAGGGACCCTCCGACCCTGCCGGTGAACCTGCTGCGGTCATCACGGATTCCTCTCCTGAAGTGGTGTTCTGCGACACTAGGGCCTGCACGTGCATCCGTATCGAGGAGGACCTGATGGGCAAGACTGGACGTAAGCGCCGCTCACGCCGCAAGAACAAGGCCAACCACGGCAAGCGCCCCAACGCCTGATCCGAGGCTGTTGGCCCACAATGGCCACGACGTCGAAGAGCCCCGCTCCAGGAGGAGCGGGGCTCTCCGCGTCCGAGCGGAGGGGAGATTCGAGTCAGGCTCGGACGAGCTCGACGAACGACATCGCGGGCATCGGGAGCGAGAACTCCAACGACAGCGTTCCGTCGGCTGCTGCGGTGACCTGCCGGTCCGGTTCGAGCAGGTCGAGCCGGTCGGCCTCGGCCAGCTCGGACCACTGGTCCTGGTCGGGCCAGTCCTGGTCCGGTGACCGGATCCGGTCCCAGACCCCCGGCAGGTTCGAGTGATCGGCATCGACGCGGTGATGGTGCACCATGTACGCCGATCCAGGCTCCAGCCCGGACCAGCCGAGAGTCACGTCGCGCGCCAATCTGGGCTCGCCAGCGGCCTTGGTCTGGTCCAGCGTGAAGTTCCAGACCAGTGCGGCCAACGCACCCGCGACGTCGTCACGCGTGGCGATCGCCTCGACGAGGGAGCCTCCCCCGTCGCCGGAGGCCTGGACCGGCAGTCGGGTGTCACGCAACCGCTCCAACAGCGCAAGCGCCCACCACCGTGGCTTGCGCAGCTCACCTACGCTGCGTAACCCAAAGCCTCCGTGCATCAGCGCGGGCGGGCGGCCGAGCTCTTCGAAGTGATCAGACACAACCCAGTAGGACAACGCCTCGATCCGGCCCATCGCGCTGGCCATTCCCTGGAGCAGGAAGACGCCGGCGAAGACCGCGTCGCTGACCTCGTTGAAGTGCGTCGGCGTGACGCCCCATTCGGTCCACCAGATCGGCGTTCCGCCGCGCCCGTGCCGGTCCAGAGTCGGTCGGAAGTCCAGCGGTGGGCTGCCGTACGTGTGGGTGCTGACGAAGTCGACGCGCGCTCCGGAGCTGTCAACGTGGTCGAGCAGTCCTTCGACCCAGCCGGCTGCGGCCGAGGACGGACCGCCGACGACGAGGCCGGGGTCGACGGCGAGCACGGCATCGACGGTGACGTCGTAGAGCCGCCAGTACTCGTCCTCGGTGCCCGACCAGAACACCTCGAGGTTGGCCTCGTTCCACACCTCGAACGACCAGCGCTCACGCACATCCTCCAGCCCGTAGCGCTCGACGAGGTGCTGTGTGAACGCCGTGACGAGTTCGGACCAGCGGCCCCAGTCCTTGGGTGGTGAGACGATGGCGGCGTACTCGAACACCGTGCTCGATGGATCGCGGGCCAGGTCGTGTGGCATGAACGAGATCTCCACGACGGGGCGCAGACCGATCGCCAGGATGTGATCGAAGATCCGGTCGACGTTGCCGAAGTCGTGGACCGGCTGCTCGTCCACCTCCCGGTAGACACCGACGTCGTCGCAGAAGATGCCGTGTGCTCGCACGCTCTCGACGCCGAGCTCCTCGTGCGCCGCACGCAGCGCCGCGGTGAGCTCCTCGCCGATGACGCGCCCCCCGGTCGTCTCGGTGGACAGCGCGTGCGAGAGATGTTCTGCCCCGATCATCGGTCGCCAAGGGCGGTCAAGGGGTCCGCGATCGCCCTGGGCGTCGACGAGAAGGTCGACCCGAGCCGACCCTCCGTCGTCAGGAGCGAGGTCGACGATCACCTCACCGGAGCGCGCACCCTCGACGTCGACGTCGGACAAGGCCGCGACACTGTAGCGCCGCTTGACTCCTTCCGGTGCCGTCGTGTCGACGTACGGCGGGTGCGGAACGGCCAGCACGTCGCGCCCGGCGTGGTCGAGCCGGTGAGGTTCCTCAGCGCCGTCGGCGACATACACCTGGTAGCCGATCGCCCCGTCCACCCGCTCCCAGTCGAGGGTCACCTGACCCCGGCCGGAGTCGGCCGTGACGTCCGTCGGCGCGCCGAGCAGCGGCGCCTTCCCACTCGTGGCGTCATCGCTGCGACGCCCGATCCGTTTGTCCCAGTCGGCGCGGGCTCCCCGACCGACCCCGGTCACCGGTGACCTCGCTTGACCCGGCCGGCGTTGAATACCTCCATCGCCATCAGCGGCCGCAGCGCGTCCCGGAAGCTCCGGTCGACGAAGTAGTCCTTGATCGCGTCCTGGCGAAGCTCGTTGTCGATCGCACCGAGCACCATCGCCTGATCGAGAGACAGGTAGCGGGCGGCGATGGTTCCCGACTTGGTTGCCACGGAGTCGTAGAAGCCACCTGGGCCGTAGGCGTGCAACCGGTCCTCGATGTTGCGCAGGTTGGTCACGGCCGCCTTGCCCGCGTAGGGCAGTGCCAGGAACGACGCGTGCGGGGTGACGACCCCGTCGTTGAACGTCGGGTTGGGGTTGGCCGGTTCACGGCATCCCGGCCAGCCCTTGTCGACGTCGGTGCGCGGCTCGTCCGAGGCATAGCCGTCCGGGCTCATCCCCATCTCCTCGACGCCGTACTCGCGGTAGCTGCCGAACGGGTCGCTGGCCGGGCTGAAGCCCCAGTAGCCGTACTTCGCCTCGTCCAGTCCGTGCTCGATCTGGCCCCGGACGGTCAGGGGGTGGTTGACACCCCAGGAGCGCGGCCCCCACTTCGCCTCGGGCACGAACAGGTCGGGCATCAGCGCCTCGAACATGTCGCCACCCCAGCTCGGCACGAACTTCATCCCGCGGTAGCGGTAGGCACCCTCGAAGACGTCCACGCCGAGGTACGTCCGGTAGTAGCCGACCGGCTTCTGCTCGAAGGCCAGGTTGCAGCCGTCGACGGGGAAGGTGCGGTTCGGGCCGAAGTACCCCTTGGCCGGGATCTGACCGTTGGCGATGCCCAGGTAGAGCGCGAGGCGGGGCTCGGTGACGGTGATGTCGTAGTGGTTGCAGGTGTACCAGACCTTCGGCCCTTGCCCGGTGTAGGAGTCCTGAAAGACGTTGCAGCCGCCCGGGTCACTGTCGTAGAAGCCTCCGCGGAGCAGACCGACGTGCTGGTCGGGCCGTGCGTTCGGATCGTAGAACGAGCCGAAGTTCATCGAGTCGTACAGGGCCATGGCCTCGTGACGCAGCCGCGGCTCGGCACCGGCCACGACTCGCAGCGAGGCTGCGAACCAGCCGTTGTCGACGCTGGACAGGAACGGGATCACGGTGTGGCCGTCCTCGGGCCAGGTCCTGATGACGGCACCGGTGTGCTCGTCATACCAGTTGTAGAACATGCCGGACGAGTGGTTGCGGTCGACCGCGCTCATCGTGTCGAGCGTCTGCTTCATCCGCTGGTACGCCTCGGGGCGGCCGATGATGCCGAGGTCGCGGGCGGCCACCGTGCTCCACAGGTACCCACCGATGTTCGTGGGCGAGGTGTAGCCCGAACGCGTCGTAGGATCAAGATCGCCGTCGATGTTGTCGGCCGGCAGCCCGGTGGCAGAGTCGACCATGGCGCCGAAGGACGTCCAGGTGTCGCGCGCCCAGCGTCGCAGGTCAGCCTTGCTGCCGTGCTTGGCGAGCGCCGCCGGGGCCGCCTGGTGGGTTGCCTGCGTTGGCGCCGCCGAGGCTGAGCTCGGCGCCGCTGTGATGGCGGCGAGCCCGGTAACGGCCAGAGCGCCGCAGGCGAGAAGCGCGATCGCCTTGTGGCGTGGTGAGGGTGCGTACATGGGTGCGAGTCTTCTTTCGTGATCGAGGATTGATGTCGCGGACGGGCTACTTGATGCCGGTCATGGAGATGCCTTGGATGAAGTAACGCTGCAGCGCCAAGAACACGGCGATGACCGGTAGCACCACGACGACGGAGCCGGCGAGCAACAGCCCGTAGTTGGTGGAGTTCTGTCCGATCGAGTACAACGCCAGCGCCACGGGCAAGGTGAACTTGTCCTCCTGCTGCGCGACCACCAGTGGCCACAGGAAGTTGTTCCACGAGCCGAGGAACGTCAAGATCCCGAGCGTGGCCAACGCAGGTCCGCACAGCGGCAGGATGACGTTCCAGTAGATGCGGAACTCGCCGGCGCCGTCGACGCGTGCCGCCTGGATCAGCTCGTCGGGCAAGCCGCCGATGTACTGGCGCATCAAGAAGACCCCGAACGGCTGGACGAGGAACGGCAAAATCATGCCCAGCAGGCTGTTGGTCAGGTGCAGGTTGGACGCCAGCACGAACATCGGGACGAACGTCACGACACCCGGGATCATCAAGGTGCCGAGGACGATCGCGAACAGCAGCCGGCGTCCGGCGAAGTCGAGCTTGGCC
>JBBSPA010000116.1:0-9699 GCA_038259225.1 Propionibacteriales bacterium
CGATGGACGTCACCGAACACGCTCGCAGCCTCCGGGAGATGCGTCTGCGGGCGTCGCTTGATCCATTGACGAATCTGCCGCATCGCGGTGAGTTCTTTCGACGCCTGACGATGGAACTGGGGAGAGTCGATAGGTCGTCCAAGCTCGTTGTGTCGATGGGAGACCTCGATCAGTTCAAGGCCGTCAACGATCGGTACGGACACGCCGTAGGCGACGAGGTCTTGCGAATCATCGCAGCGCGACTCCGGGCAAGCCAGCGCACCGAAGACACCGTGGCGCGTCTGGGCGGCGACGAGTTCGTTATCGTCGCGCGGCACCACGATTCAGCATTAGCGCGTGCGTCCGCTGCACGCGCCTGCGCCGCCGTTGAAGAGCCCATCCGCGTCAACGAGTTGCGGCTCCGTCTCAGCATGAGCATAGGCATCCATCAGGTCTCGCCGACCGATGGAGTGGCGGATATCATGGTCAAGATCGATCAGGCCATGTATGCGGTGAAGGGCACCAGGGCGGCCTCTTCCTGGTTGACTGGCGAGGTGTCGACGAGGCCAGAAGAGCCAAAGGCGGTCGAGGAGCGGCAACCGCGGGATATCCACCCCCTGACATTGCTGAGATCACGGGCCATCATCGAGCAGGCCAAAGGCATCGTCATGGCGATGGACAGATGCTCGGAGCCGGAGGCGTCGCGAGTACTGATCGACAACTCGGAAGCACACCGTCTCAAGGTCGTCGATCTGGCTCACTCGATTGTCGCCCTTACGAATCAGGACGGACGAGAGCACAGCGAACACCTCACGGGGCGCCGGACTGAAGCCATTCAGCAAGCCATCGGCAGCCGTTGGTCGAATCTCGTCCGCGCACATCCTCCGTGACGCCTCAGGTGCCCGGTTGCGGATCCGGGCCGAAGGCCGCGGGACCGTCGGGACCGACAGCACGACGAACGGTTACCACGATGGCAGACGTGGTCGCCGAGCCCTGGAGGGGATTGAAGCCTGGAGACTCCTTCCACAAGGTTACGAACGTGTCGTGGGTGACCGCCGCAGCAGCGGCCAGGTCACCGACTAGATGGCACGCCAGGCTGAAGACAGTTGGAGCGATGTCGTCGTAGAACGCCGCGAACGCGTGCTGATCGCCTTCGCCGCTGCGCAACAGCCATCTGTCGCGGCTGGCCTCGTCCGCGTTCTCCCGGAGCGGTGGCTGTGCGCCATGGCGTCCTGGTGACCGTGACAGGGCTGCGTCGTTGCCCGCCTGGACAACGTGCGCGGCAACGACACACAGTCGATTCCGCTGTCGCGTGACTGTGTGACAAGGGGCGCCAACGCCTGGTCATCGGGCAGGGCATAGTGCTGCATCAGAATACCCATCGCCTGCCCGATCACCGTCCGGTTCGTCAGGTCACACTTGAGCTGTGCCACCTCAAGGGCGTCATCGGCCGGGAGCTCGGTCGGTTCGTCGACGGCCAGCAGCGGCTGCTCGTCGGGCTCACCGTGCCGCGCTCGGATGTCGCGCACGTAGTGCCTCCCGACGTTGACAGCCATGGAGTCACCGAGGTCTGGGGCAACCGGACAGAGAGCACCAAATAGAATGCAACGAATGTACATCGAAACTACATCGCGAGGTTGAACTCTGCGGCGCTCATTGCGCCTCTTCGCGGCCACGGTGTTGGACTTCGCGCGGGACAGATGACGACCGCGGCTAGGGCTACGGCACCGCGGTTGGTTGGGGGGTCACCCTCTGTACTGGCTGGCGAGCGGGCACGTGATCGGCTCCTGCGCTCGCAGGCCGACGTGGTTGAGGTAGTCGATCACGATGCCGTAGGACTCGAAGAGGCCGACCTCGGTGTAGGGCACTCCGTACTCTTCGCAGTAGGCGCGGACGATCGGCTGAGCCTGGCGCAGGTTCGGACGGGGCATGTTCGGGAACAGGTGGTGCTCGATCTGGTAGTTGAGGCCGCCCATCGCGAAGTCGACCAGCGGCCCACCGCGGACGTTGCGCGACATCAACACCTGCCGCTGAAGGAAGTCGATCTTCATCGTCTTGGGCACGATCGGCATGCCCTTGTGGTTGGGCGCGAACGCACCTCCAAGGCAGAGTCCAAACAGTCCCGTCTGCACTCCGAGAAACGCGCCCGCCTTGCCCAACGGCAGGACGAGCAAGAGGACCAGGACGTAGGCCGACAGACGGGCCACGACGACCGCCGCCTCACAGCGCTGCACCGGCGTCGCGTTCCGGCGAACAAGCGGCATGATGCTCGAGATGTGCAGGAAGACGCCTTCGAACACGGTCAGCGGGAAGAAGAGCCAGCCCTGACGACGGACGAACCATCCGGCGAACCCGGTCGCGCGCGTGTCGGCGATCGCGCGGGTGAAGGCGATGGCCCCCGGACCGATGTCCGGATCCCGTCCCTCCTGGTTGGGCGTCGCATGGTGCTTGCTGTGCTTGGACTGCCACCAGGTGTAGCTCAGTCCGGCGAACGCACTGGCGAGAGTGCGTGAGGTCCACTCGTTCCAAGCAGCCGACACGAAAATCTGTCGGTGCGCGCCGTCGTGGCCGAGGAAACCGAACTGGGTCACGACGATGCCGAGCGCGGCCGCCAGGATCAGCTGGTACCAGGTGTTGCCGATGACGAAGAAGCAGGCCCAGATCGCGACGAACGCTGTCACGGCGACAGCGATGCGGCTCCAGTAGAAGGCGTAACGCCGGCGCAGCAACCCGCTGTCGCGAATGGTCCGCGCAAGGTCGGTGTAGTGAGAGACGTAGCGACCGCGCTCACCCGTCCTCGGCAAAGAAGGCGCGAGAGACACTGAATGCATGGAGCAGACCTTTCGACCGTAGGGCCACAATGCCTTGGTCTAGGGCACGAACTCTCTTCCGATCTTCTTACCCGGTGATGAGCTTCCGCAAACCGGGCCGTTGCCGCCATCTGGCCACAATCGACCAGCTCAACCCGCCTGTGCGCGAATGTGAGCACGTGTCTGGTCCCATCCGGCCAGGGCAGCCTCGGGCAGGCCCAACCGCCGGTCGCGCCATCGCCGTTCACAGCCAGTGGGTGAGCCACATCCGGTTGTTCCACTCCGCATTGGTGAGCAGGCCGTTGGTGTAGATCGGGTAGAAGTAGATGAAGTTGAGTCCGACCACGGCCACGAAGACGGCGACCGCGACGATGCCTGTCATCCGCCGTCGGTACGTCGCTCCCGCCGGCGCCAAGATCTTGCCGAGCACGAGCGTGACCGCGATGACCGTGAACGGGATGATCGCGACGCCGTAGTAGTAGAAGATCGGCCGGGTGTCGTAGTTGAGCCAGGGCAGCCACGTCGTCAGGACCCCCACGAGGGGGAGGCCGAAGCGCCAGTCTCGCCGGGTGAGCCAGTACGCCAGGCCGATGATCAAGGCGAAGACGCCGCCCCACCACAGCGCAGGTGTCCCGATCGCCAGGATCTGCTTGACGCACTGCTGACCCTCGGGACAGTTCGGGATCTTGGAGTTGTCGCCGCTGGTGGAGGCGATGCCGAGTGGCCGGTTGATGACTAGCCAGCCTCCCGGGTTGGACTGGAACGGGTGTGTGGCCTCGTTGATGAACTCCCCGGTGTGGAACTTGTAGACCTCGACGTTGTAGTTCCACAAGATGTTGAGGTCGTGGCGTACGTGCCCGAGCGGCGTCGTGGGGTGGTCGTCGATAGAGCTCCAGACGACGTTGTCCTGACCCTCGTCGTGGCCGAAGGCGTCCTCGAACTGCTGGGCATGCAACAAGAAGCCCATCCAGGTCAGGATGTACGTGACGAGCGCGACGAGGAAGAGCGAGAAGAATGCCGGGATCATGTCGGCCACCAACGACTTCAGCGGCGCCCAGCGGACTCCGATCGAGCGTCGCATCCCCGAGTCCCACGCCCAGACCAGCAGCACCATCCCGGCGAACACGTACAGCGTCGTCCACTTGGTCCCTGCTGCCAGCCCGAAGCAGACGGCGGCGGTCAGTCGCCACGGTCGGAACAGAAAACCCCGCACCGGACCGAAGTCGCGCTGGGTGAAGTCCGGCGAGCGTTCGTAGCGCCGCGCCAGCTTCGCGCGCGCCCAGTCTCGGTCCGCGACCAGGCAGTGCGCGGCGCACAGCAGCCAGAACGCCAAGAAGATGTCGAGCAACGCGATCCGAGACATCACGAAGACCAGACCGTCCAGGGCCAACAGGGTCCCCGCGATGCAGCCGAGCAGGGTCGAGCCGGTCAGCCGTCTGACGAGCCGACACATGACCAGCACCATCAAGGTGCCGACCAGCGCGGAGGAGAACCGCCAGCCGAACGAGTTCAGACCGAACAACCACTCGCCGACAGCGATCATCCACTTCCCGACCTCGGGATGGACGATCTTGCTCGGCTCATTGGTGAACAGGTCCGCAGGCTTCGTGTCGCCGGCGTTGATGAGCTGGTCGGCTTCGCTCTCGTCCGTCGCGGGGTCGTTCACGAAGGACATGGCGTAGCCCTTGACGAGCAGCGAGTACGCGTCCTTGGCGTAGTACGTCTCGTCGAAGGTGATGTCGTGCGGCTTGTCGAGATTGTGGAAGTGCAGGATGCCGGCGCACAGCGTCACGATCAGCGGAGCGATCCACCCCCAGAACGGGCTGCTGCGATAGGACGCCGGAGTGAACCGCCTTCGCACCCGTGGCAGACGGTCCCCGTCGACAGTGGTTCCGAGCAACGCCACTTGGTCCGGGTCGTGCCTTGGTCTGCCGACCGCCCGGTCGCTGAGGGTCGACCCGAGCACTCCGCTCGCGTCAGCCTCCGCGGGCTGTGTCGTGGTCGCCACGTCGGCCATCGTAGGCGAGCAGATCAGATCTTCCTGCCATGATGCGCACATGACGCTCGTGCTGGCCGCTACGCCGATCGGCCGGGTCGAGGACGCCTCCCCGAGATTGGCCAGCGAGCTCGCTGGCGCAGACGTCATCGCGGCCGAGGACACGCGTCGGCTGCGACGGTTGCTCAGTGACCTGGGCGTCGAGTCGTCGGCACGGCTGGTGTCGTACTTCGAGGGCAACGAGGTCGCGCGGACACCGACGCTGCTCCAGGCGCTCGCAGCCGGCGAACGTGTCGTGCTCGTCACCGACGCCGGCATGCCCAGCGTCTCCGATCCCGGCTACCGACTCGTGGTGGCGGCCGTGGACGCCGAGGTCGAGGTCACCGCCGTCCCCGGGCCGTCGGCCGTACTGACGGCCCTGGCGGTGTCCGGGTTGCCGGTGGACCGCTTCTGCTTCGAGGGCTTCCTGTCACGCAAGAGCGGCGAACGCAAGCGTCAGCTGGCCGACCTGGCCGACGAGCAACGCACGATGGTCTTCTTCGAGGCTCCGC
This sequence comes from Propionibacteriales bacterium, assembly GCA_038259225.1. Classification (GTDB taxonomy): domain Bacteria; phylum Actinomycetota; class Actinomycetes; order Propionibacteriales; family Nocardioidaceae; genus JANLYC01. The sequence continues at coordinate 5,337 of JBBSPA010000116.1, forward strand.
ACCGCACAGCGGCCGCGCTGGCTGCGATGGCAGAGGTCTTCGGCTCCGAACGGTCCGCCGCCGTATGCCGAGAGCTGACCAAGACCTATGAAGAGGTACGCCGGGGGGCTCTTGCCGAGCTGGCCGACTGGGCCTCGCAGGGCGTGCGCGGTGAGGTCACGATCGTGGTCGCCGGACAGGCCCCGACGGGTCCGGCCGTGCTGGACGACGAGGCGCTGCAGACCCTGGTCGAGGCCGAGGTCTCGGCCGGCATGTCGCGCAAGGACGCCGTGACCGACGTGGCCGGGCGTACCGGCATACCCCGCAAACAGGTCTACGCAGCCGCCCACCGCTGACCCGCTCCCTGCGAGCGCCCAGGACGGCGTCCGAGTGCGAGGTTATGGCTGTTCGACCGCCTGGCAAACAGCCGCATCCTCTCACTCGAGTCGATCGGGCTAGCGTGGTGGGAAAGCTCACACGAAGGAGATCGCCGTGGACATCGGCCTGCACGTCGCGGACTTCACCTGGCCCGGCGGGACGCCGTCCCTGGCCGACGACCTGACCAGCGTGGTCACCACGGCCGAGGACGTCGGCTTCGCGCGGGTCAGCGTGATGGACCACGTCTGGCAGATCGGGGCGATCGGCCCGACCGAACACGCGATGCTCGAGGCCTACACGGCACTGGGCTATCTGGCGGCCCGGACCGAGAAGGTGCAGCTGCTGGCCTGGGTCACCGCGGTCGTCTACCGCGAGCCCGGCCTGCTGGCCAAGGCGGTCACCACGCTCGACGTGCTGTCGCAGGGACGCGCCTGGCTGGGCATCGGTGCCGCCTGGAACGAGGAGGAGTCACGCGGGCTCGGCCTGCCGTTCCCGCCGACGGCCGAACGGTTCGAACGGCTCGAGGAGACCCTGCAGATCTGCCTGCAGATGTGGAGTGACGACGAGTCGGCGTACGACGGCACGCATTATCAGCTCAGCCGCACGCTCAACGAGCCGCAGTCGATCCGTCGGCCGCACCCGCCCATCCTGATCGGCGGTGGTGGTGAGAAGAAGACGCTGCGGCTGGTGGCGCAGTATGCGCAGGCGTGCAACCTGTTCAACAGTCCCGACCTCGAGCACAAGCTCGACGTGCTCCGCGGTCACTGCGAGACCGTGGGCCGCGACTACGACGACATCGAGAAGACGGTGATGGGATCCATCGACCCTGGCGCCAATGGGGAGAAGGTCGATGCACTGCTCGAGGATCTGCACCGTCTGCATGGCCTTTGCGTCAACGAGGTACACGGTCTGGTGCCCGACGTCTCCGACCTGAAGCGGTTGGAGATCCTGGGCGAGAAGGTGATCCCGGTCGCCGCCGGCTTCTGACCCGCGGTCCGGCCGGCCGCAGATGGCGCAGGCCGGGCGGACGGGAAATACCGCTCGACGTCGCCCCTAGGATTGCCGGATGAGCAAAGTCCTGTCAGCCGTCGCCTGGCCCTATGCCAACGGGCCGCGCCATATCGGCCATGTGGCCGGTTTCGGCGTTCCCTCCGACGTGTTCAGCCGCTACATGCGGATGGCGGGCCATGACGTGTTGATGGTGAGCGGGACCGATGAGCACGGGACGCCGATCCTGGTCGCAGCTGACCAGGCGGGTGTCTTGCCGCGGGATCTGGCCGACAGGAACAACCGGTTCATCGTCGAGGACCTGGTCGGTCTGGGACTGTCGTACGACCTTTTCACGCGGACCACGACGCCGAACCACCACGCGGTCGTGCAGGAGATGTTCCTGACCGTGTATCGCAACGGCTACATGATCGAGCAAACCACCAAGGGCGCCATCTCCCCGTCCACGGGTCGAACCCTCCCGGACCGTTACATCGAGGGGACCTGCCCAATCTGTGGGTACGACAGCGCGCGGGGAGACCAGTGTGACAACTGCGGCAACCAGCTCGACGCCACCGACCTGATCAATCCACGCAGCAAGATCAACGGCGAGGTCCCGGACTTCGTCGAGACGCAGCACTTCTTCCTCGACCTGCCCTCCCTCGCAGACGCCCTCGCGACCTGGCTGGACGAGCGTGCGGCGTCGGGGAACTGGCGCCCGAACGTCATCCGGTTCAGCCAGAACATCCTCGAGGGCATCCGGCCCAGGGCAATGTCGCGCGACATCGACTGGGGCATCCCGATCCCGCTGGACGGTTGGCGTGACCAACCCACGAAGCGGCTCTACGTCTGGTTCGACGCGGTCATCGGTTACTTGTCGGCGTCGATCGAGTGGGCGCGAAGGACCGGTGACGACGAGCGCTGGCGGGAGTGGTGGAACGACCCCGAGGCGTTGTCGTACTACTTCATGGGCAAGGACAACATCGTCTTCCACTCCCAGATCTGGCCGGCCGAGCTCCTGGCGTACAACGGCGCGGGTAGCCGGGGCGGGTCCGCCGGTGTCTACGGACAGCTCAATCTTCCGACCGAGGTGGTCAGCTCGGAGTTCCTGACCATGGAGGGCAAGCAGTTCTCCACGAGCCGCAGCGTGGTGATCTACGTGCGCGACGTGCTGGAGCGTTACCAGGCCGACGCGCTGCGGTACTTCATCTGCGCCGCGGGACCGGAGACGTCCGACAGCGACTTCACCTGGGCGGAGTTCGTACGCCGCACGAACGGCGAGCTGGTGGCCGGCTGGGGCAACCTCGTCAACCGGACCGCCACCATGGTGCACAAGAGCTTCGGAGTGATCCCGGAGGCTGGCGATCTCACTGGCAATGACGAGGCGCTGCTCTCCGAAGTAGCGGCCGGGTTCGGCACCGTCGGTGACCTGCTCAGCGGGCACCGCTTCCGGCAGGCCATCGCCGAAGCCATGCGAATCGTCGGGGAGGTCAACAAGTACGTCACGGTGCAGGAGCCCTACAAGCTCAAGGACCCCGTCGATCGAGACCGGCTGGCGACGATCCTGCACGTGGTGGTGCAGGCGGTCGTCGACTGCAACACCATGCTGGCGCCGTTCCTGCCGCACGCGGCTAATCGGGTCCACCTCGTCCTCGGTGGCGAGGGCGAATTCGTACCCATGCCGCGGATCGAGGAGGTCGAGGATCTCGACGGTGGCCCGGGCTACCCCGTCATCACCGGCGACTACTCCTCGACTCCGTCGTGGGGACGGCAGCGGATCACGCCAGGACTGCCCGTCGCCAAGCCGAGCCCGATCTTCACCAAGCTCGACGCGTCTGTCGTGGACGACGAGCTCGCGCGCCTCGCGCGGGAGGCCGGCGTCTCCGCATGACGACCGAGAGCGGGCCGATGCGTGCGCGCGCCGGCGGAGACGACAGTGCGCGCGACGTGACCCGACCCCCGTTGCCCGAGCCGCTGCCCGGTCCGGTCGTGGACAACCACTGTCACCTCGACATCTCTGACGGGGACCGCTGGCTGGAGCCCGGCGAGGCGTTGGCGCTAGCGGCGGGGGTCGGCGTCCCGCGCATCGTGCAGATCGGGTGTGACCTTCCTGGGGCGCGCTGGGCCGTCGAGACCGCGACGGCGTACGACGCGATCGTGGCCGGCGTGGCGATCCATCCCAACGAGGCGCCTCGGCTCGACGCTGCCGGCGAGCTGGAACAGGCGCTGGCCGAGATCGCGGAGCTTGCCGGGTCGAGTCCACGCGTGCGGGCGGTGGGGGAGACGGGGCTGGACTACTACCGGACCGGGCCGGAAGGGGCGGCCGCGCAGAAGAGGTCTTTCGCTGCGCACATCCGGCTCGCGCGGACTCTCGACAAGACACTGGTCATTCACGACCGCGATGCTCACGACGACGTGCTGGCTCTGCTCGACGAGCACGGTGTGCCGGACAAGACCGTGCTGCACTGCTTCTCCGGTGACGTCGACTTCGCCCGTGCGTGCCTGGACCGGGGTGCGTATCTGTCGTTCGCGGGAACGGTGACCTTCAAGAACGCCGCCAACCTGCGGCGTGCCCTGGCCGTTGCGCCACTCGACCGGATCCTGGTCGAGACCGACGCGCCGTTCCTCACCCCGATGCCGTTCCGCGGGCGCCCCAACGCGTCGTACCTGGTGCCACACACGGTGCGCGTGATGGCCGAGGTACGGCAAGTCCCGCTGGAACGGCTGTGCGCTGCGATCGACGCCAACACCGAGGTCGCCTTCGGCGGTGTGTGGGGCAGCGGCTCGACCGACTGAGGCGGCTGACCGGTACGACGGACGTGTGGGCTGGCCGTCTGGACGTGGGCTGGTCACCGCGGCCGGCCTCGGTGACTGGGTGCCCGGCATCGGCTGGTCCGGCTGGAGGGCAAGTCCGCAAGGCAGATCCCCTGTTCACCAGGCGGGTTTGCCTAGTTGACAAGCCGGGGGGGGTGTGAACACGGCCAACCGCGGGGGGGCGGCCACCCGCGGCGGGGCGGCC
>JBBSPA010000117.1:0-9522 GCA_038259225.1 Propionibacteriales bacterium
ATCAGGGCGCGAGCAGCTTCTTCATCGTGGCGATCTCGGTCGTCTGTGCTGCCTTGATCGACTCCGCGAGAGCGATCGCATCGGGGTCCTTGCCGTCGGTGATCTCGGTATCGGCCATCTGCACGGCGCCTTCGTGGTGGGCGATCATCGACTCGAGCCACATCTGGTCGAAGGTGTCGCCGGTCGCGGCGCCGAGGTCGCTCATGACCTGGTCCGACATCATCCCCGGCATGCTGTCGCTGCTTCCCGAGTCCATGCCGTCCATGCCACCCATCGACTCGTCCGGGACGTCCTCGCCCCAGCTCTTCAGCCACCCGCTCATCGTGTCGATCTCGGGGCCTTGGGCGGCCTGGATCTGATCGGCCAGGGTCTTTACGGCGGCCGAGGAGGCTTGGGTCTGAGCCATCTCGGCCATCTGCACGGCCTGCAGGTGATGCGGAATCATGTCGGTGGCGAAGGTGACGTCTTGATTGTTGTGACCACCCGCGCTGGCGCTGGAGCTGGAGCCATTCGTGTCATTGCTGCCGCATCCGGCCAGCGCGAGCGTGAGTGCGACGATGAGCGCAGTGAGGCTGAGCGCCTTCTTCATAGAGGTGTCTCCTGCTGAGTGGTCGAATCGGACGCCGCCGGGGCCGTGAATCCCGGCGACATGTCAGGTGTGCGCCGAAATGCGCGCACCGCGATGGAAGCCTGACGTGCCTGGCCTGGGGGTCAGGCGGAGATCCTGTGAAGATTCGCTGAAGACCGGCACCCGGCAGGGCCCGGGTGATCGGATCGCTACCGGTCGGCCGGGGACAGCCGCACGGTGAACGTCGCGCCGCGTCCGGGTCCGGGGCTGAGCACCGTGAGGGTGCCGCCATGTGCTTCGACGAGTGCCTTGCTGATGCTCAGCCCGATTCCGGAGCCGCCGCGGTTGCGATCCCGGGCTGTGTCGACCCGGTAAAACCGGTCGAAGACATGGGCCAGGTGCTCGCGTGAGATGCCTTCGCCTGAGTCGGCGATGATGAACTCGACCCATCGGTCCGCTCGTCGGCAGCTCAGCGTGACGCTGGCGCCCGCTGGTGTGTGGCGTAGGGCGTTGTCGAGCAGGTTGCTCAGGACCTGGCCGATTCGGTCGGGGTCAGCCAGCACCGGGTCGTTGGCGCTCAGGTGGGTGTCGAGGTGGACACCCTTCGCCATGAAGCGATCTTGGGCGCCCTCTGATGCTGCCGAGACCAAGGCGCTTGCCTCGACGGCTTGTCGATGGATGTCGAGGGCGCCCTCTTCTGCCTGGGAGACCGCTGCGATGTCTTCCGCGAGCCGGCCAAGTCTGCGGGTGCTGAGGCGGATCACTGTGAGGGTGTCCTCGTCCAGGCTGCGTACGCCGTCCTCGACGGCCTCCAGATGCGCCTCCACCGTCGCCAGAGGGGTCCGCATCTCATGGGCGAGGTCAGCAAGCATCCGCCGCCGAATCGCCTCCACGTTCCCGAGCCGCTGGGCCAGGGAGTTGTAGCTCTCGGCGAGCGTGGCGAACTCGACTCCGAGCCCCGGGTCGACAACCCGATCCTCGTAGCGTCCGGCAGCGACCTCGGAGGCCGCCGACGCCACCTGGCCAATCGAACGCTTCACCCGGCGGGTGAAGTACCAGGTCACTGCCAGCGCGGTGATGGTGGCGGCCAGCAACGCGACCGAGATCGAGATCAGGAGGGCAGCCCTGAAGGCCTCCTCGACGTGCCGACCCTCGGCCGACGTGTGGGAGACCCCGGCCCGGTGCAGGTGGTCACGGAAGATACTCGGACCCACGAATGACGCGACGACCCACGTCGTCAAGGCTCCAGCGACGAGCACCAAGGCTTGCGCCGAGAGGAGGCGCGAAGCGAAACCCCACCGCACTCGGCCTTCGGCACTCACTGGCCAGTTCCCATCCGGTAGCCGACGCCGCGCACCGTGCGGACGTAGAGGCTGTCCGCCGCGTCGTCGGCCAGCTTGCGGCGCAGGTGGCCGATATGGACGTCGACCAGGTGCTCGTCCCCGACCCAGGACGGGCCCCAGACGTCGTCGATGAGCTGGCGCCGGCTGAACGCCATCCGGGGACGTGCCGACAATGCCGCCAGCAGGTCGAACTCGGTCCGGGTGAGAGCCACGGGTACGCCGTCGAGCCAGACATCGCGCCCGTCCGTATCGATGCTCAAGGCGCCAAACGTTCGCACCTCGGCCAGGAGGTCACCCGGGCCGGCGACCTCTCGTGACTGTCGGGGTCGGCGCAGCATCGCGTGCACCCGCGCCATCAGCACGCGGGGGCTGAACGGCTTGGTCAGGTAGTCGTCGGCGCCGACGGAAAGTCCAATCAGGGTGTCGATCTCGTCGCTGCGCGCGGTCAGCATCACCACATATGCGTCGGAGAAGGTCCGGATCTGACGACAGACCTCGACTCCGTCCAGGCTCGGCAAGCCCAGGTCGAGGACAACGACGTCGGGATCGACCTCGCGGGCAAGCGCCACAGCTTGTAGGCCGTCGTGGCTGATGGAGGCCTCGAAGCCGTCGCGCTCGAAGTAGCTGCCGATTAGGTCCGCCAACGAAGTCTCGTCCTCCACCACCAAGGCCCGCATGCCTGATGGCGGCCGCTGTGGCGACGCCGTCGCCTCAGCAGCCTGGGCCGTGGGCTCGGGATGGCTGAGGTCTGACATGGCCTTCATGGTGCCAGCCGAGAACGGCCGCGATCACGCCCTGCACGCCAGGGGACGACTTCTTCAGTGAACCTTCACAGAACCACGACCAGTCAGCCGTTGTCCGAGGAGCACAGTGGAGACAACGAACAACCAAGGAGCTGAGCACAATGATGGGTTGGTACAACGATGGAAGCATGGGCGCTGGCGGATGGATCGCGATGATCTTGATGATGAGCCTGTTCTGGGGCGCCGTGATCTTCGCCGGCGTCATGCTCTTCCGAGGCACCACCAACAGTCGCGGCGACCGCAACAGCGACCGGGTCGACGGAGTGACGTACCGCAACCCGGTGGACATCCTCGACGAGCGCTTCGCCCGCGGCGAACTCGAGCACGAGGAGTACGAAGCCCGCAAGGACGTCCTTCTCGGCACCAAACGCTGAGCCAACGACGTTTTGGCGGCATGAAGTCGCGAGCGAACCTTAACGAGAGCAGGCAGTCGGCCTCTCTCGGATATCGAAGGACATCAGGCATGACCAAGACCACCCTCGTGGCACTTCCGTTCGCAATCGGCCTGCTCATCGCTCTTCCGAGCGCCGCACAGGCTGACCCAGGGTCGGGAAACTTGCGGTCGCTGATGCCCTCGGCGAAGTCGGCCACGTCCTAAAACCACACGTACGGCGGAAGCGGGTCGATGGCGATGAGATCCAGATCATCGATCTTGACTGGGTTCTCCCCGTCGATGCCCGTATCGCTGGTCCAGATTGCCATCTCGCCCGTTCGCGGGTCTATCAGCCATCTGTGCTCGTAGTCAGTCTGATCCGCCAGCGCCCCTGCAACCTCGTCTATGTCGATCGCGCTGAGATCGAGCATCCGTTCAGGCTAGAACCCGGACGCCACGTGCGACAGATCAGAGGGCAGTCGGAGGCTCTTTCGCGGCGGTATGACTGTGAGGATCAGTCGACACCGTTGATGATCTCGCGCAGCACAGCGACGTGGTTGCTCAGCACCTTTCGGCCCGTTGGGGAGAGCGCCACCCACGTCGTGCGTCGGCCTTCGTACGTGCCCTTGCGGCTGCGGACGTACCCCGCGTCGGCGAGCGTGGCGAGATGCTTGGAGAGCACGGAGTCGCTCACGTCCAGGCGGTCACGAAGGACTGCGAACTCGACCTCGGTCACGGCGGTCAGCATCGTTGTCAGCTTGAGCCGGGCCGGGGCCAGGAGATGCCGGTCGAGCTCCGCCATCAGCGTGCGCCCGCCAGCAGGAGCACGACTCCGGCGATCACCAGCACGGCCAGGGCGACCAGCAGGAGGACAGACTCACCCCTGCTGTGGGCCGCCGGGTCACCGCGGTAGGACCGCATCCAGCGCACACCGGCACGGGCGTAACCCACGCCACCAGCGATCGCGCACAGGCCCACGAGCCACCAGCGCGCCTCGAAGGCAGCCCAGATCGCTGCGCCCATGGCCAGGAGGTGCACTGTCGATGCCGCTGCGTCACCGCCGAACACCACCCTGCTCGCCAGCCCCCCGACCCAGACGCCGTTCAGCCTTCGGAAGCGCACGAGCTGCACGACCGCTACGAACACGAACGGGACCAGGCCGGCCACCGCCAGGCCGATCCCGCCTGAGCTCTGGTCGGCCACTCCCACAGCGAGGGTGGCGATCTGGACGACGACCGCCACACCAATCGAGGTGTGGAACCCGGACGGTAGCTGCAACTGCTGCGAGAGCTGATCTCGGGCAGAACCTGCGTCGAGCAGTGCCGCTGCGGCATCGTCGGGCGTCGGGTGACTTCCTGCGGTTTCCATAGTGGAAAGTATCCGCTGAACTTTCCACCATGGCAAGTAGTTCCTCGTAGAATCGACCGTTGAAGCTTGCCCAGCGCACGTCTGCTGGGTTTCCGGTCTGACCCCGCAGGGCGGTGCCCGTCCCGGCCTCCGCTCCGCACCTGGTTCCCACAGTGTGGCGACATTCCTGGCGCACGCCTTGGGCGACATCGCACCTCAATCGAACGGGGGCCGAGGCGGAGGTCATGTCCGGATTTGGCGTGCTTCACAGCGAGCGAAGCGGGCGCCCAATCTGTGGACTGTTCGGCGTTGTAGGCGGCGAAGTGACTCACCCGCGGCGGAGTCTCTCGCAGGCTGAGCCGGCCTCGAGGCACCACTTGGCGAGCCCGGCGCACCTACCTTCCATCGGAGGTGGGCGCGGTGGTGGTCGATGCGCAGGATGTCGGCGGGTGCCGGCTACAAGTATCTACTCAAGACCGTGGTGGCCGGCGATGGCGACCGATCTCTGTCGACACCGCTGACCCGCTACTGCGCCGAGACCGGCACACCCCCAGGCAGATGGATGGGCTCCGGCGTCAAGGACCTCGGCCTCCACGAAGGCGCCGAAGTCACCGAGACTCAGCTGGCGCTGCTGATCGGTCACGGGCGGCACCCGGTCACCGGCGACAAGCTCGGCCGCGCCTACCCGGTCGACAAGTTGGACCCGGACTACCCGAAAAAAGGGCCCAGGAAGGCCGTCGCCGGCTTCGACTACACCTTCTCGATGCCCAAGTCCGCCAGCGTGCTGTGGGCGGTGGCCGATGCCGGCACGCAGGCGATCATCGCCGATGCCCACCACGCGGCCGTACGCGACGTCGTCGACTTCACGGAGCGCGAGCTCGCCGCCACGCGGATGGCCGCAGGCACCCCGGATGGTGCCGTCGCGCAGGTCGAGACGAGAGGGATCATCGCCGCGGCGTACGACCACTGGGACTCCCGCGCCGGCGACCCGCACCTGCACACCCACGTCGTGATCAGCAACAAGGTCCTCACCGCATTGACCCGTGCGCTCGGCGTCGAGTGGGAGCCCCGCTCCCGCGGCCGTGACCGAAACCCCGACTGGGCGATCACCTCAGATCCGCAGTCTTGGTCGAGGTTGTTCTCTCAGCGTTCCGCGGACCTCGACGAGGCTACGAGGCGCTCAGCGGGCCCCGCGATCTCCCCCTGACCCACCGCCGAGCACTCCGGCGTCAAAGGCCTTCAGCACGGAGGTCCGGTCCTTGGCGGTGAGGTCGCCCTCGGAAACCGCCTCGTCCAGCCGGTCTTCCAGCGTGGTACGCCGCTCGTCCGCGCGACCCTGCTGCAGCTCCTCGAATGCTGCGGTGACCTCGGCTGCAGAAAGGTCGAGCTCGTCGGCGAGCGCGTCGATCATCTGACCGCGACGCTCGTCGAGCTCGCCGTCGGTCGGCCTCGTGGACCGATCTCCGGCCTGTGAGGGCTCGAGCTGCTCGCGCACCGACCCGAGTGCGGACTGGAGCTCGGTCTCACTGACACCGAGCGCCTCGGCGAGCTCGGGGCCGCCCAGCCCATGACCCCGACCCGGGCCATGGCCGTGATCACGTGGGCTGACCTCTTGGGAGCCGGTGGTGGTCGCGGAGCTCGCGGCGGGCGCCGAGCTGGCGGACTCGGTTCCGTCCTCGGCAGCCGATGCGATACCGAGTCCGCCCAGGGCCAGACCAGTTCCGGCGATGCCCGCGGCCACGCCGCGTCGGATGTTGATGGACGTGTTCATGGAGACTCCCTTGTCGTGATCCTGTGCATCGTTCGGTCTCGACCATCGCCCACAACCCTGTGCAGGGGCTGTGCTCGAACCCCGCGTCCGACCGGATCTCCGGCGATCAGGCGTGGCCGATTCGACCGGTATAGGCCACGCCAAGCCTGAACATGGCCCACAGAACACCAGCGACTGCGGAGGTGACCAGCGCCCAGCCGAAATCGGGCTGGAACAAGATGATCGTGCCGAGCGACGCGCCCGCTACGACCGGCACAAGACCGAAGATGGCCCACGCCGCGACAAGCGTGGTGAGCAGCGGGAACCACAGGCTGAACAGGCCGAAAGCGCCCGACTCCCGCTTGGCGCGGATCCTGGCGCGGCGAATCCACGCCCAGATCATGCTGAGGAGGTAGATGATCGGCAGGAGCACCATGGCGATGAACAGGGCCTTCTGGGACCATCGGGATCCCTCGCCCCCGTAGTCGAGGTCCAGTGCTCTGGCGGTGATGCCGTTGCGGAGCTGGGTCGTTTCTCCGAAGCCCAGCCCGCTGCCGCCGTTGACCAGCACGACAACCGCCGTCTTCTCGGCGGGGACCATCGTCGCGAGCGTTTCGAAACCGACGCTCGTCCCGTCATGCCAGACAGTCCCATTGCCGGAGCTCACGAACCAGCCGAAGCCGTAGGGCGATGCTTGGCTGGCCGGGCGCATCATGAGTGCCTTGCCTTCGGCGCTCAACACGTCGTCCTCGCCGTTCATCATCATCTGCAGGTAGCGCGCCAGATCGTTGGCGCTGGCCACGATCCCACCCTGCGGGGCCGTTCCCCGGTCGGTCGTGTTGTCAGCCAGGGGGCGTTTGGTGCCGAACCATGGCCGGTGTCCGGTCGCCATGGATTCATGGACCTCGCCGTCGGCGACGAAGCTGTGGTCCATGCCGACCGGCTCCAGGATGCTGGTCGCGACGTAGGTCTGGTAGTCCAGTCCGCTCACGACTTCGACCAGACGGCCCAGAATCTGGTAGTTGAGATTCGAGTACTCCCACCTCTCTGCCGGCTCGTGGGCCGGAGTCATTCCAGCAAGCTGGTCGACTCGAAGCGCAAGTTCGTCGTCTGCTCCGGTGACCTCCGAGGCGATGCGACTGTTGCCTTGCAGGGTTGAGAAGCCGCTGGTGTGGCTGAGCAGCTGTCGGATCGTGATGGTCCCCGCCGGTCGGCCCGAGAAGCCGTCCAGATAGCGCGAGGCCTCGGCATCCAGGTCGATCCTGTCGGCTTCGACCAGCTGCATGATGGCCAGCGCGGTGAAGCTCTTGGAGATCGAGCCGGTCAGGAAGGCCGTGTCCGGTGTGACTTCTCGGTCGTCCCCGACCTTGACGACACCGTGCGCACCACCGGACGTGATGGTGCCGTCGGCCACGACGGCATAGGCAAGGCCAGGGACCCCTGAGGCAGGCATCTCACGAGCGATGAGATCCTCGATCGCCGCGTCAGGTGCACCTGTGTGCACGGTGGCACTGAGACCAAGGATGAGGATGGTCAGAATCAGCTGCAACGCTTTCCCTCTCTGGCGATCCGCGGTTCGTGCCGAGCGCTGCTCGACCGTCCCTCGGCGCCCCGGCTAGGACCCTGTGTGCGCGTCCGGGTGGACGATGATGGCCGTCTTGCCCTTGGCCTGGCCGGCTGCAAGCTGGCGCATGGCGTGGGGAAGATCGTGCAGCTCGAAGCGTTGGCCGACGACCGGCACGACCTGGCCCGAGGCGAGGTAGTCGGCCAGTCGCTCGATCCAGACGTTGCCTTCAGTGCTGATGAAGGTGGTGAGGCGTTGTGCCACGAAGGGCGAGAGTGCCATCGCTCTGACCTGACGACCGACACCTCCGGTGAGGCGATTGCCGTCCTCGCCGCCCACGATCACCAGCGTGCCGTGACGGTTCATGGCCCGACGAAGACGGGCGATGCTGCTGCGGCCGCCGATGTCGAGGATCAGGTCGTAGTGGTCCTCGCCGTCGGCGAAGTCAGTGCGGGTGTAGTCGATCACCTGGTCGGCTCCGAGCGAGCGGACCAGGCCAAGCTTGGCGGAGCTGGCCACCCCGGTCACGTGGGCACCGAGGGCCTTGGCCAGCTGCACCGCGTAGGTGCCGACGCCACCCGAGGCACCGAGGATCAGCACCCGTTGGCCGGGTTGCACCTTCCCGACGTCGCTCAACGCCTGAAGTGCGGTGATCCCCGAGACTGCTGCAACAGCGGCCTGTTCCATGGTGAGGTTGGGGGGCTTGAGTGCCAGCTTGTCCTCAGCGGCAGCGGCGTAGGTGGCGAACGACCCGTTGGAGATACCGAAGACCTCATCCCCCGGTGCGAAGCGGGTGACCTCGGCTCCGACCTCGACGACCACGCCCGCCACGTCCAGGCCCGGAACCCGGTTCTTCGGTCTGGTGATCCCGTAGCCGGCCACCCGGATCAGGTAGGGCAGACCGGTCATCAGGTGTTCGGTGCCCCGATCGACGCCAGCGGCGTGCACCTCGATCAGGACCTCGGCATCCGAGATCGTCGGCCGAGCGATCATCTCCGACCGAAGAACGTCTGCTGAACCGAACCGGTCCTGGACGATTGCCTGCATCGGCGACCTCCCTACGTCAGAGGATCGGTGCGGATCGGCCGGCGCCCGACGGGCGTGGTCTGTCGTGCGGGGCGGGGTCGGCATGGGTACTGCTCCTATGTCTGGCGGCCATCGGTCTCGTACTATGTACGATGTCTGGATGAGACGGTACCCGTACAAAGTACGAATCGTCAAGGAACACCTTGGGAGAGCGAGCGATGACACCACCGCCGAGCCACACCACCACCCCGGCGCGAGCCGTCCTGAGCCGGAACCGCGTGCTCGAGGGCGCGATCGCCCTGGCGGACGAGGTCGGGATGGACGGCTTCACGATCCGCAAGCTGGCGACCGCCATCGACGTGAAGCCCATGACCATCTACCACCACGTCCCCAACAAGGAGGCCATCGTCGACGGCATGATCGACCTGATCTTCGCCGAGATCGACTCGCCCCCGGTGCACATCGACTGGAAGGCGGCCATGCGGCACCGAGCACGATCGGCTCGAGCGGTGCTCGCCCGACACCCGTGGGCCACACCGCTCATGGAGTCGCGCATCAACCCCGGGCCAGCAACCCTCAGTCACCACGACGCTGTCCTGGGGTGCCTACGCCGGGCAGGGTTCTCGATCGAGATGACCGCCCACGCCTACGCCCTGATCGACTCCTACATCTACGGCTTCGCCCTCCAAGAAGCCCATCTGCCGGCAACCGGCGGCGCGGACATGTCCGAACTCGCCGAAGCGATGAC
>JBBSPA010000118.1:0-9158 GCA_038259225.1 Propionibacteriales bacterium
ACGACCGCCGACGCGACTCCGCGTGCCTGGAAGTGCGGTACGACGCTCACCCGGCGCAGTGCCAGCGCCGACCCCTGCACGTCGAAGAGCAGCGCCCCGGCCGGTATGGCGTCCACCCGGCACAGCAGGCCACCGTGTCGCGCCAATGCGGCCGCCACCGTCGTCGTGGACTCCGCAAGTGCCGTGCTCGGCGGATCGAGGTGCGGGCGTTGGCCGAACGCGGCATGGATCACGTCGCAGACCAGGTCGGCGTCGTCGGGCGTGGCCTCGACAACGGTGAGATCACTCATCTGCGGCGACGGCCTGCTCGATCAGCCGGCCTAGTGCCGTCGAGACCTCGTCATGAAACTCCAGCAGCAGCATGTGGCCCGCCTCGGGCAGCTCGACCAGCTCCGCGGTGCCGATCCGCTCGGCGATCTGACGGCTGTGCGCGAACGGCGTGATCTGGTCCCGACGTCCGGCGATCACCATCGTGGGAACCGAACCGATCACCCTCAACGCGTCGTACCTGTCATGGGTGTCGAAGCCGGGAAAGAAGTCGGCGACGACGTCGATCGGGGTGGCGGCGAGCATCTCGTCGGTGAAGTCGACGTACTCCTGCGGCACCTTGGTGCCGAACGCCAGCCGCCGAGTCACCACGAACCCGAGGTCGGAGCCGACCCGCCGACCGCGCTCGATCAGCTGAGGCGCCCGGGCCAGGGTGGCCAACACCGCAGGCGACAGCCGGTGAACCAGCTGTCCTGGCAGGCCCGGCAGCCCGAGCGTCGACGCTTTCAGGCCCCCGGCACTGGTCGACAGCAGGGCAACGCCGGTGACCCGCGACCCGAACCACTCCGGGTACTGCTCGGCGAAGGCCATGATCGCCATCCCGCCCATCGAGTGACCGACCAGCACCACTGGCCGCTCGTCGGCAAGCTCGTCGATCACCGACGCGAGATCGCGCCCGAGCTGATCGAAGGTGGAGTGCTGCGGACGCGACCGGGCCGAGCGGCCGTGCGAGCGCTGGTCGTAGAAGACGAGCCGGTGGTCGCCGCGCAGGGCTAGTCGCTGGAAGTGCCAACAGTCAAGGTTGAGGGCGTACCCGTGCACGAAGACCACTGTCACGCCATCGCCGACGGGACCGTCGGTCGGGTCGACCTCGGCGTACAGCTCGAGCCCGTCGTCGGCAATGACCGCATGCCGCTCGCCCCGGACCGAGCCAAACGGTTCGGCCGCGGCAGCGCGCCGGCGTGCGACGAGCTTGCGCTCGGCGAGGACACCGGCAGCGACGCCTGCCGCGAGCACGCCTACCGTCGCACCTGCGATTCCGGCGTACCGGCGTACCAACCCACCCTTGTCGACCGGGTCGTCAGATGCCGCGCTCAACGGTCCGTCTCCCTAGCGACCTCGCCGACGTAGCGCCGTGGCACCCGAGGGGCGATCCGGGTGACGATCTCGTAGCTGATCGTCTCGCAGGCCACCGCCCAGTCATGAGCGGTCGGCGCCCCGTCGTGCCCGTTGCCGAAGAGCACCACGTCGTCGCCGGCAGCGGCAGGTGTGTCGCCGACGTCGAGCACGAACTGATCCATGCAGACACGTCCGGCGATCCGGTGACGGCGTGCGCCGAGCAGCACCTCGGCGCGGCCCGACGCGTGGCGCGGCACACCGTCGCCGTAGCCGAGCGGCACGAGTGCGAGCCGGGTGTCGGACGTCGTGACGTAGGTGTGGCCGTACGAGACGCCCTGGCCGGGCTGGACCTGCTTGACCAGGGCGATCCGGGCGCGCAGTGTCATCGCCGGCCGCAACGGCACCGGGGACGATCCGTCGGCGAACGGCGAGACACCGTAGACCGCGATGCCCGGCCGGACGGTCGTGAACCAGGTGGCAGGGCTGGCCAGCACGCCCCCGGAGTTCGCCAGGTGGACCTGCGCCGGCTCGAGGCCGGCCCGGACGGCGTACTCCAGGGCGACCTCGAACTCCGCGGTCTGGGCCGCGATCGAGGCATGTCCGGGCTCGTCGGAGCATGCCAAGTGGGACCAGACGCCGGTCACATCGATCGAGCGGCGGCCGCGCAGCTCGACCGCGGCGTCGACCAGGGCCGCCCACTCGGTGGGATGTGCGCCTCCGCGGCCGAGACCGGAGTCCACCTTGAGCTGTACGCCGGCCGAGGTGCCGACCTGGTGCGCGGCCGCTGCGATGTCGCGCAGCTCCTCCACCGAGTACGCCGTCAGCTCCACCCCGGCGCGCACCGCCTCGTCGTACCGCTCGCCGGGCACACTCAACCACGAGAGGATGGGGCCGTCGTCGCCCGCCGCACGGAGCTGGAGCGCCTCACCGAGGAGCGCGACTCCGAGCCATCCGGCGCCGCCCGCCCGGGCGGCCCTGGCCGACTCGACGATGCCGTGCCCGTAGCCGTCGGCCTTGACCACCGCGATCAGCTCTCGGCCGTCGACGTGGTCGCGAAGGGCGGCGACGTTGGACGTGATCGCATCCAGGTCGACGACCGCCTCCGCGCGGGGCCGGGACTCCGGGCGCGAAGCCGCGGCGTCCGCGTCAGGTGCAGTCATGGCGTGCTCATTGTGTCAGGCACCGAGCCGTCCCCACGATGGTGGCGCCGCGACGGGACTGGGCCCAGAAAACCGGCTCAGTCGCTGCGGCCCTGGGAGTCAGGCCGAGGACGTCCGCCGAGCGGCTCAGTCGTTCGAGGCGAAGGTCCAGACAACGGCTACCGTCACCGAGTTCGTCGAGCGGCCGGCGCGGATCGGCACGATCGAGGTGGGCGCCAGGCCGGCTGCACGCGTCAGCGCGTCGCCTGCCGACGGCACCGGAGGGATCGCGCTGCCCGGCATGACCTCACGAACCGAGACGACCTCGCCGAGCGTGCGGCCGGTCGCATCGGCGTACTCCTGGGCCTTGGCGGTGGCTTGCGCGACGGCATCCTTGCGGGCGACCGCCAGCGCTGCCTCCTTGTCGGCGACTCCGAGCCTGACGCCGCTGATCCGGACCGCGTTGCCACCCGCGTCGGCAGCGGCGCCGAGCACCCGGCCGGCGCTCGGCAGGTCCTTGACGGCGACGCTGAGGCTCTCCGACGCCGAGTAGCCGGAGATCACTGCCGGGCCGTTGCCGGAGTAGTCGTACTCCGGGCGGATGGATAAGCCGGTGGTCTTGACCTGCGTGGGGTCGACGCCCTCGGTCCTCAGGCGGTGCAGCACCCGGGTCGCCGTGACGTTGGCCTTGGCGAGCGCACTCGACACATCGGCTTGCTGGGCATGGATGCTGACCCGGAACGTCATCTGGTCAGAGACCGGTGTCGCCTTGCCAGTACCGGTCATCACCATCGTGGGCGTGGCGGTGGGGTCGCTCTGATCGGTCGTCGCGGCGACGGCTGAGGCCGGGTTCGATCCACCGGCCCGGCCGGTCCCGACGGCGTACGCCACCAAGAGCGCCGCCGCGACGCCAAGGGCGATCACCAGTGTCCGTACGTCGATCGTCGCCCCCGCGGTCGACTGCTTGCCCTGCGAGTCCTGCCCGGTCGTGCTCATCCGCCATCACTCCCTGTGTCCGTGAGCATCAAGGGTGGGACGGTGCCGGGGTGATCGCGGTTCCCGCCCGGCATCGGATCGGGGCTGTTGGTCCGCTTGGCGGCGGGAATCCCGTGGCCAGGACCGGTAGGTCTGCAAGGCAGCTGCCTGGTGTGCCAGCCAGGTTTGCCTAGTTGTCTATTCCGAAGGCTTGTCAACTAGGCAAACCCCGACGGGAGGAGGAGTGGGGTGGATCAGGTAGTGCGGCGGGGGGAGGCAATGAGGGTATGCCGGATCGTCTCGCGCAGGGACGCGACCACGTCGCTGGCGACGATCGGGCCGCCCCGCGACGCCAACGCAGCCGCCGAGCCGTGCAGCCACCCGCCGACCGACGCGGCGTCGAAGCAGTCCAGGCCGGCGGCAAGCAGGGCGCCGATCACCCCGGACAGCACGTCACCGGCGCCGGCGGTGGCGAGCCAGGGGACGCCGGTGACATTCACCCGGACTCGGCCATCAGGCGCCGCGATGACCGAGTGCGCGCCCTTCAGCAAGACGACCGCCTGCCAACGCTCGGCCGCTTCCTGCGCGCACGCGAGCATGTCGGACTCCACCTGGCTCCGAGGGACATCCAGCATGTTCGCGAGTTCTCCGGCATGCGGGGTGAGCACGGTGGGCGACTGGCAGCGCGGCGGCAGGTATCGCAGACCGTCGGCATCGACCACTGTCGGCAGCCGTTCGGCGAGCACCGACGAGACCTGGGACTCGAGTCCCCGCCCGATGCCCGACCCGACCACCCACGCCTGTACCTGCCCAGGACCGATCACGACCTCGGGATGCGCGGCCCGGATCAGGTCGTCGCTCGCCCCTTCGTAGCGCACCATTCCGGCCAGCCCGGTCGCCACCGCAGCCGACACCACCAAGACACCGGCGCCGGTGTACTGCGCGGACCCCGCGACCGCTCCGAGCACGCCACGCGTGTACTTGTGTGACGAGGGTCCGGGTCGTGGCAGCAACCGGCGTACGTCATCGGTCTGCAGCACTTCGACCGCCGGGGCGCCCAGGTGGCTCCCCAGACCGATGTCGACCAGCTCGACGACTCCGCAGGCATGGGTCGCGGGCTCGACGAGGTGGGCAACCTTCAGGGTGCCGAACGTGACGGTCACGTCTGCCACGACGTGCGCGCCCTCCACGCGACCACTGTCGACGTCGATGCCCGACGGCACGTCCACCGCCACCACAGGAGCGTCGAGTCCGGCGAAGAGGTCGGCGATGTCGTCGGCCAAGCCGGGACGGCCGCCGATCCCGACGACGCCATCGAGCACCAGGTCGTACGCCGACGAGGTCTCGGTCACCACTCGTCCACCAGCAGCGCGGAGGGCGGCGAGACCCGTCTCGTGCGTAGACGACCCGACGAGCGTGGCGTGCACCTGGACCCCGCGGCGCGCCAACCTCGCCCCGGCGTACAACGCGTCACCGGCGTTGTCGCCACTCCCGACAACGACGAGCACGCGTGACCCGAGCACGCCGCGGGCCGACAGCAGCTGAGCGCACACCGTGGCCAGGCCGGCGGCCGCGCGTTGCATCAGGGCTCCGTCCGGCAAGGTCGCCATCAGGGTCTTCTCGGCGGTACGGACCTGCTCGAGCGAGTGTGCGTACCGCATACCCCAAATCACACCGCGAATTGCGGGAAAGTGCAGGCCATCCTCGGCGGTGCGCGGTGCACTTTCCCGCAATTCGCGGAAGTGAGGGGGCAACCGTGGTCAGTTCTCCAGCACCACCACGGCGCTCGCGATGCCCGCATCGTGCGACAAGGACACATGGACCCGGTCGGCACCGACCTCGGCGGCACGCCGGGCAACCGACCCTGACAACACCATCGACGGCGCTCCGGCGTCGTCGGTCCGTACCTCGGCATCGATCCAGTGCAGACCGGCCGGCGCACCGAGCGCCTTGGCGAGTGCCTCCTTGGCAGCGAAGCGGGCCGCGAGCGAGGCCAGAGGACGAGTCAGCTCCGTGGCGGTGAACAGCCGTTCGCGGATCGCCGGGGTGCGATCCAGCGTCTCGCCGAACCGCGCCACGTCGACCACGTCGATCCCCACGCCGACGATCATCTCCGGCCGCTCCTCGACCTCTTCGATGTGACCGGCATCGGCTACTCAGGGGTGACTGACGGGACGAGGGAGCAAGGCACCTCGGCGCAGGAGCTTCGTAGGGTCGCCGTCTCCCCCGAGACGACCTGCACCGGCACCGCGGCGGCCAACAGCGGGAGCGGCGTTGGCGCGGCCGGCCGGGTGATCAGCTCGTCGGCGTACCCCACGATCCCGCACATGGCCGTCAGCCTAGTGCCGGGTCCGAGTCTCGCCGCCCTGACTGCGCGGGTGACGTGTCGTCACGCCACAATGGCGGATATGGCGTCCTCCGAGAACGGCGACACCGCCTCGCCCTACGTCGAGCTGGACCGGGCGGCCTGGGCCGCCTTGGCCGACGCCATGCCGTTGCCGCTGTCGGCGGCGGAGGTCGAGCGGATGCGCGGACTCGGCGACGAGCTCGACCTCGACGAGGTGTCCGACGTCTACCTGCCGATCTCCCGCCTGCTCAGCCTGTACGTCCGGCACGTGGGTGCTTTACATCGCGACACCGAGGCGTTCCTGGGAGCCCGGCAGCCGGAGCGCACGCCGTTCGTGATCGGTGTGGCCGGCTCGGTCGCGGTGGGCAAATCGACGACCGCGCGGCTGCTGCGCGAGCTGCTCGCCCACTGGCCCGAGCACCCGAACGTCGCGCTGGTGACGACCGACGGATTCCTCTACCCCAACGCCGAGCTCGAGCGCCGCGGCCTGCTGAACCGCAAGGGGTTCCCCGAGTCGTACGACCGCAAGTCGCTGCTGAAGTTCGTCATCGACATCAAGTCCGGCCGCGACGAGGTGAGCGCTCCGGTGTACTCCCACCTGGAGTACGACGTGATGCCGGACCGACGACTCAACCTGCACCGCCCGGACATCGTGCTGATCGAGGGGCTGAACGTGCTCCAGCCGGCCCGGGCGACCGCCGACGGGAGAGTCGGGCTGTCCGTGCGGGACTTCTTCGACTTCACCGTGTATGTCGATGCCGCCACCCCCGACATCAGGCGGTGGTACACCGAGCGTTTTCTCCGCCTGAGGGAGACCGCCTTCCGGGATCCCGCGTCGTACTTCCGGCGCTACGCGCACCTCAGTGAGGACGAAGCGGTCGAACAGGCGCAGGACATCTGGGACGCGATCAACGGCCCGAACCTGGACAGCAACATCAAGCCAACGCGCAGCCGGGCCACCCTGGTGCTGCGCAAGGACGCCGACCACTCCGTGCGCTACGTCCGCCTCCGCAAGCTCTGACCCGCCCCGGTCCCTCGGGGTTTGCCTCCTCCCTTTCCTTTCCGGTCCCATCGGGGTTTGCCTAGTTATCTATTCCGAAGGCTTGTTAACTAGGCAAACCCCCCTTGCAGACAGGGGGTTTGCCTTGCAGACCTCGCACGCGCGCGCGGCACCGAAAACCAGTGGTTGTCCCGGGTAGGTGTCTCTACCCTCGAACCGTGAAGATTCGGGAGATCGACGTCCACGACGACGCCACCATGACGCGCTTGTACGCGATCATGCGGGCCGCCGAGCTCCACGAACGCGAAGGTATGCCGTTCTGGTCCGAGCACGAGGCGACCGTGATGTTTCGCCGCGACGAGGAGACCGAGGACTGGACGTTCTTCGGCGCCTTCGAGGGGGAAGGCGGCGAAGAAGAGCTGGTCGGACATGCGATGATGATCCGACCCCTTCTGGACAACACCCGCTTCGCCTTCGTAGGCGTGAACGTCGAGCCTGCCCGCCGCCGTCAAGGGATCGGGAGCGCTCTCACCGAGCACGTCGTCACGGCAGCCCGCGAGGCGGGCCGGACCCGGATGCTGGCCGAGATGAACCTCGCCTTCGAACGACGCGAGGACCATCCCTACCGCCAGTTTGCGGAGAAGCGCGGATTCACCCTCGCCAACGTCGAGGTACGCCGCTCGCTCGACCTGCCCGTCGAAGACGCCCTGATCCAGAACTGGATCGACGATGCGGCGCCGCATCACAACGACTATCAGGTCCAGACATTCGTCAACGACGTGCCGGACGCGCTGCTGCCCTCCCTGGTCAACGTGACGAACCAGTTGGCCCTGGACGCCCCGACCGGAGATCTGGAGTTCGAGGCCGAGGCGATGTCGCCCCAGGCGTTCAAGGCTCGCCGCGCCAAGCTCAAGGAGATGGGGCGCACGATCTACGAGACCGTCGCCACGGCACCCGACGGCGACGTGGTGGCGCACTCGACGCTCGGGGTGTCAGCCGATGACCCGGACAACGCCTTCCAGTGGGGCACCCTGGTCCGACGGGACCACCGTGGACACCGGTTGGGCATGGCAGTCAAGGCGACCAACCTGCGCGCCATGCAGGCCGCCCACCCAGCCTTGAAACGCATCATCACCACCAACTCCGAGGACAACGCGCCCATGGTCGCGATCAACGAGGCGGTGGGATTCAAGCCGATCGAGCTTCTGGTCGAGTTCCAACGCGTCTTCGAGGAAGACTGATCGGATGCTCACGATTCGCCGAGTCGACCCCGACGACACCGAGGCGATGACGGTGTACGCCGAGCTCTCGATCGAGAGCGAGATGTTCGAGAACCCCCACTCGACACCGTTCACGCTCGAGGAGCAACGTGAGGAGCTGCGTAACAAGGTCTCGTCCGTGATCGTCGAGGGCTACCTGGGCGTCGCCGCGGACGTCCCGGTCGCGACAGGAACCGTCGAGCTGTTCATGGCCGACAACACCGAGAAGGCGTGGGTCTTCGCGAACACCAGACCCGAGCGACGCCGGCAGGGCTTCGGCTCGACGATGCTGGACTTCCTCGTCGAGCGAGCTCGTGCCGAGCAGCGTACGACCCTGATCACGGCCGCGGAGTACCCCTTCGAGGCCGACGAGTCACATCCCTATCGGCAATTCCTGATCGGACGGGGGTTCACCTTCTCCCAGCAGGAGGTACATCGCGTCCTCGAGCTGCCCGCAGACAACGACACCCTGGACCGGCTGGAGGCCGAGGCGGCTGCACATCATCGGGACTACACGTTCGCCGACTACGAGGGACTGCCTCCGGAGTCGATGCGCGAGGACTACTGCATCCTGCTCAACCACATCATGGTGGACGCACCGTCCGGCACGGTCGACTTCGAGGAGGGCCGGACCACCCCCGACGTGCTCGTTCAGCGCGAGAAGATGTCCCAGGCCGCCGGCCGGACGACATACATCACCGTGGCGCTCGACCGCGCAGGCGTACCGGTCGCACACAACGTTCTTCAGGTGCCCGCCACCGACGCCGACAAGATCTTCAACCAGGACACGTTGGTACGCCGCGACCACCGAGGACATCGACTCGGCTTCGCCACCAAGATCCGCAACCTCCGCCGCGTCTTTGCGCTGCATCCCGATCGGACAGCAGTGCACACCTGGAACGCCGAGACGAACTCGGCCATGGTGGCGATCAACGACGCAATAGGCTTTCGCGCAGTGACCGTCGGCGGCGAGTACGTCCGCACGTTCTGACCTGCTCGGACGAGTCTGGTCTGCGCCGAGCTGGCGGTTCGCCATCAGGTGATCAGGTTGA
>JBBSPA010000119.1:0-9132 GCA_038259225.1 Propionibacteriales bacterium
GGCAGCAGGACCGTCATGTCGACCTCAGCCGCTCCGGTGCGGGGCATGGCGAGGACCTGGACCGCGTCGACCCTGCGTCGCAGCCGTCCCGGCATCACCTGACGCACGGTGCCGAGCGCTTGCCATGCGGCGTCGGCGATGTCCGCTCCCGTCGTCGCGGCCAGCTGCAGCGCGACCGCCAGGGCGACGGCCTGCTCGTCGTCGAAGAGCAGTGGTGGCAGGTCCGCGCCGGGCCCGAGGCGGTAGCCGCCGTCGGGTCCCATCACGGCCTCGACCGGGTAGCCGAGCTGCCGCAGCCGGTCGATGTCGCGGCGGATGGTGCGCTCGCTGACCTCCAGTCGGGTAGCCAGCAGACCGCCGGGCCAGTCACGGCGCGCCTGCAGCAGAGACAGCAGGGACAGCAGTCGGCCGGGTGTTCCGCTCATGTCGTTGATTCTCGCCCAAGTGCAGGACAGAAACTGACCTGCACTGGCGAGAGCATGGTCGTGAGCCGGTTGGATGGTCCGCCGGTCCCGACGAAGGAGCACCACGATGACGGTCACCACAACCACCCACCTCAACTTCCGCGGTCAGGCCCGCGAGGCTCTCGAGCTCTACGCCTCGATCTTCGGTGGGGCGGTGATGGCGTTCACCTACGGCGACGCTCACGTCGACGCAGACGGTGCCGTGCCCGAGGAACTCATGTGGGGCGGGTTCGAGGCTCCGAACGGTCTGCACCTGATGGCCTTCGACGTGCCGCCCGCGCGTCCGTTCAGCCGGGGGCAAGACGCGGTCTTCGTCTCGGTCCGCGGTGACGACCCCGACGAGATCACCCGGTGCTTCGAGGTACTTGCCGAGGGCGGCACCGTCCGCACCCCTCTCGGACCGGCGCCCTGGGGCTCACCGCTCTACGGCATGCTCGACGACCGCTTCGGCATCACCTGGGTGATGGACGTAGCGACGACCCAAGCCTGAGAAGCAGGAGTCCGTGCTGCCCGGTTCGTTCAAGTGACCGAACCGGGCATGCGCCAACCACGGATGATGACAACGATTACCTTCTGATGCTCACGCACCTCATTCAACATCGCGTGCGTACAACGAGCCAACGACCGCAACGCCACCACCGTGCTGGCCGTCTCGGTGTCCCACGACGGGTGCACTCGCAGGTTCCCGGCGGTGTTCAGCATCGCGGCAAGTTTTTGACCCCGAACCGGGCACGGATGGGTTCACGTGAGGCGATCACCAGGCTGAAGACCTGCATGGGGCCTCGGTGGCGGCATTGATTGCAGAGCGGCGAGCAGCCAAAAGCACTGACAGGGCTTGGCGTTCTTCGCCCGCTGCGTGGAGTTCCCAACCGGTGTCGAGCCATCGCCTCGCGCGCAGCTCGGATCGCGTCGAGACGCTGCCGGTGCTTCACTGGACGAATGCTGGTCCTAGCAGCGTGCGGACTGATGCTGCTCGTCGGAGTCGGACTCAGCTACCGATGGCGCAGCTACTACCTGGCGCAACCGGACTGGGCCACGCGCGACCTGCGCACCTCCTCCGACGGCGTCGACCGTCCCTGGCTCCAACTGCTATGGCTGACCTGCGTCGGCATCCTGACCGGGTTCACCGTCGGCGCACTGGTCGTCGGCCCCGGCGGGCGCCTGGCGATGCGGCTGCTGGCGGCCACGTCCCCGGGGTCGAAGGGGTTCCAGACCGAAGCCCAGGAAACCGTCGGCCGCATCACCCTCGGCGGCACGATCGGGTTCATCATCTTCGTCGGCCTCGCCTTCGGTGTCGCGGCCGGACTCACTTACGTGTTCGTCTGCTTCGCGCTGCCGCGAGGCATCACTGGCGGGGTCATCTTCGGAACCGCCCTCCTCGTCGTCTTCGGAAGCCATGTCGATCCGCTGCGCGCAGGCAACCACGACTTCACCATCGTCAGGCCCGGCTGGCTGGCGGTATCCGCTTTCACCACGCTGGCGGTTCTGACCGGCGCCGCGACGGCCGTAGTCGCCGGCCGCATGGCCGCCGCACTCCCCGCTCCACGGGCAAGCTGGGTGTGGTGGCTGGTACCCGCTGCCCTGTTCACACTCCTCGTGTTCGCCGCCCTGCCGGTCGCATTGGTGGTTCCGGCTCTGGGAAGCGCCGTGTTCCTCAGTGCCGCTGCGAACCGCCGGCTGCGTGAACTGCTGCGCCGCCGCGGCAAGGCAGTGGCCGTCATAGTCCTCACGGGGGTTGTGCTCGTGTCCCTACCGGCCTTTCTCTCCGCGGTCGACGACATTGTGACCATCCCGTAGCGCCAGCACGCTGGCGGCCGGCCAGGCGCGAGCCACGGAACGCTCAGAGCCCGCCGTCGAACAGCAACGCACGGCAGGAACGAGCAGCTTGAGCAACTACGCTCGTCGTCGACGAGGTGCGTCACTTCGGCGCCATCGACTCTCGTGATCAGGCTGCCCGGCCGGCTTTCCTGGCAGAGCATGAAGCGCAACCGGGACCGTAAGTTTCAGCCTTGCGACCGGCCGGGAACCACGAGGCCGCACTCGTAGGCGAGGACCACCGCCTGGACGCGGTTCTGCAGACGCAGTTTGGCGAACAGCCTGTTGACGTGTGTCTTGACGGTGGTCTCCGAGACGTAGAGCTCGGCAGCGATCTCAGCGTTCGAGTGGCCGCGCGCGATCAGGTGCAGCACGTGCCGCTCGCGGGCGGTGAGATCCACGAGCGCGCGGTCGGCTCCGTCGGGAGCGGGCCGGTCGACGTGCTGCTCGATGAGCCGTCGGGTCAGCGACGGCGACAACAGGGCTTCGCCCTCGGCGACCAGTTGGACGCCCTCGACGAGCCGGTCTGCAGGCGTGCTCTTGAGGAGGAATCCGTCCGCACCGGCCCGGAGCGCCCGGTAGACCAGGTCGTCAAGGTCGTACGTCGTCAGCACCAGAACCCGGGTCGGAAGGTCGGCCGCTGCGACCTGTGCAGTGGCTGCGATGCCGTCCAGCACGGGCATCCGGATGTCCATGAGCACCACGTCGGGTCGGTGCTCTCGGCAGGCATCCACGGCGGCTCGGCCGTCTCCTGCTTCGGCAACCACGTCGATCCCGCCCGCCTCGAGCATCACCCGCAGGCCGACCCGGATCAGCTCCTGGTCGTCGGCCAGTACGACGGTTTTCACGGGCGTCTCCGCGACTCACGCGGGCGCGTCGAGGGGCAGCTGGGCCCGAACGACGTAGCCGCCGTCATCCGTCGTGCTGGCGTCCAGATCCCCGCCGAGGACCGCGACCCTCTCGCGCATGCCGACCAAGCCGCGGCCCGTGGACGCGATGTCCAGCTGAGACCGGCCACGCCCGCTCCGCAGGTCGATGTCGACGCCGTCGGGGCGGCGGTGGTAGCCGACCCTCACCGCGGTCCCAGGGGCGTGCTTGAGGACGTTGGTCAGGCCCTCCTGCACGATCCGGTAGACGGACAGATCCACGCCGGCGGGTAGGCCGCCCGTCGAGCCGTCGAGCACCAGGTCAACGTCGAGCCCGGCTGCCCGGAACACGTCCACGAGCTCTGGGAGCTGCGCCGCCGACGGTTGGGGCGCCAGGTCGTCCTCCTCGGTGTCGCGCAGCAGGTGCAGCAAACGTGCGGTCTCGGCGAGGGCGGACCGGCCGGCCCGCTGGACCTCCTCCAGCCCGCGCTCGGTCGTGTCGGGATCCGTCCTCAGCGCCGACGCCGCCGCTCCGGCCTGGACCACCATCACGCTGAGCGAATGGGCGATGACGTCGTGCAGCTCACGAGCAATCCGCCGGCGCTCGTCCGCCACCGCTCGTTGGGCGAGCTCGCGCTGCTCCTCCACCAGGCGCCGGCCCTGGGCCGCGAGCTCCTCGTTGGCCCGTGCGTGCGAACGGACCAGTCGGCCGAACAGCCAGGGCCCGGCGGTCAGCAGGCCGACCCAGAGCACGTCCTGGGCGGCGGGCAACGTCCACTGCGACTCGACGTGGACCGCCGCGTCGAGGATGACGAGACCGAGGACGCTCGGGATGGTGTCGGCGTGCCGGCCGAGGGCGTAGCAGCCCGCGAAGATGATCGCGAGCGGGATGACGAGGTCCTCATCGTCGATCCCCAGCCAGCCCTGCAGGACGATGACCAGGCAGGCCGCGGTCGCCAGCGTGGCCGGCAGTCGGCGACGACCGACGAGCAGGGTGCAAGCGAGCACGATCGTCCCGGCGGCCAGCACCCGGGGTACGTCGGCGAGCAGCACCTCAGCGACTCCGAGCACGGAGAGCACAGCCGGCAGCACGAGGTCGGTCCGCGATGGCGGCGCGCCCGTCCACAAGCGCTTCATGCACCGTGACGCTACGCCGATCGGGCCGCGCACGGAGTCCACCCCAGGGTGGACGCGGCCCGCCCTCGACGCCGATGCACCCAGGGCCGTCGCAGACCTAGCGTCGCCACATGACATACACCTATCGCCGCCGGGCCGGGCTGGCCGCGGTCGTGCTGGCGCTCGCCAGCATCATCCTCGCCCCGCTCAACGCCCTCGCCCGGATGCGCACCGACGACGGACTCTCCGACTACAAGAACCCACTGGCCGCCTGGTGGGCCCATCCCGCCATGGATCTGGCCCGACCGATCCTCGACTGGGCCTCTCCCGACACCGTCTACGAGACCTACGGCAAGTTCTACGTGTTCGCCGTCGTCGCCGTCATCGCATGCGCCCTGGGCGTGCGAAGCCAGCGCCCCGAACGCCGAGGCTGGGCGGAGCGATGGGGGTGGCGGATCGCCCTGGTGGGCTACGCCCTGACGGCCGTCTCGCTCTTCTTCACCTACTGGGTCGCCAACCTCGATGTCGTCTTCCTGGCGGTCACCATCCCCTCGCTGCTGCTCAGCTCCGTGGGCAACGTGTTGCTCGGCGTCGGACTCATCAGGGGAGGCTTCCGCCCCCGGCTGACCGGGTGGGTGCTGGCCTTGGAGCTGCCCCTGTCCATCGGCCTGGTGGCGATCTCGACCCAAGCCCTCGGCATGTGGCCGACGATGCTCGCCTGGGGAACCGCGGGGTGCTCCCTGTGGCGACACCACACCTCCGAGATGACCGGAGACTCAACCGCCACCATCGCCGTGGCTGCCCCAACAACCTGGGCCGCCGCCCGAGCGGTCCCGGGCGGGGCAGACGCGGTGGACGACCAGCAGCGGTATGGCGAGATCCCCGACCATCACACCCGGTACGACAGACCAACGAAGCGTCCGCTGGTTCGCCGCGGCCGGATGTAATCATCCGCGTCCCTCCGCCGCCTGTCGGCGCTCGCGTCTGCCCGCTCATGGCAGCCGAGGAGCGGTCGAGACCCGACAGGGAGAGGTTCCGCGACATTGCCTCTGCAAGGTGTCGCGCCGTTGCGCTACTGGTTCAGGCGTTCGTCGGCACTGTTCTGAAAGTCCTCAGAGGTGTTCGCATGCGGAAATGCGATGTCCGGGACGGGGATGCCCAAGGCCGAGCAGATCGGCTCCCACCCGTCGCGCGGTTGCCAGTCGATGAGCCGATCGCCCGGTACCGCCGCGCGCACGGCGGCGTTGTGCGCGTCGTAGGCCGCCATCGCGGCATCGCGGTCCCGCCACCGCGGCGTGAACCTCTCGAACATGGCTTCGTTCAAGGCCCTCATCGGCAGCAGATGAGGCGGGAAGTCGCGATCTAGAACAGCGAACAGCGTTGTGCTCACGCTGTTCCACCACTGCTCTGCGCTGGAGCGGGTGGACAGCAGTACGAGAGCTTCTGGGTTGGCCGCTGCGATGTCGCGCCAGCAGGTGACCGCTGGCCAATCCAGCGTCGCGCAGTAACCGGCGAGCAGCCTGTTCCAGTCCGTCGGCGTGCCGTCGATGGCGGCATGCCAGGTTGGAACGCTGTCGAGGTTGGCGAAGACCTCGCCCATGTGGAATACGGGGCCGTTCAGGACGATGCCGAGGGCTTCTTGGAGCGAGGTTGTTCCGGTGCGCCCGAGGCCAGCGCCAACGATGGTCAACGACATGCTGCGAGTGTTTCACCTGGCGACGCCCTGTCATGCCGCGATCCGTGCGTCTATCCGCCGCGTCTGGCTCGGGATCGCCGCACGGCCATCCCTCATGGTCCCCGTGGAAGATATGCGCAGTGGGCAGCGATCCCGCTTGGACCTTGGGCGGAGGCGTCGGCCATCTTGTCGATCGCCCGTGGCGCCGCGGCGCCTCACAGACGCGAATCAGGGAACGCTGGCGCACCGACGCGGTGGCGCCGGTACCGTGGCGCGATGAGCGAGTTGAGCCGCCGCGTCGACGAAACGGCAGCTCGGACAGGTTTCGCGGGCGTCGTCCGGCTCGAGCGGGCTGGCGCTGTCGCCCTCGACGCGGCGTACGGACTGGCCGACCGAAGCCACGGCATCGCGATGACCACCGACAACCAGCTGGGCATGGCGAGCGGCTCCAAGACATTCACCGCCTTGGTGGTGCTGCGCCTCGTGGAGGAGAGGCTGCTTAGTCTCTCGACCACCGCACGTCAGATCCTGGGCACCGATCTCCCGCTCATCGCGGACGACGTCACGATCGAGCACTTGCTCTCCCACCGATCCGGCACCGGCGACTACCTCGACGAGGACGAGTTCGACAGCGAGGACTACGTGTTGCCTGTCTCAGCGCACCGGCTCGCAACAACGGAGGACTTCCTCCCGATCCTCGACGGCTACCCGACGAAGTTCCGGGCCGGTGACCGGTTCTCCTACTGCAACGGCGGCTTTGTCGTGCTCGCCCTCATCGCGGAGCGTGTCTCTGGCCGCCCCTACCACGACCTGGTGCGCGAGCTGGTCTGTTCCCCCGCAGGCATGGTCGACACCGAGTTCCTGCGCTCCGACGCTCTTCCCGGCAGGGCGGCACTGGGCTACGTCGAGGTCGAGGGCCAATGGCGAACCAACGTCTTCCACCTGCCGGTGATCGCCACGGGAGACGGTGGGATGTACACGACCACCGCCGACATGGCGCGGTTCTGGACGGCACTGATCTCAGGGCGGATCGTCCGCGTGGAGACCCTCGCCGACATGCGTAGGGCGCACAGCGAGCCCGAGTCGGGTGAGTCCCGCTGCTACGGTCTCGGCTTCTGGCTGAAGGCCGACTCACCCCAGATCACCATGTCGGGTGCCGACGCAGGCGTCTCGTTCTGGTCGAGCCACCACCCCGAGCGCGGCACCACGGCCACGGTCATCTCGACGACGATCGGCGGCGCCTGGCCAGTGGTCGAGATCGTCGAGTCACATACCTGATCCCACCCCTCGCGCGCTGGACCAACCACGCAACAGCCGAGCCCTCCGCGCCATGTCGACCAGGACCCGATCAACGTCAACCCTCGGCGCGTCCCGCGGATGACTCGAGCCGCTCGACAGGGGCCGCGAAGGCGTAGGCAGGGAGTGCACTCATCAGATCAGGAGACGCGCGACACCCTTCGGTTCACTTATTGGGTCATACCGCCGCTCCGGGGACACTTCGAACAGGCGCCACACCGCCGCAGCAGAGCCTTGCAGTCGGGCGGTTGTTCGACCTCGCTGGCAGCGATCTTGTACCGGCCTAAGGTTGGCCTGGTGGCGGAGCTCGACGGGATCTGGTGGTCGGCGGTGGGTGATGGTCCTGTGGTGGTGGTGCCACGGCTCAACATCGACTGGAACGAGAGAGACCTGTCGGCGCTGAGCGAGCGTTTCCGGGTAGTGGTGGTGGCACCGCGAGGGTTCGCGCCGAGCGCTCGACCGGGTTCGTACGAAGGGAAGGGGTTCGGCGCCGACGTCGGGCGCGTCCTGGACCACCTCGAGATCGGTTCTTACGCCACGTTCGGGTACTCGATGAACGGGGCGATGGCTGCGCGGCTGGCCGTGGGCACCCCGCGGGTCACCGCCGTCGCCTGTGGCGGCTTTCCGCTCACCGCTGACCTTACGGGCATGGGGCAGCGGGCACGTGCCCGGAACGCAGCTGCGCGCCAAGACCCGAAGGCGTGGGCGGAGGTAGTCGCCACGTATGACCCTGAGGCTGCGGTCGCGTTCTGGGACGACATCGCCGGACTGCCCCCGGGAGCGCTGGTCGACGTTGCCTGCCCGGTCAGAACGTGGTGGGGCGAGCGGGACGCGGTCTTGTCCGCCCTCCTCTCTCCAGACGAGCTGAGGCGCGACTTGAAGTCACGCGGCGTGGAGTACGACGTCATGCCTGGGCTCGACCACGACGACATGCTCGACCGCCTCGACATGATACTGCCGATCATTGCCTCCTGGCTCGAGGCGCAGCTCGGTCTTTCCGCGTAACGTCCTGCGCCCGGGTCGTCCTGGGTATCGCGATGCAGGACGTTGCGTCGAAGCGCGCAGCGTTCGGGGCGCGCCAACGAGTGATCGGATCTGGTGACGAGTGGGTGCCGCGCGCTTCCGCAGTGTGTGATCAGTTGCTGGCTGGCATCGAGCACACGGCGTATGCCGTTGCCCGGCCGCCCCTGATGACAAGGCAACATGGCACGTATGTCCTTGCCCACCCCCACGCTGCACACCGCTCGCCTGCGATTGCGCCCCTTCACCAGCGACGACGAGGACGCCCTCTTCGAGCTGCACAGCAGCGCCTATGTGCTGCGCTACTGGGACGCGCCGCCCTGGAGAGAACCTGCGCGCGCCGAGCGCTTCATCGCGGCTTGCCGGCAGATGGCGGAGGAAGGCAGCGGGGCGCGGCTGGCCATGGACCGTGTTTCGGACGGGGCGCTTGTCGGCTGGTGCAGTCTGACCCGATGGAACCCGGACTATCGCAGCGCGTCGATGGGCTACTGCCTCGACGATGCGGCATGGGGCCATGGCTACGCGACGGAGGCTGCGCGCGCCTTGCTTCAGTGGGCATTCGACACGCTGGACCTGAATCGAGTCCAGGCCGAGACCGATACGCGCAACGTGGCATCTGCCCGCGTCCTGGAAAAGCTCGGATTCGTGCGCGAAGGGACGTTGCGCGAGGACTGCGTCGTGAACGGCGAGGTATCGGACTCGTGGGTATACGGGCTGATCAGACGGCAGTGGCGGCCGTAGTCCGGGCCGGATCCAGGCCTCTGAATGCTCTTCACCAGCGAGAGAGCGGACGAGCTGAGCCACCCATGCGGCGGCTCTCAGTCGCGCAGCTGCTCGAGCAGGCCCATGTCGTCACGGCATGCCCAGTGCTCGACGATCA
>JBBSPA010000120.1:0-8930 GCA_038259225.1 Propionibacteriales bacterium
CTCGGTGGACGACGCGTTCAAGGCGATGCGCTCCTACGCCCGCCGGCAGGGCCACACGCTGACCGCAGTATCAACCGCCGTCATCGACCACACCGTGGAGCCCTCCGAGCTCCAGCTCGCTGAAGTCCCCACTCGGGGAAGCTCCCGAGTGGCCCCCACGACCAACGAGCGCTAGCTAGTTCTGCGGGAAGGATCTTCCCTTCGCCCGGCAACTGGCAAGTTCTCCCAGTTCGCAGAAGTGATTTGGTCGCGCGGCCGCATCGACCGAAACCTCACGGGGACCGCGAGCACCGCGCTGGAGAGCCGGCTGGCTGCCCCGCGAAGGTCATCGCCGATGATGAGAGCTTGTTCCGGGGCACGCACTGCATCCGCTAGGACCGTGCCGGCCTGCGTCCGCGGTCTCAGTCGAGGAAATCGCTCAAACGAGGGTCACCCAGACGATCTTGCCTTGGGCAGTGCGGCTGATACCCCAGCTCGCCCGAGTTCCTCGATGATCGCCACGCCTCTACCTCCTTCACGGAGACGGTCCGGTGGCAGTGGCATCGGCATCGCGGACGCACCGTCGGCCACTGCCAGCGTCAAGTTCCGGCCGTCGTACTCGGCCAGGACCAGCGCCGATGTCCTGGCGTGGACCACAGCGTTGGTGACGAGTTCGCTGATCGCCAGGCCCCCAGATTCGAGCAGGCGCTCGGGTACACCAAACTGCAGGCAGTACACGCCCAGCGCCCTTCGCGCGACACCGGCACTGCGTGGCTCGGGCGACACGTGCAGCTCCAGCCACGAGTCGTGATTCTCATCGGACCAGGGCGCGGCCCCGCCGTCGGAGAGGAATAGTCAAGACCTGTGGATCGGGGTGTCACGCGACTTGCTGATTGCCTCCTGATTCGTCGGGTCGTTCGATGAGCTTGCCGTTCTTGAACGTCGCGCCGGCACGGACCAATGCGACGAGGTGGGGTGCGTTCACTGCCCGCCACCTGGCTTGTGCTGACTCGATGAGCTTGAACGCCATCGCGACACCGGCAGCCCTGGAGCCGGGGCCTTTGGTGACGCGCTGACGGAGCCGCACGGTGGCGAAGGTTGACTCGATCGGGTTGGTGGTGCGTAGGTGGATCCAGTGCTCGGCGGGGTAGTCGTAGAACGCGAGGAGCACGTCGAGGTGGTCGGTGATCTTGGCGGTCGCCTTGGGCCACTTGGCGCCGTAGAGGTCCTCGAACGCCTTGGCTGCCTTGAGGGCGTGGTCCTTGTCCTCGGCGTTGTAGATCTCCGCGAGCGCGGCCTTGGCGCCCGGGTGCGCCGACTTCGGCAACGCAGCGAGAACATTGCCGCCGACGTGGAACCAGCAACGCTGCTCGCGTGTCTCGGGGAACACCTCACGGACCGCCTTCCAGAACCCCAGCGCGCCGTCGCCGACCGCGAGTACCGGCGCACGCATGCCGCGGCGCTTGGCCGAGCGGAGCAGGTCGGCCCACGACTCACTGGACTCGCGGAACCCGTCGGCGAGCGCGATCAGCTCCTTGGTCCCGTCGGCGCGGACCCCGATCATCACCAGCAAACACACCTTGTCCTGCTCGAGGCGGACCTTGAGGTGGATCCCGTCGACCCACATGTAGACGTAGTCGGTGTCCTTGAGCGAGCGCTTGTTGAACGCCGTCGCCTCGTCCTGCCACTGGCCGGTGAGCCGGGTGATCGTCGCCGCGGACAGGCCGGCTCCGGAGCCGAGGAACTGGGTCAGTGCCGGGCCGAAGTCGCCAGAGGACAGGCCGTGCAGGTACAACAACGGCAGGACCTCCGCGACCTGCGGGGACTTGCGTGACCAGGCGGGAAGGATCGCCGAGGAGAACCGCTTCCGCTCGCCGGTCACCTCGTCGGTGCGCTTGTCGTTGACCCGCGGCGCCCGGACCGGCACCGCCGCCGCGGCCGTGGTGACCTCCCGCGTGGCGTGGTGGCCGTTGCGGACCACCAGCCGGTGACCGGCCTCGTCGACATGGTCGGCGTGCGCCTCGACATAGGCGGCGACCTCGGCCTGCAACGCCGCCGCGAGCATCGCCCTCGCGCCGTCACGGACCAGCTCGTCGAGCAGCGACC
This sequence comes from Propionibacteriales bacterium, assembly GCA_038259225.1. Taxonomy (GTDB): domain Bacteria; phylum Actinomycetota; class Actinomycetes; order Propionibacteriales; family Nocardioidaceae; genus JANLYC01. Next base: position 2,086 of record JBBSPA010000120.1, read on the forward strand.
CGCCGACCGCAGCCGGGACGTGTGCGTTGGACTCGGACTCTTCCTGGACTATCTTGAGCATGGACGTACCTTCCTGAACCAGCGCGTCAACGCCGGTCCTGATCAGAGCTATCGGATTTCAGATCATCCTCGGGAAGGTGCGTCCGTTCACGTCACCCGGCCGAGGGCCATCCACAGGTTCTGATCATTGCTCCCGTCGGAGGACAGCCTGCCCAGAAGGCTTGGCGAATTCTTCACCACCTAGAGTCCCCACGACGCGGCATTGGCTGTCCCGGTAGGGCTGAGTCCGCGCGTGAGCGGAGGCTAGCCCACGCCGCCAGGCAGAGGTGGCCGTGCTGTCTCGCTGATCAACAGAAGAGGCTCTGACCGCGTTTCCGCAGGTCAGCAACGTAGAGCCCTGCGGGCTCGCCGTGGCTCGCGAAGATTTGTGGTTGGGCTGGGGCGGGCTGGTGGCTCTGGTCACAACCGGGACTGCGGGGGATTATGGTGGGTCCGTTCCGGTCAGACACCGATGTCTCTGTAGTGCCTGTGAGCCTGTAGGTCAGCATGGTGGCGGAGGGCTGCCACGGGAACCGTGGATTGTTGCCTTGAGCACGAGCGTCAGACTTCTGGATCTTCTCTTGCCCTCCCCGGGGCGGACATCGTCATCGTCACCGGGTTGAGGAGGAGGAACCCCAGATGGACTTGCTGCACCCGCGGTGCGCGGGCCTGGATGTGTCCAAGCGCGATGCCAAATTGTGTGTCCGGGTCGCCAGCGGCACCCGTGCTGCTGCCCGGTCCACGGTCACGACCTGGGGCTCGGTCACCAACCAGGTGCTGGCGTTACGTTCCCACCTGATCGACGAGCGGGTCACGCTGGTGGTGATGGAGGCCACTGGGGACTATTGGAAGCCGTTCTACTTCCTGCTCGAGGACGGTCCGTTCGAGGTGATGCTGGTCAACGCCCGGCACGTGAAGAACCTGCCCGGGCGCAAGACCGACGTCTCGGATGCGGCGTGGCTGGCTCAGCTCGGCGCGCACGGGCTGGTCCGTGGCTCGTTCGTGCCACCGGAACCGATCCGACAGCTACGCGACCTGACCCGGACCCGGACCACGATGGTCCGCGAACGCGCCAAGGAGATCCAGCGGCTGGAGAAGCTGCTCGAGGACGCCGGGATCAAGCTGTCCTCGGTGGCCTCTGACATCAGCGGGGTCTCCGGGCGGGCGATGCTCGAGGCGTTGATCGACGGCCAACGCGACCCCGCCGCGCTGGCCGAGCTGGCCAAACGCAGGCTGCGGAACAAGATCCCGGAACTCACCGAAGCCCTGACCGGGCGCTTCGGTCCCCATCACACCTTCCTGGCCCGGGTGCACCTGGACCTGATCGATCAGCACACCCACGCCATCGAAGAGCTCACCGCCCGGATCGAGGTGGTGATCGAGCCCTTTCGCGGAGCCCGGGACCTGATCATCACGATCCCCGGGATCAGCGTCCTGGTCGCAGACGTGATCATCGCCGAGACAGGTGTCGACATGGCCCGGTTCCCCACCGCCGGGCACCTCGCGTCCTGGGCCGGGACCTGCCCAGGCCACAACGAGTCCGCCGGCCACGTCAAGTCGACCAAGACCCGACCGGGCAACCCCTACCTCAAAGGTGCCCTGGGCATCGCCGCGATGTCAGCAGCGCGCAGCCGCGAGAGCTACCTGTCCGCGAAGTACCGGCGCATCGCCTCCCGGCGAGGTCCCGTCAAGGCGATCGTCGCGATCGAGCACGCCATCCTCATCGCCATCTGGAACATGATCACCAACGGCGTCTTCTACCAAGACCTCGGCGGCGACTACTACACCAAGCTCAACCCCGGAAAGACCAAACAACGCGCTGAACCAACTCCGCCAGATGGGCTACCAGGTCACCCTCAACCCCCTGACCGCCGCCGGGTGAAAGGAATCTTCGCGTCAGAGGCCCCAACTTCTGTGTCCGAGGGGGGACTTGAACCCCCATGCCCGGTAAAGGGCACTAGCACCTCAAGCTAGCGCGTCTGCCAATTCCGCCACCCGGACGAGGTGTCACGCTTGAGCGAGCACCTGGTGGGTGCCGCTGCGAACGCGTCCGCAACCTTAGCAAATCACCGCCCCGGCTCCTGACCGTCTCGATCGGGCCTGAGGCAGGATGTCAGCACCACCGCACGCGAGGAGCCGCCACGTGACCGACCAGCCTGGACCGAGCGCGCAGGACGAGGTCGTCGACCTCTGCCGCGACCTGATCCGGATCGACTCGTCCAACTACGGCGACGGCAGCGGTCCGGGGGAGCGGGCAGCCGCGGAGTTCGTCGCCGGACAGCTCGCCGAGGTGGGACTAGAGCCGACCGTGCTGGAGTCGGCGGATCGGCGGACCAGCCTCGTGGTGCGCTGGGAGGGCGAGGACAGCAGCCGTCCCGGCCTCCTGGTCCACGGCCACCTCGACGTCGTGCCGGCACAGGCCAGCGACTGGTCCCATGATCCCTTCGGAGGCGAGATCGTCGACGACTGCGTGTGGGGTCGCGGCGCGGTCGACATGAAGGACATGGACGCGATGGTCCTGTCCGTGGTCCGCCAGTGGCGCCGGGAGGGCCGCAAGCCGCCGCGGGACGTCGTGCTCTGCTTCCTCGCCGACGAGGAGGCCGGCGGGCTGATGGGCGCGCACTGGCTGGTCGACAAGCACCCGGGGCACTTCGACGGCGTCAGCGAGGCGATCAGCGAGGTCGGCGGCTTCTCCTTCTCCGTCGGGCAGCAGCGGGTCTATCTCATCGAGACCGCCCAGAAGGGCATCCGCTGGCTGCGCCTCGTTGCCCAGGGTCGAGCCGGGCACGGCTCGATGGTCGCTGACGACAACGCTGTCACGGCACTCGCCGAAGCCGTCGCCCGTGTCGGTCGCCACGAGTGGCCGATCCGGATGACCCCCACGGTGCAGCGCTTCCTCGAGGAGATGGCCGACGTCCTGGGTATCGAGATCGACATCAAGAACCCCGAGCCAGCTCTCGACAAGCTCGGGAGTCTCGCCCGCATCGTCGGCGCCACACTGCGCAACACCGCCAACCCGACGATGCTGGCCGCCGGCTACAAGCACAACGTGATCCCGCAGTCGGCCGAGGCGTCGATCGACTGCCGGTTCCTGCCGGGCTACGAGGACGAGCTGCTGGAGACCATCGACGAGCTCATCGGGCCGGACCTACGTCGCGAGGAGGTCATCACCGACATCGCACTGGAGACGACCTTCGACGGACCGCTGGTGGAGGCCATGGTTGCCGCGCTGCAGGCCGAGGACCCCGGTTCTCGGGCCGTGCCGTACTGCCTGTCCGGCGGCACCGACAACAAGTCGTTCAGCCTGTTGGGGATACGCGGGTTCGGGTTCGCGCCGCTGCGCCTGCCCGCCGACCTCGACTTCTCGGGCATGTTCCACGGGGTCGACGAGCGGGTGCCAGTGGACTCGCTGCGGTTCGGGACGCGGGTCCTCGACCGCTTCCTCTCGACCTGCTGACTTTCTCGACGTGCTGCCCCGGCTGGTCCGTTCCGCGCGACGGGCGCCAGGCAGTGGTCCCGAAAGGCGACGCAATGACGCCACGGGCACCGTTCGCGGCCGTACAGGCCCATTGCGTCGCCTTTCGGGTCCGGTTCTGCCCGGCCCGACGGGCGCGGACCGGCCCGACGGGCGCGGACGGGCGCCGGGCTGACCAGTCAGGCAGTACGGACGGCGCGGATCACCTTGCGACGAAGCACCACACGTCTGGTCCCATCGGCGAACAGGCGCAACCGGGCGAGCTCCCAGTGGCCGTACTCCGCGTGGTCGGTCAGCAGCCGCCGCGCGGCGTTACGAGTGGTCCCGCGCGGCAGGACGAGGTTCTGGTACTCCCACTCCGTCATCACCGACATTGTGGCCCATCGTCGAGGGTGGCCGCGGCGACTCGCGGCGAATCAGCAGTCCGGGTAGCCCGTCGGCGGGGTGGACACGTCGTCGAGCGCGGACCGGATCTCGGCGGGCAGGGTCAGCGCGTCGGACCGGAGTGCAGCGGTCAGCTGGACGGCCGTCCGGGCACCGACGATCGGCGCCGTCACGCCGGGGGCGTCGCGCACCCACGCCAGGGCGACCTCGAGTGGTGACACGTCGAGGCCGTCGGCGGCCGTCGCGACCGCGTCGACGATGTGCCGTGCGCGGTCCCCGAGGTGTCGCTCGATGAACGGTCCGAAGTGCGGCGAGGCGCCGCGTGAGTCGGCTGGCGTGCCGGACCGGTACTTGCCGGTCAGGACGCCACCACCCAGCGGGGACCAGGGCAGCACGCCCAGGCCGAGGGCGGCCGCTGCCGGCAGAACCTCGCGCTCGATCCCGCGCTGCAGCAGCGAGTACTCCATCTGCGTCGATACCAGCGGAGCCCGACCGGGCCAGGACTGCTGCCAGGTGACCGCTCGCCCGGTCTGCCAGCCGGAGTAGTTGGAGATCCCAGCGTAGCGCGTCCGGCCGCTGGAGACCGCGCTGTCGACGGCGGACAGCGTCTCCTCCAGCTCCGTCTCGTCGCTCCAGGCGTGCACCTGCCACAGGTCGACGACGTCGGTCCCGAGCCGGCGCAACGAGCCGTCCAGGTCGTCGAGCAGTGCCTTGCGAGAGGTGTTGACGACCCGTTCACCGGTGCGCCGGGAGATGCCCGCCTTGGTGGCCAGCACGACCTCGCAGCGGTCGACCTTGCCGGCCAGCAGTCCGCCGATGACACGCTCCGACTCGCCTTCTCCATAGCCCGCCGCGGTGTCGAGGAGCGTCCCCCCGGCATTGAGGAAGGCCGTGAGCTGGTCGGCCGCCTCGTGCTCGTCGGTGTCCCGGCCCCAGGTCATGGTGCCGAGCCCCAGACGGCTCGTCGTCAGGCCACTGCGGCCGAGCCTGCGCTGTTCCATGGCCGCCGAATCTATCGGGCTCACGGATCCATCAGGCCGACGGACGCGGCGGTTTGCCGGATCTATAGGCTCGCGCGTCATGCGACTGGCGCTGAACCTCGGCTACTGGGGTGCGGGCAACGACAAGGACAACCTGCTGCTCGCCCAGGAGTCCGACCGGCTGGGCTACGACTCGGTGTGGGCGGCCGAGGCGTACGGCTCCGACGCCGCCACCGTCCTGGCCTGGGTCGCGGCGCAGACCAACCGGATCGACGTCGGGTCCGCGGTCTTCCAGATCCCAGCACGTACGCCGGCGATGACCGCGATGACGGCCGCGACGCTCGACGCCCTGTCCGAGGGACGATTCCGGCTCGGTCTCGGGGTCTCCGGGCCGCAGGTCTCCGAGGGCTGGCACGGCGTGCGTTTCGACAAGCCGCTCGGGCGCACCCGGGAGTACGTGGACATCGTGCGGACCGCCCTGGCTCGCGAGACCGTGCGCTACGAGGGCACCCACTGGACGCTGCCGCTGCCCGACGGCCCGGGCAAGGCCCTCAAGCTCACCGTCCACCCGGCCCGCGACCACATCCCGCTCTACCTGGCCGCGGTCGGCCCGAAGAACCTCGAGCTGGCCGGTGAGATTGCCGACGGCTGGCTGGCCATCTTCTTCGCACCGGAGCACGCGGCGGAGTCCACCGACCACATCGCGGCCGGGCGCGCCAAGGCCGAGCGGATGGGCGCGCCGTTCGACATCGTGCCCACGGTGCCGGTCGTCGTGGGTGACGACCTCGAGACGTGCGCGATGCCCCTGCGCTTCTACTCGGCACTCTACGTCGGCGGGATGGGCAGCAAGGAGCAGAACTTCTACAACCGGCTGGCCGTTCGGATGGGCTACGAAGAGGCAGCAGCGAAGGTCCAGGACCTCTACCTGGCCAAGCAGCATCGCGACGCAGCGGCGGCCGTGCCGCTGCAGTTCGTCGACCGCACGTCGCTGATCGGTCCGGTCGAGCGGATCAGGGATCGGCTCGCTGCGTACGCGGAGGCTGGGGTCACGACGCTGGCAGTCGCGACGTACGCGGCATCGCTGGACGAGCGGGTCGCCACCCTGCGGACCATGGCCGAAGCACTGGATGCCTCAGGACTGGGGGACTGAGCCCGTGCTCTCGTGGTTCGAGGCCGCCGTCCTGGGGCTCGTCCAAGGCCTGACCGAGTTCCTGCCGATCAGCAGCAGCGCACACCTGCGGGTGGTGGCCGAGCTGGCCGGCTGGGAGGACCCGGGCGCGGCTTTCACGGCCGTGACTCAGCTGGGCACCGAGGCCGCGGTCCTGGTGTACTTCCGGCGCGACATCTTGCGGATCGTGACGACCTGGACTCGGTCGCTGTGGACTCCTGAGCTGCGCGGCGAGATCGACGCCCGGATGGGCTGGTACGTCATCGTGGGCACGTTGCCCATCGGCATCCTCGGCTTCCTGTTCCGCGATGCGATCGAGGGACCGGCCAGGAATCTTTGGCTCATCGCGTCGATGCTGGTCGTGTTCGGCATCGCCCTCGGTGTCGTGGATGCCCGGGCCAGCAATGAGCGCCCGCTCGAGCGGCTGACCTTCCGGCACGCCCTCGTGTACGGCGGTGCACAGGCACTCGCCCTGGTCCCTGGAGTCTCCCGGTCCGGCGGCACCATCGGGGCCGGACTGCTGATGGGCTATCGCCGTGAGGCCGCCGCGCGCTACTCGTTCTTGCTCGCGATCCCGGCCGTCCTCGTGTCGGGGTTGTTCGAGCTGCGCAAGATCGGTGGGGGAAGCGAGTCGGTCGACTGGGGTCCGACGATTCTGGCAACGGTGATCGCGTTCGTCGTCGGCCTGGCTGTCATCGTCTACTTCCTGCGCTACGTCGCCACGCACACGTTCCGGCCGTTCGTCATCTACCGGGTTCTGCTCGGCCTCGTCGTGCTCGTGCTGCTGGCCACCGGCGTC
>JBBSPA010000121.1:0-8716 GCA_038259225.1 Propionibacteriales bacterium
AGGCCCGTGGTCGGTCCTGCCGCCACCGGGAGGGTCGGCAACGGCGCAGTGGACAGCGTGGTCAGCCCGGGCACGGCCACCGACGAAGTGCTCAGCGTCGAAATCGGCTGGTCAGAAGTCGCCGACAGTCCGGTCGTCGTCTGGTCACCCGGATTCGGAGTCTGCCGTCCGTTCGGGCCACCCGGCGCTACGGAGGTCGGATCGCTCGACGTGCTCGTCGTGGCCACGCCCGGCACGAGAGCGCGGGGAACATCGGCCGCCGTGTCACGTTTGGCGCCACCGCCGCCGTGGATGATGACCGCGGTGGCAACGGCTGCGGCCATCACGCCGACCGCGGTCGAACCACCCGCCACCGCACCATGAGCCTTCAGGAAGTGCCGTGACCTGAGCATGAAACCCGCGATGCCGGTAGCGCTGGCCCCTCCCGAGGTCAGGTAGCCCGCCGCGGCGGTACCGAGCAGCAGCGGCGCCAAGACACCCGCCAGGTTCGAGTTGACCTCGGACAGCTCGAGGTAGACCGCCGAGCAGCGCGCGCACTCGTCGAGGTGTTCGTCGACCTTGACGGTGTCACGGCGCGACAAACCGTTGCGGACCCGGGCGCCGAGCCGCTCGGTCACCCAGCGGCACTCCTCGGCAGCGGTGTCTGCCATGTGCATCTGCAGGTAGGCCTGGCGCAAGCCCTCGCGGGCACGGTAGGCGAGCGCCGACACGCTGTTGGCGGACATCCCGAGCAGCGGAGCGACCTCAGCTGGCTTTTGACCCTCGACCTCGATGTGCCACAAGACGAGCTGCCAGCGCTCGGGCAGTGAGGCGAACGCCTTGGCTGCGGCGACGTTCTCGAACTCCTGTACGGCCGGGTCGGCGAACGGGACACCGGGATCGAACGTCTCGAGCTCGTCGCTCGGCGTCACCTTCGACGCCCGACGGATCCGGTCGACGTGCAGCCGGCGTACGGCGGTCAGCAGATAGGCCCGGAAGGCCAAGTCGGGTCCGCCACCGGTCGACAGCACCCGGAGCACCTTGATGAACGCGTCGGAGACCAGGTCGTCGGCGTCACTGGGACCAGCGATCTGACGGGCCAGCCGGGTTGCCGCGTCGCGGTGCCGTTCGAACAGGTCACCGTAGGCAGCGCTGTCCCCACCCCTGACTGCGGCGATCAGTTCCGCATCGCTCGGGGCGTTCAGGTCGATGACATTCCGGTTGTTCATCGGACGAATGTGACGCTCGGTCACCCTTTCCTGACGCACTGACGTTGTCGAGGGTAAACCTGTCGCCGATCTCGCGTCATGGAATCGGGAATCCCGCGTCTCCTTCCTGGATCAAGCAGTGATCCCGTACGAAAGGAACGCGGGAATGGTGCTCTTCGACCTTCTGCAGAAAAAGGGCTCCGGCGGCCCGGTTGTCACCGTCCCGCCTGGCTTCGAGCCGCTGGCCGACGCGCTGCGCTACAACGGCGCCGTCATCGCTGCGGCGCAGGAGATCGGTCGGCTGTCCGCCGGCGACGGAGCTTCGCTCGACGACGTGCTCACCGACGTGGCGATGACCTACCAATCGGTGGCCGGAGCGGGCGAGCCGGCGTTCGAGGTCGTGCGCGCTGTCTCCACCGCCTGGGCCGACGCGTCGTTGCGTTTCCTGCACGCCGTCTCGTGCGAGGACCCGCTGACCGGGCTTGCGTCGCTGGCACATCTACGCTCGAAGATCCTGGAGGCCTACCGCGAGCAGGCGCGCCGCGGCGACACCACTACTTCGCATGCCCTCGTGGTCGTCGACATCGACCCGAGCTCTGCTGTCTCGCACTTCGACAAAATGCTGCGACTGGTCGCCGTGGCTGACTCCATGCGTCGGGTCTACGCCGGTGAAGAGTCCATCGGTCGCCTGACCACCACGCGTGCCGCTGCGGTCGTACGCCGAGACGAGCGCCTCGGGAGCAGCGTCACCGCACTCACCGAGCTGCTGCAGAGCTGGCAGGACGAAGGTGGTGTCGCCACCAAGGTGTGGATCGAAGGCCTCCCGAACTCGCCGGAGTCTGCCGACGTGGTGCTCGACGAACTGGCCCGGTAGACGGAACGAATCCACCGGCCCTCTTGCCGCCGCCCGACGCAGCCACTTACCCGTCGGGCGTGCCGGGGTGTCGGTGTGCTGTGACAGGCTATGGGTATGTGTGGCCGCTACGCCTCGAGCCGCAAGCCTGAAGACCTCATCGAGGAGTTCGAGGTCGACTCCAACATGGTCAAGGAGTCCCTCGAGCCGGACTTCAACGTCGCGCCGACCAAGGACGTCTACGCGGTCATGGACCGGGTGCCCCGCGACGCGCCGAAGGACAGCGCACCGCAGCGGCGGCTGACCACCGTGCGCTGGGGCCTGATCCCGTCGTGGGCCAAGGAGATGTCGATCGGCAACCGGATGATCAACGCCCGGCTCGAGACGTTGGCCGAGAAGCCGGCCTTCAAGCGCGCGCTCGCCAAGCGGCGCTGCCTGCTCCCCGCCGACGGCTACTACGAGTGGTATCCCACGCAGCAGTTGGGCAAGTCGGGCAAGCCGCTGAAGCAACCGTTCTACATCCACCCGGCCGACGGCAACGGGATGGCAATGGCCGGACTCTACGAGATCTGGCGCAACAAGGAGGTGGCCGAGGACGAGCCGGGTGCGTTCGTCTGGTCGGCCACGGTGATCACCACGACCGCCGAGGACTCGGTCGGGCACATCCATGACCGGATGCCGATGTTGGTCGAACCCGATCGGTACGCCGCCTGGCTGGATGCCACCGTCGACGACCCGGGTGACCTGGCCGAGCTGCTGGTGCCGGCCGCTCCGGGTCGGCTCGAGGCCTACCCGGTCTCGACCGAGGTCAACAACGTGCGCAACAACGGCGCAGACCTGACGACCCCTCTCCCGACCGAGGGTGCCGAGGCCCCGGCATGAACCGTCGCCGACCATGACGACGGTCCGCATGGTCGCCACCGACCAAGGGGAGGCGCGGCTGCACATCGACCGGGCACGTAGTCCCGTAGCCACCGTGGTGCTCGGGCACGGGGCCGGTCGCGGAGAGGACTCACCCGAGCTGGTCGTGCTGGCGACCGAGCTCCCACGGCAGGGCATCTCGGTCTTCCGGGTCGAGCAGCCCTGGCACGACGCGGGCAAGCGTGTGGCGGCCCGGTCCGAGGCACTCGACGAGGCGTTCCGACGGTGCATGGACGCCATCCGGGTCCGTACCCCGGTCGTCATCGGTGGACGCAGCGCCGGCGCACGGGTGGCGTGTCGATCGGCAGCAGGTCTGGGCGCCGTCGGCTGTCTGGCACTGGCCTTCCCGCTGCATCCACCTGGTCGACCGGCGAAGACCCGGCTGCCCGAACTGATGGCGGCCGGTGTCCCCACGTTCGTAGTCCAGGGCGAGAAGGACGTCTTCGGCGGACCGGACGCGTTTCCCGAGGGCATCGAGCTGACCGTCGTGCCCGAGGCGGATCACGCCTTCAAGGTGCCCAAGCGGGCGCTGCTGTCGCAGGAGGAGACCTACGCCCTGATCGTCGAGGCAGTCGTGGAGTGGGTCACTGCACGCGTGGCCTGAGCGGGTCGGCGTACGACCGGAGAGGGAATGTCCGCCGCCGCCGCGTGGTTGACCATGCTGGGCCGCGCGCGTTCTTGCGGCGGCTGGCGACCAGAGGAGGCTTGGCCTGGATGCCGACTGTCCTGGACTCACGTACGCGACAAGAACCTCGCCTGGTCGAACACATCGAACGTCTGGAGTGGCCGCTACCCTTGCCAGTGATGACTTCCCCCGAAACTCCCGCCACGACCGAGTCGGTCGAAGAACGGACCGCCCGCTTCGAGCGTGATGCGCTGGTCTACATCGACCAGCTGTACTCCGCCGCCATGCGGATGACGCGCAACCCCGCCGACGCCGAAGACCTGGTGCAGGAGACCTACGCCAAGGCGTTTGCGGCCTTCCACCAGTTCAGGGAAGGCACCAACCTCAAGGCCTGGCTCTACCGGATCCTCACCAACGCGTTCATCAACACCTACCGGAAGAAGCAGCGTCAGCCGATCCAGGACTCCCACGAGGAGATCGAGGACTGGCAGCTCGCCCGCGCCGAGACGCACATGTCGAGCGGCTTGAAGTCGGCCGAGGCCGAGGCGCTCGAACACCTGCCCGACAGCGACGTGAAGGACGCCCTTCAGCAGATCCCAGAGGACTTCCGGCTGGCGGTCTATCTCGCCGACGTGGAGGGTTTCGCCTACAAGGAGATCGCCGAGATCATGGGTACGCCGGTCGGCACCGTGATGTCGCGGCTGCACCGCGGCCGCAACCAGCTCCGCACCTTGCTCGCCGACTATGCACGCGACCGCGGCCTGGCGCCGGAGCGGGAAGCGGAGGTTACGTCATGAGCTGCGGCAAGCACCACAACGTCGATTGCAGCGAGATCCTCGATCGGGTCTACGTCTTCATCGACCACGAGCTCGACCACGCCAGCTCCGAGCAGATCCAGACCCATCTCGATGAGTGCGGACCCTGTCTGCGCGAAGTCGATCTCGAGCGGATGGTGAAGGCGCTGGTGGCCCGCTCCTGCGCCGAGCGCGCCCCGATCCAGCTGCGGCAGCGGGTGATGTTCTCGATCCGGCAGGTCCAGATCGACCTGAACACCAACCGCGACCTCGGCTGACCGTACCGCCCCGGCTGACCGCAACGCCCCGGCGGATCGATCCGACGCCTGCGTGGCTCCAGCCGCGTGGCCGTCGGATCGTTTGCGTGTGGGGGGTTGACAAGGTCCTTACGACGCGTCACGGTAGATGTAACCGGTTTCTGTAACCGGTTACATTTGGTCAGACCGCGATCGGGACAGCTCCCGTCGCCGAGGAGGCGGAGTCGCAGTGCCGAGCACCACAGGCGCCAAGACCACGGTCACGATCCGTGAGGTGGCCTCGGCCGCCAACGTCTCCATCGCCACGGTCTCCCGTGTCCTGCGTGGCCACGAGACCGTCACTGACAGCACCCGCGAGAAGGTCCAGCGAGCGGTCGAGGAGCTTCGGTTCACCCCGAGCCGCCTCGGCCGTTCGCTGGCCGAACGTCGCCACGCCGCTAACGGCATCGTGTTCCCCGACCTGTCCGGTCCCTACTACGCCGAGGTCGTGCTCGGGTACGAAGCAGTCGCCTCCGACCTCGAGCGCTCGGTCGTCATCTTGTCCACCCACGGCCGCGCCGCTCCCCGCGAGCACGTCCTCGATCTCGCTGGACGGGTCGACGGGATGGTCCTGATGGGCCGCACGGTCCCGGACGCCGTCGTCCTGGAGGTCGCGGCACGAGGCGTGCCGGTGGTGGTCCTGGCCCGCCAGCCGATCAGCGTGTCCGACCTGCCCGTGGACCATCTGCCGATCGACTCCGTGAACGCCGACAACACCACGGCCGCCGCCGAGCTGGCCCGCCACCTGACGGCCGGCGGCGCTCGACGCCCGGTGTTCGTCGGAACGCCGGCCTCGTCCCCCGACGTCGACGAGCGCTGGTCGTCCTTGCACGCCACCTTCGCCGAGGCCGGTGTCGAGCTGGCGACGACGATCCCGGCCGACCTCTCCGAGGACGAGGGCCGCCGGGTCGGCACCGAGCTGCTGTCTGCGCACCTGAGTTCCTGGCGCGATGGACCTGCAGCGCCGGCCCCGGACGCGATCATCTGCGCGAACGACGAGCTCGCGCTCGGCCTCCTCGACGTCCTACGCACCGGCGGCGTACGCGTCCCGCACGATGTCGCCATCACCGGCTGGGACGACGTGATGGCGGCGCGTTGGGCGGGTCTCAGCACCGTCAGCCAGCCGATGCGCGATCTCGGCGCCACCGCCGCGCGGCGGCTCGACGCGCGTATCCGAGGCGACAACACCCCCGCTCAGCACATCAGGCTCGACACCGAGCTGGTCGTCCGTTCGACCAGCACCGCACCGAAGAGGAGTTAGCCCATGACCACGCATCCGACCCCCGTTGGGCGGACCAGGCGCCGAGCTTCCCTCCGTGCCGCACCAGCGCGCCGGCTGGCAGCGCTGGCCACCGCAGGTGCGCTGCTCGCCCTGCCCGCCTGTGGCCGCAGCTCCGACTCCGGTCCCGGCACCTCCAAGCAGGACATCTCCTCCGGCAAGGCGACCGGGACGATCACCGTCTGGGCGATGGGTACCGAGGGCGCCGAGCTCGGCAGCTTCGTGAAGGACTTCGAGACCGCAAACCCTGACGCCGACGTCAAGGTCACGGCGATCCCCTGGGAATCCGCGCACGACAAGATCTCGACCGCGATCGCCTCGGGTGACACACCTGACGTCTCCCTGATCGGGACGACCTGGATGGGTGAGTTCTCGCAAGCCGACGGCCTCGAGCCGACTCCGGACGGGTTGGTCGACCCCGGATCGTTCTACGAGGGCGCGTGGAACTCCACCGAGGTCGACGGCACGTCGTACGGTGTCCCCTGGTACGTCGAGACGCGCGTCCTCTACTACCGCAAGGATCTCGCCGCGCAAGCCGGTTGGGACAAGGCACCGACGAGCTGGCGCGAGCTGAGCGCTTTCGCCGCCGACCTGAAGAGCAAGGCCGGTGTGGACATGCCGCTGTACGTGCAGCCCGGTCAGACAGGCTCCTGGCAGACTGCCCTGCCGTTCGTCTGGTCCGCAGGCGGCCAGATGACTGACCAGGCCGGGACGGCGTACACGCTCGACAGCGACGCGATGAAGGCCGGCCTGACCTTCTACAAGTCGTTGTTCGACGACGGTTACTCCACCACGGGCACCTTAGACGCCGGCCAGCTCGAGTCCGACTTCGCCAAGGGCGACATCGGCGCGTTCATCTCCGGACCGTGGGAGATCGGCCTGGTCAAGGACGCCGGTCTCGACGCCGGCAAGTTCGCCGTCGCGCCGTTGCCGGGCCAGGAGTCCGGCATGGGCACGTCGTTCATCGGTGGCGGTGACCTCGCAGTATTCCGCGACGCCAAAAACCGTGACGGTGCCTGGAAGCTCGTGCAGTGGCTGTCGCAGCCGGACGTGCAGACCAACTGGTACGAGACGATGAGCGACCTGCCGGCCGTGAAGTCCGCCTGGGACGGCGGCTCGCTGGCCGACGACCAGATGCTGAGCGTCTTCGGTGAGCAGCTGAACAACGGTGAGGCTCCGCCGACCACGCCGACCTGGGAGCAGGTCGCGGCAGTGATCGACAGCGACATCGAGCAGGTCGTGAAGGGCAAGAAGGATGTGGGAGCGGCCGCGTCCGACATGCAGAAGCAGGCACAGTCGATCGGGACCGGTCTGTGACCACAGGCAGCGCAGCGAGCCAGGCCGCTGTCGCCACCGAAGCGGACCGACCCGCGCCCCGGCGCGGGTCGGTCAGCCGACGGCGACAGACCCGAACGGCCTGGGGTCTGGCACTGCCGTTCTGTCTGCTCTTTCTCGTCTTCACCGCGGGTCCCGTCCTCGGCAGCCTGTGGATGTCCGTCACCGACATCCGCAACACCGACATCCGCAGCCCGTTCGCGGTCAACTTCGTCGGCTTCGACAACTACACGAAGCTCTTTCAGGACCCGCTGTTCCACACGGTGGCATGGAACACCGCGCTGTACGTCGTGCTCGGAGTTCCCCTGACGATGGTGATGGCGCTGGCCGCAGCGGTGGGTCTCAACGGCATCAGCCGACTCCGTGGCTTCTTCCGGATCGGTTACTACCTGCCCGTCGTGACGAGCATCGTCGCGGTCTCGGTCGTGTGGCGCTTCCTGCTGCGACCCGACGGCGGGCTCGTCAACACCGTCCTCGGCTACGTCGGGATCGACGGCCCGGCCTGGCTGGACAGCACGTCGCTGGCCTTGCCGTCCCTGATCGTGATGGCCGCCTGGCGCAACCTGGGCACGTTGATGGTGGTCTTCCTGGCCGGGCTTCAGACCGTCCCGAAGGACGTGCTCGAGGCTGCCTCGTTGGACGGTGCCAGCGCGTGGCAGAGGTTCCGGAACGTCACCTTGCCGACGATCCGACCGATCCTGCTGTTCGGGGCGGTCATCACGAGCATCGGCTATCTCCAGTTCTTCGAGGAGGCCTACGTGATGACCAAGGGTGGACCGCTCGACTCGACGCGCTCGGTGACGTTCTACACCTACGACCAGTTCGGCTTCGGCAACTACGGCTACGCCGCCGCGATGAGCTACGTGCTCTTCGTCGCCGTCGTGCTGCTGACCTTGATCCAGTTCCGCGCGCTACGCACGAAGGACTGACCTGACATGACGACGACTGCCCCCGTACGCGACGAGGTCGCCTCCGGCGACGACTTCGTCGATGCACCTCACGAGGACACCGGACCACGCGCGCCGACCTGGCTGTACCTCGTCCTGAGTGCCGGTCTGGTCTTCATGGTGGCTCCGTTCGTGTGGATGCTGTTGTCCTCGATCAAGCCCAAGGGTGAGATCACCCAGTCGCCTCCGACCTGGCTGCCCGCGAACCCCACGTGGGAGAACTACTCGACGCTGTTCTCCAAGCTCGACCTGACGACGTACTTCATGAACTCGTTGATCGTGGCCGTGGCAGTGACCTTGGGCAACCTGGTCTTCTGCTCCATGCTCGGCTACGCCCTGGCCAAGCTCGACTTCGCCGGACGCCGGCTGCTGTTCGCGATCGTCCTCGGCACCTTGATGATCCCGGGTGTCGTGACGTTCGTCCCGATGTTCGTGCTGGCGTCCAACCTGCACCTGACCAACAGCCTGCTGGGCATGAT
>JBBSPA010000122.1:0-8695 GCA_038259225.1 Propionibacteriales bacterium
ATGACCACCGCTGACTTGGCGCGCTCGGTCCTGGTGCGCCCTCAGTCGATGGCCGGGGTCGTCAACACGATGGACAGGCGTGGACTCGTGACTCGTCACGGCCCCCGAGGTCAGGGGAGGTCCAACCCGGTCTCACTGACCTCCGACGGCGAGGGCTTGTTGGCGGCGGTGTGGGCGCCCTTCCAGTTCGCCAACACTCCCGACGCACTCGGACTTTCCCCCGAGCACGTCGAGCTGCTGCCACGAATCATGAGTCGCCTGCGCGACGCCCAGGTGCGCGAGCACTTCCACTCGTGAATTGGCCGCGCGCCCATTCACGAGGAACAGACCTACACCGTGGTGATGGAAGCGGTGCTGGCGTTCCAGGACGCCGCAGAAGCCAAGCAAAACGGCCGCGGGCGCCGAGACCGCCGAACCGCACGCTGATGCCGCGATCCGAGCGCTTCTGCAGCCTCCGGCACGCGGTGCCATCACATCCGATCGCTGAGGGCCGTGTCGCTCCGACGAACATCGGCTTGTGGTCACGCCCCGCGTGACGATGGGCTCGCGAAGCGTGGCGGCAGTCGATTGGCTCACAGCGTGCCAGTAACCGATCCCGCTATGGCACGCTCCGCGAGCCGATCGGCTCGCGGGACGCGAGCCAGTGACCGATCTGCCACCGGCACGGTGCGGGATCTCCTTCTGGGCCTGCTCCACGCGACGGTCTCAGTCGGGGGCGGGATGTCTCGATCGCACTGCTCGCGCGCTCTTGTGCACCCGTTACCAGCGCAGACGCGCGCCAAAACGGCTCGCGCACTCGCGTTCGAATCGAGGAGACTTCTGCCATGGCATCCGCGAGGGGAACAATCCTGGTCACAGGCGTCGGTCGGCGCCGCTCGATCGGGGCCGGGCTCGCTCTGGGCCTGGCCGAGGACGGTTGGGACCTGGCGCTGGGCTACTGGAAGCCCTATGACGACCGCATCGGTCTCGAACGCGCCGAGGACGACGTCGAGCAGATCGCGCAGGCGTGCCGGAACCTGGGCAGTCGCGTGGACCTGGTGCCCGGTGACCTGGCGTTGATCGAGCAACCTGCTCGCCTCGTTCAGGCGGCCGCCGCCCATGAAGACCTCCGGGGATTGGTGATGTCGCACTGCGAGAGCGTTGACAGCTCCGTGCTCGACACCTCGGTGGAGAGCTGGGACCGACACTTTGCCGTCAACGCACGCGCGTCCTGGCTGCTGATCAGGGCCTTCGCCGAGCAGCTTCCAGCCGAGTCGACCTCCGAGCCGGTGGGCAGGATCGTCGCCCTGACCAGCGACCACACTCCGCACAACCTGCCCTACGGCGCCAGCAAGGGTGCCTTGGACCGCCTCGTCGTGGCGGCCGCTGTCGAGCTGGGCGTGCGAGGAGTCCGTGCCAACGTGATAAACCCCGGCCCGGTCGACACCGGATGGATGAGTGAGGAAGTCCGCCAGCAAGGGATCGCGCAGACCCCGGCCGGCCGGCTGGGCACCCCGCAGGACACCGCCGACCTCGTCCGGTTCCTGATGTCCGAGGCCGGGGGGTGGATCACCGGTCAGGTTTTGATGAGCAACGGCGGATTCGCAACGGGTGCCTGATCCCGACCATCACAGCCGAGCATGCGCCTCGACCACGACCTCGCCACACGACCCGGTACGGGATGCTCCACAGGGAACGGGTCAGCCAGCGATTGGTTAACGGCCATGTCGACTGAGGGGTGCTCAGTTCAGAGAACGGTGAGAGGCAAGACGATGGCGGCAAACCGTCCCACCCGTCCTAACAGGCACAACGCCGCGAAGACCCACCATCGTTGACCGGCAGCACCGGCGGCGAGGCTGACCACCGCCAGCGGCGGTACGCCGGTCGTCGCCGAGGCGAGTACCAGCACCGGTCCGCCGCACCGGGAGCGCAGCAAGCGGGCGACCCGGCTGGCCCAGCGTGAGGGCGGTCCGGGCGGGCGTCGTTGGACTCCGCGGCGTGCGGCTCCGAAGAGTACGAGCTTGCCGGCCGTCTGGCCGGCCGCGAGTGCAAGCACGAGCACCACAGCGGCGGCAGGCTTAGATGAGACCGCGACGAGGACGGCATAGGCCTCGGCGTTGAACAGTGGCAGCAACGCCGACCCGACACCGACCCCAAGCGCCGCACCCGCCACGAGGAGCAACCCGACCACCCCGGTCACCGGGGGTCAAGCCAGCCGGAGCAGCGTCAGCACCCGCCCGGCCGACCAGCACTTCACCGCCACTACTGCGAGCGCAAGAACTAGTGCTAGACCGGTCTGGCCGACGGCCAGTGCTCCAACCACGCCGGCGGTGTTGACGGCCTTGGCCAGCGGCGACCAGTTCAGCTCGTAGACGCGCCGGTCGACGCGGCCGAAGTGATTCGGTGAGAGCAGCGGCCAGCACAAGAACGACAGCGACAGCATCGTGTCGAGCACCGCGAAGGACAACACGAAGACCAGCACCACCGCAGCGAGGTCGGGTCGGTAGGCCACCAGGCCGGCGCAGAGCAAAAGCGTGCAGGCACGGTCGCAGACGATGTCGAGCACCGCGCCGAGGCGCGTCTCCTGGTGTAGGCGACGGGCCAGCCAGCCGTCGGCCATGTCGCCGACCCAGTACACCGCGTAGGCAAGCAGCAGCAGGCGCGGCTCGTCGGTCGCGATGCCGTGCGTCCCGAGCGCGACGGCCAGCAGGGTGCGTAGCAGGGTTACGGCGTTGGCCAGCGTGTCGGGGCGACCGACTGCGAGGGCGGCCGGACGATCTGAGGTGAGCGGAAGCGGCATGGCGTCACTGTCTGCGCCCGGAGAGCGAACGCGACACCGCCTGGAGTGCCGTCTCGTGGCGTAGATGGGTCGTGCGGGGGAGGGTGGCCGGTACCAGGGTGCCGACTTCGCGGCCGATCTGCGTCGTGTTGGGACATCCGCCACGTCACTGGTCAGACTGTCCCGGTGAGGACGATCCTGGACGTGCAGACCTGGTTCGGGGCTGCTGCAGCGAATACCGCGCGGGTGCATCTTGCCGTCCGCTGGGTCGCGGTAGTCGTGGTGGCCTTCTCGGCTGGGGGCGCCTGGCTCTCCTCCTACGAGACCGAGGAGGTGCTAGCGGTTCTGGTGATGGCGATGGCCCTCGCCTTGACGGCGGTGCTGCGACGGCACCGCAGCCGGGATCTGGCAGCGGCTGCGGCGGTTGGCGGCGTCGCGTCGTTGATGCCGGATGCGTCCTTGCTCTGGCCGGGGCTGGTCGGCCTGGTCGTGCTGGCCATTGTCAACGAGTCGGCGGTCGCCCCTTGGGTCGCTGGCGTGGTCGGGCTGGTCGGCTCGGTCCTATCGGTCGTGCTGTTCGCGGACGATGCGAGCTTGGCGCCGTTCGTGGCGGTCGCCACCGGCGGGGTCATCGGCCTTCTCGTGCGCCAGCTCGACCGAACCGACGCCCTCACCCGCCAGGCCCGGAAGCTCGAGGACCGCAGTCGTGCCAGCGAGGACCAGACCCGCTGGCTCGAGCAGCGCACCAACCTGGCCCGCGAGCTGCACGACGTCGTTGGCCACCACGTCACCGCGATGGTCGTGCAGGCCGAGGCGGGCCGCGTCGGTGAGCCCGACCGCGCGCTGCTGGAGATCGGCCGCCTCGGGCGTACGGCGCTCGGCGAGCTCGACGCCCTCGTGGTCCACCTGCGCGATCCCGAGGCCGACCTGGTCGTCTCGGCGCCGCCCCGTCTGGCCGACATCGACGAGCTGCTGGCCGCGCCCCTGCGCAGCAGCGGGGTCGTGGTCGCCGTCGCGATCGCGCCAGACCTCGACCTCGACGAGGTGCAGGTAATGACGCTCTACCGGATCGCCCAGGAGGCGCTGACGAACGTCACCCGCCACGCCGACGCCGGGCAGGCCTGGGTCGAGGTAGCACGGACCACCCGGCACGTCCGCCTCCGCGTCAGCGACGACGGGATTGGTCCGCCGGCAGTCGCACCAGAACGGGGCAGCGGCCTGGTCGGCATCGAGGAGCGCGTTGGCGCCCTCGGCGGAATGTGGACCCTCAGCGGCCGACCAGGCGGCGGGACAATCGTCGACGTTTTCCTGCCGGTCGCGCCGTTGGTCACGCCAGTCGCGGTCGTGCCGTGAGCCCGCCCACGCGGGTCGCGGTCGTCGACGACCAGCAACTGGTCCGCGAGGGCTTCGCTCTCATTCTCGGCGCACAGCCCGATCTGGATGTCGTCGTCCAGGCCGCCGACGGGCAGGCCTTCCTCGACGCGGTGCGCGCCGACCCCCGGATCGACGTCGCGTTGGTCGACATCCGGATGCCGGTGCTCGACGGGCTGGCTGCTACCCGAGCCGTCGTGGCGCTCCCCCACGCGCCGGTCGTGATCGTGGTGACCACCTTCGATGACGACGCCTACGTGCTGGACGCCATCGCGGCGGGCGCGCGCGGCTTCCTTCTTAAGCGGTGCAGCGGGCAGGAGCTCGTCACGGCGGTACGTCGGGTCGCCGCAGGTGAGTCGATTCTTTCTCCGGAGGTGACCGGGGCGGTGCTGGCCCGGGTGCGGGGTGGTGCCCCGGCACGCCGAGCCGACGTGGCGTCGTACGCCCTGACGGCTCGGGAGCTCGACGTCCTCGGTCTGGTCGGTGCCGGCCTGAACAACACCGAGGTGGCCGCCCGTTTGTATCTGTCGCTCAGCACCGTGAAGACCCACGTGAGCAACGTCCTGGACAAGACCGGCTCCCGGGACCGAGTCCAGGCCGCGATCCTCGCTATCCGAGCCGGACTCGCCTGACCACCGGCCCGGGGCGTTGCGATTCACTGTGAGGTGAAGGCGAAGAAGCCGGCCCCGAAGGTGCCAAGCGATGTCCTTCCTGATGGTGCTCGGGTTGTGGCCCGCTACACCCATCGCCCACTGAGCCAGCAAGCTCAGCGATCGTCGCCTCGGTCGGCGAAAGGTCCGTTAGTCGAACCGCAAGCGGCGACGAGCTTGGCCGACGTGGCCAGGGGGCCCGGTAAGCCGGAGGTCACCGAAAGCCGATCCTTATTGGGGACTGACGTCGGCGCAGCGCGCACCCGGCGAAAGCGTTCAACAACCCCCTATTTGCGGAGGATGGATGAGTGTGAACTTCGACCAACAGGTGGTGGTCGCCGACCACCGATACGGATCGATCGTGGTGACGGTGGAGTCCCAGCGGAGCGTCGTTCTCGAGGGTGACAACGTGCCGCTGGTCAGAATCGAACGCGTGGACGGGTCGACCCTCAGTGACACCGTTCCCGTTGGGACTCGGCGGTCGGGGGATCTCACGATGACGCTCGACGGTCAGCCGGTGCGGTTGTCGCCGGCGCGCGGTCGGTTGAGTCGGCGGTCCTACCGGATCGACATCACGCATGCGGGTGCGCGCTATCGGCTGCAGCCCAATTCGTTCTCAGGCAGCCGTCTGAGACGCGATGGGCAGCGTCTCGGCGAGCTCTTCTGGCTGGACGAGGATCGTTTCGCAGAGTGGGAGCAGCACGCCGACCTCCGACCGTCCGACGCTGCCCTCGGTTACGCCCTCGCCGCGTCCTTCGGGACGGGCGCGCAGCCGTACTGGATGACCGCCCTCGACCTCGTCGCCGCGGGGACCCCAGGCTGAAGCGGTTCTGCGTTCTGTGAGTCGGAGTTGCCGTCTGGGCTTGACGACAGATCGGACATATCGGCTGAAGTTGGGTGCTGGTTCGTGCGCGCGCTAGCTGGGGGCCTGCAGAGCGTGACCCGGAAGGCTCTGGGATGCACCTGACCGGCCCAGCTGCCCGCATCGCCGCAAGCGTCAGATGCGCGACGAGCGACTCTTCCTGACCCCCGCCCCCTGAGCCTGTGCTCCTGCCGGTAATTGATCGTCACGCGCGACCAATAGCCGATGGGCACGCGGAGCGTGCCGGTAGCCGATCGGTTTCTGGCACGCTCCGTCCGCGTGACCGACGGCCTCTCGACGCGGTGATCGAGGCAGCCTCACGACGCGCCATGATGACGGCGTTGCCCCAAGGTCTACGACGGCGGGCACATCGAGCTGGAGCAGGTGACGGTGTTGCGCGGAGCCAAGGTCGAGATCAGCCGGTGCCGATGGGTGGTGACAGTGAGCGGCTCGGCGCACTGTCGACGTCTGCGGCCACCCCGGCCGTGGTCGAGGTCCGACCCGCGGCATGGCGGGTCCTGTCGTGAAGAAGTTCCTCGATCACGAGGCGGCCCTCGTGGTGATGGCCGACAAGATGGCCGAGGTGAAGCCACGGCTGCGGGGCTGGCTGCACGCGGGCTCCGTGCCGTTCGTGATCGCGGCGGGAGTCGTGCTGATCGTGCTGTCGCCGAGCACCGGAACCAAGGTCGGCGCCGGGGTCTTCAGCGGCTCGGCGCTCCTGTTGTTCGGCGTGTCCGCGATCTATCACCGCGGCACCTGGCAGCCGGCCGTCTGGTCCCTGTTGCGCCGGCTCGACCACTCCAACATCTTCATCCTCATCGCCGGCACCTACACCGCGTTCGCGATGCTGCTCCTGCAGGGAGATGCCCGAGTGCACCTCCTCTTCGGCATCTGGAGCGGCGCCCTGCTCGGGGTAATCTTCCGGATCTTCTGGACCGGCGCCCCACGCTGGCTCTATACGCCGATCTACATCGGACTGGGCTGGTTCGCGGTGTTCTTCATTCCGGACTTCGTCGAGGGCGCCGGCCGCCTGAGCACGCCACAGCCGTGTCGGTGGTCGTGCTGCTCGTGGTCGGCGGTCTCCTCTACACCCTCGGTGGCGTCGTCTACGGACTCAGGAGGCCGAATCCCAGTCCCGCGTGGTTCGGCTTCCACGAGGTCTTCCATGCCTTCACGATCCTGGCCTTCATCGCGCACTACCTGGCGGTCTCGCTGGCGACGTACGCCCTGCACTGATCTTTCCCTCCGCAGTCGTTAGAGCCGGGCTGTCGATGACGGCGGGCGCCTCCTCAAACTCATCATCGTCCTCGGCGTCGCCGCCTTCGGGGCAGATCACCGTTCCCGCCCGTGGCCGGGGTGCCCGACGGCCTGCTGAGCGCGCCGGTGACGGCGCTAGATACTTGGACCCCTCATCAGCTCCCTGATACGGAAGGGCAACCGCATGCGGTGACCGAACGGTGTGACTCGCGGAGACGCTTCTATGTGTGTCAAGTGGCGAGGGGCGCTTCCGGTGCGACTTCGGTGCCGGCGGCGAGTGTGCGGTAGATCTGACGGGCGATGTAGCGCTTGAGGCAGCGTCGGATGCGTCGGGTGCTGAGGCCTTCTCGTGTTCGTCGCTCGACGTAGGGCCGGGTGTGGGGGTCTCGTTCCATGCGGGTCTTGGCGATCGAGTGCAGGGCTCGGTTGAGTTGTCGGTCGCCACCACGGTTGAGCCGGTGCTCGGTGCGGTCGCCCGAGGTGATCTGGATCGGGGAGACGCCGGCGAGCCTGGCCAGGGCTGCCTCGTGGTGGATCCGGCCGGCGTGGGACCACACCGACAGGACGATGGCGGCGTTGACAGGTCCGGCGCCGTAGACCTCCAACAGCATCGGGGCCTGGGCAGCCACGATCTGCCGCAGCTGGGTCTTGTTCGCGGCCAGCTCGTCGTGGAGTTGACCGATCCTGACGGCCAGCCGGACGGCCTCAACGCGCGCGATTGCGCTCGCCGGGGACTCGGCGCGGCTGCGCCACCGGCTGATCGCTCGGATCTGGGCCCCCGTGGGTTTGGCCCGGGCGTCGACGCCGAGGTCGTGGACGCGCAGCAGCGCGGTCAGCGCGTTGATCGAGCGGGTGGACTCCTGGCTCATCCGCTCCCGGGCGGCCAGCAGCACCTTCAGCGCTTCTTGCAGCTGGCCGGCGCGGACGTCGGCGAGTCGGTCAGCACGCTTGGCCAGCGGGCTGCGAGCAGCCTTGATCGCGTCGATGGTGTCGTTCTTGTCCCCACCCCGCTCCCGCTTCGGCGAGGGTGCGTCAACGACCCGGTAGCCGATCTCGATCAGCGTCGTGGCCAGCTGGGCGCCATAGCTGCCGGTGCCCTCGCAGCTGACCAGCACCCCCTCGACTTCCCCGCCGGTGCGGCGCCCGATCCAGTCAGCGGCGCGGGCCAGGCCGGCCCGGCTGGTGGGGAAAGTAGCCTCGTCGAGGACCCGCCCGGTAGCGGCCTCCACGACGGCATAGCAGTGGCGCTTGGCGTGAGTGTCGACCCCCACCACGAACCTGTAGGCATCGGCTACCACCGCGACTTGTGCTGGGACCTCTGCGCGAACATCGACCGGGGCCTGCCCGGCCTGGTCTGCGACCATGAGCATGACGATGTGTTCCTTCCTCTCGTTGGGACCTTCGTCGGACCGGTGGTCATCCCCTGAGGAAGTCACTGCACGGCATCACTGTGATGAGCCACATCTCGAGTCGAGATGGACAAGCTTCTGATCAGGCCAGGCGGTGGGCAGGGCGGCCACCGGTCCACCGCCACGGTCGGACACGTCTCCGCACGGACACCCTCGCGGGGTCAGCGTGACCAAGAGTCACGACCATCGCAGCGAACCAACAGCCACCCTGCCAGTCGACCTCAGGTCAACCGCCGCCAACACTCACAGCGTGACCATTAGCTGATCGGCTCGCGGAGCGTGCCAGTTCGGGATCCCGCACTGAAGCGCGTGGTCGCGAGCACCATGGCACAGGCCTGACGTCCTTAGTCGGCAGACTGCCCTACCCCCGATTAACCTGACAGACGGG
>JBBSPA010000123.1:0-8651 GCA_038259225.1 Propionibacteriales bacterium
CCCCCCCCCCCCCCGCGCCCCCTCGGTCCCCCCGTCGCCCGTCCCTCCGCTGGGTTTGGCTTTTTAACCCCGCCTGGGGGTTTTTTAAAACGCCAAACCCCGGGTCATAACTGTGCATCTGCCTTGCGGACCTGGTCGCCTGACGCTGCTGTCCCGTTCCGCGCCAGCTTCGCCCAGGGAGGATCGGGACGCACCCTACGTCCCGTTCCGCGCCGGACTTGCCCAGCGGCAGCCGGATGGTTGCGCCGCGGCCACTCGACGAAGTACCCCGCAGGCGTAAGACTCGCCGCGTGCGCTGCCCGACCAACCGGGCTCAGCCGAGCGTGGCCGCGTGGTCGGGCACCTGGCTGTACTGCTCGCGCGGAGGTCTGGCATAGCCGGTGTCCGGCGGGCGGGCCGGCAGGTCGATGTCCGGGCGCGGCTGGCGCTCGTACGGCAAGGTGCCGATCAAGTGGTGGATCATGTTGAGCCGGGCGTTGCGCTTGATGTCGGCCTCGACGACGTACCACGGCGACTCCGGGATGTCGGTGTGCACGAACATCTCGTCCTTGGCGCGTGAGAAGTCAACCCATCGCGTACGAGTGGCCAGGTCGTTGGGAGAGAACTTCCATTGCCGCAGCGGATCCTCGATACGGGACAGGAAGCGCCTCTCCTGCTCGTCGTCACTGACCGAGAACCAGTACTTGCGCAGCAGGATGCCGT
The DNA here is from genome assembly GCA_038259225.1 of Propionibacteriales bacterium. Lineage (GTDB taxonomy): Bacteria > Actinomycetota > Actinomycetes > Propionibacteriales > Nocardioidaceae > JANLYC01. Next base: position 703 of record JBBSPA010000123.1, read on the forward strand.
CGTCGATCAGCAGCTTCTCCACGACCGGGCATTGCTCCAGGAAACGCTGGTACTCGTCCTCGGTGCAGTAGCCCATCACTCGTTCGACGCCGGCCCGGTTGTACCAGGAGCGGTCGAACAGCACGATCTCTCCGGCCGCCGGGAGCTGTTCGACATACCGCTGGAAGTACCACTGACTGCGCTGCCGCTCGGTCGGCGTCGGGAGTGCAGAGATCCGGGCGACGCGCGGGCTCAGGTACTCCGTGATCCGTTTGATGGCCGAGCCCTTGCCGGCAGCGTCTCGGCCCTCGAAGATCACGACGACACGTTGCCCGGTCGCCTTGACCCACTCCTGGACTTCGACGAGCTCGCGCTGCAACCGCAACAGCTCCCGCTCGTAGTGCTTCTTGGACACCTTGACCGGCGGCTTCACCGATGGCTTCACGGTGGACATGGTTGAGGACATCGTGGCCTGCGGAGTCGTCATCGCGGCGAACCTTGCGTCGGGGCTTCGTGTCGTGCACGCTACTCCGCCCCGGCCGTTGTGACCGACGAGACAGCCTCCCCACCTCGCGTGCACAAGTTCGGCGTGCCAGGGTGAGGGGAACAAGACCAGGTCCGGGGACTTCGCCAGGAGCCTCGAGAGCAGAGAGGTCACCATGAGCGAGACACCGGCGCCGTACGGCAGTGGCGAGCAACCCACCACAGCGCCAGGCGCGAACATCAAGCGGATCCGCACTCACCACCTGCTGGAGATGAAACAGCGCGGCGAGAAGTGGGCGATGCTCACGGCCTACGAGCAGTACGCCGCCCAGACGTTCGACGAGGCAGGCATCCCGGTCCTGCTCGTCGGTGACTCCGCCAGCAACAACGTCTACGGCAACGAGACCTCGCTCCCCGTCACCGTCGACGAGCTGATCCCGCTCGTGCGCGCCGTGACACGCTCGGTCCGTCGCGCGCTCGTCGTGGCCGACCTGCCGTTCGGGTCCTACCAGGCCAGCCCTGAACAGGCGTTCCATACCTCCGTGCGTTTCATGAAGGAGGCCGACGCGCATGCCGTCAAGCTCGAGGGCGGGCTGCCGGTCGTGCCCCAGGTGGAGAAGTTGACCAGCTCGGGCATCCCCGTGATGGCACACATCGGCTTCACCCCGCAGTCCGAGCACGGCCTCGGCGGCTACCGGGTGCAGGGCCGCGGGGAGGCCGGCGACCGGATGGTCGAGGAGGCCCTGGCACTGCAACAAGCCGGGGCCTTCGCGGTCGTGATGGAGATGGTGCCCGGCGATGTGGCTGCCGAGGTCACCAAGCGCCTGGACATACCAACCATCGGGATCGGCGCCGGGGTCAGCTGCGACGCCCAGGTCTTGGTGTGGCAGGACATGGCCGGCCTCCGCACCGGTCGGACGCCGCGATTCGTCAAGCGGTACGCCGACCTGCACGCCGTGCTCATGAAGGCAGCCCAGGAGTACGCCGCAGACGTGGCCGCGGGGGCCTTCCCCGGCGACGAGCACACATTCTGACGCGCCAACTGCGCACTCAACCTGGACCACCTGCGCACTCAACCTCCACCACCTGCGCACTCAACCTCCACCACCTGCGCACTCAACCTGGACCAGCGGGAGATCCAAGGGACAGCCCGTCCAGACGACCCCCGCAAAAGTCAGGCCGACCAACCCCACCGGGCACCGCCTGCCAGCACGACCATGAACCAGAACGCCATCGCGAGCACCGGCATCACCAGCGGGACCCAGGGTCGACGCGGCTGACTTCGCCACGCGATCGCGGCCAGCACCAGCCAGAGCAGCAGCATCAGCGGGACCACCCACCACGGCGCCACCAGTCCGACGAACCCGTAGAACCACAACGCCACGAGCATCCCCGCAGCCCCGGCCCACGGGCCCCATCGTCGCCACCTGGTTGCGGGTGCCGCGCTCGATACGCTCACGGTTCGGGCGTTACTTGTCGTCGTTCCACTTCGGGTCGTTGTCCCACTCCTGGTTGCGCTGCTCGGCCTTCTCGAGCGCGTGCTCGGCCTCCTCGCGGGTCGGGTACGGCCCGAGCCGGTCGATCGCCGTACACCCGTCGGTGCCCTCGACGGCGTGATGCTTGACGCAGTAGTAGTAACGGTCAGCCATGAGCCAGAAACTACACGTGCCACGCAGAAACTACACTCGGCCTGTGAGCGTCCTGACCCCTGCACCCGTCACCCCACGGCGCGACGTGCCCTCGGAGATCGAGCGACCGGAGTACGTCGACAAGCCGCAGCCCGCGCCGCACCGTGGAGGCGACGTCCAGTCCGCCGAGACGATCGAGAAGATGCGGACCGCCGGGCGGCTCGCAGCCCAGGCGTTGCGCGAGGCGGCATCCGTGATCGCGCCCGGCGTGACGACTGACGAGATCGACCGGGCCGGACACGAGTTCCTGTGCGACCACGGCGCCTACCCGTCGACGCTGGGCTACAAGAACTTCCCGAAGTCGCTGTGCACATCGGTCAACGAGTGCATCTGTCACGGCATCCCGGACTCCCGGCGGCTGGAGGACGGTGACATCGTCAACATCGACCTGACGGCCTACATCGGCGGTGTGCACGGTGACACCAACGCGACCTACCTGGTCGGCAACGTCGACGAGGAGAGCCGGTCGCTGGTCGAGCGCACCGAGGAGTCCCTGCGTCGCGCGATCAAGGCGGTCCGTCCGGGGCGGCAGATCAACGTGATCGGGCGGGTGATCGAGTCCTACGCGAAGCGTTTCGGCTACGGAGTCGTCACCGACTTCACCGGACACGGAATCAGTACGACGTTTCACTCCGGCCTGGTGATCCCGCACTACGACGACCCCCGGTTCGACACCGTGATCGCGACCGGGATGACGTTCACGATCGAACCCATGCTCACCCTCGGCACGATCGAGTGGGACATGTGGGACGACGGGTGGACGGTGGTGACCAAGGACCGCCGCCGTACCGCCCAGTTCGAGCACACCCTCGTCGTGACCGACGTGGGTGCGGAGGTGCTGACCCTCCCCTGACGGCACCAGCAGCGCGGCTGGCTTGTTGAGACGGTCCGCAGCGACTTCGTCGCCGCGGACCGCGCATCACCGCTTCGAGCTGGCCCGCTTACCTGAGCGGACGGCCTTCTTGGCGGCACCCTTCTCCGTCTTGGCACCAGCGGTGTCGAGCTGGCCGCTGTTGGACTCCAGATGCGCGCGGATGAACCACTGGAACTGCTCGAGATCGGCCGTCTGACCGATCAGGATGTCCTCGGTGACCGGGTCGATCTCGCCGACCATGGCGATGGTCTTGCGGTGGTCGGCGACAACGCCGTCGTACACCACGTCGAGCGCCGCGAGATGTTCTTCACAGCTGGCGCGCCCCAAGGAGTAGTCGTCCCACGAACGCTCCTTCACGATGGCACCAGGAGTGCCCATCGGGGCGATGCCCATCGTCGCCATCCGCTCGGCGAGCGTGTCGACGGCTTCGCGCACCACATCGATCTGAGGGTCGAGCATCTCGTGCACGCCGATGAAGTCACGTCCAACCACGTTCCAGTGCGCGTGCTTGAGCGTCAGCTGGAGGTCGTTGAGCGCGTGCAGGCGGTCCTGCAGCGCATTGGCGACCTTGTGGCCTTCCTTCAGCGACAGGCCGGGAACGGTGAAGTTGCTTTCGGTCATGGTGTTCATCCCTTCACGGTAGGCGGCGCGGCTGACGCATTCACGCGACCCTCAGGAGGTGCCCAACTTTGGTCAGCGGAAACGTGACCCGGCTCATCGAGCCGGCGCAGCAGGGTCGCCAGGCCGCCGTCGGCTCGTCCGTGCAGCCGCCCGCTCGTGGTCACGACGACCTTTCGGCTCCGCAGCACCCGCACACCGTGGCCCAACAGCGAGTCGACGAGTGCCTGGTCCTCACCGTGCGCGACGTGCGGAAACCCTCCGACCATCAGGTAGGCGTCTGCGCGCACCGCCAGGTTGGCTCCGTACACGTGATCGTGCTCGCGAAGCTCGTCGCCGTCCACGAGCTTGGCCGCCAACAGCCGACGGTAGGCCTGACGCGCCTGCCGCGTCCCCCGGAACCGGTCGAGCTCCGTCATGCCGACCACCGCCTGAGCCGTACGACGCCTGGCGCGCTCCAGGATCGAGGTCACCCAGTCCCGAGGCACCAGCGTGTCGGCATCGGTGGAGAAGATCCAGCACTGCGAAACATGGGCGCCGAGGCGATCCAAGCCTCGGCGTGCTGCGGCATCCCGGACCGCACCGATACCGGTGGAGCGGACGTCCTGCATGACTTCGTAGTCCACGGCCGCGGCGCTCATCGCGGCCGAGGCGCGCTCGGCAGTGTCGTCGCTGCAGCGATGGGCGACGACCTGGATGACCCCGGCGCCGATGACACCCCGGCGGCGGGCATGCCGGAGCGCCTCGGCCACACTGCGGACGGTCGCGCCGATGACGAGACCTTCGTCGTGGGCGGGGATGACCACGACGACCCTAGGCCGAGCCCTCACTCCGCCAGGAGTTCGTGAGCGTCCAGAGCGTACTGACCCGACCGAGTGAGCTCAGCGTCCAGGTGGTGCTGGCGCACGTAGATCCCGAGGTCCTGCACGACTCGTGCGAGCCTCGGATTGCGGCTCAGCCCAGCCGGCCCGACGACCAAAGGTGCCTCCGCGAGCACGGTGTCGCACGCTTGGACGACCGCTGTCCGCGTCAGGGCGATCTCGCGCTGTACGGCGGCAGCGTCGAGCCTGCCGACCCGGGCGACCGTCGACTCCACCAGCGACCTGGCCTGCCAGACCGCCTGCTCCATCACGCCGATCCGTCGTTGCTGATGGGGTGTTGCAGCGTACGGCCGCATCCCGGCGGCTACGGCGTCCAGCACCTGCTGAGCGCCACCTGCCCACACGGCCGCCACGCACAAGCCACCGACCACGAAGCCAGGTCGCTCGAGGTAGAAGTTCTCCGGTCCGACGAGGTCCGCCTGCTGGGACTCGACGTCCACGTGGATGCCGAAGGTCCGGGCGGCGTCCATCCCAGTGGTCTGCCACGAGCTCTCGTCCACGACACCGCAGCCCTGAGCCGGCAGGTCGACGAGCACGTGCCGGTCCTCGTCCAGCCACGCCGGTACCAACGCACGGTCGATCAGGTCCACACCGGAGGCGAAGCGCAGCTCTCCGTTGACCCGCCAAGCGCCATCACCCTTGGTGGCTCGTACGCCGGTGCCGACCGAGCGAGACGCCCAGACGCCGTACACGCCCTGATGACCCTGGGCGCCGGCCTGGCTGAGGATACGCAGCCCGTCGCTGTGCCCTTCCACGAGTCTGGCCAGGCACAGGTCGATCCTGGCCACCTCGACCAGTACGTCGACCAGGCCGTCGAGCGGACCCGTCCAGACGTCCTCGCCGCGTCGCGCCAGATCAGTCAGGCAGTGCCGAAGATCCTGCGGGCTGGAGCGGAGCTTGTCGGCCGACAGCGAGGTCACCGGGACACCGAGCAGGTGACCGCTCACCGGGTTGCCTCGTAGACGTCGAGGGTGAAGTCGGTGTCGGAGTGCGTGACGACGCGCAGCGCCTCCCGTTCGACGGCGTCGATCGCGATCTGCGCGTGCATGTCCGGACCGGAGCGAAAGGCGTCCTCGGGCCGGTCCGCCCAGTGCATGAACACCACGTGCGAACCCGACGCTGCCACCGACCAGACCGCGTCGAGCGCACCGGGCAGGTCCTCGACGTAGTACAGGAACTCAGCCACCACGACCAGGTCGACGGGCCGCGTCACCGGCACCTCCGGCAAGATCGAGCGCCGGATGGTTACGTGCGACAGCGCCTGACAGCGGCTCTGCGCCAGGACGACGGCCACCTCGGAGCTGTCCGTCGCGACCAGGCGATCGACCCGCTCAGCCAAGGCCGACGTGGTGATCCCCGGCCCACACCCGGGCTCCCAGCCGACGGCGTAACGCGCCTTGGGCAGCGAGGCGAGCATCACGGCGAGCTTGCGCTGTTCGTACCACGTCGAGTCGACACCCCACGGATCGGCGTTCGCGCGGTAGAGGCCGTCGAAGTCAGGCAGCTGCACCTCGGCGTCCACGGGTCTCAACCTCGCACCAGGATCTCGAGGTCGCACGCGGTCATCTCATGGGTGAGCACCGGCATCAGGTCAGCCATCAGGGGCTGCGTCTGGGACGGATAGCACGCCAGCGCCTGGGCGCGCGCAGCGCAGGCGCTGGTCGAGTTGGACAGGAGTGTCACTGAGGAATCTCTCGCGAGGACGTCGTCGGGTTGCCGCCAGTGCAGTGCCCAGATGAGACAGCCAGAAACCTGGACACCGGTGTGATCTGCGACCTCTCGCACGGTTGCTCCGAGCGCGGCATGATCGGCGTGCGGTTCGCCCCACCACGTCGTCAGGACGTGCGCGGGACGCACCTCTCCAAGCAACCCGGTCACCCGACGACGGAGCTCTCGAACGTTGTCGGCCAGGCCGGCGTCGGGCAGATCGAGCACCCGCGCTGTCGCGACGCCGAGGCGTCGACAGGCCTGCGCGAACTCGTCCCTGCGTCGCTCGGCCAGCCCGGGGACGACCCGACCGAGGTGGGCCAGCGCGGCCTCCCCTGCGGTCATCGACACGACGTGCACCGCCACGTCGGCCCGTCCGAGCGCGGCGATCGTGGCTCCGCAACCGAACGTCTCGTCGTCGGGATGTGCTCCCACGACGAGCACGTCGTCACCCGCCCCGACGCCGAGATACCCGGCCGGGTCCGCTGATGGCAGGTCGGGCGCCGCGGCCTGCCATTGCCGAAGGAAGAGCGAGGGGGGCGTGACCGCGATCGGACGGCGGTCGCTCACGCAGCTCGCCTGGCGCGTCGCGCGCGAGACGACGAGCTCGCAGATCTGGTCAGCATCCGCAGGACGGCACTTTCGAGGTGCTCCTGTCGGCGTTGCGGATCACGGGGGGCGCGACGCAACGCGTGGGCGATCGTGGTGCCGTCCTCGTACAGGTCGAGCACCCGCGGGTCGACGTAGGAGTTGCGCGCGATCGCCGGGGTGTTGCCGAGGTACTCCGACACCTCGACCACGGTCTGCCGGATCGCCTTACGGCGGGCAGTCTTCGTCTCGCTCGGATTCGGGTCCTCGGCGAGCACCGTCGCGGCGATCACCGTGGCATGCCAGGTGCGGAAGTCCTTGGCCGTCACGTCGCCGCCGAACAGCTCCAGGAGGTACGCGTTGACGCCTTCGGCGTTCACGTCCCGCCAGGCCCGCCCGTCCTTGAACGCCAGCAGCTCCTCTCCACCGCCGCGACGACGACGCAACAGGTCGATGATGCGGCTCACGTCCGGGTCTTCGACGGCGATCTCGTGAGCGATCCCGGACTTGCCGGTGAACGCGAAGACCAGAGCGTCGTCCTTCCTTCGCACATGGCTCTTGAGCAGGGTCGTCAGGCCGTAGCTGCCGTGCTCCTCGACGTACGCGTCGCTGCCGATCCGGAAGTAGCCGATGTCCATCAGCCGGACCGCGCAGGCCATCACCCGCTCGCGCGTCACAGCGCTGACACCCTCCTCCCCGATCAGGTGAGCGGCCACCACGGCCCGCGCCTTCGGGAGCTTCTTGGCCATCTGGAGGATCCGGTCGAACTTGGCCTCGTCGCGCTTCTGTCGCCATACCGGGTGGTAGAGGTACTGGCGTCGGCCCGCGTCATCCACGCCGACCGCCTGGATGTGGCCGTTCGGTGCGGGGCAGATCCAGACGTCCTTCCACGCCGGCGGGATCACCAGCGCCCTGACCCGCTCCACGTCGGTCCCGTTGAGGCGGTTGCCGTCGGCGTCGGCGTACACGAACCCCTTGCCAGCGCGGCGCCTGGTCCAACCCGGCTGGTTCGGCGACACGGTCCGCAGTCTCATGCGGAGAGTGTTACCCACCTAGCGCCGTTTCTCCCGCTGTGGGTGTAAACCAGGGTCGTTGACCTCACGGGGTTTCGTCCCAACCCGGAGGGAAGGG
>JBBSPA010000124.1:0-8385 GCA_038259225.1 Propionibacteriales bacterium
CGCAGCCGTCGAGATCCTCGCCGACCAAGTCCGCAGACACGACAAACAACTCCGCCAACTCAAGCCACCCAAGAAGTGAAAGCGTTAACCGGCCAACGCACACCAGCGGGCCCGATTAGACGGATAAGCCTACGACAACGCGCTGATGGAGTCGATCAACGGCCTCTACAAGGCCGAGTGCATCCGCACCACCGTCTTCCACGACGGCCCGTACAAGACCATCGCCGACGTCGAGTACGCCACCGCCGGCTGGGTCGACTGGTACAACAACCGAAGGCTCCACTCGACCCTGGGAAACGTCCCGCCCGTTGAGTACGAGCAAGCCCACTACGCTGCTCTCAACCGAGAGCCGCACCCCGTATAGGAACGGCCGAGAACCTGGGGCGGTTCAGCCGAGGAGATCATGAATATCTTGGATGCCTACGACCTGACTGGGTCGTTGCGTGATGCTGGTGAGCTGACTGGCTGCTCCCATCACACGGTGAAGGGCTATGTCGAGCGGCGTGCTGCTGCCGGGGAGTTGGAGAAGGACGTAGCAAGGCCTCAGTTGATTGATGAGTACCTGCCCAAGGTCGAGGAGTCGTCCGGGGGCGGTCGTTGCCGATCCGCGACGTCTCCGGCGAGCCGATCGCGGTCCCCAACGTCCACTGAGCTCGCGAAACCGACCCAGAAACCCGACCCAAACCAAAAGGAGAATCCAGATGCGCATCCTGGTGGTCAACGTCAACACCACGCAGTCCATGACCGACAGCATCGGTCGCACGGCCGCCTCGGTGGCCGCGCCCGGGACCGAGATCGTTCCGCTCACGCCACTCTTCGGTGCCGACTCGGTCGAAGGAAACTACGAGAGCTACCTGGCAGCGATCGCGGTGATGGAGACCGTCCGCCGATACGAGCAGCCCTTCGACGCCGTCATCCAGGCCGGGTACGGCGAACACGGCCGCGAAGGGCTCCAAGAACTGCTCGAGGTCCCGGTCGTCGACATCACCGAAGCGGCAGCGAGCACAGCCCAATTCCTCGGCCACAAGTACTCGGTCGTCACCACGTTGGACCGTGCGGTGCCGCTGATCGAAGACCGACTCAAGCTGGCCGGACTCGATGCGCGGTGCGCCTCGGTCCGCGCCAGCGGGCTAGGCGTGCTGGACCTGGAAGCCGACCCGCACGCCGCGGTGGAAGCCATCGCCGCCGAAGCCGTCCGGGCAGTCCAAGAAGACCACGCCGAAGTCATCTGCCTGGGCTGCGGCGGGATGGCGGAACTGAACGCGCGAGTCGCCGAACGAACCGGGGTGCCGATTGTCGACGGAGTCGCCGCAGCAGTCACCATCGCGGAGTCCCTGGTGCGGCTGGGACTGACCACCTCAAAGGTTCGCACGTACGCTCCGCCACGTCCCAAGTCCTTCAAGGACTGGCCGCCCGCGAACTAGACGTAACCGAAGCAAACATGGAGGATGAATGACGATGAGCGTGGAGAAGGCGCACGAGTACGACCTGGTGATCCGCGGCCCACAGGTGCTGACCACCGCCGGCGTGACGGCCCAGCACGCTGGACCTCAAAGACCTGGAACATGGAGACTTTGCTGTCGCGTGGGGCGGAATCTCCTCGCTCCAGCTAGAGCCCGCAACATCCGCGTTCATTCTCAAGGTGGGGACAGTCGGGACTCGTCCGTCTCGACATACCGACAGGGGTCAGATGCCGGAACCACCCCAGAGGGCTTCCAAGTTGCTGCCGATGGTGATGGTGATCGGGTGATCAGGTCCGAGGGCCTGCAGCGCGTCGGTCAGCACTTCTTGATAGGCGTTGGCGGCCCCGGCGGGATCACCGGTCGCGCCAATCAGATAGGCGAGGTTGCCACGGACGCTGATGGTCTCGGAGTGGGCTGGTCCGAAGACGCGCAGTAGGTCTCGTAGGACAGTCTTGTACCCGGTGATGGCGGCACTCAGGTTTCCTGCTTGTCCCCGATACTTGGCCAGGTTGCCGCGTGCAGTGAGGGTCTCGCGATGGTCGGGTCCGAGGACCCGCGTTAGGTCGGGCAAGAGTTGCCGATACTCGGTGATGGCGCACACGGGGTCACCCAGAGCCCCTCGCAGGTCGGCCAGGTTCCCGCGAGTACTGAGGGTTTCCGGGTGGTCGGGTCCGAGGATCCGGATCTCGTCGGTGAGCAATTCTCGAAGGCTCACGGCAGCGCTGGCCTTGTCGCCGAACTCACCGCGCCAGTAAGCCAAGTTCCCGCGCATCAGAAGTGTGCCGGGGTGGTCAGGCCCGAAGACATCTACATGCTCAGTGAGCAGCTCATCGTAGGAGGCAATGGCGGCGGCCAGGTCTCCTGCCTTGCCCTGACAACGGGCTAGGTTGCCTCGAGCGGTGAGCGTTTGGGGATGGTGGGGTCCAAAACTCGCTGGTAGTCAGTGATCAGGGTCGTCCATACGGCTGCGGCGCCGATTGGGTCACCACCTTCGCCACGCCAGTAAGCCAGGTTCGCGCGGGCAGCGAAGGTGGCCGGGTGGTCGTGACCATGGACTCGTCGTAGATCGTTAAGCAGCCCCTGGTAGGCGGCCACAGCACAAGCTGGGTCACCTGCGTCGCCGCGCCATGACGCCAAGTTGAGGCGGGTACCCAGGGTCTCGGGGTGGTCGGGTCCGAGGATCCGCAATTGGTCGGTGAGCAGTTCCTGCAGAGCAGATACGGCACCCGACGTATCGCCCGTTTCTCCGAGCAGAATAGCCAGGTTGTTGCGGGTGACCAAGGTGTGGAGGTGGTCTGGTCCAAGAACACGTGTCTCGTCAATCAGCAACTCCTGGAGGGTCGTCACAGCGTTGTCGTGTTCGCCCAGATCCTGGGCACGACAATCCGGGTCAACGCCTCCGGTATGGCCACCGTCGTGGTCGGAGCCCGCGACGCCGTCGCCGTCGACCGGACCGACCGCATCTGAGACGACCCTCGATCGCCTGAGCCCGAGCGTGGCATCCCACCCGTTGGGTGCCACGCTCGGCCTGATTCCGGTACAGGCGCCATATTGATCAATGAACAGCCACGACGGTCCTGACCCGCGAGGCCCCCACATGGGGTCCGCCTGGGTGACGCCCCGTTCTTCGGAGAGCGGTCGCTCAGCGTGCGTCCCGTACGACGGTCGGCCCAGGGCGACCTATGAGACAGTCGGGTATGCACGCCTCCCCCGCCCCGAGCGCGTTTGGGTCGAGCCACCGCCCTGCAAGGTCATAACCGTCTGCGAAGCGGGCCGTACGCGGCGCGGTACGTCCGCGGACCCACCCATGGAGTAGCGAGATCCCGCATCCAGACCGGCATCCCGGCCAGCCGCGACATCCGCTCCGTCGCGGCGTGCACGTGATTGACACGCGGGCGTCGGAGGCGCTCGAACTCCGTACCGACACCGGCCCAGTCCGAGCGCTCGCTCAGCAGGCCGGCTAGGACGAGAGCGTCTTCGAGGGCCAGGGCGGCGCCCTGAGCCCACACCGGTCCGATTGCGTGCGCGGCGTCGCCGACCAGCGTGATCCTGTCCCGGCTCCATCGCCTGACGTGGATCTCGCCCACCGGCGAGTGGTAGAGACCATCCGGGTCCGCACGGGCGGCGGCGACCACCGCGCGGACGGGCTCCGGAAAGCTGTCGAACGTAGCGGTCAGCCAGTCCGGATCGGCGTCGGCCGCGCCGCCACGCGTCGGTGACGCGTAGCCGTAGACGTGGCGCTCGTCTACCGGGATCAGCAGCAGCGTGCCGCTGGCCCCCGACCACACGGTCCAGCACTCCACGCCCGGGTTCGGGACCACGAAGCGCCAGCTGGCGGCGGTCATCGTCGAGGGACAGACACCTCCGTCGTCGGCAACCGCTGGTCGGATGGCCGAGTGGATGCCGTCGGCGCCCACGACAAAGGGATGTTCCTCCACCAGCCCGGACGCGTGCTCAACGCGGACGGCGCCGTCGAGTGGCACGGCTCGCGCGACCGCACATTCCCACCGCACCGACTGGGGCACCACGACGGTCCGCAGGATGCGAAGCAAGGCAGAGCGACGGACGCAGACCGACGGACCGATCTCGCCCCAGAACGCCGCCTCGTCGACGGCGAACATGAGCCGGCCGGACTGGTCGCGGTACTCCCGTCGTTGGACCGGAACTCCGGCCCTGACGACCTCGTCGGCGACGCCGAGCGCCCTCAGCGCGCGGATTGCGTTGCCCGGCAGGTTCAGGCCGAGGTCGACCACAGATTCGACCGCCGGGCGGCGCTCGAGGACGGTCGACGGCACGCCGCGCATGAAGAGCGCTCGGGCCAATCCGAGCCCAGCGATGCCGCCGCCCACCACCAACACGCTGTCGGTCATCGGCCGCCCGGCAGCCGGGCCGATGCGATGTTGCGGTTCACCCGGAACATGTTCCCTGGATCGTAGCGCTGCTTGACGGCCAGGAGCCGGTCGAAGTTGGTGCCGTACGTCGCGCGGACGCGATCTCCTGGCTCGTCGGCGGTCTGGAAGTTGATGTACGTCCGTCCGGTCGAGAACGGCCGCTGGCGATCGGCTGCCGCGCGGATCCAGGTCTTGAAGGCATCGGCGTCGGGCTCGTCCGGCGACCACATGCCGTTCGTGCCGAGGGCATAGTGCGTGTCGCGGTTGCCGACCGCCCCGTCGTCCTCGGCGCGCTCGTTGAGCGCGCCGCCGATGTGCAGGAACCCCACCTCTGCGCCGGAGATCGGGCAGTCGGCGAACACGTCCCGGACGGTGGCGAGCAGCCCGTCGCTCAGCTCGGCGACGTAGTCGGTCCGCCAGTAGTAGTGCATGCCATTGGGCTCGGTGTCATCGAGGTAGGACTGCACCTGGGTGTAGGGCTGATCGGCGAGCAGGTCGACGATCGGATCACCCAAGGCGCGGATCGGCTGCATCACGTCGTCGACCAGGTCCATCGGTCCGCTGTAGCAGACGGCAAAGGCGCAGATCTTCCGGCCGTGCCACTCGACCGGGACGAACGGTGCCGGTGGTGCGTGCAGGAGGAGCGCCCACACGGCGAGCTCGCGGGGTGCCTCGGTGGTGATGCTGCGGTACGCCTGGAGGATCTCCTCGGCGCGCTCGAACGGCCAGCAGATCAGGCCGCCGTACACGATCGGACCCACCTCGTGCAGCCGGAACGTGAACCGGGTGACGACACCGAGATTGGCACCGGCTCCGCGTACCGCCCAGAACAGGTCGGCGTTCATCAACCGGTTGGCCGTCCGGACCGACCCGTCCGCGGTGACGATCTCCACCTCCTCGAGGTTGTCCACCGTCCAGCCGAACCGGCGAGCCAGGTAGCCGAGACCGCCACCGAGGGTCAGGCCGGCGACCCCCACCTCGGAGATGAAGCCCAACGGGGTCGCCAGACCGTGCGCCTGAGTAGCGGCGTCCACGTCCTGCAACCGGCACCCCGGGCCGACGGTGGCAACCTTGGCTTCCGGGTCGACGGTGATCGTGCTCATTGCCGACATGTCGAGCGTCAGGGCACCGTCGGCCATCGACGTACCCGCGATGTTGTGCCCGCCACCTTTGATGCTCAGCAGGAGCCGGTGCTCGCGCGCGAACAGGACGGCTGCCGCAGCCCCCTGCGACGTTGTCGGCTGAACCACCAGGGCCGGCCGTGTGGCCGCGTCTGCGTTCCACAGCAGGACCGCTGTCTCCCAGCCGGCATCTCCGGGACGGAGCACGCGCCCGCCCACCGTGTTCCGCAGCCGATCCACGTCGGCCGCCGAGAGGGCCACCTTCCCACCCGCCAGGGACGAGACCTGGATGTCGGAGCTGGTCAGCTCCGAGATGCTCATGCCGGCGCCACCATCGGAACCGGCGCCGCCAGCAGGTCGTGCAGCGCTGCCACGAATTCGGCCGGTTGCTCCAGCGGAGGGTCGTCGCCGGCGTCGTCGACCACCCGTAGCGGCCAGCCGAGCTGGGCGCTGGCCGCCTCGGCGACCGACAGCGGGGTGGCGAGGTCGTGGCGTCCCCAGACGAGAGCGGTGGGCACGGTGATGCTCGCCAGGTCCGCTGCGCTGATCGGAACGCCGAACTCCTGGAGGAGCTGCCCGGCCGCGCCCATCACGCTCGCGACACCGGCCAGCTTGACGGCATAGCTCCGGTAGTCGTCCCACCGCTCGCCCATGCCGACCCGGAGGTGATCGAGGTCGTAGGCGCAGAAGTCCATGAACCGGTCGTAGGTGGCTCCGGTCGGCTCCGCGAAGAACCTGTGCATGCCGAGCCGGAACCTCGGTGCCGGTGCAAACCACTGCAGCCCGAGGGTGTCGACCAAGACGAGGTGGGCGAGCCGATCGCTGTGCTCGCAGGCGAAGCGGGCCGCGATGGCGCCACCGACCACCCGCCCCGCGAGGACCGGTGGCGCGCTACAGGTCCGGTCCAATAGTTCGCCGACCCACCCCAGCACGCGGGTGGCACTCAGCTCGCCGGTCGTGACCTGCGATGCGCCGTGGCCGGGAAGCTCAGCGCAGATCACCTGATGCGTTGCCACCAGGTCGGGGATCACCCGCATCCAACTGGCGGCGAACTCACCGGGTCCGTGCAGCAGGACCAAGGGCGGACCCTCGCCGCCCTCCAGGACCGGGGTAGTGATCCCGGCCAGGTCGAGGAGCTGCTCACGGACCGGCAGACCGGCCAACAGCCGGGCTCGGGTTGGGTCGTCGCGTCCAACATCTGTGGTCATGGGCTTGACGGTAGGTGTGGTGGGTCGGGCAGCGCATCGGGCAAACCAACCATCGCCTGGAGTGGGTAGTTCCGCCCAAGGGCTCCCTCAGCTCCGCTCGACGAGCCCGTGTTGGTATGCGTACGCGGTCGCGGCGGACCGCGAAGCCACGCCGAGCTTGGTGAAGATGTTGCTGACGTGCCGGGCGATCGTCTTCTCACTCAGGAAGAGCTCTGTGGCGACCATCCGGTTGGTCTGTCCTGTCGCTACGAGGCGCAGTACCTGGATCTCGCGGGCCGTGAGCCCGCCCGGTCTCGCTCCGGTGGGCGAGAGCGTATCCACCCGGGCGAGGTCGGGGAGCGCGCCGAGCTCGGTGAAGATCCACCGGGCCGCGTCGAACTCCATCTCCGCGGAGTGGGTGTCGCCGAGATCACGGCATGCGGTACCGACCAGCAACCGGACCCGGGCAGCCTCGTACGGGGTGTCGAGTGCCTGCCACCCCGTCCAGGCCCGACGCAACGCGGCCACGGCTCCGGCCGGGTCCCCCTCGGCGGTGAGCACAGCTCCGAGCGCCTGCTCGGCGACCGCATCGAGCCAGGGACCGCCGAAGTGGTCGGCGATCCCCCGGAGCTCGTCCGCAGCGGCCCGTGCCGAGCCGGGGTCGCCGGTCGCCAAGCTGATCTCGACGGCGGCGCCGAGCAGCGGCGATCGGTCGACGCGGTCGTCGGTGTCGTGCATCGCCCGCTGGATCGCGGACGTCGCAGCATCGAGTTGGCCTCGAGCCAGCAGGAGCAGGGCGGGACCTGGCTGGGGGTCCCGGATCCAACGCCGGGCACGTCGATAGGCGTCCTCCGCGTCGGCGAACTCGCCCCGGAGACGGTGCAGCTCCCCACGCTGGTAGTAGGCACCACCCGCAGCCGGCTGGCCGGCATCGGCGAGCCGTTCGCAGGCGTCCTGCGCTGCGTCGATGGCGTCGGGCCAGGCTCCGTGCAGCGTCATGATCTGGGCCTGGTGGACGAGGCACTGGCCACGAAACGGGACGAGGTCTGGCTGGGAGGCGCACCACCGGGCGAGGGCCGCGGTGTACTCCTGTGCACGTCGCAGGTCGAACAGCTCCATGGTGGCCTCGATCACGGCACACCAGACGATGCCGGCAACGATCGGCGACACGCCGCCACCGGCCACGGCGATCATCACCTCGTCGAGCAGCAGTGCGGCCTCGGCCGGTGCCCCGTCGCGGATCAAGGCTTGGCCCACGCCGAGCCGACCGAGCGTCAACAGGTCGCGGTCTTCGAAGCGACCGCCGATCGTTGTCGCCTCGGTGAACACGGCGTGCGCGTCGGGGCGGTCCCCGACGGCGAGTGGAGCCCGGCCGAGATCATTCGACATCTGATCGCCGTGGAAGACGAGGTATGGCACGCGCGACTGCGCCAGCTCGCCGCGGAGGATGGACCCCGCTGGGCCTCGACCGAGCCTGATCGTTGGCCCGGGCGTCCCGATGCCGAACTGGTGGACTTGTACGCCGTTCTGGCCGCTCGTCGCTCGGAGACCGTCGAGCTGGTCGACCGACTCGACGATGCAGGCTGGGCACGCTCTGGCATCCACGAACGGTACGGCGTATTGGACGTCGCGGGCCTGCGTGCGCTGATGATCGACCACGACGAGGAGCATCTCGAGAGCCTCGTCTGACGAGCGCGTGCGCTGGCGGTCGACCGCCGGGCCA
>JBBSPA010000125.1:0-8212 GCA_038259225.1 Propionibacteriales bacterium
CAGGAGCAGAAGCGCAAGGCCGAGAAGCAGAGCGATGGCGAAGACCAGGCTGACGGCCGCTGAGGACGCCGTTGACCTCACGTCGAGCGGCTAGCCTCTGACGCGTGGAGATCGACCTTCGGCCCCTCACGGCCGCGGACGCAGCAGCGCACTGCGCTGGCGAGGACGACCTGACGGTGCGCTGGCTGACCGGCGGCTACGGGGACGTCCAGGGCACCGTCGAGTACTTCGACCGGCTTGCGGAGAACGCCGAGGCCGGAGCCGGGAAGAGAGGACTGGGTGTGTGGATGTCCGGGCGACTATGCGGGTACATCGACTACGACCCGGACAACGACGACGGAATCGATCCGCAGGATGTGAGCATCTCCTACGCGGTGCATCCATGGGCGCGTGGACAAGGAGTCGCGGTCGAGGCAGTCCGACTCATCTGCGACATCATTCGAACGAACCAGATCGGGACACGTGCTGCCATCCGAGTAGACCCCGAAAACGCGGCGTCGATCCGCGTGGCCGAGAAGTCCGGCTTCAGGTACGTACGGGACTTCCCATCTACGACGGACACAGACGCTAACGGAGCCGCAGCGACGCTGAGCCTGTACTTGCTTGATCTCTAACAGGGTCCTGAGCTTAGCCCTGGCTCGGCAAATCGCTGGTGGATCTGGCCGAGCCGGGCCATCATGGGTGGCATGTCTGCTCCGGCCGCTGCCGCTCACTGATCACGCGTTTCCCCGCCTGATCAGGTCCGTTGTCGTGCCGACGGGCCACGTCGCGTGCAGTTCTTCAGCTTGGAGCCCCATACCCGATGACCAGCCAGTCGTCGTGGGTCGAGATCGCGTGTGACGAGTCCGGGTTCTCCGGGACCAACCTCCTCGACCCGGCCTCGCCAGTGATCACCCACGCCAGTGTCGATCTCGGCGTGCCGGAGGCCGCGGAGGTGCTCGCCGTCCTGCGATCCCGCCTCCGCCACCGTTCCGAGTACAAGTCCAACCAGTTGCTGCGAGCCGAGCAGCGCCCCGCGCTCGAGTGGTTCCTCACCTCGCTGCGCGGGCGTGCACACGTCCACGTCATCGACAAGACCGGATACGTCGCCGAGCGGGTACTCGAGCTGTTCACCGAGGAACCGTCGTACGGCGCGGGCACCGCCCTGGGCAGGGATCACTGCGACGCCGTGTTCGCACTTCGGCGGCGGACCGAGTTCCTGGCGGCCTTCGTAGACCTGACCCGGACGAAGCGGGTCCGGGTGATCGGCCACGACCTGATCGATCGGTTCTTCGCGAAGATGCCGGACGACCTGCCCGCACTGCGGGCGGTGACGCGGGCGCACGTCGAGGAGGTGATGGTTCGGTTGGTCGATGAGGATCCCGCGTTTCCACCTCCGCTGGAGCCGCTGCTGCCGGCACTCGCCGACACGCTGTTGTTCTGGAGTGCCGGCGAGCGGTCGGTTGCCGTGGTGCACGACGAGCAGAGCGCCTTGACTCGGCGCCGGGTGGCTCGGTTGGGGACGTTCCTAGCCGAGGCTGTGTCTCCGGCGCCACCGCCGTTGCGCTCGTTCCTGCAGGTCGATTCGAGGGTCGACCCGCGGGTGCAGGCGGCCGATCTGCTGGCCGGGATCGCCCGTCGGCGGACGCCGGAGCTGAATGAGCTGCTTGCGCCCTACCTTCGAGCCCGAACGGACGGGTGAGCTCTTCCTTAGCCTCAACTGCCCACAGGTGAGGTCACGTTGAGCGACGCCTGTCAGCGTCTTGGCCGAGCTGGCAGAGCACACGGACCTCGCCGGCGACACTTACCAGGCCCCTGCACCCGACTCGGACCCCGAGGGCCGCAAGGCTTCGCCGGGACCGACTTGGCACCCGCGGGTGCTATCGCCCAGCTGCCTTGAGCACGCGCAGAGCGGTGAAAGTCAGCATCGGGCTGGATCGGCTCTCCGGTACCGGAGCGTCGAAAGACCCGATGCTCGAGAAACAGCTCGGCCGTCCGGCTAGCAGCCGCGCGGGCTTGTTGGTGACCAGTTGCTTCGGCGTACTCGTGCAGGCCCCACGCAGTGCGGTGCGACTCGTGGAACGATGAGCGGTGGCCGCGGGCCTTGGTGCTGCAGTTCCAGCCACCGTCTGGCCATTGCCAGGAGAGGATCGCCTCGGCCAAGCGTTGCGTGCGTGGGTCGTCGGCGAGCCCGAGCCGGGTACAGGCGCCGAGCGCGTTGCCGTGGATGCTTGCATGCGCCCGCGGGAGCCCGTCGACCTCTCGACGGGGCCATCGGAGGCTGGCGCTGATCCAGTCCAGGACGCACTCGGCAGCGGCTGCCACGCGTGGATCGTCGGCCGGCGCGTCGAGCTCGGCGAGCGCCACCACGCGCCAATGCGCCCCCGTCCACTTGCGGTACGGGTCAGCGCCAAACCCGCCATCGTCCGCCTGTCCGGACAGCAGGGCAGACACCGCCGGGCCGGCCACGATCTGTGCCCGATCCTCGCCAGCGGGCTCATCCAGGAGCTCTCGCCGAGTCAGATGTCGGATCGCTCACTCATCGCACCCCAGCAGCCAGTTGACTGCGTTCGCCGTAGGCGTGTCCACGATGCCCAGTGTGGCAGGCCCGATAGCTCCTGCTCGCTCCTCCGCAGCAACGACGCAGCGTATCTCCAAGGCCACCTGAGGATCACCAACGCGAGGGTTAGGACCATCATGGATCGTCAACACGCGAACCAATGCCGCGCAGTCACTTGAGCGTCGGCACCTTGCGGCCGGACGATGCTGCCGACAGCGGGCTCTGCAACGACGATGGAGGATAACGTGGCCAAACTGATCTACTCCGGTATCGCATCGCTCGACGGATACGTCGAGGACAGCGGCGGGAAGTTCGACTGGGCGGCCCCTGACGACGAAGTACACGCGTTCGTCAACGACCTCGAGCGGCCGATCGGCACCTACCTCTACGGGCGTGGGATGTACGAGACGATGGTGTACTGGGAGACCGTAGACACGAGCGGCGATCAATCTTCGCCAGGCCGCGACTTCGCCCAGATTTGGCGGGCGGCCGAGAAGGTCGTCTACTCACGTACGCTCCAGGCACCATCGAGCCAACGGACCCGGGTCGAGCGCGACTTCAGTACTGAGGCGGTCGGCCAGCTCAAGGAGTCCGCGACCAGCGACATCACGATTGGGGGCGCCACTCTCGCCGGCCAGGCGATGGCCGCGGGCTTGGTCGACGAGTGTCACCTGTTCCTCACCCCGATTGTCGTCGGTGGCGGAAAGCGGGCACTGCCAGATGACGTTCGAGTCCAGCTCGAACTGCTCGCCGAGCACTGTTTCTCAAGCGGTGTCGTCTACCTCCGCTACGGGGTACGCGGGTAGCCATCGCGAAACTCCAAGAGATCGGATCGTCAGCTGCCCACACCAGCGTCATGACCACGTCTCGTAGGGACTTTCGGGCGAGGTCGCGCCTACCCGTCCGGCACGGGGTCGCGATAGGCCGGGCGGGGATGCGGGCGGACAACGATGCCGCTGCGTGAGACGCTAGGGCGATGGTTCCCGACGCTGTCCCTATTGGCGATTGGTTGCATCAAGGCACCAGCGATGCTCGGGAGGTCGCCGACCGGTACGACGCGTGGGCGAAGGGCTACGACGACGACCTGGCCTCGTGGTCCTACCAGGCTCCGACGATGGTCGCGGCGACCGTCGTGTCCCGCCATCCTGGTGCAGGCTCGGTGCTCGACGTGGGATGCGGTACCGGGCTCGTCGGCCGAGCCCTTCGTGCACGAGGGTTCACCGGGCAGATCCTGGGGCTCGACATCTCGCTGGAGTCCGTTGAGATTGCTCAGCAGTGCGGAGCCTATGACTCGGTCGAGACCGCAGACCTCCAGCAGCCACTGCCCCTTGAGGATGACTGCGTCGACGCATTGGTCTGTGTGGGGGTGATGACCTACCTCCCGGGCGTTGAGGCGGTGTGGCGAGAGTTCGCGAGAGTGGCCCGGCCGGGGGGACTGGTCGTCGCGACGCAGCGCGAGGACCTATGGCACACCCGCAGGTGCCAAGCCGTGGTCGACCGACTCCAGGACGAGGGCGTGTGGACGCCGCTGGAGATCGCCGGGCCGGCCCCCTACCTGCCGCAAGGTTACGGAGGGACGCAGGAGGTCGACTGCTTCTACCTGACCGCGCACGTCAGCTGACCCGCCGGTACACCAGCCGTCGGGCGGCGAGTGACGCAGCCCCCCGGGCGCCGGCTTTCTAATTCTCTTCGAAGAACTCCCATTGGAAGTTGTCCGGGTCCGTGAACGTGATCATGGGCGGCGCGCCGTCTCGATCAAGTTCGACTCCGTCGGTCGCGGCGACAACGGCACGCAGAGCGATCTCGAGCTCATGCCGACAGCTCACTCGAGGGCCGACCGTTCCTCCGGCGTTGGGTCGACGATGATGACGGGAATGACAGCGAGGCGAACGGGTGGACTGCCCATGGGAGTCCGGCAAGCGGCGGATGGACGCATCTCGGCGAACAATGTCGAGACGAGATGCTAGCACAAGTGCTACCCTAGGTGCATGAGCACTGTTGGGCTGCGCGAGCTTCGCCAGGACGCCTCTGATCTGGTCCGCCGAGTCGAGGCCGGTGAGGAGATCACGATCACGGTCTCCGGACGCCCGAGTGCACGGCTTGTTCCGGCCCGGCCCACGCAATGGCGGTCCTGGACCGAGATCGCCGAGCTGTTCCGGGGTCCGGTGGACGCCGAGTGGGAGCGAGATCGGGATCGTCTCGACGCCGATGTTCGTGATCCCTGGACCGCTCCGTGACGGAACCGGGCAAGTTGCCAGACCGCGCCATTCTTGACACCAGCGTCGTCATCGCGAACAGCATCACACCCATTCCCGGTGCGCTCGCGATCAGCGCAGTGACCCTGGCTGAGCTGCACTTCGGGGTGCTTGTGGCCAAGGCCTCGGAGGTCCGTGCCGAGCGTCTGAGACGTCTGAGCTTCCTGCAGCAGTACTTCGACGCGTTACCTGTTGATGAGGCAGTGGCGGTCAGCTACGGCCGTCTCGCAGCCGCGGTCGTCGAGGCCGGCCGTCAGCCCAGGTGTCGGGTCGCGGACTTGCTCATTGCTGCCACGGCCCACGCGCACGGTGCACGGCTCTACACGCAGAACCCCGGGGCCTTCGCCAGCCTCGAAGAACTGATCGCCGTCGTCGCCGTCTAGATTGTCACCGTCGATGCCGAACTCCACCCGCTACGGCGTTGTCTGCGCTGTCCACCGCGCGGTCAGACGGGTGCGTTCGTTCCACAAGCGGACGCCATCCCCCGCGGGGCTCCACCGACGGGCAAAGCCTTGCAGCCAGCGGCATCGTCTCGTTTGGAACGTATCGGCCCAGCCGGTCGAGCCGTGGGAGTCGGAACTCCTCGGAGAGTCCGATACGTCCGATCGACGAAGGGCAGTGCCGAAGGCATCGGGAATCGCCCTCGAGAGATTCTGTCTGGCAGCCTGTCGGATCGGGAGCCGGCCGTTCGTAGAACAGGTGAGGGGCGGCCGAAGGGTCGCCGCAGACCGACACATGGCACTCGAGGAGTACGACATGAGCGCGACCTACACCTTCGACGTCTTCGCCAGCCTTGACGGCTACGGCTCCCAGAGCGGCGGGGACTGGGGTGGCTATTGGGGTAAGCAAGGCCCTGAGCTGCTCGAGCACCGCCTTGCCTCGTACGGTCCGGAGCAGCGGATGGTCTTCGGCGCCACCACGTATCGGGCCTTCGCGCGGATGCTGGCCTCGAGCACCGAGGAGTCCGACGTACGTGACCCATGGGTGACCCGGATGAGGAGCCTGCCGGCGACGGTCGTGTCGACCACACTGGAAGACCCGCTTGACTGGCCGGACGCGACCGTCGTCAACGGTGACGCCGTCGATGTCGTCGCCCGGCTCAAGAAGGAGTCCAACGTGCCGTTGCGCTCGCACGGCAGCCTGTCGTTGAACTGGGCGTTGATGGCGGCCGGCCTGGTCGATCGAGTGCAGGTGACGATCTTTCCTGTCATCACCGGACGGACCGGGGTAGAGCCGATCTTCGAGGGTGCTGCCGACTTCGACTTGGAGCTGTTGGAGAGCCGAACCCTCGACGGCCGCACCCAAGAGCTCATCTATCGACCGAGCCGGCATTGACCGCCGAGGGGCCTCGGGAACTGCCACCAGGGGCGGTCGCAGGAGCCCCCCGGGTGGGAGCGGCTTTGGGTGACGGCGTCATTTGCGTCGGCGTGTTGACGCCTCATGCGTCACCCGGGCCTGAGGTCGAGTTCCCGGACATGGCTGGCGAACAGGTCGTCACCCGGCTCGTGCGCATTCCGGCACCGGGCGCGACAGCCGGGGCCCCGGGAACGCCGCCGACGACACCAGCCGGCCTGCGCGAGATTGCGGTGCTGACAGCCCTCGACCAGGCGGCCCAGGTCCTTGGCCACGGACAGGTCGACGCAATCGGATACGCGTCAACGAGCTCCGGTTACGCCACCGGGTTCGACGCCGAAAGCACCCTGCTACGGGACCTCTCGCGCGCGTGGGACGTTCCCGTCGCGGGGACATCTTCTTCGGCGGTGGACGCCCTACGGGCCTTCGGCGTACAGAAGCTGGCTTTGGTGCACCCGCCGTGGTTCGATGACGAACTCAATGAACTCGGCGCCACCTACTTCCAGCACCAGGGCTTCACAGTCCTGGGGTCAGCGTCGGCCGACCTTCCTAACGACCCGAGCCTGATCCAGCCCGATGCGGTGATCGACTGGGTTTCCGGGTATGTCGGCGACGAGGCGGAGGCCGTGGTCATCGGGGGTAACGGCTTCCGGGCTGCTCAGGCCGTCGACGCCCTGGAACGTAGACTCGGACGCCTCGTCATCGAGTCCAACCAAGCGCTGCTCTGGTCGCTCCTCTCCCAGGTCCACGCCACCGTCGAGATCCAGGGCTACGGAAGACTGTTCCGGTCGAGCCCTGCACCATCGAGGCACTGAGGTAACTCGGCGGCGCACGTTCAGGCCGTCCAACACGCTGGCTCCTCAGGCGGTCACCCGGTCTGGGTAGGGTCTCCAGCGTGAGCTGGGGCCAGGGGAGTGCGTGGTGACGAAGGACATCGGACGAGGACCATCGTGAGAACCCTGCACATCGGCCTCCGGGTCGCGGACTTGGAGCGATCGCTCGCCTTCTACACCTCCCTCGGCTACGAGGTACTCGGCGAAGTGCCCGCGACAGAGTTCGGCAGTCTGACGATGCTCAAGCTTCCTGGTGACGAGTTCGTCAGCCTCGAGCTCGTCCACGATTCAGCCGGCGACCGAGTCGGTCCGGGCGGCCTCAATCACCTCGTGATCAAGGTCGAGGCGATGCGTGAAACCGTTGCTCATCTCGCCGCTCGTGGCGTTGAGACAGAACCGCCGAGCTCGCCCGATGGCTCCGACGACTTCTGGACGGCCTGGCTCACGGATCCTGATGGGTATCGCATCGAGCTGGTCCAGTGGCCCGCCGGGCATTCCGACGGTCTGACTCGCACCGACCTGCAGGGAGGCCCGGGGGTAGTGAGCGAGCGCAGCGCGAAGGACGTCGTCGACGAGATGTTCCGACGGCAGCGGGCGGGTGACGACACGGTGCTTGATGATCTCGTCGCGGCGGACATGGTGAACCACGCCGCCGGTCCCCAGGGGCGCGATGGCCTGAAGAGAATCCTGGCCACCATCGACGTCGATCTCGGGCCGATCGCCGTCGAGCAGCACCGCCTCATCGGCGAGGGTGACGTCGTCGCACAGCACCTCACGTTGCGCGGCACCCACCGGGCCTCCACGATGCCGCTGCTCGCCGACGCGGCCGTCTCCGGCCGCCCGGCGGCGTGGACGTTCATTCACATCTGGCGGGTCGCAGACGGGATGATCGTCGAGCACTGGGCATGCCGTGACGACATGGGCCTGCTCGAGCAGCTGCGCGACTGAGAGCCGCCGCATGGGTGGCTCAGCTCGTCCGCTCTCTCGCTGGTGAAGAGCATTCAGCGGCCTGGATCCGGCCCGGACGACGGCCGCCACTGCCGTCTGATCAGCCCGTATACCCACGAGTCCGATACCTCGCCGTTCACGACGCAGTCCTCGCGCAACGTTCCTTCGCGTACGAATCCGAGTTTTTCCAGGACGCGGGCAGATGCCACGTTGCGCGTATCGGTCTCGGCCTGGACTCGATTCAGGTCCAGCGTGTCGAATGCCCACTGAAGCAAGGCGCGCGC
>JBBSPA010000126.1:0-7655 GCA_038259225.1 Propionibacteriales bacterium
CCCCCCCCCCCCCCCCCCCCCCCCCCCCCCCCCCCCCCCCCCCCCCCCCGCCCCCCCCGCCCCCCGCCCCCCCCCCCCCCCCCCCCCCCCCCCCCCCCCACGCCGACTTCCGCGGCCGCGGTCGCCGTCGCCACGCAGCCGCCGGCCCCCGCACCGGTCGTCACGCAACCGCCGGCCCCCGCACCGGTCGTGACGGTCCCCCCGGCACCGCCCCCACTGCCCGTTGCCATCCAGCCCCCGGCCCCGGTCGCAACTGGGGCTCCGTCCACCCAGGCGTTGTGCGGTGCCATGCCGACGAGCACCGGCAATCCCGCCGGCACGCCCGGCCCAGCAGCGGTCGAGGCCATGATCCGGGAGATCTGGCCCGATGACATCGAGGTGCGGGCCCTGTGCATCGCCAAGCACGAGGCTCGCCTCCGCGCCGATCTCAACAACTACTGCTGCTACGGCGTCTTCGCCCTCTACTTCGACTACATCTCCCCCGATCTGCGTCGGGCCTACGGCGTCGACGAGGCGTCGGATCTGTACGACGCCCGCACGAACATCGCCATCGCCTACCAGGTGTACCTGCGGGGCGGCTGGAAGCCGTGGTCGCAGACCGACCCCGGACCCGGCTGAGGTCGCCCCTCGTCGATCGCGAGGCACGGGGTTCCGTTCGCCGGTCGCGGCCAATAGACTCGCCGGTCGCATCGACCTGCGCTCGTAGCTCAATGGATAGAGCATCTGACTACGGATCAGAAGGTTGGGGGTTCGACTCCCTCCGAGCGCGCAGGGCAGAAATGCCGATCTACCAGGTGTGATAAGGTCCGGAGACCCCGCCAAGTTGGCGGGGCCTCCGGCCGTTTTCGCCCGATGTATGGATCGGTGTCGGAACCGAGGGCCGCACCGCATGGAAGTCCACCGGACGTCCGACGGTCCGACAGCAGCGTGACAAGTGGGTCGTGCGGGTCGACGGCCTCGACACCGAGTCCGGCAAGGACCGCCCGCGCCAGCTCGGCACCTATCCATCGCAGCGAGCCGCCGGCCGCGCCCTGGCCGAGCTCCTCGAGCGCGGTGACGCCGAGGCGGCCGTGCGCGCCGACAAGGGGACCGTCGGTGAGTACCTCGACGCCTGGGCGGCGGCCACGGTCGACGTGTCGCCCACGAGCCGCCTGCAGTACGAGTGGGCCGCCAAGCGCATCCGCAAAGGCCTCGGTGGCGTCCCGCTCGACCAGCTGACGCGCGAGGACGTCGCCAACTGGATCGACGGCATGGCCGCCGGCGGTGTCTACGCCGACGAGCGCTTGTCGGCCAAGACCCGGTTCGACTACCGCGCCAACGCCAACGCGTTCGTCCGGCCGTGGCTCGGCAAGAAGCGAGTGCGCGACCTGACCCCCGAAACGATCCTCGCCTGGCAACGCAAGCTCACCGCCGGTGGCGGCACCAAGGACGCCAAACCCCTGTCGGCGAACACCGTGCGCCTGGCCCGCTCGCCGCTGTCCGGTGCGCTCAAGCTCGCTGTCTCTCAGGGCGTCGTGCGGACCAACCCCGCGGCCTCGGTCTCCCGCCCTTCAACGGGCCGGAAGATTCCTCGCCACTGGATCCCCGACCAGGCCCGTGCGTTCCTGCGCAGTCAGGAAGGCGACCGCCTGTACCCGCTGTGGGCCTTCCTGCTCGGCTCAGGGCTGCGCATCGGCGAGCTGGTCTGGCCGCGATGGGATAACGTCGACCTCCGCCGCCAGCATGCCTGCCTCGTCGAGTTCGCCTCGACGCTCGGATGGAACCTCGTGGAGTCGGAGGGCAAGAGCGCCACCGCAGTCCGCACGATCGACCTCGACCGCGGCCTGGTAGCCGTACTGGAGCAGCAGCGCGAGATGCAGCGGTTCGAAGCTCGCCGGGCGAGCTACGAGGTCACCGACTACGTGTTCACGAAGCCACCTGGCGGTTACTACGACCCCCAGTCGATCTCCAAGACGCTCGGCCGACTCTCCGAGCGCGCCGGCCTGCCCCGGCTCACGGCCCACGGCCTTCGCCACACCAGTGCCACGCTGATGCTCGACAGCGGCATCGCGCTCAAGGTCGCCGCCGAACGCCTCGGTCACGCCGACCCGACCCTGTTCACCAACCTCTACAGCCACGTCACGCCGACGATGCAACGCGACGCCGCCAACAAGCTCGGCCAAGCCCTCTTCGGCGACGCTTGAGCACCGGTGCCATGGGGATGCCAAGCGAACCGGGGCAGCCGTGGGAGTTCTTCGGCAACTGGAAGCTGATCGAGGCTGACGACGTCCGCGGCGTCGTGGCCTTGGAGACAGCGATCAGAGGAACGTGCACCCACCGGCTGCTCGATCTGACGAGAACCTCGTCGGCTACCGGGAGCGTCCAGGCGGGCTGAGAGACGGTGGCCTGGAACGACCAGCACGTCGGCGTCAACGCGACGATCGAGAACCTGCACGCTCGGCGGATGACACCAAGCTCGGCGCGTTCTGGCGAGCAGAAAGCCGTCAAGCTGCGTGGATTCCCCTGCACCGACCGCAGCGCAGCCCCAGCCGTTCGAGTACTGACGCGATGTCCCGACGTTTCCGGCCCTGCCACCTTCATCCCCGGGTCAACAGCCCGCCGGCAGCAGCAGGGTCGCCGGCGAGGCCGACGGCCGGTCGGGAGACCTGGGCTGCCGGGCGTCGGGCAGGTCGTCAGGTACTCCCAACCACGGCAGTCGGCCCGCCTGCACGGCGAGACGGAGTTGGTTCTCGGGCCGATTCAGCGCGCAGCCACGCGACATCGTCCTCGGTGAACGAGAAGAACGTGACCAAATGATCCGGCGCGACGTCGGCCGACCAGGGGCTGAGAGGTGGGCCAGCTGGGCGTCAGCCAAGAATGTGGGCGGCCGACGAGATCTGCCCCTCGGCCGCCAACGCCGACGGCGCGTCGGCGGCCAGCGGGGTGGCTAACCATCGGTTGTCGAGATGGCCATGGGTGGGAGGAACGGCTTCGCGGATGGTCTCGGCGGCTCCAAGACTCGTGGCATCCCGCGCGTTTGGGGATACCTGCGTCGTACGCGCCTCTCAGCTCGGCTGGTTTCGGTGAGCTGTGTCGCCGCTGCGCGTCATCCGAATCGTTCGCGGAACGCTGCGGCCGGCTCGAGCACGAACCCGTCGGGACCGAAGGTCACGGTGAACGTGTCCAGGAACCCGCGCTGGCCGAGGATGATCGCAGTCCCAGGGTGCGGCCAGGGATCCATCACCGCCACGACGCTGCGCCACGACACGGGCGCCTCGCTACTCAGTCCGCCCGGGGGCCGCGCCTCGAGCGTCAGCTCGTACAACGGGACCTGGCTGGTCGAGCCCGCAAGGCGCAGCACCATCGGCTCGCCCAGATCGATCGGGTTCCCACCGCTGTCCGCCACTTCCGGCGCGACCACCGTGATCGGGCCGCCGGTATCGATGATCGCAGCGAACGTCGCGGCCAGCCCCGATGTCGCCACGCCGATGACGGCACGCAGTACCGGGTACGGGATCCGTCCCCGGCCCTCGCCGAAGTCCGTGTAGCCGTATCGCCAGGGCTCAGCCAAGCCCGTAGACCACGGGCTCACCCGGGGCCGGCGCGCGCATCACCTGGACGTCGTGCACGTCGCGGTCGGCCACGGCCGACAGCAGCTCAGCGAGCGAGCCGGCGTCGCAACGAACACCGCCCTCAGAATCCACGGCCACCCAGCGACCCGCCCACGGCGTCAAGTCCAGCGTGCGAACCACGACATCAGCGTACCCATGGGTGTGCCAAGTCGAAGTGGCCCGACCCTGCTCGTCTGACTTGGCCCCTCCCCTTGGAGCCGGGAACGGAACCGAGTCGCCAAACATCAAGTACGGCGCGCAAGCCGCGACGTCATACTGCTCCGCGCCTCGACGTGACGGAGGCCCTGTCGCTAGAGCTGGTGCGGAGTTCAGCGGTGTCGTGGGAGATGATCGCAGCGTGGCCGGCAAGCAGATCAGGTTGTTCCTGGTGGACGGGACGCCAGGCGGTCTGACCACTGCTGAGATCACCAATTGGACTGGTCACGTGCTCACCGGTCCTCGCTCCGAGGTGGGCAGCGTGCTGTTACGCGAGGAAGCCAGACGTACCGGCGTCTACCTTCTGCTCGGCGACGACGAGGAGGGCTCGGCGAGACGCGCTGCTACATCGGTGAGGCCGATGTCGTGGCGGATCGGCTGAGGCACCACCTTCGCGACAAGGAGTTCTGGGACCGCGTGGTCGTCGTCACCTCGAAGGACGCCAACCTCACGAAGTCCCACGGCCGCTACCTGGAGTCCAGGCTCATCGTCCTGGCACCCGAGGCAGGACGCGTCACCCTCGAGAACGGCACGTCACCGCCTGTTCCCCTGCTCCCCGAAGCTGACCGATCCGACATGAATGAGTTCCTCGCCCAGCTCCAGATCGTTCTGCCCGTGCTTGGTGTGGACGCCATTCGCGTCCGGCCGGTCACCCCCTCCCTCGTCACCGGCATCTCGTCCGCCCACTCGCCGACGTTCACGCTCCGCGACGTCAAAGCCCGAGTCGACGCGCTCGCCCAGCAGATCGACAGCGAGTTCACCGTGCTCGCCGGCTCGACCGTGGTCGCCGAATGGAGCCGCACCGGCGACGCCGAAAGCACCCGGAAGTCGTATGCCGCGTACCGCGCTCACAACGAGCGGCTGATCGCTGAAGGCGTGATCGCCGTGGAGGGCGGCGTTGGTCGAATCACCCGCGACCACGTGTTCGCGTCGCCGTCGACAGCGGGAGCGATCATCGTCGGCCGGACGTGCAACGGCCGCAAGGAATGGGTCTCCACCGACGGGCAGACCTTCGGCGTCTGGGAGACCCGAGACGTCGCTCAGTAACCGGCTCTACCGGCCGACACTCCGCTGCGACACGAGCAGCCGACTTGCAGCGGCTCGCTGCCGAGCTGCCGTTCGGCATCTCGCCCCACGACCTCGACGTCGTCGTTCGGTCAGGACATTCGCAGCGTGAGAACAACGCGATCCGCGTGACGTCGGTGTCTGGCGGGGATCCTGCTGCCCAGAACGACGCCGCGGGCGCCGCCCCGGCCGGAGGCGACAGATGAGGCTCGCCCGCGGCGGGCGAGGACAACAAGATGCGTCGTTCTGGCGCGGCCCGTGCCGTCTGGATGTCGTCGTTCGATCGCGACGTTCGGTGCCTCCCTGAGCAGCGGGAGACAGCGCTCGCGGGCGTACCGGAGACGAGCCGACCGCAGAGCAGAGGCTCTCGCGCGTCACGCCGAACGACAGTTCGGGCGCGGTCAGACACGTCGGCACCCGACCAGGAGGATCATCGGAACAGCCGCCGGTGGCTCAACGATGCGCTCAATCGCAAAGCCGGTGGATGTCGGCGCCGATCGCCTCCGACACCCGCAGCCCGTTCAACGCCAGCAGCGACACCAGGGCATGGTCACGCGGTGAGGACAGGCCGGCGGCGACCAGGATGGCCCGAGTTCGTAGCGATCCAGGTGGGCGACGTGGGACTCGTAGTCGATCCGTGGGCGACGTGCACGGCTGGGGAATGCTCGATGACACCCTCTTCCTCGGCGTAGCGGTAGAACCCGACGACCGTGCACAACCGACGGGCGACCGTCCCCCGTGCCTTGCCACGGTCCTCCAGATCACGGCCGAAGCATTCGATGTCGACGCGGCGGACGTCGAACAGGCCGCGGTCGTGTTGCCAGCACCAGAAGGTGAACTGGCGCAGATCCAACGCGTAGGCGTCGCGGGTGAACCCCCGGTAGCCCGTCAAGAAGCCGAGCAGCGTGGTGCGCTCGACCTCGGACAACACCGGCTGGTACCGCTCGACGGCAGTGGTGGAAACGGGCATGGACAGGACCTCCTTGGTCGTGGCCGGAGACCCCGACCACAACGCAGCGAGCGTCCCCGACCGGTGGAAACTGCGACGCTACGACGATCCGCGAACGGGCCCGTCACGGACACCGCCATGCCGATCGGTGCGCCGTCGCCGATGGTGGCCGTCGCTGTTCGGTACTCGTGTTCGGTGCCGAAGCGGTCGATTGGCGCCCCTCTCTGACGCCGCTGGTCCGCAACAAGTTGCCGATGTGGTGCTCGCCGCACCAGTTGTCGGGCGTGCCGGTCGGCTCCGGCTTGGTCATGTCGTTGCTCGAGCGCTCACGCAGCCAAGAGACCGACTCGGCGTAGCCATTGCTGCGGGTCGCGGATGTCCTCGATCGTAGGGAGCATCGCTGACGACGTCCAGCACACGTCGATCGCCTGCGGGCCACCGACCGCTTCGAGGGCGGCGATGAACTGCTCCCCGGCGGCGTACTGGTTGAGCTTGGCCTCGATTCCCGTCAGGAGCTTCAGCAGTTTGGTCAGCGGATTGCCGTTGGCCCGACGGGCGGCGAGCACTTGGGTGTAGCGGCCTGCGTCGGGGACGAGGTTGCCGGCCGCCCGGGTCATCGTCACGTCGCCGTGGCCCTCCAGTAATGACATCAGCCCGCCGATGCGGCTGATCACGGCGCGCTGCTCGGGGCTGGCGATCAGCCCGGCGAGGCCGGTCTCACGCAGCTGCTGGCGGGCCGCGTCGGGCCGCTTGAGCGCATCGCGCAGCGCCCCGAGCAGCACCTCTGGCCGTGGGTCGACGGCGCCGAGCAGTTCGTCGACGAGCCCGGTGAAGTAGGCGCGCATCCACGGCACACCGGTGAACTGGGCACGGTGGGTGAGTTCGTGGACCAGCACCCAGGTGCGGAACTCGATCGGATCGAAGCCGTAGCGCTGCTCCACCGTCGCCAGGTTCGGACCGACGAGGTAAACGGCACCATCAGCGCCGGCGTCCGCCGAGTCGGTGCGCACCAGGACGTCGTACTGGCCGAGCACTCGGCCGCCCATCCATCCGAGCAACGTCCCCAGCTCGGCGCCGGCCATCTGCTGCGACCACGAGTTGAGCACGCCGGCAGCGAAACCCGACGTCGATCGCCGCGACGCCACCTTCGACAGCACCGGTTCGAGCAGCTGGCGGAACGAGGAGACGTTGGCTCGGACCCACGTGGGCCGGTCGATCAGGTCGGCCGACGCCGTCCCCGCCGCGGAGCGCAGCCCGGTGACGTCCTCGATCTGCTGCTCGATCAGCCCGATGGGCGGGTCCCAGCCGTGGAGGTGGGCATCAGGCGCAGGTGACAGCCCGGACACCATGATCGCGACCTGCTCGGCACGCCCCCAGTCGACTGGGGCGACCGCGCTCATCCCTGTCCACTCTACGAACCAGATCCTTCTGGAGTGCTGAAGTCCCATCACTCCCGGATGGTGGCCGTCGCCGCGAACCGTCGCGAGGGCTGAGTTCCCGACGTCGTGGCGAGCCTGCGGCGCTCGCAATGGTCGTGGCCCCCACAAACCTGCGCCCCTGGCGCAGCGCAGAATCACCCCGAGGCGGGTTCTCACTCACGAGGCGCACCCGGTCTACGCCCCCGTGCGTTCGATCACTCCGCCGCACGACTCGATTGAGGGCGAGAACCAAGACGACTTCCGAGGAGAGCAACGACATGCCGATTGGTGCGCACGTGGCCGCTCGGACGTCGTCGTTCGGAGTGCGCGTTCGGTGTGATGCCGCCGGCGCCCCATTTTGTCTCTCAGAAGCGCGTGACGAACATTCGTTCAGATCAGTCCTGATGGTCGCCTTCG
>JBBSPA010000127.1:0-7653 GCA_038259225.1 Propionibacteriales bacterium
CGCGCCGCCCACCGAGCCCGCCCCGCCGATCCCGCCTGTCGAGATCCAGGGCTCTCGACACGCACGACCACCGAGTACCCCGCTGATCGAGCCCTCGCCGCCGATCGAGCCCGCCCCGCTGATCGAGCCCGCCCCGCTGATCGAGCCTGTCGAGATCAAGGGGTCTCGACACGCTCGACCACCGAGTACCCCGCTGATCGAGCCCGCCCCGCCGATCGAGCCCGCCCCGCTGATCGAGCCTGTCGAGATCAAGGGGTCTCGACACGCTCGACCACCGCCGGCGCGTGCGCGTGGCCTCCAGGCGGTGTTGTTCGACATGGACGGCACGGTGTGCGAGACCGAGCCTGCCTGGATGCGCGCCGAGCAGGACATGGCAACGGAGTACGGCGCGACGTGGACCGGCGAGGACGGACTCGCCCTGGTCGGCAACAACCTGATCGACTCCGGCATCTACATCAAGCAGCGGATGGATCTGCCGCAGAGCCCCGAAGAGGTGGTCGAGGAGCTCGTCGACCGGGTGGTGGCCGTGATCGTCGAGCAGGGCGTCGAGTGGCGACCGGGCGCGATCGACCTGCTGGTGGCCTGCAACGAGGCCGCGATCCCGACGGCCTTGGTGACGATGTCGTACGACCGCTTCGCCGCCGCGGTCATCAAGGCGCTCCCGGGAGGTCACTTCGACGTGGTCGT
Organism: Propionibacteriales bacterium; assembly: GCA_038259225.1. Lineage (GTDB taxonomy): Bacteria > Actinomycetota > Actinomycetes > Propionibacteriales > Nocardioidaceae > JANLYC01. Next base: position 688 of record JBBSPA010000127.1, read on the forward strand.
CACCGGCGAGTCGGTGGCGCACGGCAAGCCCGAACCCGATGCCTACCTGATGGCGGCCGACCTGCTCGCGGTCGACCCGACCTCGACCGTGGCGATCGAGGACTCGCCCACCGGCGCCGCCTCGGCCGAGGCCGCCGGCTGCGTCGTGGTGGTCGTGCCGAACCATGTCGACGTACCGCTCACCTCCGCCCGGATCGAGCTCGCGACACTGACCGGGGTCTCTGTGGAGTACCTGAAATCCCTGGTCACAGGCGGTTCTGGCCTGTCGCGGCCCGCCACCCGGGTGCCCGAACGGTAACCGTGTCGTGACCTTCCCTTGCTGACATCTCGTTGTTCCCGCACTAGGGTCGCGATGGTCACACCTGACCAGAGGTGCAAACGCGACGGGAGCAACATGCGTATCAAGGTGGGAAATACGAAGAGATGGCTGGCCGTGGGAGGGGCAGGCGTCCTGATCGTCTCGTTGGCGGCCTGCGGTTCCAACCGCGACGACTCGAGCGGCAACAACGGCGGCAGCGACGGCGGGCAGGGCTCGTCGAACGTCAAGGGTGACCCGATCACGATCGGCACGACCGACTCCGTGACGGCGCTGGACCCGGCAGGCTCCTACGACCTGGGTTCGTCGACGCTCGAGTACAACCTGTACCAGACGCTGCTGACCATCCCAGCGGGCGAGGCCACGCCGAAGGGAGACGCGGCCGAGTCCTGCAAGTACGACGACCCGCAGACCTTCACGTGCACGATGAAGTCGGGCCTGAAGTTCTCCAACGGTGACGACCTCACTTCGTCGGACGTGAAGTACAGCTTTGAGCGGGCGATCAAGATCGCGGACCCCAACGGCGCGGCGACCTACCTGCTCGGCAGCATCGGCAAGCCGAACAAGGACGGCGTCCTCCAGGTCGTGCCCGACGCGATCGAGACGCCTGACGACTCAACGGTGATCTTCCACCTGAACAAGCCCGACACCACCTTCCAGTACCTGATCACCTACCCCGGAGCAGGCGCGATCGTCGACGAGGACGTGTTCCCGGCAGACAAGAAGCTCGACGACGACAAGGTCATCGGTTCGGGCCCCTACAAGCTCAGCCAGTACAAGTCGGGTGAGCAGGCTGTCTTCGAGATCAACGACCAGTACACAGGGGACGCCGCCGGCCAGGCTCCACAGGTGTTCGTGTCCTACTACACCGAGCCCTCGCAGCTGAAGCTGGCAGTCGAGGACGGCGACGTCGACGTCGCCTACCGCAGCCTGAGCCCGACCGACCTGAAGGACCTCGGCACCAACAGCGACGTGACCGTGGCCGAGGGTGAGGGCGCCGAGATCCGCTACTGGGTCTGGGACGTCACCAGCCCGGTGGGCAAGGAGCAGGCGATCCGCCAGGCGGTCGCGCAGATCATCGACCGTGACAAGATCGCGTCGTCGGCCTACGAAGGTTCGGTGGACCCGCTGTACTCGATCGTGCCGCCGGGCTTCGACGGCCAGGTCGACTCCTTCAAGGACAAGTACGGCGACCCGAACGTCGATGCGGCGAAGAAGCTGCTGAGCGACGCCGGGATCAAGACGCCGGTCACCATCACGATGGGCTACACGCCGACCCACTACGGCCCGAACGCCGTGGACGAGGCCACCGAGCTGCAGCGCCAGCTCGAGGGCAGCGGTCTCTTCAAGGTCAACACGAAGAGCGCGGAGTGGGAGCAGTACCAGACGATCTACAAGGAGGGCGCCTACGACCTCTGGATGCTGGGCTGGTTCCCGGACTACCCGGACGCCGACGACTACCTGTCGCCGTTCATGGTCAACGGTGGCTTCTTCCAGAACCACTACAAGAACAATGAAGTCAACGACCTGGTCGCGCAGGAGCAGAGTGAGTCCGATCCGGCCAAGCGCGCTGAGACGTTCAGCAAGCTCCAGGACATCGCTGCACAGGATGTCCCGTTCGTGCCCAGCTGGGTCGGGAAGAACATCGCCGTCTACGGCAAGGGCGTGAGTGGAGTGGAGGAGACGCTCGACCCGGCGTACATCTTCCGCTTCTGGCTGCTGAGCAAGAACGCCTGACACAGGTCCAACGACCGACACAGGACGGGGGAGGGGTCCGAAGGGATCCCTCCCCCGTGCCATGCGCTGACCCCCGGCATCGAGGGGTTCGGTAACGTCCCCGATCAGAATCGTCCGGAACTCCCGCAACGGGGCGGACACAGCGTAGAAAGGGAGTCATGAGCGCATCGTCGGGCTCGTTGCCCCGGTTCATCCTCCAGCGGGCTCTGCTGGTCATCCCGATGATCTGGATCCTGCTGACGCTGGTCTTCTTCCTGCTCCGGGTGGCACCGGGTGACCCGGTGTCCGCCGCCCTCGGAGGTCGGCTGTCTCCGGACGCCATCGAGCAGCGCCGGCACGCTCTCGGTCTGGACCGGCCGATGCTCGCGCAGTACTGGGACTACCTGTCCTCGGTCATGCGTCTCGACTTCGGCCGCAGCTTCACCGACAACCAGCCGATCCTGCACGTGATCCGCGACAACGGCGGAGCCACGCTCTCGCTGACCCTGTCCGCCTTCGTGATCGCCCTGGTGATCGGGCTGCCCCTCGGGCTGCTGGCAGGACGGTTGCGGGACCGACCGAGCGACGTGGTGATCCGGACCTTCGGAATCCTGACCTACGCGGCACCGGTGTTCTTCACCGGACTGCTCGCCCAGCTCTACATCGCCCGGCCGCTGGGCCTGCCGACCTCCAAGGACGCCGACCCGATAACGAAGTTCTACGTCCCAGCACGCACGCACATCCTGGTGATCGACGCCTTCCTGAGCGGTGACAAGGCCTCCATCGTCGACGTGCTCCAGCACCTCTTCCTGCCGGCACTGACGTTGGGCCTGTTGATCTGTGGCGTCTTCATCCGGCTGGTGCGCGTCAATATCATCCAGACGATGCAGAGTGACTACGTGGAGGCGGCGCAGGCCCGAGGGATCGCGCAAGGCAAGGTGATGCGCAACCATGCGTTCCGCAACGCCTTGGTGCCGGTCATCACCGTGGTCGGTCTTCAGCTGGCGCTGCTGCTCTCCGGCGCCGTGCTGACTGAGTCGACGTTCAGCTGGCCGGGTCTCGGCAAGAAGCTGTTCGACTACATCGAACAGCGCGACTACGGCGCAGTGCAGGGGATCATCACGATCTTCGCCATCGTGGTGATCCTGATCAGCCTTCTGGTCGACATCGTCAACGCCTTGATCGACCCGAGAGTGAGGTACTGATGCGCCGCATTCTCGCCACGATCTTCAGTCCGTTCTTCAAGACGACGGGTATTGCCCGCTGGATGCTGGTCGTTGGCGTGGTGATCACCAGCATCTTCATCATCTTCGCGCTGTTCGCCCCGTGGATCTCCCCGTACGACTTCAACCAGTACCGGAGCAGCACCGGGCAGGACTTCGCCAAGGTCGGCCACCCGGACAGCGCGCACTGGTTCGGGACCAACGACTTGAAGACCGACGTGCTCTCGCACGTGATCTACGGGTCCCGTACGGCCATCGAGGTCGTCGGGCTCTCGATCGTGGCCTCCCTGCTGATCGGTGTGCCGCTCGGACTGATGTCCGGCTACTTCTCCGGCTGGCTGGACCGCGTCCTGGTGCTCTTCATGGACGCTGTCTTCTCGTTCCCGTCGTTCCTGCTGGCCATCGTCTTCGCGTTCCTCTTCACCGACCTGATCGGCGGTGGCGTCGTCGCCGCCGCGCTCTCGCTGACCGCGATTTACATACCGCAGTACTTCCGTGTCGTCCGCAGCACCACGATCAGCGCCCGCGAGGCGACGTACATCGAGGCGGCCCGCGCCATCGGGGCTCCCGACCGCACGATCATGAGCCGCTACTTGTTCGGCAACGTCATCCAGAGCGTGCCGGTGATCGGCACCCTGAACGCCGCGGACGCCATCAGCACGCTCGCAGGGCTGGGCTTCCTCGGTCTCGGTGTCCAGCCCGGGGTGGCCGCGGAGTGGGGCTTCGACCTGAACCGGGCCATTGACGACGCCGGCGCGGGCGTCTGGTGGACCGCGCTGTACCCCGGCCTGTCCATCGTGCTGCTCGTGACCGGACTGACCCTCGTGGGTGAGGGCCTGAACGAGACCGTGAACCCCGTCCTGCGCAAGCGTCGGCTGCTGCCCGTCGTGATGCCGCCCCGGCAGACGAAGGGAGTCTCCTCGTGACGTTGACCGAGTCCACGGGTGACACCGAGACGGCGGGCCGCCCGGTGATGGACGTCCGCGACATGCGGGTCTGGTACGGCACGACCCGCGGCGCGATCCGGGCTGTCGACGGCGTGACCTTCGACCTCCAGCCCGGCGAGACCCTGGGTCTGGTGGGCGAGTCAGGTTGTGGCAAGTCGACCCTGGGGCGTGGGTTGATGGGGCTGTTGCCGGCCGGCGCCAAGCGAGACGGTGAGGTGCTCTTCAAGGGCAAAGACGTGCTCGAGATGTCGGACAAGGACGCCCGCAGGCTGCGTGGTGCCGAGCTCGGGATGATCTTCCAGGAGCCGCTGACCCGTCTCAACCCGCTGATGCGGATCTCCCAGCATTTCGAGGAGACCATCAAGCAGCACGAGCCGGATCTGTCCAAGCAGGAGCTGCGGTCGCGCTCGCTCGAGGTGCTGCGCCTGATGGGGATCCCGCCCACGCGGTACTCGTCGTACCCGCATGAGTTCTCCGGCGGCATGCGTCAGCGGTTGATGATCGCACTCGCGCTGGTGCTGCGCCCGGCGTTCATCGTCGCCGACGAGCCGACCACGGCCCTTGACGTGCTGGTCGAGGCGCAGATCATCTCGATCCTCAACGACCTGCGCAGCAACTTCGACACCGCGATGTTGCTGATCACGCACAACCTCGGGATCGTCGCGGAGTCGTGCGACCGGGTGGCGGTGATGTACGCCGGTCGGATCGTCGAGCAGGGCGGCGTACGCACCGTCTTCGGCGATCCGCAGCATCCGTACACCCGGGAGCTGCTCCGGTCGACGATCAGCCTCTCCACGACCGGTCTGAACTTCATCCCGGGGGCGCCACCGGACCTGATCGACCCGCCTGCGGGCTGCCGCTTCCATCCGCGGTGTCCCGATGCGATGACGGTGTGCGTCGACAAGGACCCGATCCTCACCCAGGCCGCCAATGGCAACGAGGTCGAGTGCTGGCTGTCCGGGCCACGCGACGAGATCCCTCCCGGTGGAACCGAGAAGGTCGAGCAGAAGGAGATCAGCGTTGCCGACGAAGCCTGAGCCCACGATTGCCTCGCCAGGCCGCGAGGAGATGATCGTCGCGATCGACGACCTGTCGGTGCACTTCGAGCTGCGCGGCAGCACGTTCGGCCGACTGTTGGGTCGCGACACCGGCACGGTCAAAGCCGTCGACGGTGTCGACCTGAGCCTGCGCAAGGGCGAGGTCGTCGGCCTGGTGGGGGAGAGCGGCAGCGGCAAGTCGACGCTGGGTCGTGCTCTGCTCGGTCTGGTGCCGGCCACGTCCGGCTCGATCGTGTTCGAGGGCACCGACATCGCCTCCCTGAAGAAGAGAGAGCTGCGCGACATTCGTCAGCACATCCAGATGGTGTTCCAGGACCCCAACGCGGCCCTGAACCCGGTGATGACGGTCGAGCAGGCCGTAGGCGATCCGCTGCGCGTGCATGGAATGCGCTCGTCGACCGAACGCCGGGAGAAGGTCGTCGACGCCCTCGAGCGGGTCGGTCTGGTGCCGGTGGACCTGTTCCTCGGCAAGTACCCGAGCGACCTGTCCGGCGGGCAGAAACAGCGCGTGGTGCTGGCGAGAGCGATCATCATGGGACCGCGGCTGCTCGTGGCCGACGAGCCGATCTCGATGCTCGACATGTCGGTGCGGGCGAAGATCCTGCAGCTGATGCTGGACCTGCGCGACCAGCTGGAGCTGACCTACGTCTACATCACCCACGACCTGGCCAGCGCGAAGTTCTTCTGCGACCGGATCGCGATCATGTATTTGGGTCGGGTGGTCGAGATCGGGGAGACCGCCGACATCTTCAAGAATCCCAAGCACCCCTACACCAAGGCGCTGCTGGCGGCGATCCCCGACCCCGACCCGAGTCGCTCGATGACCCGGGACCTGCTCAAGGGCGAGATTCCCGACGCGGCCAGGCCACCGCTGGGCTGTGCGTTCCACCCGCGTTGCCCCGAGGCGTTCGAGAAGTGCGGCTGGGAGTCCCGCGACCTGGTCGCCGCGCTGGAGGCGCACTGGTTGAAGACCGGGATCACGACCTTCGACATCGAACGTAGCCAGATCGCAAACCTGGACGACCTCAACGAGCAGGAAGGCGGGTCGGCTCACCTGAAGGCGGACGTTGACGCTACGCCGGAGTCCTTGGTCGCATTGCTGGAGGAGGTACGCCGCGATGGGCCGGAGGCGCGGATCTGGTCCGGGGTCGAGGCGATCCAGCCGGAGGGCAACGGGGTCACGGTGCGCTTTCACGATGGCTCCGATCCGGCTCTGCGCCCCTCAGACGATGTCCAGGTGGCCTGTCACCTCTACTAAGGTCCCCACCGATCGAGCTTGTCGAGATCAAGGACCGTTGGGGGTCTCGACAGGCTCGACCACCGGGGACGCCGCTGATCGAGTTCGGTCCGGCTGATCGAGTCCCGTCCGGTGATCGAGTCCGGTCCGCTGATCGAGTCGGGTCCGGTGATCGAGTCAGGTCCGGTGATCGAGCCTGTCGAGATCAAGGACCGTCCGGGGGTCTCGACAGGCTCGACCACCGAGGACGCCGCTGATCGAGTCCCGTCCGCTGATCGAGTCGGGTCCGGTGGTCGAGCTTGTCGAGATCAAGGACCGTTGGGGTCTCGACAGGCTCGACCACCGAGGACGCCGCTGATCGAGTTCGGTCCGGCTGATCGAGTCGGGTCCGCTGATCGAGCCTGTCGAGATCAAGGACCGTCCGGGGGTCTCGACAGGCTCGACCACCGAGGACGCCGCTGATCGAGTC
>JBBSPA010000128.1:0-7481 GCA_038259225.1 Propionibacteriales bacterium
CAACGACGAACTGGGTGCCACCGAGATGCTCACCTACGAGGTCACCCTGCGCGACGGCACCGTCACCGACTGAGTCCGCATCCTCGGCTGAGCGCACATCCGCGGCCTAAAGGGACTTAGGGCTTGTTGGAGCACCTGTTCGCGTCGAGTCGATCCACCTCGTTAGGCGGAGACAACCTCATGCGCGGTCCGCAGGGGGAACCTGCCACGGCGAACAACTTTCGATGCGACTGACGACCAATAGGTCTTGGCCTTCGCCGAACAGGTTCGCGTGGCGCCACGCTCCGCGTGCTGATCACGCTCCAGGTCGGCGATCGTCTGAGACCGCCCTCGGTGGAGCCGCTGATCAGTTGTTGGGGCTCGGATGTTTGAAGGCGAACACCTGTACACGACCCAGCTGGTCGATGGACACGAGCTCGCCGCGGCGCCATCGCCATCCGATCACGCGATCCCCGGCAGACTGCAGTCCGATCACGCCGCGGAGTCCTCGAACAGGCTCCAGACGGGTCCAGGCCGGATCGACTGTGCGCCATACCCGGCCTCCAGTGGTGGCGAGGTAGAGCGTGTCGCCGGCGATCGCCATCGAGTCGCCGAGTGTGAAAGGCGTTTGGTCATCTATCAGGCGGTGCCACTGCTGCCCGGCGTCGGTGGAGACCAGCAACAGGGCGGATGGGGTCAGGGCGGATCCGTAGGTCGCGGCGATGGCGACCCGGGCGGGTGCTTGGCGCGCCGTCACGATTCCCTGCTGGATCGAGTCTGCGGGGTAGAGGCCAGCCATCGAGATAGAGCGCCACAGCCCGCCCTGGAGGCGAAGGATGCTCAGGTCGGCGCCCTGCTCGGAGGGGATCGCCCAGACCGTTCCGCTCCCGCTCACCGCGGTCTTGTAGACCGACGTGTTTTCAGGGGTGGCGGGCAGTTTCCAGGTAACCCCGTCGGCAGGGTCCGCTGCTGTCAACTGGCCGCGGCCAGGACGCAGGATCACGGTATCGGCGTTGATCGGCAGTGTTGTTCGTCCCCGCTGCAGCGGGAGCGTCGTACCGTCGGGGCGTACGACGAAACCAGGGCGGCCGAACGTCTCGACGAGGTAGCCCTTGCGGCTCGCCGTGACTGCCGCGATCGGCCCTACTCCAGCGTCGCCGACAATCGCCTCGGGTCTCGCACCGGCGAGAACCCAGTATTGGCGGCACTGGGGGGCGCACAACTCCCATACGGTGAGCGTCTCGAGGCCGTTGCGCGAGGCGTATTTCATCAGTTCGCCACGCCGGAACACCTGCTCCGAAGTGATGGTAGTCGGACTCGTGGAGGGACTCCCTGAAGGACTCGTTGTCGACTCACTCAACGGCGTGACCGGGGGCGCAGTCGAGGTGAGGTCGCTGCAGCCGACCACCACTACCCCGGCTATGACCGAGGCGATCAAGAGCGCTGCGCTGGATTTCGCGTTCCTCATGTGAGGTACGACGCCTCCACTCGATGCTTGGTTGTCGAGCGATGTAGCGATCGGCTCGTGGTCGCGTTCCGCCCCGATCCGCTCGGCGTCGCCGGCAAGGGTTCGGCGAATTCAGGCGGTCCCTCCCGGGTCAACGGCCGTGCTGGGCGCCGCGCGTTCCGGAAGACCCGTCCGGAGGACCGTCCGGGACGGGGAGGCTATGCGGGGCCAGTTCCCCCGTGCAGTGTTGCGAGCCCGAGAAGGGTGCGCGAGTGGATCGGCACGATCGACGACGATCACCCGGGGAAGCGCCCGGACGCCGTTGCTTAACCAGCCACCACCGGCGGATCAATCGCCTATCCAGACGCTTCAGCGAACCAAGCTTCTGTTCGCGATCTTTGCGCGCGAGTCGATCGCTTGACGACGAGTGACGAGTCCGCGAACTGCAACCGCTCGAACAGCTCATCAGCCTTCAAAACTGAGCGGCACGCATGCTACGAAGTTCGGTAGAACCACCAGCTCGGCCCGTCCCCCCAGGGGCGGGCCGAGCCTCATTTCGACGCTAGTTGACGAGCAATGACGAGGCCCCTAAGGGAGGAACGTGGCGATGCACGGCGGCGTGAAGTTCTACCGCGGCTCAGCCGCAGCCGCGCGCACCTACGTCGAGGCCGACCGGTCGCGCGTCGACGACTACTACCTCGCCGAGGGCACCGGCGTCGCCACCAGGTACGTCGCCGGGGCCGGTTCCGTGCGCGTCGCCGGCACGCTCGACGGTGACGGCTACGAGCAGTGGGTCGCCGGGGACGACATCGAGACCGGTCGCCCGAAAGGGCGGCTGCGCACCGGCGAGCGCGGGCTGCGCTTCGTCGAGCTCGTCGTCAACGGACCCAAGACGTGGTCGCTCGCGGCGTCGCTACACCCGGCGGTCGCCGAGGCCTACGACTCCGCCCAGGAACGCGCCGCCCAGGAGATCATCGGCTGGGTCGCCGAGCACGCCACGACCCGCGTCGGGCCGCGTGGCCGACAGGTGCAGGTGCCCGTCGAAGAGGTCGAGGCCGCGGTGGTGCGGCACTACACCTCACGCGCCGGAGACCCACACCGTCACCTGCACCTCCAGCTCAACGCGCGCGTGCTGGCCGGTGGCCGGTGGCGCGGACTTCATTCGGTCGGCATCGTCGACTCGATCGAGGCCGTCAACGGCATCGGGCACGCCGCCGTCATGTGCGACCCCGAGCTGCGCAAGACGCTCGCCGCCCACGGCTACACGCTCGACCCCGCCAGCGGCGAGGTCCGCGAGCTCGCGCCGTACGCCGGCGCGTTCAGCGCTCGCGCGGCACAGATCGGACGCAACGTCGACCGCTACGAAGCCCAGTGGCGCCGCGAGCACCCGGAGCAGCAGCCGGGGCCTCAGCTGCGCCGCAGCTGGGACCGACGCGCGTGGGCCCACGCCCGACCCGACAAGGTCGTCCCTCAGAGCGGCGAGCAGCTCGCGGCGCGGTGGGTCGACGAGCTGCGCGACCTCGGGTTCGCCGCGCCGCCAGGGCCGGCCACGTTGCACCCGACGGCCATCGCACGGATCAACCGCGACGCCGTCACCCAGCTCGGCGTCTCCCGACTCGGCGCCCGGCGCTCGAGCTGGAACGCCGCCGACATCCGCGGCGAGGTCGAGCGCATCATCGCCTCCGTCGACGTCGTGACCGACCCAGCCGTACGCCGTGAGCTCGCCGAGGACCTCACCGCCCGAACCGTCGCCACCTGCCGACCGCTGCTCGACCGCGCCGACGTACCCGAGCATGTTCGCGCGCTCACCTCCCGCACCGTGCTCGACGTCGAGGCCGACCTCGTCGACCGCCTCGCCGCACGTGGCCTGAGGCCCGGGCGGGCCGCCACCGTCGGACACGTCGTCGCCGGCATCCGGCTCGACGACACCCAACGTCGGGTCGCCGCCGCGCTGGCCGGCACCGCTCGGCTCACCGTCGTCGAGGGAGCCGCCGGCGCCGGCAAGACCACCACGCTCCGCGCGACACGTGAGCTCATCGAGATGCGGCACCACCGCCTCGTCGTGGTCACCCCGACCCTCAAGGCCGCACAGGTCGCCGCCGACCAGCTCGCCACGTCGGCTTTCTCGGCCGCCTGGCTGTCCCACCAGCACGGGTTCCGCTGGGACGACGACGGCTTCTGGTCCCGCGACGACTCCGGGCGGTCCGGACCCGACCGACTCGCCCGCCTCATCCCGGGCGACCTATTGCTCGTCGACGAGGCCGGCATGCTCGACCAGGACACCGCCCGCGCGCTCCTCACGATCGCTGACGAAGCAGGCGCCCGCGTCGCGTTCGTCGGCGACCGTCATCAGCTCCCTGCCGTCGGGCGCGGCGGCGTGCTCGACCACGCCAGCCGGTGGGCGGCCGAGGAGGACCGGCTGACGCTCGACGCCGTACACCGGTTCGCCGACCCCGCCTACGCCGAGCTCACCCTCCAGATGCGCACCGGCCAGCGGGCCGACGAGGTCTTCGACGCCCTCCTCCAGCGCGGCGCAATCGTCATCCACCCCACCGACGTCGAACGCCTCGCTGCCGTCACCGACCTCGCCGCTGCATCACCGGGCGACCTCGTCGTCGCCGACACCCGCGAGCAGGTCGCCGACCTCAACGCAGCCGTCCGCGACCGGCGCGTCACCGCCGGCACCGTCGAGACCGGCGATCACCTCACCACCAGCTCCGGGGCCCGGATCGCCGTCGGCGACCGCGTCAGCACCCGCCGCAACGACCGCGACCTCGACGTCGCCAACCGCGACCAGTGGACCGTCACCGGCATCACGGAGCACGGCCACCTCGACATCGAGGGCCGCCGCGGCCGCCGTACCCTCCACGCGGCCTACGCCGAGGCCCACGTCGAGCTCTGCTACGCCACCACCGTCCACGGCGCCCAGGGTGAGACCGTCGACCGGGCACACTTCCTCCTCAGCGAGACCACCGGCGCCGCCTCTGCCTACGTCGCCATGACCCGCGGCCGCCACCACAACACCGCCCACCTCGTCGCCGAGTCCGTCAACGACGCCCGCGCCCAGTGGGTCGACACATTCGGCCGAGACCGAGCCGACCTCGGACCCGCTCACGCCCGGGAGGCCGCACTCGAGGCGATCGACCGTTACGGACCGAGTCTTATGCCGTCCGAGCCCACGGACCGACCGGACCGACCCCGCCGTCCCGTCGAGGTCCCGTTCACCCCGTCGAGCCGGCCGTCACGCGGCCCTGGCAGATGACGACAGCTACCGAACGGTGACGAACTGCCGCGCAGGTGATCGCCGGACACCTCACCGCCGTCCTAGGTGACCAACCGAACCCGACGAGGTCCGTCGTCAGTGATCGCCAAGAGCCACTCACCGCCTTACGTCAGGTGAGAGCCCCCACGCGCCGACCCGGAGAGGACACTCATGACCCCCACCCAGCGAGACGGCGGGAGCCCAACCGACGAGCCTGGAGCAACACTCGCGCAGAGCGCCGCCGATGCTGACAACGCCGTCATCCGTCTCGCCCACCAGCTGGCCAGCAACCCCGCCGCGACGCCGGCCGACGTGGACGTCATTCTGGCCCACCTCGCGAACACGGTGGCCACGCTGCCTCAGGTGACTCAACGGCTCGCCCTCGTGCTCGACCGGTCACAGTCCACCTGGGAGCTGTCGATGGACGGAATGACGTCCACCACCGACCCAGACGTCGCCGTCGCCACCGCACGGGCGCACCTCGACGCGCTCGACCAGCCCCTGCGAGAGACCTACCGGCACCTCAATGCCGCGCGCAACGAGGCCGCGCACATCCGCGCCAATCCACCCGAGGACTACGACCAGCCGACCACCCGGTCGCGACCGCGCCCAGAGGAGCGCGACGCCCCGCACTCGCCGGCGCCGGGGCCTCGTGGCCCGTACCGCTGACCCGTCAGGACCGACCCACCCACCCACCAAGGAAACCACCGTGAACCCGATCCACATCCCCGACGACTGGCACGAGAACGCTCTTCTCACCTTCGAGGAGTTCTGCGACCTCATCCACACCCCGCAACGCACCGTCCGCGACTGGCGCCAGCGCGGCATCGGACCCCGCTGGGCACGGTTCAACGGCTGCGGAAGGCTCTACGTCACCGTCGCCGAAGCCCGCCGATTCCTTCGCGCCGCCATGACCGCCGAACACCCCTCTGGGCGCACCGAGACCGACCGAACGGAAGCGACATGACCGAACATGTCATTGCGGAGGAGGCAGGACACCGCACCCTGCTGACCCCCGCCCAGCTTGCCGACCGCTGGGGCGTCACCACCGGCCACCTTGCCAACCTCCGCCACCACGGCGAAGGCATCGGTTATCTCAAGATCGGCAGCCGCGTCGCCTACAGGTTCACCGATGTCGTCGCCTACGAGAATGACCACTACGTCTCTCCCTGCTGACTCCTCCACAGGCATCGAGGAGGGACGGGGCGCCTGTCGGTGCGTCGACGCACACTTGCGACCTGGGAACGTCACAGAACACGGAGGCATCGATGGTCCGGCGGGCACTCGGCCTGGGTGAGCACGGGGAGATCGAGACCACCCCTCAGGTCCTCCATGCCGGGCGCTGGGTCACCGCACCGAACCCGCGCCGGGCCGACCGTCACCGCGCTCGTGCCTATTTCCGAGGCTGGGACGGGGTACGCCGCGAGGTCTCGGCGGTCGCCCGGACCAAGCACGCGGCGATCAAGGGCTGCGAAGTCCGGCTGGTCGAGCGACTGCGGCAACCAGGGGCAAGCGCTCAGACGATCAGGAGGACCACCCCGTTCGTCAACGCCGGTCGGGTCTGGCTGGCCCAGGCGGCGCGCGCGGACTCCGGCCTGGCGCCACGCTCGATCAATGACTACACCAGCAGCTTCGACCGGCATGTGGACGCCGACAGCTCCTCGATGCGCGGTCTCACTCTCGAGCAAGCCAACGACCCCCAGCGGCTCCGCATCTTCCTGCAGACCTTGGCCGACCGGCGCGGCACCGGGGCATCCAAGCTCGCCCGGTCCGTGATCTCCAACATCCTTAACTTCGCCGTCGACAGCGGCGTCCTGACCAGCAACGCGATGCGTCAGGTCCGCGCGACGAAGTCGCAGAACCCGAACGTCGACCTGCGGGATCGAACCCGGGCGTTTACCCGCGAGGAACGAGACCAAGTCATTGCCTGCGGCGATGAACGGGCCCGGCAGGCGAACTTGGACCCGCGATCGGTCAGGCGACGCGAGACCACCGCCGAACTGGTGGCGTTCCTCGCAGGCACCGGCGCCCGTATCGACGAGGCGAGATCAATGCGCTGGAGCGACTATGACCCGACCACCGGGGCCTGCCGGATCCGCGGCACCAAGTCCGGCAGCTCCGACCGCGTCGTCAACCTGCCCGACTGGCTGCAGACCCGGCTCAACGCCCGTGCCTCGCGGGTCGGCGCCGACGGACTCATATTCGCCGCACCGGCTCTCCTCGGGAACAGCGAGCAACGGTGGGACCAGTCCAACAGCAACCATGCTGTTCGCGAGGTCCTCGACACCGCCGGCTTCGGTTGGGCGGTACCGCACACCTTCCGACGCACCGTGGCCACCCTGTTGCACGAGGCCAACGTCCCGATCGTCCGGATCGCCGACCAGCTCGGGCACTCCGACCCCGCGATGACCGCACGGGTCTACCTCGGACGAGATTTCGAGGGCGACAAGTCCGACCTGGCGATCCATCTCTGACGCCGGTCCGTGACCCACTTTGCTCCCCACTTTGAACCTGAAGTGCCTCGATCCCAGACGAAGCCTGGTGACCCTCGATAGCGACCAATCCCGCTCACACAGCCAAATCTGAGTACAGAACGACCTCTGATGATGTGCCGTGAGATGCGCCTATGGGAAGCGAAAGGTCGCAGGTTCGACTCCTGCCTGGGGCACCGACCGGCCGGAGGCCGGACCCACCAGACCGTCGCGCGGGACGGCACGCGCCCGGGGTCAGCGCACGTCGACGAACGCCACCACGTCACCGGTGTCGTGGTCCTCGACCTCGACCGTGCCCGGG
>JBBSPA010000129.1:0-7454 GCA_038259225.1 Propionibacteriales bacterium
CATCTTCTTCCATGATCGCTGGCGAGGGGATCGGGAGCTTCAGATACGCGACCATGAACGAGGCGACCTGCCCAGCGACCGGCAAGTTCGGCACGTAACCGTTGAGGTAGATCCGATCAAGGCACTCGATATCCAGACCGGTGCGATCGGCCAGCACATCGTTCAACATCACCGTCGTCACCATCACGACAGGATGCACCGCCCCCGGACACCCACGCCAACGCCAGGCTCGGCGGTCAGAGGCGGAGCCTTACTGGTGGCCTGTCACCCATCGCCTCCTAAGTCGAGCGTAGCGCCGAGGTCGTGAGCAGTGCCGCGATCATCCAGGCCGCAGCGTAGGCGAAGGCAACGGTCGGGGAGAAGACGCTCCAGAGGATGCCGGCGACGACCGTGGCGCCGAGATCGCCAACGGACTGGGTGAGACCGAGCACCCCAAAAGCGTGAGGCCGCAAGTGCGTGGGCAGCCCGAGCGCGACCGTGGCCGACTCGGAAGTTTCGACGAAACCGATCCCGACACCCGCAAGGAGGAACGCGGCGACGGTGACCGGCGTGCTACCGGCAGTGGCGAACAGCACGTAGGCCACCGCATAGACGAAGGCCCCTGCAGCGAAGGCAGGCCGTGGACCGAAGCGATCGACCAGCGAGCCGCACACCAGTGCTGACCCGGACGCGGCAGCGTTGTGAGCGGCATACATCAGGATCGCGGCGGTGGTCGCGGCGGTCAGCGACCACCCAACGGACTGACTGAGGATGTCCGTCGCCCGCAGGATGAGCAGCGTCGTGGCGAGGTTGCCGAACTCGAAACAGGCGGCCGGTGCCAGCAACCGGACGATCCCGGCGCGACGAAGTCCCGCGAGGTTGAAGCTCAGGGCCTGTCTGCCCTCGCTCTGGCGCAGGGTCCGGCGAGCCTCGGCAGCAGCGAGCGTGATGGCGCCGGCAGCGAGGAGGCTCGGGAAGATCGACAGCAGGATCGCCTCGCGGATCCCGATCAGGCCCACCAGGCCGGCCGCCAAGAGCGGCCCGAGGACGGCCCCGAGGTTGTCCCCCGCCCGCTCGACCCCGAAGGCCCGGCCGTAGGCCGTCGTCGGGGCCAGGTCGGTCAGGAGACTGTCGCGTGCCGGCGAGCGCAGTCCCCGCGACATCCAGGCAAGCCCGCGCAGGATGGCCACCTGCCACGCGGCGGTCGTCAGGCCGATCGCGGCAGTCGCGATCGCGGTGCCAAGGTAGCCCCTGCTGGCCAGTCGTCCCCGCCGGGATGGGTCTGCGGCCAGGGGTCCGCCGGCGAGCTTGCTCAGCCCGGTCAGGGCGTCGGCGACCCCGTCGATGGCACCGAGCGTGGCAGGCCCGGCCTGCATCGTCGACGTGACGAAGCTCGGCAACAGTGAGGTCACCAGCTCGTGTCCGGTGTCGGAGAACAGCGAGGCAGCGCCGACGCTCGCCACACCGCGGGTCAACCATCGTTTCCCGTCGCCCGAATTCGGCACTGGCCCGGTAGGTTCGTCCATGGCTGCCCTCAGCGGTTGTTCGTGCTGATGACTGTCAAATGCCCCTGACCGGACTGCCCGATCAGCGACCAACACCCCGGGTCGAGGGGCACGTCCGCCAGGCTTGGGTCGAGCTGCTCCAGCATGGCATGCAGGATCGCGTCATGGGTGACAAGCACGAGCGGCGGGTCGGTGACCTGCTCGGCCAGAAGGCCGCGGACCCGTCCGGCGAGGCTCGCCCGTGACTCCACCCCCGGCGCGGCATCGATCGAGCCCCATCGCTCGCCCACCTGTTCGGTCAGTTCACCGGCCCAGCTTCCGTAGTCCCGGTCGAGGAGACGGTCATCGATGGCGACAGTGAGACCCACTCGATCCGCGATCGCCTGCGCCGTCTGGGTCGCTCGAACCAGCGGGCTGGACAGGATGCGATGCGGGCGACGATCGGCCAGCACAGGCGCCAGTCCGTCCGCGAGCCGCGCGACGTCGGCGATGCCCACCTCGTCCAGTGGCGGGTCGAGATGCCCGCGCAGCCGCCCGGCGGCGTTGAGCGTCGTGCGTCCGTGCCGGACAAGAATCATGACCGGCGACTGCGCCTCGCTCGCGGCGAGGCGGGGTTGGCGTTGGCGTTGGGTGGTCATGCCTGCCTGCCCATCGATAGCGGTCACGCAGACCGCTGATGAACAGGAGCTATCAGCCAGTTGGCGGTTCGGGCGCGTACGGCGTCCCGGCGGGATCCATCACCACAAACATCCTATCGCCCCACGGGCGGCCCACGCCATACTCTGTCGGCGCTCGCCTTCGGAGATCCTCGACCCCGCGGTGGTCTCACACTGCAGGTCGCGACGCCCCGACCCGCGGCCATCCCACGGGTGACCGGCTCCGGAACGCGTCCCTGCGTCGTCTTGACGCGCGGTGGCCGGGGGAGTTCACTGAAGATAGGTGATGGACCCACCTGGGAGGTGACAGCACCGACCTGCACCGTTCATAGTTCCTGAGGCTCTCAAGCGTCGAGGAGTCCGCATGCCAGAAGGCCACCCCGTCTCAGACCTCCTAGGTGGGCGCCGTCGATTCAAGCCCCAACGGCCCCTTGGCGGTTGCCGATGACCGAGCACGAGGAAGCCCTCATCGCAGACCACTTCCGTGACCGTTCACAGACCGGGGCCGGACGGGAGGTTGAACTCCCCTTTCGCAGCATCCTCTTCGGCGCCGACAACGCCCCGGCCCACCTCGATGACACCCCAGAACCGACCTACTTCGGCGACCTCAACCTCGACCAGGTCGTCGCCACGTTGGTAGCCGATCGCCGCGAGTACCGGCTGGAGGGCTATTATCGCCTCCCCCTCACCGACGTTGGCTTGGTCACCTACCGCCACGAAGTGTTCCTCGACCTGCAACGCGAAGACCTGCTCGCAGCCGTCACCGACTTCACCGTGAGGATGCACCAGGTCCGCGAACGACTGACCCTAGCGGTCAAGCGTTACCACCGTTACGAGAAGGCTCGTTGGTTCCTGGAGGCGGCCCTTCTGTACGCCGAGGCCGTCGCCCGGCTCATCACCGATCTGGATGACAACGACCCCAATTCGCGAGGACTCCGAGAGCTTCTGAGCTCGGTCGTCGCCTACACAAGGTCTGGCGGGTTTGTGCGGATGCGCGGGGCCGCCGCCCGAGCCCGCGCCTCCCTCGATGCTGTCCGCTACGACGTGTGGCTGCACGGCGCCCGGGTCACCGTCGGCCCCTACGACGATGAGCGCAACTACAGCCTGGAGGTAGCCCACACCTTCGCCCGCTTCCAGCAGCATCCTGCCAAGGCAGGGGCCGAGCACGACATTTCCGGTGAGAGTCTCGACCCCGTCGAGGCCAGGATCCTGGACCAGGTGGCCCAGGTCTTCCCCGGGCCGTTCGCTGACCTGGAGGGCTTCACCCGCGAGTACGCCACGTTCGTCGCCCCCCTCGTCGGCGCCTTCGACCGCGAGGTCCAGTTCTACCTGGCCTACCTCGACCTCATCCGCCCACTGCGCACGGCCGGACTGTGCTTCGACCTGCCCGATGTCAGCGCCCAAGACAAGCACGAGAGCGCCGGCAACACCTTTGACATCGCGCTCGCCGCCCAGCTCGTCGCCGGGGGGAATCCGGTGGTCACCAACGACCTGCGCCTGTCAGGAGCCGAACGCATCCTGGTGATCACCGGCCCCAACAACGGCGGCAAGACCACCACCGCGCGCACCGTCGGGCAGTTGCACCACCTCGCCGCCCTTGGCTGCCCGGTGCCCGGCCGGGACGTGCGGTTGTTTCTGCCCGACGCGATCTACAGCCACTTCGAGCGGCGCGAGGATCCTTCCGCCATGGCCGGGAAGCTCCAGGAGGAGCTGCAGCGCTTCGCCAACGACTTCGCGCGAGCGACCTCCTCCAGCCTGGTGGTCATGAACGAGATGTTCAGCTCGACGACCGTGCAGGACGCCCTCTTCCTGTCCCGCGCCATGCTCCAGCGGATCAGTGACCTGGGCGCCCTCGGGGTCTGCGTCACCTTCCTCGACGAACTCGCCACCTTCGATGAGACCACTGTGAGCATGGTCAGCGCCGTCGACCCCGACGACCCCGCCACCCGGACCTATAAGGTGACCCGACGCCTCGCGGACGGGCGGGCCTTCGCCCGGGCCATCGCCGACAAGTACGGTCTGACCCGCGACCAGCTCACCCGGCGCGTGCAGTCATGAAGGCGCGGTTGCTCTTCGGCGACCGTGACCTCGAGCCGGTACGGATCCCCCGCAACCGGCGGGCGGCCTTCGAGCTGCTTGCCTGGCACTCCGACCCGGTCACCGAAGAACTGGTCGACGACCTCGACCTGGCCACCTTGTGGACAGCCATGGCCGGCGGCGACGAGGTCCTCCTGCTCGCCGTCCGCCAGGTCACCCTGGCCGGTGCACTGACCGTCGACCAGGTCACCTACCGCCAGCACATGCTCACCGACGCCCTGGCCCACCCCGAGGTCATCCGTCGCCTGTACGCGGTGGCTTGCGCCGTCTTGGACGGTGAGCGCACCCTCTCGCGCGGCTTCTTCAACGACCACGGCGAGGGGCTGCTCAGCCGCTCCATTCAGGTCGTCGAAATGGCCCTCGACCAGCTCCGCGACCTGCGCCGTCTCAGCGAAGACCACGCCGGGGGCTTCCACGCCGAGGGGTTCTCCCGCTTCTTCGCCGAGCTGTGTGACCAGCTCGGTGACGACTACTTCGCCGAGGTCGAGCAGCGACTTTCGACCCTGCACTTTCGTGACGGGTTCGTACTCAGCGCGCGTCTGGGGCAGGGGAACCGAGGCGTGGGCTACGTGCTGCGCGAACCCAAGCCCGAGAACCGTACCGGCCTGTTCACCAAGTCGATCCTGAAGAGACCCACCCACGGGTTCACCATCCCCGACCGCGACGAGTCCAGCTTCAACGCCCTCGCGAGACTGCGCGACCGCGGCCTTGACATCGTCGCCGCCGACCTCGCCCAAGCCGCCGACCACGTGCTGTCCTATTTCGCGGCGCTACGCACCGAGATCGGGGTCTACCTCGCGGCCCTCAACCTGCACGACCGGCTCCAGGCTCTCGGCGCCACCACCGCACTACCGACGGTCCTGGACTCCAGCGACGCGAAGCTCAAAGCGAAAGGGCTCTACGACCCGTGCCTCGCGCTACGGACTGGTGGGCACGTCGCAGGGAACGACCTCGACGCCGACGCCGCCACCTTGGTGGTCATCACCGGCGCCAACCAGGGCGGTAAATCGACCTTCCTGCGCAGCCTCGGCATCGCTTACCTGCTGCAGCGAGCCGGGCTCTTCGTGCCCGCCGAGCAGTTCGACGCCGGACTCGCCGAGGCCGTGTTCACCCACTTCCGCCGCGAAGAGGACGCGAGCATGGCCAGCGGCAAGTTCCACGAGGAACTGGCCCGGATGAGCCGCATCGCCGACCAGGTCCACCCCGGCTCCGTGCTGCTATGCAACGAGTCGTTCGGCGCGACCAACGAACGCGAAGGAGCCGACATCGCCGTGGAAATCATCGACGCTCTGCGCGGCTGCGGCATCCGGGTGGCGGTCGTCACCCACATCTACGACCTTGCCCACCGCTACCAGCAGAAGGACGAAACCGAGACACTGTTCCTGCGCGCTGAACGCGCCGAAGACGGTACCCGGTCATTCCAGCTGCGCCCGGCCCCTCCCCTGCCGACCAGCTTCGGAGAAGATGTCTACCGCGCCGTCTTCGACGACGCTACGCAAGTTCAGGTGAAACCGTCGATAGTGGCGCCCACCAACGACACCCACGAACCCATAAGCTAGCCCAGCAGGGAGCACACCGATGGTCCACCACCACACCCCACCGCAACCGCACGCGTCGCGACTGACCGAGTTCGCCGGTCACCCCCTCGTAGTGTCGGTCACCCGTGGACAACCTGAACTCGTCGTCGCCACAGCGGTATCCCTCGGCCGCGCCATTGGGGCGCCCACCCTGTACTTCGCCTACGTCGACTCCTCCCGCTACACCATCGAAGAGTTCCCCGACGGCACCGTGCGACACGCCTCCATCGACCCCGACGCCGACTACGACTGGGAAGACCTGGCCGCCAGCCTCACCCGGGCAGTCGCCACCTCGATGCGCGGGCACGATCAAGCCTGGGAGTTTCGCTACCTCGCCGGCCGCGTCGACCGATCCCTGACCCACCTCGCCCGCGCCGTCGACGCCGCCGCCTTCGTCGTCGCCACCCACCTCGGCCACCACCACCACATCCGCGACTTCGTCAGGGAGTCCATCTCCGTCCAGCTCGCCCACCACCAGCACCGTCCCGTGCTGGTCGTACCCCTCGAAGTGGTCGACTGGCATGCCCACGCCCCCTGGGACTAGACGCTATCTACGGTTCATCGACCATGGCTCACAACTGACTGGACGCGAAGGTGTCGAAGTTCGTCGTCGCCAGCCCGGCGCCGGGGATCAGCGAAGTCATCGCTCGGGTCTAGCCCGGTCTAGCCCAAGGCCTAGCCCCGTTTGCGGGGAACAGGTCGGGCCGCGGTTCCACGAGCACGGCTCTGCGGCCCGCGCCCTCGACGTCGGCGGCCCGACGCCAGGCCACCGGGGTGGAGATGGTGCGGCAGCGTCGGACGTCGCCTGGGCCACGAAGGTCTGCTCGTACAGGTCCTGCCCGAAACTGGTCGGTTGGGGCGCCGCTTCCTGCAGCCGATACGAGCGGTGGCCGTCCTCGCTCCGCTCGGCCCGCAGGAACAGCGTTGTCCGGGCGTGGTCCAGCTGGAATCGGTGGGCGAGCTCGTAGAGGTGGGTCACGAACACGACGGTGATGCCGACGTGGTTAACGGCGCGCAGAATGTCGGTGGCGATCGCGGTGGCTTCGAGTTCATTGGTCGCGGCGAAGGATTCGTTGAAGAGCAGCAGGCTGTGAGGCCGGACGTGGCCGGCGATGCGGCTCATGCGCTGGAGTTCCTCGTCGAACTTACCGGCGGTCATGGTGGCGTCCTCCTCGCGCGCGAAATGGGTGAAAACCCCTTCGACGGTGCTGGCGCTGAACGACCGGGCCGCCACGGGCAGGCCCGCCTGCATCATGAGGTGGGCGAGACCCACACTGCGCAGGAACGTGGACTTTCCGCCCTGGTTGGCACCGGTGATGATGATCAGTGGTTTGCCGTCGGCGCTTAGATCGTTCCCCTGCACCGGCGTCGGGAAGCTCAGCGCCAGACAGGGGTCGTAGAGTCCGGTCGCGGTGAGTGTCGAACCGCCCGCGGACCGTGGTTCGGGCCGACACAGCGGCAGGTCTTGGCTGGTCAGTCTCGCGTGCAGGTTGAGGCAGCCGAGATAGAAGTCCAGCTCGGCGCGTAACGCGATGAAGAACCGCAGGATGTGCTCTGCGGCTTGGCCGAGCGCGTCGGCGGCGAGCGTGAGGATGCGGTCGCGCAGGCGGGCGAGGTCTTGGTGGGCGCCGTAGTCATCG
>JBBSPA010000130.1:0-7186 GCA_038259225.1 Propionibacteriales bacterium
ACCGCCGAGTCGGCGGCCGAACGAGTGGTGGCGGAGCGGAGTCGGGAGCGAGGCCTGCTCGACGTCGGTCTCGAGGTGGTGAGGTGGGACACCGGGGAGAGCTGGGGCGACCTGGACGGCGTGGTGCGCCGGGTGTTCGAGACCTGGGCCCGCGGCGACCTGCGCCGGTTCCGCGGCCACCTGCGGATCGACGGCCGTCCGGTCGACCTGACCGAACACCTGCGCTCGGCCGAATCACCCCGCTGGCGTACCTGAAACCGTGGATCCGGGGTGTCCGGATGACCGGCCTCCCAATCCAGACACCTCCCGTCCGGCGAATTCGCGGGCCGGACGGTCTGAAACGCGGGACGGGAGGTGTCTGGTCGGGGATTTGGAGGCGGGAGGGGTACGCCGATACCCTGGAAGGCGCCGTCGAACGGCCGCGGAAACCGATGTGCCCGGGTGAACAGGCCCCGGCGCGCCGCGCAGCAAGCCCCGAAGGGAGATCGCGTGTCACTGGACGCTGCGACCAAGAAGCAGATCATCGACGAGTACGCCACCGGTGACGGTGACACCGGATCGCCGGAAGTACAGGTGGCGCTGTTGAGCCGCCGGATCTCCGACCTGACGGAGCACCTCAAGGAGCACAAGCACGACCACCACAGCCGTCGTGGCCTGCTGCTTCTCGTGGGTCAGCGTCGCCGTCTTCTCAACTACCTGCAGAAGACCGAGATCGCGCGCTACCGCTCGATCATCGAGCGACTCGGCCTGCGCCGCTAGTCACCGCCGAAGCGGCCTCCCTCGGGACGGCCGCTTCGTCGCATCAGGCCCGGCCTCGTCATCAGCCGGTCGCCCGTGCCAACTGAATAGAGTTCACGCAGCAGCACCACAGCAATACCAGCACCACAGGACCACAGCACCACCGACGGGTGTCTCCACACGGGAGCCACCACCATCAGTGACGTTGCGCGCTGACGTTCGCCCCTCGAGGACGCCGGTCCTCGGTAGTGGCTCTCGGGACGGTCCGCCGTCGTACCCCGTACGACGCCTCGGCCCCGACCCGCAAGCCTCGATCGAAGACCGGCTCGGCTTACACGGCGACACAGCAACCGACGGACGGCCAGGCGAGCCCTGACCGATCCACGCCCTACTGCTACGCCTGGCCGCGCGCCGGCGGCGCGCGGCGCGGACGTCACATGTTCGAGAAAGGACTCCCATGACGGGATCCGACCCCCAGTCCGTCGAGACCGTAATTGACAACGGCGCTCACGGAAAGCGCACGATCCGATTCGAGACCGGGCAGTTCGCCCGCCAGGCCGCCGGCTCAGCCGTCGCCTACCTCGACGAGGAGACCATGCTGTTGTCGGCGACGACCGCCGGCAAGCACCCCAAGGACCACTTCGACTTCTTCCCGCTCACGATCGACGTCGAGGAGCGGATGTACGCGGCCGGGCGCATCCCCGGTTCGTTCTTCCGTCGTGAGGGCCGTCCCTCCGAGGACGCCATCTTGACCTGCCGCCTGATCGACCGGCCGCTGCGTCCGACGTTCGTGTCCGGCCTGCGTAACGAGGTGCAGGTCGTCATCACGGTGATGGCGCTGCACCCCGACACGGCGTACGACGTCTTGGCCATCAACGCGGCCTCGCTGTCGACCCAGCTGTCCGGCCTGCCCTTCACCGGCCCGGTCGGGGCGACCCGGGTCGCGCTGATCGACGGTGACTGGGTGGCCTTCCCGACCCACAGCCAGGTCGAGGAGTCCGTCTTCGACATGGTCGTGGCGGGCCGCGTCACCGACACCGGCGACGTCGCGATCATGATGGTCGAGGCCGAGTCCACCGAGGCCACCTGGACCAAGGTCCAAGGCGGCGCCCAGGCACCGACCGAGGAGATCGTGGCTCAGGGCCTCGACGCCTCCAAGGCCGTCATCAAGCAGCTCGTCGAGGCGCAGGTGCAGCTCGCCGACGAGGCCGCCAAGCCGGTGCGGGAGTTCCCGCGCTTCCTGGACTACCAGGACGACGCCTTTGCCGCAGTCGAGTCCGCAGCCTCCGGCGAGCTCGCCCAGGCGCTCACGATCGGCGACAAGCTCGAGCGTGAGTCCACGCTCGACGAGATCAAGGTGTCTTTGCTCGAGAAGCTGGCCGAGCAGTTCGAGGGTCGCGAGAAGGAGATCGGCGCAGCGTTCCGTTCGCTGACCAAGAAGCTGGTGCGCGACCGGGTGCTGCGTGACCAGGTCCGGATGGATGGTCGCGGCCTGACCGACATCCGTACCCTGTCGGCCGAGGTCGGCGTGGTCCCGCGGGTGCACGGCTCGGCACTGTTCGAGCGCGGCGAGACCCAGATCCTGGGCATCACCACGTTGAACATGCTCTCGCTGGAGCAGAAGCTCGACACGCTTTCCCCGGAGACCAAGCGTCGCTACATGCACAACTACAACTTCCCGCCGTACTCCACCGGTGAGACCGGTCGAGTGGGCTCGCCGAAGCGTCGCGAGATCGGTCACGGTGCTCTCGCCGGCCGCGCTCTTGTCCCGGTGCTGCCCACCCGTGAGGAGTTCCCGTACGCCATCCGGCAGGTGTCGGAGGCCCTCGGGTCCAACGGCTCCACGTCGATGGGCTCGGTCTGCGCCTCGACGATGGGGCTGCTCAACGCAGGTGTTCCGCTGCGCGCGCCGGTTGCCGGTATCGCGATGGGCCTGATCACCGGCGAAGTCGACGGTGAGACGAAGTTCGTCACGCTGACCGACATCCTCGGCGCGGAGGACGCGTTCGGCGACATGGACTTCAAGGTCGCCGGAACGCGCGAGTTCGTCACCGCACTGCAGCTCGACACCAAGCTCGACGGTATCCCCGCCGAAGTCCTCGGTGCCGCACTCAGCCAGGCCAAGGACGCCCGGATGACGATCCTGGACGTGATGGCCGAAGCGATCGACGCTCCTGACGAGATGGCCCCGACCGCTCCCCGGATCATCACGATGAAGGTGCCCGTGGACAAGATCGGTGAGGTGATCGGGCCCAAGGGCAAGGTCATCAACCAGATCCAGGACGACACCGGCGCCCAGATCTCGATCGAGGACGACGGCACGATCTACGTCGGCGCCGACAACGGTGAAGCCGCGGAGGCCGCGCGCGCGACCATCAACGCGATCGCCAACCCGACGATGCCGGAGATCGGCGAGCGCTACCTGGGCACGGTCGTCAAGACCACCGCCTTCGGCGCGTTCGTCTCCTTGCTCCCGGGCAAGGACGGTCTGCTGCACATCTCCAAGCTGCGGGCGTTGGCCGGCGGCAAGCGGGTCGAGAACGTCGACGACGTCGTCTCGGTGGGTCAGAAGCTCCAGGTAGAGATCGGCGAGATCGACGACCGCGGCAAGCTGTCGCTCGTTCCCGTGGTCGAGGACGACGCGTCCGGCTCTGAGTGACCAGCCAGATCCGACCGTGCGTTATCTCTCCGCCTCCGACCAGCCACTCGGGTCGACGCGGACGCTGCTGAAGGAGAACGCTGACGGCGGACCGTCGGGAGCCACGGCTTCCACGGTCCGCCGTACCGTCCTTCCCGGCGGCCTCCGGATCATCACCGAGACGATGCCCGGTGCCCGCTCGGCCACCCTCGGGCTCTGGACGAAGGTAGGGTCACGTGACGAGTCGCGGTCACTGACCGGGGCCACGCACTTCCTCGAACACCTGCTGTTCAAGGGGACCAGTCGGCGTACGGCGCTCGACATCTCCGCCGAGCTCGACGCCGTCGGAGGCGAGCTGAACGCCTTCACCGGCAAGGAGTACACCTGCTACCACGCTCGCGTGCTCGACGCCGACGTGCCGCTGGCCATCGACGTGATCTGCGACATGGTCGCGTCCTCGCTGATCCCCGAGCACGAGGTCGAGGCCGAGCGCAACGTGATCCTCGAGGAGATCGCGATGCACGACGACGACCCCGACGACGTGGTGCACGACGCGTTCGTCGAGACCCTGTACGGCGACTCGCCTCTCGGGCGCCCCATTACCGGCACCGTGGACTCGATCAAATCCCTCACCCGGCGGCAGATCACCGGCTACTACGGTCGCCGCTACACCGCCGACAACCTGGTCTTCGCCGCCGCCGGCGCGGTCGACCACAACCGGATCGTCCGGCTGGTACGCAAGGCTTTCGAGCAGGCCGACGCCCTCGGTGACCCCGGGCGGCCTCCGGCCGGACCTCGGGTGTTGGGCGCTCCTGCTCGCTCGCACACGGGGACGACCTTGATCGAGCGGCCGATGGAGCAGGCGACGTTCGTGCTCGGTATGCCGTCCTTCGCCCGCAACGACCCGCGCCGCTTCGCCTTGGGCGTCGCCAACGCGGTGCTCGGCGGCGGCACCTCAAGCCGACTCTTCCAAGAGGTCCGCGAGACCCGCGGGCTGGCCTACACCATCTACTCGTTCACCTCCCAGCACGTCGACGCCGGCTACTTCGCTCTGGCCGGCGGGTGTATGCCGACCAAGCTGCCTCAGGTCCTGGACATCTGCCGGGACGAGCTCACCAGGCTCGTCGATCACGGCCTCGACGCCGAG
Source organism: Propionibacteriales bacterium (assembly GCA_038259225.1). Taxonomy (GTDB): domain Bacteria; phylum Actinomycetota; class Actinomycetes; order Propionibacteriales; family Nocardioidaceae; genus JANLYC01. The sequence goes on from JBBSPA010000130.1 coordinate 4,524, forward strand.
GAGCTCGCTCGTGGCAAGGGCCAGATGCGCGGCTCGTTCGTGATGGGCCTGGAGGACTCCAGCGCCCGGATGACCAGGATCGGCAAGTCCGAGCTGGTTCCGGGGGGCCTGCTCGGCACGGACGAGACACTCGCGCAGATCGACGCCGTCACCCTGGACGAGGTCCGTGAGGCAGCAGCTGCCGTGCTCACCGGAGACCAGACACTCGCCGTCGTCGGCCCCGCTACGGCGCTCACCCGGCTCCGCTGACGTCGCACCCCGTCTCCGTCGCCACCTCGCGCTTTCCCTGCTGCCCGGCGCGGTTTGCCTGCTGCCCGGCGCGGTTTGCCTAGTTATCTATTCCGATGGCTTGTTAACAAGGCAAACCCCGCTTGCAGACAGGGGATCTGCCTTGCTGACTTCATCCAGGCGGCTTGCCGGACTCCCGGTCGTCGTACGAGCGGTTTCGCACCGGGCGCAGGCGTGGTGGGATGGATGCGATGAAACGTCGCCTACCGAAACCCGATGACCTCACGCCGCTGCTGCGGTTCAAGAGGCCGGTGATCCATCCGGTACGCCGCCGGCTGGCCAACGCGCTGACGATCGCGGACCTGCGTGCCGTCGCCAGGCGTACGACGCCCAAGGCGGCGTTCGACTACACCGATGGTGCCGCCGAACGGGAACTGTCTCTGGCGCGGGCACGGCAGGCTTTCCAGGACGTCGAGCTCCGTCCAGCCGTGCTGCGCGACGTCTCGAAGGTCGACCTCGGACGCGACGTGCTCGGTCGCCGGTCTGAGCTGCCCTTCGGGATCGCACCCACAGGGTTCACCCGCCTGATGCACACCGAGGGTGAGATCGCGGGGGCAACGGCAGCCGGAGACGCCGGGATCCCGTACACCCTGTCCACCATGGGGACCACCTCGATCGAGGACGTGGCAGCCGCGAACCCCGACGGCCGTAACTGGTTCCAGCTCTACATGTGGAAGGACCGGGACCGGTCGATGGGCCTGGTCGAGAGGGCCGCGGCTGCGGGGTACGAGACGCTCGTCGTGACCGTCGACGTGCCGGTTGCCGGCGCGCGGCTGCGGGACGTCCGCAACGGGATGACGATCCCACCGACCCTGACGCCGCGCACGATCCTCAACGCGATCCCACGCCCGGGCTGGTGGTTCAACTTCCTCACGACCGAACCGCTGACGTTCGCCTCACTCAGCTCGTGGCGAGGCACTGTGGCGGAGATGCTCGACGCGATGTTCGACCCGACCGTCGGGTACGACGACCTGAGGTGGCTGCGTGAGCAGTGGCAGGGCAAGCTCGTCGTCAAGGGCGTCCAGTCCGTCGGCGACGCCCGGCTGGTCGCGGACTGTGGCGCGGACGGACTCACACTGTCCAATCACGGCGGACGTCAGCTCGACCGGGCACCCGTGCCGTTCCACCTGCTGCCGGACGTGGTGAGCGAGGTAGGTGCGGACGTCGAGGTCTATCTCGACACCGGCATCATGTCCGGCGCTGACGTCGTGGCCGCGGTCGCGCACGGCGCACACTTCACCTGGATCGGCCGGGCCTACCTGTACGGGCTGATGGCAGGTGGCCGGGCTGGTGTCGACAGAGCGATCGAGATCTTGACGACGGAGGCGGCCCGGACGATGCGTCTGCTGGGCGTCTCGAGCCTGGACGAGCTCACGCCCGACCACGTCGTGCAGCTCGAGCGGCTGAGCCCCCGGCGGCGTACCTAGTTGGGTGGTGGCGGCCACGCCACGATCCGACGGCTGCGCGCTCCTGACCCCGCAGGCGTCGGATCGTTCGGGGTGGTGGGTCGGCACTAGGCTCGGCGCCATGATCAAGGTGGGAGTCATCGGGTCTGCCGGCACGATGGGTACGTTGGCCTGCGAGACCGTCGAGGCAGCCGATGGCCTCGAACTGGTGGCCCGCGTCGACGAGGGTGATGCCCTGTCCGACCTGTCCGGCTGTGAGGTGGCGGTCGACTTCACCCATCCTGGTGTCGTGATGGACCATGTGGCGTGGTGCATCGACCACGGCGTGCACCTGGTGGCCGGGACGTCCGGGTTCACCGACGAGCGGTTGGCCGCGATCGATCAGCAGCTCGGCTCTGACCCCGCAGTCGCGGTGCTCGTCGTCCCGAACTTCTCGATCGGCGCCGTCTTGATGATGCGCTTCGCTGCCGAGGCGGCGCGGTTCTTCGAGTCGGTCGAGATCGTGGAACTGCATCACCCGACGAAGAAGGACGCTCCGTCCGGTACGGCGATCCGGACCGCTCAGCTGATTGCGGCGGCGCGAGGGCAGGCCGGCCTGGCTGAGATGCCGGATGCCACCACGGAGGACCCGATCGGGGCACGAGGCGGCGCCGTCGAAGGCGTACCGGTCCACAGCGTCCGGGCTCGCGGACTGGTCGCACATCAGGAGGTCATCCTCGGAAACCTCGGCGAGACCTTGACGATCCGTCACGACATGCCTGATCGTGCAGCCGCGATGCCTGCGGTGGTCTCGGCCGTCAAGGCGGTCGTCGAGATGCGCGGCCTGGTCGTCGGCCTTGAGCAGGTACTCGGCCTGACCTGACCAGCCTGACCTGACCCGGCCTGACCTGACCCGGCCTGACCTGACTCGGCCTGACCTGACTCGGCCTGACCTGACTCGGCCTGACCTGACTCGGCCTGACCTGACTC
>JBBSPA010000131.1:0-7145 GCA_038259225.1 Propionibacteriales bacterium
CAACCTTCACCACCTGCGCACTCGACCGTCACCACCTGCGCACTCAACCGGCTTGTGGGTCGAGGCGGTAGCCGAACCCGCGCAAGGTCGTGACCGCGGGGACCACCGCCGGTGGCGCAGACGCCTCCGCTGAGTCCTTCAGGACGCGTCGCAGCGCGGCCACGTGCACGTCGAGGGTCTTGGTGGAGCCGAACCAGTTCTCGTCCCACACGTCGGCCATCAACGCATCGCGCCCGACCGCGACGCCCGGTGATGCGACGAGTCGTGCCAGCAGGTCGAACTCCTTCGGCCGCAGCACGACCTCGCGGTCACCGACGAAGCACTGCCGTCCCGCGACGTCGACCCGCAGGTCATCGACCTGGATCGCAGCCACCGCCGGCTCGATCCCGGGCGCCCGCCGAAGATGAGCACGCACCCGCGCCAGCAGCTCCGTCATCCTGAACGGCTTGGTCAGGTAGTCGTCGGCGCCGGACTCCAGCCCGACGATCACGTCCATCTCGTCCTGCCTCGCGGTCAGCATCACGATCACGCACTGCGGCGCGATCGCGCGCAGGTCCCGACAGATGTCGACCCCATCGGCGTCGGGCAGACCGAGATCGAGCAGCACCAGGTCGAACGTCTGGAGCCGGGCTGCCTGGACTGCACTGGCGCCGGTCCGCTGCCAGTCGACATCGTGGCCGTTCGCGCCCAACCCGTTGGTCAGCATCGCCCCGATCGCGGGATCGTCCTCGACGACCATGACGGCGGACATGGCTCGATCGTACGAGTCAGAGTTCGCGCAGCTGGTCTCGCGCGTGGTCGGCCACGTAACGTCCCACCCCGGCAGCTGCGCTGACGACTCCGGCGACCGTCGCGGCTGCGGCAAGGAACAGGTACGCCCACGGCCACGCCAGATGCGCCGGCGGCGGATCGAAGACTCCGGTCAGGATCTTCACCAGCAGGTACGACAACGTGCCGCCAACCACCCCTCCGACCAGTAGCCCGATCGCGGTAACGAAGGCCGGCTCACCCACACCCAGCCGGCGAATCTGCTTTCGCGAGGCGCCGAGGGCGCTGACGACGGCCATGCTGCGCCGTCGTTCCGCCAGCCCGAGCCCGGTCAGCAGCCCGCCGGCAGCCGCGACCAGCACCAGGGCGAACCCGAGCTGGATCCGCGAAAGGCCGGACAGGTCGACCGACGTCAGGCTGGATCCGACCAACCCGCGGGCCTGCGAGATGTCGGTGACGTGTGCCGAGGTGCCCACCACGTTCTGGACGGCGGTTGCGACGCCTGCGGTGTTGCTGCCGCCGGTGTCCACGAGGAACGTGCCCACCGCGTCGGATCCGGTCCGGGCAGCGACGTACGACGCGTTGGCGACCAGGAAGCTGTCGCGCGGCGCGGTCGGGAACTCGTTCACGACGCCGACATAGTGGAACGGCACCGTGACCGACCTGCCCGTCGGGCCGTCGACCAGACGAAGCTTGATCAGGTCACCGAGCTTGAGCTGGTAGTCCAGCACGGTCTCTGCGCTGACCAGGACACCGTTAGGGGCGGCGGCCAGCCGCTTCAGCAGGGTGGCGGCGGAGCCTCCCTGGAAGTACGCGTCCTGGAGCGAGGTGGTCGAGCCGATCGTCGTCGCGTCGATGCCGTAGAGGTCTTGCAGGTCGGAGCCGACATACGCGAAGCGGTGCTGCATCGGTTCGACCGACCTCACCCCTGGCACGGCCGCCAGCTTGGCGGCGTACGACGGCGCGACGATGCTGCCGGGCGACTCGGTCACCGTGACATCGGCCCCGTTGGTCAGCTGGGCGTCCGCCTCGGCCTGCTGCCGATAGGTGGCGTTGAACGTGGCCGTCGATGCGGCGAAGGCCAACGCCAGACCGATCAGCACGACCGACCGGGTGATCAGCGTGCGCTGCCGGTACATCATCGAGGCCGACGTCTCGGCGAGGTTGCCGGCCGCTGGACGCAACACCGCGGCGATCACTCCACGCCCGCGCGACAACAGCGCGTCGCAGAGCCGCCACGCCAGCAAGGTGGCGCTGAGCCAGCCGAGGGCAGGCGCCAGGAACGCCCAGTAGTTGACGGAGATGGTGGGCACACCCTCCGGCGCCAACACCAGTGTGTAGTTGTTGCGACCGGTCAGCCAGAAGATCAGCACGGCAGTCGCGAGCAGGACCAGGTCGAGGCCGTAGCCCAGCCAGCGCGGTCGCGAACGTCGCGGCACGGTCACCAGGGCCGCGACGGTCGATGTCGTCGCGAGGTCGCGTCGCGCCGGCCACCAGATGACGGCGGCGGCAATCACCGTTCCCAGCGCGAAGGCCACCACTCCCCAGGTCAGCGACGTCGTCAGTCCCGCGCCGAAGCTGGCGCTCCCGAAGGTCAGCTGACCGATCAGCGCCGCGGCTGCGAGCCCGGCGACACCACCGATGGTCGCCGTCAGGCCCGTCTCGAGGGTGATCAGGCGGCTCAGCTGACGTGAGCTGGCGCCGCGGATGCGCAGCATCGCCTGCTCTCGACGACGCCGGGTCGCACCCGACGAGCTCACCGCGGCACTCAGCGCCCCAGCGAGGACGGCACCGGGAGTGCCGAGGAACAAGAACAGCACCTGGGAGTACGCCGCGTCCTCGCGGGCAGCCCCGAGTGCCGTGCCCAGGTTGTCGCCAACCACCGCGGCACCCGAGGTGACGGCCTCCAGGTTGCGGGCCTGACCGGTCTCGGTCGTGTACGCCGAGGCGGGGTCACTCGGCAGGTCGTGGCTGCGGCCCACGTGCACCTGGGTGGAGACCTGGTCGGGCCGCGCCGCCGCCAAACCGGCGTACTTGGCCGTGAACGTGCTGTTCGGCAGCAAGACGACGTTGTCGGGTGGGGCCGTGGGCTGGCTCTGAGGGGGTGCCCCGACGTGCTGGAACAAGGAGTCTGCCTGCGGGAGCTCGACGACGCCGCTCACCGTGACGGTGAAGCCGGGCTTCCCGGTCCGGGCGATCCGGATCTGGTCGCCGGGTTTGACGCGCAGGTTGGCCGCGGTCTGCTGGGCCACCAGGACGCCCTTGCCCGACCCAGCGAGAGTGCGCACGCTGCCGGGAAACAGTCGACCGTAGTCGGAGGGAATCCCGACGACAGTCCCGGACGCGGTCTTCTGGGTTGTGCCGCCGGTATGAGCGCTCAGCCCGGGGGTCTGTGCGAAACCGACGACGGCACTCGCCGTGGTTCGCGGGTCGGCGGTGAGCGCTTTGAGGACCGCCTGCGTGTCCGCGGTGTGCGGGACGGCGACCTGCCAGTCGACGGCCACGGAGCGGGCTGCCCGCTGGGTCATGGTGGCCTTGGACGCCGTCAGGAAGGCTCCCAGGCTGGCGAACAGGGCGACCGCGATGGCGATCCCCCCGGCGGTTGCGATCAGCCGACCGCTGCGCCGATACAGCAGGCCGCGTAACCAGAGCAGCGTCATCAGGCTTCCGCTCCGAGCGGGATCCGCAGTCGGCCGGCGTCCATCGACCAGCGAGCACCGAGCCGGTCTGCGATCTCCGGGTCGTGTGTGGACACGACCAACGCGGCCGACACGGCGTCGGCAGCCTCGAGCAGGACGTCCACCACGAGGGTCGCTGCGCGGTGGTCGAGCTTGCCGGTCGGCTCGTCGGCCAAGATCAGCCGTGGCCCGCTGGCCACCGCCCGAGCCACCGCAACGCGTTGCGCCTGACCGCCCGAAAGCTCCTCGGGAAGCGCCTGTGCCAGGTCGTCGATCCTGAGCATGCACAAGGCCGCGTCCGCAGCGCCTCGGGCGTCGCTGATGGCTCGGTCGGCCAGCAGCAAGGGGAGCGCGACGTTCTCCAGCACGGTCAGTGAGGGCACCAGGCTGCCGCTCTGGAACACCGTCGCCACGTCGGTCACGGTCGGCCTGCCCGGATGACCGAGCCCCGGCCACGTCACTGTTCCGGTCGTAGGTGAGTCGAGACCGGCGACGAGGTGCAGCAGGGTCGATTTGCCGGAACCCGACGGACCTACCAGCGCGATCCGGGCGCCCGCCTCGATGTGGCAGGACGCGTCGTGGACGGCGACGACGGCACGGCGTCCCGAGCCGAAGCTGCGGCCGGCGCCCTCGCACACCACGAGTGGAGCCTCCGTGGGCTCCTCGCGGTGCCCGTTCGCTGTCAGGTGGGCTGGTTCGTGATGGACGGTCATCGGCGTACCCGCCCATCGGCCAGGGCGACCACCCGGTCGGCGATCCGGTGTACGGCCGGACTGTGGCTGGCGACGAGGACGGCGGCACCGAGGTCGGCCCGGCTGCGCAGCAGGTCCAGCACGACACGTTCGGTGTCCCCGTCGAGCTCGCCGGTCGGCTCGTCTGCGAGCAGGACCGGTGGATTGCCGAGCACCGCGACGGCGAGTCCGGCTCGGGCCGATTCGCCGCCGGACAGCTGATGCGGCAAGGACCCGGCTTGTCCCGCGATCCCAAGGGCCTGCAGCAGGCCGTCGCCTGCGGTGATGTCGCGTAGTCGGGCCACGAGGGCAAGGTTCGCCCGGACGGTCAGGTGCGGCAGCAAGTTGTCGGACTGCCGCAGTACGCCGAGCTGACGTGAGCGGATCCGGGCCTGGACGGCTTCTGGCTGGTGGCTGATCCGCTCGCCCGCGAGCCAGACCGTACCACCGGACGGCTCGTCGAGGCCGGCCAGCAGGTTCAACAGGGTGGACTTGCCCGAGCCCGAGGGTCCGACCACGGCGACGAGCTCGCCGCTGCTCAGCTCCAGCGAGACCCCCTGGAGGGCAAGCGTCTCCTCCTCTCCGGCACGGTAGAACCGGTAGAGATTCTCGGCACGCAGCGCGACGTCGACCGAGCTCGAACTTTGAACGGCCGGTTCGACCTGTGCCGTCATGACCATCGGACCGAGTCGCTCACGATCCGCCAGGGATCGACGTTGTCGGCGCCTGAAGGCCCCGTCAGGGTGAGGATGGCTTCGCGCCCGTGGCTGTAGAACTCATAGCGTTCGACCGCGTCGACGACCACCTTGTTGGTGACCGGATCGGGCCGCGAGTCGGCCTGGTAGGTGACCAGCACCGGCTGTTGGCCGGCACGCGTGATCGTGGAGATCTTGACCGAGCCAACGTTGGAGCTGGCGCTTTCGATTGCGGGTACGTCCTGGCGTCGGGCCGACTGCACGGTCGGCGCGGTCGAGACACGACGCACCTCGATACCGACCGAGTTGAAGTGGTCGGTGAACGTCACGGCGCCGGCTTTCGTCGAGCGCGCCCAACCCTCCGGCACCTGGATCGTCACGTGGTTGCCTGGTGGGGAGTAGTTGACGAACACCTGGTTGTCCGGGATGTCACCGGGAGGGTTGAACTCTGTGGCCGGCGCCGGGCCTGATGGAGACGACTGCGCCGGGGTCCGTGGAGATCCCGAGGTCTGACCAGTCGGCCCCGTGGGGCTGTTCTGGCTCGTCGACGGCGATGTCACCGGCGGTGTGGTGGTTCCGCTCGCGCCGCTTTGAGTCGAGCCGCTCGAGCACGCGGCGCTCAGCAGACCGACCAACGAGACGACCGCCAGGGCTCCGGTTGCCGAGGTGAGGCGATGACGAGTCATGGGCTGCTCCGTGAGATCGAGGACGGATGAGGTCGTGGTGTCGACGCTAGGAGCGCGGCGCACAGCCCGTGGCCAGCGGCGGGTTAGATGACGGCAAAATCCACCGCGCGTACTGGTGTGGGCGCAGCGCACGGTGGTGAGAAGGACACAATGAGGGCAGTCGACCGGGCGGAGAACTCACGTGCGCAGACGAATCGTCGTCGTGGCCTTGTCCGCCGTGGTGCTCGCGGTCACCGTGTTCGGTGTCCCGCTGGCGATCCTCGTCCAACGCATGGTGATCTCCGACGAGCAGGGCGAGCTCGAGCGGCTGGCCTTGCGGGCGGCGGTCGCTGTCGCCCCCACCTACGCCTCGGGAGACCCGATCGAGCTCCCCGCCACCGAGGACGCCGTCACGCTCGGCGTCTACGACCCCAACGGCACGCGGGTGGGTGGTGGTGGACCGCAGGAGCTGGACCGCTCGCTGGTGTCCTCGCTGGACGGAGCGCCGGTCGATTCCCGTGCGGGCCCGCTCGCCGTAGCGGTCCCGGTCAGCTCCGACGAGAAGGTGATCGCCGTCGTACGCGCCTCGTCGCCGATGTCGGTCGCGCAGCATCGGGTCTGGTGGTCGTGGGCCGGGATGGCCGCGATCGCCGGGGTCGCTGCCGGCGCAGCGTTCCTGCTCGCGCGCCGGCAGAGCGCGGTGCTCGTGCAACCCCTGATCGAGCTCGAACAAGTCTCGGCCGAGCTCGGTGACGGCAACTTCGCCGCCCGGGCGGGCTCCAGCGGAGTCGCCGAGATCGATCACGCGGGTTCAGCACTCAACCGCACCGCCGATCGCCTCGCTGCGCTGATCGCCCGGCAGCGCTCGTTCACCACCGACGCCTCACACCAGCTCCGGACCCCGCTCACCCGGCTGCGGCTGGAGCTCGAGGACGGACTCGCTGGCGACCCTGAGCAGCTGACCGTTGCCGTTGGGCAGGCACTGGCCTCGGTCGACGCGCTCTCGCAGACCGTCGACGACGTGCTCGAGCTGGCGCGCGGGGACAGCACGCGCGGGTCGTTCCCGGTCGAGGTCTTGTTCGACGGAGTACGCGAGAGCTGGCACGGCGCCTTGGCGGCGGTGGACCGACCGCTGCGCTTCAGGGCCGACCCGGGCCTGGTGGTGGCGGCGTCCTTGCCGGCGGCGCGCCAGATCGTGCAGACCCTGGTCGACAACGCCTATCGGCACGGGGCGGGGGTCGTCGAGCTCCGAGCTAGAGACGTAGGGGGAGCGGTGGCGATCGACGTCCTCGACGAGGGGCCGGTCGGGCGTGGCGACGTCTCGGGCGGGCCGATCGTGGAGGGCGACGTCTCGGGCCAGCCGAGTCCGGAAGCCGACCGGTTCCTGCCGGGGCGCGGTCTCCGGCTCGCGCGATCCCTGGCGGAGGCCGAGCGCGGCCGGATCACCGTAGGCGTCGAGACCAGGATGACCCGAGCCACCGTCTACCTGCCCGCCGAGCCCGCCCCGGACGCCTGATCGAGCGCTCCCCCGCTGATCGACCGACCCCCGCTGATCGAGCCTGTCGACATCGAGTGCCCCCCGCTGGGCGGCCGCCCCCCGCTGATCGA
>JBBSPA010000132.1:0-7015 GCA_038259225.1 Propionibacteriales bacterium
ACACCTGCTCGGTCACGTGCAAGCAGGCGTGGACCAACCGGTCGGGCACGGAGTACATCTGGTTCAACAACGTCGAGACGCGTCCCGGGCTCGGCTACCCGCGCACGTATGAGGACCAGGAGAAGTGGAAGGGAGGTTGGGAGCTCAACGACCGCGGACGGCTCGTGCTGAAGGCCGGAGGCCGGTTCAAGAACCTGCTGACGATCTTCTCCAACCCCAAGCTGCCGTCGATCGGCGAGTACTACGAGCCGTGGACCTACGACTACTCCACTCTCACCGACGCGCCCGCCCAGGAGCACACCCCGGTCGCCCGGCCCAAGTCGCTGATCAGCGGCAAGAACATGAAGATCGAATGGTCGGCCAACTGGGACGACGACCTCGGCGGCTCCACCGAGACCGCGCACCGCGACCCGATGCTGGCGAAGATCGCCGAGAAGGTGAAGTTCGAGTTCGAGCAGACCTTCATGTTCTACCTGCCCCGGATCTGCGAGCACTGCCTGAATCCTTCCTGCGCGGCGTCCTGCCCGAGCGGCGCGATCTACAAGCGCGAGGAGGACGGCATCGTCCTGGTCGACCAGGACAAGTGCCGCGGGTGGCGCAAGTGCGTCTCCGGGTGTCCCTACAAGAAGATCTACTTCAACCACCGCACCGGCAAGGCCGAGAAGTGCACGTTCTGCTTCCCGCGCATCGAGGTCGGCCTCCCCACTGTGTGCGCCGAGACGTGCGTCGGCCGGCTGCGCTACATCGGTCTGATGCTCTACGACGCGGACAAGGTGCTCGAGGCGGCCTCCACCGAGGACGACCACGAGCTCTACGAGGCGCAGCGCGACGTCTTCCTCGACCCGTTCGACCCCGAGGTCATCCGCGAGGCGGAGAAGGTGGGCATCGCTCGCGACTGGATCGACGCCGCGCAGCGCTCCCCGATCTATGCGCTGATCAACACCTTCCGGGTGGCCCTGCCGCTGCATCCGGAGTACCGCACGATGCCGATGGTCTGGTACATCCCGCCGCTCTCGCCGGTCGTCGACGTCGTCGCCGAGACGGGGGAGGACGCCGAGGACACGGGCAACCTCTTCGCCGCCATCGACGCGCTGCGGATCCCGGTGGAGTACCTCGCCGAGCTGTTCACCGCCGGGGACGTGGAGCCCGTGGACGCGGTGCTCAAGAAGCTGGCCGCGATGCGTTGCTACATGCGCGACATCAACATGGGCCGCGACCCCGATGCCTCGATCCCTGCCGCGGTCGGCATGACGGAGGAGGAGATGTACGACATGTACCGCCTCCTCGCGATCGCGAAGTATGACGAGCGCTACGTCATCCCACCTGCGCATGCCGAGCAGGCCCACTCGCTGGAGGAGCTGTCGACGGAGTGCTCCGTCTCGGAGTACGGCGGGGGCCAGCAGGACCTCTTCGGCGAAGGCTCGGGAGTGCCGACACCGATCGCGGTCGAGAACTTCCAGATGCTCCAGGACCGCCAGACCTCCGACTCGCTCGCGGGTCCGGAGGACAAGGGGGCCCGGGTCAACCTGCTCAACTGGGACGGCAAGGGGTCGCCGCCCGGACTGTTCCCGTCGAAGGGACCGGACTCGTGAGTGGCCGCAGGAGATCGGCGCTCACGTCCGAGCAGCTGACCGTCGTGTGGCAGTCGGTCTCACTGCTGCTCGACTACCCCGACGAGGAGGTGCTCGCCCACGCCGAGCTCGTCCGGTCGGCCGCGTCGGGTCTCCCGCCGGCCGTCGGTGACCCCTTGCGAGAGTTCCTGGGCCACCTCGGGTCGACACCGTTGCCCGAGCTCCAGGCCGACTACGTCGAGACGTTCGACAACCGGCGGCGCTGCAACCTCTTCCTGACCTACTTCGCACACGGCGACACCCGCAAGCGGGGGATGGCGCTGCTGCGGTTCAAGCAGACCTATCTCGGCGCGGGGTTCGAGCTGGACGACGCGGAGCTGCCGGACCACTTGTGCGTGGTCCTCGAGTTCGCGGCCACGATCGACCGTGAGCTTGGCCGTGAGCTGATGCTCGACCACCGCGCCGGGCTGGAGCTGCTGCGCCTGTCCCTGCGGGACATGCACTCGCCCTGGGCGAGCCTGATCGACGCGGTCACGGCGACTCTTCCGCCCCTGCGCGGCGAGGAGCGCGACGCCGTACGCCGGCTGGCCGCCGAGGGCCCTCCCGAGGAAGAGGTCGGGCTCGCGCCCTTCGCGGCTCCACAGTTCAGCCCTGGGGCAGCCACCGAGAAGACCCAGCTACCCATGCCGACGTTCCGGGGAGCCCGCGCATGAATCACCCCACCCAGTCCTTCGTCTCCTCCGCTTCGCTCCTCCGCGAACAACTGATCGGGGACCCCGAATGAACGACTTCCTCTTTGTCGTCTTCCCCTACATCTGCCTCACGATCTTCGTCGTCGGGCACCTGTGGCGCTACCGCTATGACAAGTTCGGCTGGACCACGAGGTCCTCCCAGCTGTACGAGAACCGCCTGTTGCGCATCGGCAGTCCGCTGTTCCACTTCGGGATGCTCGGCGTCATCGGCGGTCATGTCATCGGGCTGTTGATTCCCCAGTCGTGGACCGACGCGGTGGGCATCAACGAGCACATGTACCACGTCGCCGCGGTCGGGGGCGGTCTGCTCGCGGGCGTCGCGACCGTGGTCGGGATGGCGATCCTGATCTACCGGCGCCGAACGGTCGGACCGGTCTTCTCCGCGACGACGGTGATGGACAAGGTGATGTATGCCTTCCTGGCCGTGGCCATCGTGCTGGGCATGTGGAACACCATCGCCGGCTCGATCCTGACGATCGGCGGTGAGTACAACTACCGAGAGGGTGTGTCGGTCTGGTACCGCTCGTTCCTCGCCTTCCAGCCCGACGGCGACCTGATGGCCGAGGCGCCACTGGGCTTCCAGCTCCACGCCCTCGTGGCGTTCGGGCTCTTCGCCCTGTGGCCCTTCACCCGTCTCGTGCACGTGTTCAGCGCCCCGCTGGGCTACCTCACGCGCCCCTACATCGTCTACCGCAGCCGCGACGACACCCAGCTCGGCAGCCACCGACCCCGCCGTGGCTGGGACCGGGTCGGCTGACACGTGTGAGTACTGCGGGAGTCGGGGCGTCACCAACACTCCGCGCCGGTCGAGGAGATCGACGCACTGGTGGAGCAACGCGGCTTCGCCGTGGCCGTCGCTGCCCTCGATCCCACCTCGGCCGACTTCGCCGAACCGGTGGCGTGCCTCCTCGACGACCTGGGCGTCCATGTCGAGCGCGAGGATCTAGCGATCTTCCCGGTCTCCGTGGTGACGTTGGGCGCCACGGGCAGGGCGATCGTCGACGAGGCCCACACCAGGTCGCCGAGCTTCCTGCTCGACGCAGCGACCACGACAACGACCGCTCTCGGACGGCTGGTTCCAGATCGTCAACGGCTTCGCCCCTGATGAACGCCGCGAGGCCGCAGACGATCGCCGCGGCGCTGAGTGACTCGCCGGTCGGCCCAGCTCGCCCACAACGCGCTGTTCGAGAACTTCGGTCGGGGCATGAGCCTGCTGTCCCGCGACCAGGTGCTGACCCGGGCGAGACCGTACTGGCTGACCAACACATCGGCCGTTCGCGGAACGCGAACAACACCGACATCGTCTCGTGGACAGATCGTCCTGTGGGTGGGCACTTCGCTTCGATGGAGGCTCCCGACGTCGTGGCAGTGGAGGTTCGCGCGTTCTTTGCCGGGCGTGGCAGCGAGCAGGCGAGTCGGGGATCGCAGGCACGCCACCGCCGACATCGGGCACCTCTGGCGCTATGTCTGGCGGGTCAGCGGGCGGCTTCCCGTGACGTAGCAGTTGTCGGGCAGGTCTTCGACGTGGAGTGCCACCCTGCTGGCGGCGGTCGAGGTCGCCAAGGAACTGGCTGTGTGAACCAACCGCCCAGGGCTCAGGAGGTCGCCGTGAGGTAGCCGCGGGCGCCTTCGCTGGTCACTGCGCGGGCCGCTGTCGCGCAGGCGTCCTGTGCCGCCTGGGTGAGGTCCCACCCCTGGGCCAGACGGGCGGCGATCACTCCGACGAGCACGTCGCCGGCACCGGTGCTGTCCACCACCCGCACTCGAGGGGCGGTGACCAGGGTGTCGGTGTCGGTGTCGGCGTCGGCGTCGACGACGCTCGCACCTGCCGCGCCGAGCGAGACCACCACGGACCTGCAGCCGAGCTGCTCTCGCAGGGTCCGTGCGAGCGCCCTCAGGTCCGGTGGGTCGGGTACGCCGTGTTCGCGGAGGAGGTCGACGGCCTCGTGCTCGTTGACGATCAGGGGGTTCGCTTGGCGCAGCACCTCGATGCTCAGGCCGGTGGTGGGAGCGGCGTTGAGCACGAACCGGATGGAGTGCCGCCCGGCCAGCGCAGCGGCCGCCGCGACGGGCCCGGGACCCGGCTCGGTCTGGGCCAAGACCAGGTCGGTGTCGCGGTCGATCGAGGCTACGACCTCGTCGCGTCCGAGGGAGGCGTTGGCGCCGGTGCCGACGACGATGGAGTTCTCACCGTCGGGCGTGAGCAGGATGAAGGCGGTCCCGGTGGCGGTGCCGTCGACGACCTTGACGGTGCTGACGTCGACGCCTGCGGCGCGGAGCCGGTCGAGCTGCTCGGCGCCGGCGGCGTCGCCGCCGACACTGGCGCACAGGCGAGCGTCGGCCCCGACGTACGCCGCGGCGACCGCCTGGTTGGCCCCCTTGCCCCCGGAGGTCGCAAACGGACCCTGTCCGACGACCGTCTCACCCCCACCCGGGCGGGAATCGGCATGGACGGTCAGGTCCACGTTGACACCCCCGACCACCACCACCGTCCCCATGGACACACGCTCTCACGAGACGTCCGCCTGGATGCTCGAGTCCGTGGCCTGATCGTCCAGGGCACCGGCGACGTCGGGCGCTCAGCGCTCGGCAGGCAGGTGGGCTTCTGACCTCGTGCGGTGCCGCCCGACGCTGAGCCTCACTGAAGCCGCTGAAGCTCCCACGCCGCGGTGAGGACCGGACGTACGTCGTCGGGATCGGCGAGCGGCAGGTGCACGAGCACCTTGTGGTGAGACTCGATCGCTCGCGTCACGTAGAAGGTGTCCGGCATCCGGGCCGCGAGGCGCTCGCGATCGACCGGCAGCGCGCGCACCAGCAGCGTCTCGTCGTCCTCGAGCCGGGCGACCAACCGGCCGTCGACCCGCCGGGTTGTCCTCGCGCCGACGATTTCGGCGCGCACGCCCGCCAGGGAGTCGAGGTGCTCGCTGATCCATGCGTGGTCCACCCGCCGATCATCGCACCGCTGGGCCGGAGACTGCGTGTGCCCGCGCGACTTCGTCCCGCGAGGGAAGGCACCAGGACTGCTACCGTGCCTCGATGAGACGCCTCACAGTCCTGCTCCCCGTCGTCACTGCGTTCATGTTCGTCCTGAACGCCTGCGGAGGAGATAGCGAACCGACGTCGGCGCCGGCGGACTCGCCATCAGCCGAGACTCCCGCCGCTGCTGAAACCACGGACCCTCCCGAGACACCGGAAGCTTCGGACACCGGGAGCGTCGAGCCTGCCAGCGAGGGCGACTGCACCACAGCTGTCACCGCCGAGGAGATCGGGACGATCCTCGGGACGCCCGCGGTGGAGATCACGGGCAGCGGCGAGCAGTGTTCCTACACCTTTGCGGCCGACTCCGTCGGCGGAGTGAGCGTCTATTCGGGTGCGAAGGCCGACGAGGCCATGACGACACTGCTCGACAAGTACGACCCCAACTTCGGGGGTGTGCTGCTCGACGACGGCCGGGGCCTGGTGCAGGCCGACCTGAACGGCCGAGTGCTGGTTCGGGGGGACAGCGGACGAGTTTTCGTGTTCGCGATCCCGGACAACATCGAGACCAAGAACCTCCAGGCCGCGTTGGAAGACTTGGCGGCCCTCGTGCTCACCCGCTGAGCCGACGGTGTCGCGACACGTTCCGCCTCCCGACCGCTCGACCGTCAGCCCGGGCGGAGCCGACCGACGTGCGGCGCCGTCGGCACCGCGCCGACGTACGTTGCCCACGGCGGAGGATGTCTCCGGCAAGCCCGCCGTGGATGGCCCCACGGGAACGGGTGGGCGAACTCTGGCGCGGTTGGGGCGTTGCAACGGCCGAACCGCGCGGGAGTCACCGCGTAGGCGGTGACTCCTGCAAGGGCTCCTTGCCCCCACCCCTTGACGTCATGTATCTTGACATCGAGATAAGTAGACTGACCAAGTAAGGGTCGCCTCCCTTCCCGTCCCTCTCCCTCCGACGGCAAGATGGGTCCGAACCCGCGAACTCCCGAGGAGATGTGGCTGATGGCCAGTCAGGACAGCTTCGGTGCCAAGGGCACCCTGGACGTGGACGGCAAGTCCTACGAGATCTACCGCCTCGACGCGGTGAAGGGAGAGGGCCTCGACGTCGAGAGCCTGCCCTTCTCGCTGAAGGTGCTCCTCGAGAACCTGCTGCGCACCGAGGACGGCGGTGACATCACCGCCGACCACATCACGGCGATCGCCGGGTGGGACGCCGACGCGCATCCCGACCAGGAGATCCAGTTCACGCCGGCGCGCGTGATCATGCAGGACTTCACCGGCGTCCCGTGCGTCGTCGACCTCGCCACCATGCGTGAGGCGATGGCCGAGCTCGGTGGCGACGCGACCAGGATCAACCCGCTCGCCCCGGCCGAGATGGTCATCGACCACTCCGTGATCGCCGACGTCTTCGGCACCCCCCAGGCGTTCGAGCGCAACGTCGAGATCGAGTACGAGCGCAACCGCGAGCGCTACCAGTTCCTGCGCTGGGGCCAGGGCGCGTTCGACGACTTCAAGGTCGTCCCGCCCGGCACCGGCATCGTGCACCAGGTCAACATCGAGCACCTCGCCCGCGTCGTGATGACGCGCGAGACGGCTGAGGGGACCCTCGGCGCCTATCCCGACACCTGCGTCGGCACCGACTCCCACACCACGATGGTCAACGGCATCGGCGTGGTCGGCTGGGGCGTCGGCGGTATCGAGGCCGAGGCG
>JBBSPA010000133.1:0-6944 GCA_038259225.1 Propionibacteriales bacterium
CAAGGCTGCGTCGGTGCTACTGGAGGCGAGCGAGCACGCCGAGCTGATCGTGCTGGGCAAACGTACGCTCGGCGGGCTGACCCGCGTGCTCGTCCACTCCACGTCGATCGCAGCGGCCGGTCGCTCCGACGTACCTGTCGTGGTCGTCCCTGACGCCTGGGACCAGGCTGCGCACGACGAAGACTCGATTCTCGTGGGAGTCGACGTGACCAGGCCGGACGGCCTGGCGTTGCAGGCTGCGTTCCTTCGGGCTCATCAGCTTGCGGTGCCCCTGACGGCGGTCTATGCGTGGGGAGGCGGGTCGTCGGACGTCACCGCCAAGGAGCACGATCAGCGTTCGCACGAGGCGCTGTCGGCTCTGGAGCGGGCCGTCGAGCCATGGTCCAGACGCTATCCCGGCGTCGACGTCGACATCCTCCAGCGACAGGGAAGTCCCGCGCTGGCGCTGCTCGGTCTGTGCGTCGGTGCGCAGGCCGTCGTGGTGGGCCGACACGCACCTGACGCCGAGCCAGGATTCCTGTTCGGTTCGGTCGCCAAGGCGGTTCTGCACTACGCCGACTGTCCCGTGGTCGTGATTCCCACCGAGAGACGCTCGTGATGAAGAGTCTGGTCGTCTACGAGTCGATCTTCGGCACCACCCACCAGATCGCCTCCGCCATCGGCGCGGGCCTCATCACGGTGTGTGAGGCGTCGGTCCTGCCCGTCTGCTCGGGACTTTCGTACTGCGTACAGGTGACTTCAGCCGCTCGTGGTGTCGGCTCGCCGTTGCCAGGCTGACAGTGAGGGAAGCACCCGCCTCCCCATCGACAAGGAGGACACCATGAGCACCGTCAAGCACACCGGGAGCCAGCACACGGCACCCGAGAGCGCCTCCGAGGACACGGCCGTCCGGACGGCAGCACACACCGCGATGGGAGTGCTGCGGCTGATCATCGGGTGGACATTCCTATGGGCCTTCCTCGACAAGTTGTTCGCGTTGGGCTACGCGACCGGACGCGACCCGCAGACAGGAGCCGTGGACCGGTTGGGTGACGCGGCCTGGATCAACGGTGGGTCCCCCACCTTGGGGTTCTTGAAGTTCGGGGCCGACGGTCCGTTCGCCGACTTCTACCACTCCATCGCAGGAGACGCCTGGGCCGACTGGGCTTTCATGCTCGGGCTGCTGGCCATCGGCATCTCGCTGACCCTGGGAATCTTCACCTGGTTGGGCACCTTCGCCGGCGTGGTGATGTACCTCCTGATGTGGACGGTCGTGCTGGCACCGGAGAACAACCCGATCACCGACGACCACGTGATCGGGGCTGCTGCCGTCCTGGTGCTCGGTCTGTACGGCGCAGGACGCTACCTCGGACTCGGGCGGTGGTGGGAGAAGCAGGCCATCGTCGCGAAGTACCCCATCCTGAAGTGACCGACAATCCCCGGACGAGTCGACCGAGCGTCGGCTCGTCCGGCTCGTCTGCTCGTCCGCTCCTCCGACTCGTGCGGAGCCGCCGAAGTGATTGCGCCGGGCGCGCTCAGCAGCATTGCGCCCAGCGGCGCTCAGCTTCCCAGGTGCTTGGAGGCGAAGACCGCAGCCTGGGTACGTCGCTGCATCCCCAGCTTGGCCAGCAGGCTGGAGACATAGTTCTTCACGGTCTTCTCGGCCAGGAACATCGTCTCGGCGATCTGCCGGTTGGTCATGCCCTCGCCGATCAGTTCGAGAATCCGTCGCTCCTGCCGGGTCAGCGGGGCGAGCGCCGCGTCCTCCGCAGGTCCGTTGCGCAGCCTGTCCAGCACCTGCTGGGTGACCGCGGGGTCGAGCATCGACTGGCCGGCAGCCACGCGGCGCACGGTGTTGACGAGGTCGTTGCCGCGGATCTGTTTGAGCACGTAGCCGGCGGCGCCGGCCATGATCGCGGCGAACAACGCCTCGTCGTCGTCATAGGAGGTGAGGATGAGGGCGGCGATCTCAGGATGCCGAGACCTGATCTCGCGGCACACGTCGATACCCGAGCCGTCCGGCAGACGACCGTCCAGGACAGCCACGTGCGGCCGGAGAGCGGGGATCCTGCGGGTGGCCTCCTGTGCGAGTCCGGACTCGCCGACCACGACGATGTCAGGCTCCTGCTCGAGCAGGTCGCGTAGCCCGCGGCGTACGATCTCGTGGTCGTCGAGAAGGAATACCCGGATCGGGTCCTGCGTCTCTGTCTGGTCCTCGCCCATGGACACACGCTAGCCGTCTGGTTCCTGACAGGGTGTGGACGCAAGGCATCGGATGTCGGGACCAAAGTCCCGGGCCAGACGGGGGAGTGGTGGCGCGCTGTCAGGCGCTGGTCGGAACCCGCCAGGTGAGCGTCGTACCGTGACCCGGCATGGAGGTGATCTCGAACCCACCTCCGAGCTGCTCAGCACGCTCCTGCATGTTGCGCAGGCCGCTACGTCGGTCGCTGCCGATGCCGCGGCCGTCGTCACTGACGACCAGCCGGACCTGGTCGTCGACCGTGAGGGAGACACGCACGGCGGACGCCTCGGCGTGCCGGGCCACGTTGGTCAGCGCCTCCCCGAGCACCGCCATCAGGTGCGGCTCGACCGCGGAGGAGATACCCGAGTTCATCGGCCCGTTCGTGATCAGGGCAGGGTCGAAGCCCAGTGCCGCCTTGGCGCTGCTGACGATCTGTGCCAGGTCGTGCCGGACGTCTCGGGTTCCTGGTGTCACGCTCAGGTCAAAGATCGAGCGCCGGATGTCCTTGATCGTCGTGTCGATGTCGTCCACGGCGGCCGCCACGCGCTGGGCTGCCTTCGGGTCGAGGACGAGCTGCGACGTGCTCTCCAGGCTCAAGCCGATGGCGAAAAGCCGTTGGATGACCAAGTCGTGCAGATCACGTCCGATCCGGTCGCGGTCCTCGAACAGGGCCAGTCGAGCCCGGTCGTCGCGGGCCCGCGCCACCTGGAGGGCCAGCGCCGCCTGGACTGCGAAGCGTTGCGGCTGCTGGACGTCGAGGTCGAAGAACGACGCCCTGCCATGGCTCGTCCACCCCAGGGCGAGCGCACCCTCGACACCGCTGGGCGTACGCAACGGCACCACCACCGCAGGCCCGAGCGTCGGCCAGCCCTGAGGAAGAGAGCGCAGATCCACCCGGGGGTCCTGACTGACATCTTCGATGACCGCGGTCTCACCGGTCGTGACGACCATCCCGGCCAGGCTTGCGTCGACAGCCACGGTTGCCCCCGTCAGGGCGGACGTGGCCCCGGAGACGACTGCGGTGCGCAGGGTGGCGTCGGAGGAGCGCAACAGAATGCACGCGACGTCCGCCTCGGACACCTCGCAGGCCCGATCGGACACCAGCTGCAACGCCTGCTCGCCGTCGACATCGCCGAGCAGTGCCGTGGTCACCTCTGCGGTCGCTTCGAGCCATCGCTCGCGACGGGCGGCCTCCTCGTACAGCCGGGCGTTCTCGATCACGACGCCGGCCGCGGCCGCGAGGGCGGTGACGATCGCTTCGTCCGCTTCGGTGAACTCTGCCCCGTCGGCCTTCTCGGTCAGGTAGAGGTTGCCGAACACCTTCCCGCGGGTCCGGATCGGTACGCCCAGGAAGACCTTCATCGGCGGGTGGTGGGGCGGGAACCCGTACGAGGCGGGGTGTTCGGCGATGTCGGCGGTGCGGACAGCGCGAGGTTCGTCGATGATCAGTCCGAGCAGGCCACGGCCGTGCGGCAGGTCGCCGATCGCCTCTCGTTCCTCCGCGGTCAGTCCGTGGGTGATGAACGCACGAAGTCTCCGGTCGCGGTCGGACCCGATGACGCCGAGGGCGACGTACCTGGCCGTAGCGAGTCGGCTGGCTGCCTCCACGATGCTTTGCAGCACGCGGTCGAGGGACAAGTCAGCCGCGATCCCGACAACGGCGTCGAGCAGGACAGAGACGCGCTGCTGGCTCTCGACGAACTCGTCGACCTGCGCGAGGAGTTCGTGAAGGTGGCCCTCGAGACCGGACTGCGCAAGCGGAGACAACGCGGAGGAGGGCTGCGGTGGGCCTTCGTCCTCGGGCTGCAATGCCTTCGCCCCCTTGCGTGAACGACGCGGATCCCTTTCGCGAGGTGGTGCCTGTCGATCGTAGCCGTCGGCTCGCGGTGACAGATCCGGGACCTTCGGCCCGTGACAAACGTTCCTTCTCCCCTCCCGACATCGGTCCGGGCCGACCAGGCTCGGGAGACCACCGAGAAGAGGAGGACCAATGAACACGCAATCCGTCGGCGCCACTTCGAGCACGGAGACGGTGAGCAAGCTGATCGTGGCCGTCGGAGTGGATGGGTCCGAGCGCAACCGGCCCGCGGTCTGGTGGGCTCGGCAGGAGGCGAGCGCGATCGGCGGTCGCCTGGTGCTGGTCGGCGCCAGTCACGAGTACGCACCTCCCACCCCGAGGTTCTCGATCGACTACTCCGAGGAATTCTTCGAGGACGAGACCAAGAAGACTCTCGAGCGCGTCCGCGGCGAACTCGACGCCTCCGAGGACGAGGTGGCCATCCTGATCGGCGCAGGAGCAGCCCGCGAGGTCTTGCTGCGCGCCGCGGCGCAAGCCGACTTGCTGGTCGTGGGGAGGCGTGGACTCGGAGCCGTCAAGCGGATGATCGTCGGTAGCAACTCGATCGCGGTCGCCGGCCGTTCTGCTGTTCCCGTCGTCGTGGTGCCCGGCACCTGGGACACAGGGGAGGACACAGGGGAGGACACAGGGGAGGACACCGGGCCGGACGCAGGGAAAGACGCAGGGAAAGACGGGGCGGGGCCGATCGTGCTCGGCCTGGACTGCTCGCACCCTGACGACTCGGTTCTGGACTACGCGTTCGAGCGTGCGTTGCGGCTGGGGGTTCCGCTCGTCGCGGTCTACGCGTGGCTCGTCCCGCCTGCTTACGCCTGGTCGGCCGAAGACCTGGCCCGCTGGGACGCGGAGGCCAAGCACGAGGCGTCCTCGCACCTTCAACCATGGGCCGAGCGGTTCCCCGACGTCAGGCTGGAGACGCTGACGCGGTCCCACAACGCGGCCATGGCTGTGCTCGACGCCTCCGAGGCCGCGCAGCTGATCGTCCTCGGCCGGCACACCGGGTCCCGCCACGTGGGCGGGTTCCACGTAGGGTCCACCGCTCGGGCCGTGCTCCACCACGCCAGCTGCCCGGTCGCCGTCATCCCGTCGCAGAAAGAGTCGGGAGCCGACCTCGAGGGCGACGTCGCAGCCCGGGTATCACCGGCCTCCGGCCGGGCCGAGCCGTCATGAAGGAGCATGGGGCCATCGGCACCGGGGGTCGCGTCGAGGAGCTTGACGAAGAAGAGTGCTGCGAGCTGCTCGGCGTGCAGTCGGTGGGTCGGGTGGCGTTCGCCGGCGCCGACGGTCCGATGATCCTCCCGATCAACTACGTCTACGACTCCGGTGTCATCGTGTTCCGGACGGCTCCGTACAACGTCATGGCCGTCTCCCTCCGAAATGTGCCGGTGGCCTTCGAGATCGACGAGATCGACGACTACCTCCAGGCAGGTTGGAGCGTTCTTGTCCAGGGCACGGCGTCGTACGTCGACGAGGTCCAGGACGCGTTGACGGACCTGTCCCGTCGGCCCGAGCCGTGGGTCGAGGGGACCCGACCGTTGTACATCCGGATCGTCCCGCGCGTGATCACCGGACGGCGGGTGCATCCGCGCTGAGGGCAGCCGCTTGAGGTCGACGACTTCGTGAACGCGTCAGGTCCGCTGAACGTCAGTCGGCAGTCATCAGCACGATGCCCAGGCACATCTCGTCGGTCGTCCCGTCGCCCCACACGACATATCGCTCGGGCAGGCCGTCGAACGCCGGGAGCTGGTCGTGCAACCGTTGTGTGTGGGTGCACGTCACGCGGATCGTGTCACCGCGACCGACGTGCACCGGCTTGGCGAGCGGAACGGCCTGTTGGTCGTCGAAGTTCCAGACCGGGATGTCCAGAAGCGTACGTTGACGCGGCGTACCGGGGTCGAGCTCAACCTTGACCGACCGGCCGAGCAGGTGCATGTGCCCGGCGACGGCTTGGATCGTTCCAGGGGTTCGCACTTGCCGGTCGCAGTACTGCGTCGGGCCTGGTCGAGAACCCTGCTGGCCACACAGCAGCTGGAGCCCGGAGATGGTGTAGCCGGCCTGCCCCCCGAACCGGTTGATCTCGTCCTGCACAGCCGTGTCTCGATCGCACAGTGGATCGCCGTCATGGCCAGGTCGGCAGGGCAGCTCGACCGGGGCTGGGATCAGCACGGTCTCGAGTGGATCGAGGCCTGCGTCACCGGGCGCCAGACGAAGCCGGGCGGCGCTCTGGTCAGGCGCGTCACCAGCAAGCAAGTTGTAGTGCACCTGCATGATGATCTGGCCACCCGGCCGCATCGGGATCCCGATTCCCGGTTTCATCAGGCTCTCGCCGCCCCCCGGCGCCCAGGCGGCGAGCCAGGGCGCGCGGTTCAGGTCACCGACCCCGGCCTCGGAGCCGAGTCCTGTCCCGCCGAAGCAGGTCCAGCCCTCACCCGGCTGCCGCGCGTCGGCCTGCCTCGCTGCGGCGACCTGGGCCTTGTCCACCCGGAACAAGATCACGTGGTGCACGACCCGAGGTTCTCCGGGCAGCACGTTCACGCCGGTGACGTAGGCCTCGGACGCGAGCCCGGGGTCGAGCAGGAAGCAGCGGTAGTCGTCGGTGCCGACGCCGAACGGTGCGGAGGGAGTGTACGGTTCGGCCATCTTCAGGTCGAGGAAACGCTCGCTGCCGCGTAGTCGTGCACTCGTCGCTCCGGCTCCTGGAGCGTCGGACGGTGCCGCCGCTGTCGTGGTCGTCGCCACCGTGGCGGGCTCGGCGCGCTCACCGGAGGTCGGCGGAGATGACGAGCACCCCGCCAGCACGAGAGCTGCCACCACGGCGACTCCCCATGACCTGCGCACACTCCCAGGGTAGGTGGTGCCGACGTGCTC
>JBBSPA010000134.1:0-6869 GCA_038259225.1 Propionibacteriales bacterium
CGTTTGCCCGCGGCGCGCTTGCGTCGGTGATGCTGCACCGCGCGGGCGAGGCACCGACCGACGTCGCTGCCCTGCTCGGCCACACCATCGGCACGCACCTCGCGCACTACGTGCCGCGTGCCGAGCGGGGCGCAGCGAGTGCGGCGCGTCGATTCGGCGAGGTGCTGGCAGCGGTCCGCCAGGTCTCGGGGACATTGCCGTGTCTGGGCAGGCCAAAGCCTGGGTCGTGTGGTGCGCCTGTAGGGATTCGAACCCCAAACCTTCTGATCCGTAGCGAGGGTCCGGGGCGTCTGCGGCCGTCCCGGCACACCTACGGACGACAGCGATTTCGTGCCAAAGTACCAGGTCAGAGCGCTACGCAGTGGCTTGTCTCCTGGTGACGTCCTGAGTCGGTCGGGGCCGCCGAAACCTCTCCCGGAGACCATTTTGAGCCGAAGATGGGCCGAAGAACTCAGCGCCCAGGACTCGGCGGATCGGCCCGCGGACCCGCCCAGCCGACCCGTCAAGCGTCGACCGCCGCGGCCTCTGCCGGTTGGTTGGGCCAGCTGGCACGGAAGTCTTCGGCTGCGGCGTGGGTATTGAACTCAAGGACCGAGATCTTGTGCTGCCGCAGAGCATCGAGGACAGCCTGGGGGTGGACGCGGAAGAACTCCTTGCGGTGATTGACCTTATTGAGTCGCTGAGGCGCGAACTCGCGGTGAAGCATGGCCTCCACACCGACTGCGTCGTCACTGAAGAACAAGGCGTGCACGTCGAAGGTGAAGGGAACCGAGGCGTCGCCGAGCTCTTTGACCCGGTCCATGGGTTCCAGCCGTCTCGTCATGCCGATCTTGACGAGCCCCTCTCCGAAGGCGCCGATGTTGCTGATGACGTAGACGTACCCGGCTCTGATGTTCGCGGCCCGGTAGTCCGCTTCGGCGATCTCGGCGTCGATGCGGTCCAGCTCGCTCTGCAGCGCTGTGGCCGCGGCGTCGTCGCCGGAGTCGCGAAGGCGTTGGATCGAGTTGAGGTAGTGGGCGCGTTCTTTCTCGAGTCGTTCCTTGGCCTTCTTGATCTCGGCCTCGAGCAGCTTCTGCTCGCGCAGTTCGGCGCGTCGTTCGCGTTCGAGCTCCTTCTCGGCCGCGAGCGCTTGGAGGTGTCGGGCGGCGAGCTCGAGCTCGCGCAGCCGCTGGCGGTGGTAACGCTCGGTGACGGCTAGATCGATCATGGTGCCTTGCTTGGCGATCTGCTCCCGGGCAGTGGACAGTCGCTTCTGGGCCGAGGCCAGGTTCCCCGCCTTGACGGTCTTGATCGCGTTCTCCGCCTCGGCGTTGTAGGCGCGGAGCATGATCCGGCTCATCTGGTTGACGAAGGTCTGGCCTTTCGCCGCGGAATTGTTGAAGGTGAATCCGGAGGCGGCGGTGATGGCCTGACCGATCTTGTTCGTCTGGCGGATCTGTGAGCGGAGGGATTCCAGCTCGGTGGCCAGTGACGCTGAGTTCTCGGCGGGGTGCTCGTAGTCGAAAATGCCCAGCTCTTCGAGGGCCAGCCGGTCGCGGGAGACGATGAGGCCGGCGTCGAGCTCTGTCTTCTGCCGGCGGAGCTGCTCGACGGTGATCGACAGCCCGGCCTCGTCGCTCTGAAGGACAGCGATACGGGCCTCGCGCTCAGCGGCGTCCAGGGCGCCGACCTGGGCGAGGTGGGTTCGTAGGCGGTTCAGCTCGTCGACCAGCCCGCGGTTCTCCTCCTGCAGCCGCTGCGCGACCTTCCTCGAGTTGAACGCGGTGATCTTCTCCTCGCCTTGCGGCGGCTCAGAGACAGCAGACGGTGGGGTCGAGTGCGTCGGTCCTGGAACCCCTGGGGACTGGGCGGGAGCGCTGGGCGGTGGAGGCATGGCGTCGACCGAAGTCGCCTGCGAGGCGGGACCCGGCTCGCTTGGTGCAGGCACGTCGGCTGCGTGACGCCCAGGTTGACCTACCTTCTGGCCCGTGGTGGCTGAGGTGAGCCCGGTGATCGTGTTCTCGAGTGCGAGCCGGTCGGACTGGTCGAGGGTGCCGAACTTCTGGTCGCTGCCGTCGGTCATGATCAGCTCGATCGTGCCGGCCCAGGTGAATCGGATTGAGGCAATAGCTTCTACACGGACAGCACGAGGAAACACTGCCCCCTTCGGAACGGCGCTCTTCTCGGCCTGAAGAACCCGCCTCGTGGTGACCACGAGAAGGTCCGCCATGGATCGGATCTGAGAGATCGAGAAGACCGCAACGAGACTCTCCCCTGGATCCAAGCTCGCCTGCAGCGGGGCGTGCAGTTTGTCGGCTTGCTTGTCGACCTTCCGCCCCCAGTGGACTCGGCCGGCGTCAGCATCGCGCGGCCTGCCGGTGCCGAGATCCGTCTCAGGGGTCTGGGCTTGTCCGGGCTCGTCCTGCCAGTAGACCCAGTTCTGCGGCGGCGAGCCCCATGAAGGGTCCGGCTGCCAACCGGGCGGGGGCGCCCATCCGACAGGAGGCTGGGGCCATCCAGGCGGGGCAACCCATCTCTTACCGAGTCCAGTCATCATGAGTCCTTTCCGTTCTGGGGGATTGGCCGCCGCCGCAGTACCGCCTGGCACGCGGGGGGCAAGCAGAACCGGCATGTGACCGTGCAGGCTAGGTGGCGACTCCGACGCTCGCCTTGTTCTTTCGGGCACTCACCAGCGTCCGACCCGGCCGGACCCATGAGTTGGGACTGCTCCCCGCACCGATGACCGCATCTCTGACGCCGCGGCAACCACAGTTCCTCACCTGGTTCGCGGACCGTTGCTGGTCGGCTCCCCGTTCTCGTAGGGCTCGAGAACCGTGGTCGGCATGGTGTCTCCCTCACCAACGTGGATGCGGTGATGGCGGCGGCCGAGCATCCGTCTCTGGGTCATCTCATCGCTGCTGTCGGGCTCGGTGGTGTCGTTTCCGTCCATGCCACCAGCCACGTCAGCCCGCGTCCGTGGCCGGGATTGACGCGGTCGTGCGCGACGTCGTCGGACACCAGCGCGACCGCGTACGTCAGGGCGATCCCTGCCTGGCGTTCGGCCCAGTCGATGACCTGCAGGACGTCGGCTCCGGTGATGTCGTAGGTGTCGGTCCAGCCGTACGTCGTGTCCTCGCCGCTGCCGTGGAGGTAGACACGGAACCTGGGGTGGTCGTCCTCCCACGACGAGTCCCGCTCGTCGGCCTGTCGTATCTCGATGGGCGCCCCGGCGGGACGGTGCTCCTGGTTCATGTAGCTGGCCGGAGGCACCGGACCGTCACTTGCGACCGGCTCGATCTCGGCGCCGTCATCTCCCCAGGACATGGTCCACCCGCCTGGGTCGTCAGCGGGACCCTGTGCGAGGTCGTCAAGGACGAGGTCGACGCGAACCAGGCCGTCGAGGGGCTCGCTGTAGTCCGACTCGGTCCATGGCCCAGCACCGGCGATCCGACCCCCAGCGACGTGGACGCGTCCGTCCCACACACCAGCGATATGTCCTGGTACGAACTCCTGCTCCCCGGCCTTGCGTACGAAGCGGACCTCGGTGGCGCCAGTCGTGTCAGGGTCGTGCTCTGAGCCGAGCTCTCCGGGCGACATACGCCCATCATGAGGGCACGACTCGGCCTTCGGGGCCGCTCGCCGCTCCCCCGGCGGGGCCACACCGGAGGTCTGCGGCCGATCCACGCCCGTGTCTACCTTCCGCGATACGACGCGGGTCACGACGGCGAGAACTCCCTGGCCCCACCGGCCCCGAGGTCAGGGTGGGCCCACTGAGCCGCACTCAGTAGATCGGCCCCTGGACATACCCGGTGCACTCTTCTGGCTTGCCGGAGGTCACCAAGTCGACGTCCGCAACAACACTGCCATTGGGGGGCACCAGGTCGGGGAAGGTGAAGCCGCCCCCGATGATGTCTCCGGCAGCGTTCCTGCAAGCCACTCCGATGTCCGGGCTCTGAATCGCCTCGCTGGTCGGATTCTCAACCGGGACCTTCGCGCTCAACCCCCCGTACCCGTCGTCCACAACTTCAGCTGGCGCACTACCGAAGTCGACCTCGGTCTCCGAGAACGTGCCGTCATCCTCGATCAGCAGTGTCGGCTCGATCGACGCAATGTTCAGCTTCGGGTCTGTCACGTCGGCGAACACCGTGACGGCCGCCGTTTGGCCGGGGAAGTTGAACGAGTCGACCTGACTCTCGGTAGCCACAGTCGCGCCCGACTCATCGAGGAAGTTCACGCTGACCGTGACCGTCTGACCACCGTGGTCGGAAGTGTTCTCAACAAGCGTGACCGCTTGCACGTACTGGCCCTCCTGCCCGAAGCCTGAATCGACGATCCGGCCCTGTTCGCCCCCCGCTTCCTCCTCGCCAGACGCGGCCTCGCTTCGCTGGCTTTCGACAGTGTCCTCATCCGCAACCACAACCGGCAATGAGGAGACCAAGGGTGCAGGCCATGACAGCCAATCCGAGACGCATCCGCCGAGGCTAGGTGGTCAGTGATTGGCGCCGCCTGGATTGCCCGTCGTCGTGTCCCAACTGAGATGAAGCGTGGAGAACGGAAGAAACGCCCCGCGCCGGCGGACCTCGCTACCTAGAATCGCGAGATGGGGGACGCCAGATTGAGCCTTGCTCTCGTACTCATTGCGGTGACTGCCGTCAGTTGTGCCACGGACGGCAAGACCGTTAACGGCCCCACTCCGACGGCAACTGCGACGGTGACCGAGACGGTTGAGCCAGAGCCAGAGCCAGTCGGCGAGCCCGCCGCACCGACGCTCTCGGTTGGTTCCACACCTCCGCTGCGCATGTGCAACACCGTCTTCGGCTCGACCGACCATGCACAAGCCTTGACCACGATGTGGGCGCGGGACTCGCTCACGCTCAAGCAGATCGACACGGCTTACGCAGATGTTGAGGCCCTGACGCGGCAAGCGGAGGACGCAGCGAACCCCATCCACGACCAACTCGTGGCCGTCATCGACGAGACCAGCGCCTACCTCGAGTGGGTGGAGTCGCCGGGTGGGCCCGAAACCTGGGGCACCCGGACGATCAAGAGCGCCTTCCGCGCATTGACGACCGAATGCACCTCGACGTTCGACGCAGCCGAGTCCAAGGCCGCACCCAAGCCACGGCCGTCGCAGCCACCCGCACCCTCGCAGCCCACGCTCTCGCAGCAGAACGCGGTTCAGGCTGCGCAGTCCTACCTGGACTATTCTGCGTTCTCCTACCAGGGCTTGATTGACCAATTGTCGTCCGAGTACGGCGAGGGCTTCCCAGTGCCGGATGCCACCTATGCCGTGAACCACGTGGACGTTGACTGGAACGCAGAAGCAGTTGAGTCTGCACGGTCGTACTTGGAGCAAACGGGCTACTCGCGCCAGGGGCTGATCGACCAATTGTCGTCTCCGTATGGCGAGCAGTTCAGTTTAGAGGCAGCGACATACGCCGTGAACAAGGTTGGCCTCTGAATACCAACGACCTCGGGCCACCGCGAGGCCGAGCAGAACCCCTCGACCTGACTCTCGGTAGCCACGGTTGCGCCGGCCTTGCCGAGGGCAACTCGTGAGTGGGGTGAGCCTGAGATCCTGCGGCCTGGCGATCGCGCAGCAGTCCCACGTGACGGGTGCATGCCCACCATCGGCGTGACCGCCCCTGCGCAGGCCCCCTTACGCATCGCGGTCCTACATCAGCACATGACCCGCGCCCCTGATCGCGCCTCGCCGCTTGTTACGCCGCCGTCTGCTCCACGCGGATCGGCAGCAGTACGTCGCCTGCGTACCCCCACCTGAAAGCTCAAGAACGAAGCACCACACACCTCTTGCACTGCCGGGGTGGTTCTGTCGGACGAAACCTCGTCAGCGACGCCACACAGACCGGCCGGCAGGACGCCGCAGGCGCTCGAGCTCGCTGGCCACGCTGCTCCACTTCGCTTCGTTGAGTCGGCCCAAAGCCTCCATGTCGGCGAGCGCGCGCAGGACCCGACGGCACGCAGCCGGCGAGCCGAGCACCGCCTGCGCGTGCTCCTCTAACGAGATCTCAACAGCCACGTACGTCGTCGGGATGACTCCGCTCGCCGCCGCAAGGCGCTCCCCCGACGCTGCGCGCCGGCACGAGGCCGAGCACCACGTCCGAGGACGCCCCGGCGATCGCGGCACCGACTCGACGATGACCCGCCCGCAGCGCGGGCAGGGGCGCTCAACAATCACTGAAGGCGCTCGCGTTCGACGGTCCAGGCGACGACGGTGGCGGCGCGCCAGCGCAGATGCTTGCCCACCCGGAACCCTTGGGGCCCGTACCCCTTCTGGCGCCACGCATAGATCGTCTGCTTCGGGACGTTCAGGTAGGTGGCGACGGCATCGATGTCCCACAGCCCATCGGGGTCAGGCCGGCCCTCGGCGTCTAACGTCAGTGAGGGCCGCGCCGTCTTGTCCGGCCTCTGAGCGGCGCCTACCGCCGGGGCTGGTGTCGCGACTGGGTAAGGCGTCCGTGTCCCTAGGTCGCTGTTCTCCTCTTCGCCCCACAGCGGGAGCTGCTCGCCTTCGTCGTCCCTTGCCATCGCTGCCCTTTCACGTCGAATCCTTCTCAACCGACGGAAGGCAACCACCACGGCTCAGGGATCAGGCGACGGAAGACCCTGCGCGGCTCGACGATGAGCAGGTGTAGGACTAGGGGCACCGGCCCGCTACGACTGCCTCCGCATGCATCACCACGATCCGCGCGTCCAGTACTCGGCCTGAACCGCTGGTGCGCCCAATGCGGCTCCCCTCTGTTGTCAACGGGCAGCCTGGAGGCTTCTTTCAGTTGTGCTCTTTCGAGGTGATCGTGGGCCGGCGTAGCGTCGGTCGTGCGGGTCCGGGAGTGGCTGATCCGAAGTGTCGATGTGCGGGGGCAGGTCGA
>JBBSPA010000135.1:0-6861 GCA_038259225.1 Propionibacteriales bacterium
CCGGGCTGCAAGTGACCGCCAATCTGCAGCTGGTCTCGATCGGCGCCTCCCGCGAGTCGGAGGTGGCTGGCGAACGGGTCAGCGTCGCGGCGATCAACCTGCTGCGCGCCGACCCGGCCTGGGAGTTCAGCCGCACCGAGACGAGCGAGATCCGCTGGTGTCACGACCTAGCGCTGATGGTCCGTTCCCCCGCGGGCACCCGGGTCGTCGGGGACCTGGCCGTGGTCGTGTCGGTGCGCCGCCGACACCTTAAGGTCTTCCCCTACCGCGTGCAGCTGGACGGCCGATCCGACGCCGACGAGTTCGTGGTGCGTGAGTAGCGACACACACATGTCGTCACCCTGACGAAGGTCGACGGCAGATAGTCAGCCTCTGCACGCCCGACACCGTGAGCCTGGTGGTACCCGGGTTCGCCGGGCAGGACGCGGTGTACCCGATCGCCGCGGACCTGGCGCACGGTCTGCGGCCCACTCAGAGACGGGCGGCCTTCAGATACCAACTACACCCCTCGAACGGGATGAGCCGGTTTGGGCCGTGCGGCGTCGAGGCGCACGGACGAGACTCGCGCCATTTGCCCAGGCCGAGGTGCGGAAATCGCACGGCGGTTGTCGCGATCTGTCGGGTTTCCGCGAGGCAGTCCCCCTCGGACACGCGGATCGAGTTGCACACATTCGGGCTGGACCGCTTCCCTCACCCGCAGGCCGAACGCTAAGCGGCGAAGCAGCAAGTCACAGGCGGCGGCGCTCACGATCGTCCCAGTTGAGCCGTCCGGAGACGATTCCGGGACGGGGACGTCATGCGGGGCAGCGGGCGGCACCGCTCTCCCCCGACGCCGAGAGCCCCCTACTTTGACCGAGTCGGCCCCGAGGAGGCGGTTCGGCAAAGTAGCCCGCGCGAAGGTCGTCAATCTCTGCTACATCGCGACAGCGAGCGGCGAGCCCGTCAGTCTTTCCTGCGTCTCGACAGCGACTGTCGAGGCGCAGCGAACTTTTCCAAACGGGCGTCGTGGTTCTTTCAACACCGGCGCGGTAGACATTGGGGCCGCCGCAAGGGGGTAGTCAGGGAGCTCTGGAGTGTGGGCGGTCGCGAGGGCTGTGAGCATCCGGTCATAGCCGATGAGCATGCGTTCAGGCCGAGAAGTCGGGCGGTCTGGACTCGTGCCCTCGTGCACCTGGATGTCGGCGGCTGCGGCTAAGTTGCAGCAGACGAGATCGGAGTTGAGCGAGTGACCTATGACCTGCAGCGCCTCGGACCGCTGGGGCTCCAGGACGCCGCAGCAGCTCTTGCAGTCGCCCAGTTCGGCCCGGTCGTGCGTCGACTCGGGCGCGGCAAGGACGGCGGCCGCGACATGGAGGCGCGCGGAGTTGTCGTATGGTCCGGGACTCCAGAGAAGCCGGGCGAGGCCTGGGACGGCTATACCGTCTTCCAGGTCAAGCACAAAGAGCGGCCGCTGGGGACCAAGGCCGACGCGCAATGGCTGTGGGATCAGATCCGCAACGAACTCACCGAGTGGGCGAACCCGGACTCGAACCGTCAAGAGGTCCCCAAGCATCTCGCCTTCGTCTCTAACGTCCGCCTCTCACCCGACCCCGTGGACGGGGGCCTCGCCTACGTCGAGGAGAAGATCTCCGGCTTCTTCAGCGAACTCAATGACCGCAGCCTCGACGACGGCCCCGGACGCCACGAGCGCCGAACCCGCCGGCAGCGGGTGCAGCCGCTTAAGAAGTGGCGACTTGTCGACGGGAACCAGATCGACGCTTGGTTCGACATCCACGAAGGCGTCCGACGCGCCTACGACGGCTTCCTCACCACCGGTGACGTCCTCGCCGACCTGGTGGCACTTCGCGCTGACCTACCCGCCAAAGACCTCGAGCCCGCCCTGCAGATCCATGCGCGGAACTCGCTGGTCCGAGACCGCAACATCTACTTCGACGAAGCAGGCGGCGACGGGGCCGGAGTACCTCTGGACCGGATCGCCGTCGACCTACCGGTCCGCGTGCGCTCGACCAATGAAGCCGGGCGTGCCATCCAGTACGTGCTCGACCGGGGGGAGCACGCGCTCAAGCCGTCGATCGCCACCCTCCCCAAGCCTCGCCACGTCGTCCTCACCGGCGCCCCGGGCAACGGTAAGACGACCATCACCCGCTTCCTCGTCCAGTCCTACCGAGCCGCCATGCTCGCTGGTGCCGATAATCTCGGCGATGACCACCGCGCCGTCATCGCGGGAACCGACGAGAAGCTACGGCTCCTCAAACGTGCGCTGCCCAACCACCGGCGCTGGGCCGTGCGGGTCGACCTGGCCGAGTTCGCCAAACGCTTCATCACCGGCGGCCGACAGTCGCTGCTCGCCTGGATCGCCGAGCACCTCACCGCACAGGGCTACACCCGCAAGCTTGAGCCGTGGCTGCTCAAGGAGTGGATGAACACCTGGCCATGGTTCGTCGCCCTCGACGGGCTCGACGAGGTCTCCGAACCGGCCGTGCGCAAGTGGGTCATCGGCGCAGTGCACGAGTTCGTCGCGGATGCAGAAGCCGACGACTCCGACGTGTTCGTCCTGGTCACTACCCGCCCGACCGGCTACGTCGACGAGATGTCGGCTGCGCAGTTTGACCGCATCGACCTCACCGATCTACAGACCGCCGAAGCCCTGGCCTACGGTCATCTCGTCACCCAGATCCGCCTGCGCACCGACACCGCCAGGATCGCCCGCGTCGACGGCCTCTTGAACGACGCCGCCCACAACGACTCGCTGCGGCACCTGCTGCGAACCCCGCTCCAGGTGCAGATCATGTCGATCATCGCCGAGGGTGCCGGCCCCTTCGACCCCGACCGGTTCAACCTCTTCTGGCGCTACTACGACGTCGTTGCCCGGCGCGAACAGACGAAGGAGAACACACGGTTCGCCGAGCTCTTACGCGAGCACGCTCCACAGGTCCTCGACCTTCACGAACGTGTCGGCCTCGAGCTCCAACGCCGCAGCGAGTCCGCGGACGGCGGAACCGCGTTCATGTCAGAGGAAGACCTCTCCGCGATCGCCTGGCACGTCCTAGCGGACGAGGGCTACTCGCCGTCGGGCAAGGACGCACAGCTCCTCGAACGGATCGTCATTGCCGCCACACATCGGCTGGTCCTGCTGGTCCCGCGAGGAGACGGATACGGCTTCGACGTGCGCTCGCTCCAAGAACTCATGGCAGCGCGGCGCATCACCACGGGGGAACTCGACGTTGTCCTCGGCCGTCTCCGTTCCCTGGCGCCCAGCCCGCACTGGCGCAACACTTGGCTGTTCGCAGCCGGCCGCCTGTTCGCCGAACCGCAGACCCACCAGCATGACGCGCTGCTCGAGCTGGTGGTGCGCATCGACGACGGCGTTGCTGACAGGTTCTCTTCGATCGCCCCGGTCGGTCCCTACCTCGCTTGGGACATGCTCGATGACGGTATGGCTTCGTCACGGCCGCGGCGTCTCAAACAGCTCATGGATCTAGCGATGACGGTGCTGGACTACCCGGCACCTCAGGCGATATCTGACCTGGTTCCGCTCGCCATGCGACTCAGCGAGATCGACGACAACCTGCGCTGCCAGGTGCGCGATCAGCTTCGCGGAGCCCTCGGAGGCGACACGAGCTGCAGGACCAACGCAGAACTCATGCAGGCCAACATCCGTGACGCCGGAAAGCAGACGCCGATCAGCCCCGACGTACGCCTGCTCGCCGACGTCAAGCGTGCTCCGGGCCGCTCGGTCACACCCGATCCGCCTAACGGCTGGCAGCACTTCGACGACGTCATCGCCGGCCTTGCGAGCGACTCGGTTCACGACGTCGTCTCCGATGCCGCGGCTGCCCTCCGGGCGGCACGAAAACGTGCAGTGTCCGCCGAGGAGCGGGAACGCCTAGAAACCGCTGCCCTGGACCCCGAAGCATCCGAGCTCCTCGAGGTAGCCCTGGACGCGGTCGTCCGCATCGAGCCGGCAGTCGTCCGGCTCTGCTTCGAGGTCGCGCGCACGACGACAACGCGTCGGCAACTCGCGGCGCTCCTCGACCACGTGTAACCGTCATACCTCATGGGGTTCGTGCTCAATCGCTCGGATCTGCCGCGGAGCGCGTACTTTGACCGCCACCGCGTAACGTGCCCGATGCGTCGAAGTTCCCCCGCCTACGCCCTGTCAATCTTCACTGCATCTCGACAGCGGCTGAGAGCGCGCTCCGGGGCCTTCAGGTCCCAGCTCTCGGCTGTTAGAACAGCGCCATCTGCGCATCTTCGACCGAGGCCAGCGCGCGGGCGATCCGCTCGTCGTCCCAACCGTCAGCGACGGCGGCCCGCAGCGCCAGCGACCGCCGGTACATCGCCTCTCGGCCGAACATCCGACTCCGGTAGCTGCGCGCGCCGCGTCGGCCATGCTGAGCGATCCGGGACAGGTTCGCCGCTTGGGTAGACCCCTCAAGGTGGTCCAGCAGCGTGCCCTCGGCGCGCACACAGATCGGGTTGTCGCACACCACGTGCTCGACCACGGGAGGAAGGTCGATCGACTCCCCTTCGGCCAGTGCCCACGCCACCCGGTGCGGCCGTAAGACACGCTGTTGCATTTGATGCAACCGCGGCTGCACCCAAAAGCGACCGTACCCATCGTCCCCGACGGCGCCGATCCAGATCCAGCAGTCGGTCTCACGGGGACCCTTCACGACGTGCGACCAGAACCGGTCGACCTCGTCCGCCGTGAGTTGCATGAGGTCAACCTAGGCGTAGCCACCGACAGTTTTGACCCGCGATCACTCCGGGCCGTCGGCCCGGGCGGTGGCCCGGGCCCGCCAGTGGTCGAGGACGTCGTCGGCGAGCGGGGCGGTCTTCATGCCCTGGATTACGCGGCCCGCGTTCACGCGGCCGGCGACGTCACGCAGGATGTCGGCGTTGCTGGCCCGCCAGCCATGGCCGATCGCATGGGTGTGGAGGGCGTCCGGGTCGAGGGCGTACCCAGCTCGCAGCAGGATCGTGAGGCCCTTCGCAACGGCGGCCCGGTAGCGCTGGTCTGCTGTCTTGTGCTGTCCGACCAGGATGCCGAGCCCGTTGACAGCTTCGGCAACGACCGGTTCCAGAGGCCGACGCGGGGTGAGGTCCGGCTTCGGGCCGCCCAGCGGTTCGGCGTTCTTCGCCTGGGCCCAGGCGAGCGTTTCGCGGGGGCTCCACGTGACTGCCACGAGGGCGGCTGTCCCCGAGCTCTCGTCGGCTTCGAGGAGGTGCTTCTGGTTGGGCCACAGCGCGACCACGACTCCCCTGCCGGGGCCGATGTCGCGCCAGGTCCGAACCGGCACGCCACGCCGCATCAGCACGTGCACGGCGGGGTGGCCGGTTTCGACGTCGCGGAGATTCTGCTTGCCCGGTGCGTAAAGCGTCACCGGTTCGTCGAGGGCCTTCGCCTGTTGGAGTGCCCACTGGACGCCGAGCGTGCTCGCGGTGGCGTGCGGGATGCCGGGCACGGTGTACGCACGGGGAATGTCATGGTCGTGGTCGAACACGGATTCGCTGCCCTCTCCGCCGCGCACTGCGACGCTCGGTTCGCTGCGCGGCCCTCGCACCCAACGCTGACGGGGCGGTCCGACACTTCGGTGCGGTTGTGCCAAGGCGGTCAGCGGCAGACGCTCGGATCGGTGCCAGGGAGGGTGAAGAGTCCCTCGTCCGGCCCCGCCGCCGTCGTCGACGGGGTGGTGGTCGCGGCCCGGAGAGCGCCGGCCTGCAGCGCCCCGGACGGGGCCGACGCGGCAGGTGCCGCTGGTTGCTGGTCGAGGAGTTCGAGGAGGTCCACGGGTTCGTCATCGACGGTGAGGGGAAGCGCACGGGCGATCGCCGCCTTCTGGCGGTCCCACACGTCGCGCAGCGCGGCGAGGTGCTTGCGGTAGACGGCGTCCCACTCGGCCTGAACGACCTGCTGCTCCTCGTCGGAGTCGAAGCGCCGGCGATGTGGCCAGCCGCCGCGTTCATCGCTGAACTCGCTCCAGTCGCGGTTCTCGTCGCGCTCGGTGCGCCGCAGTGTGTCTAGCTCGGTGCGCAACGCCTGAGGCAGGCTCGCGCCGTACGCCGCGGCCTCCGCCCAGGTCACCTTCAACACGACCTTCGGCCTGATCCGGCGCCAGGCCTCCTTGTCGGTGCCTGCCGCCTTCATCGCCTCGGGGACGCCCGAGTGGTCTTCGAGCCAGACCGCCTTGCGGTTGTAGTTGATCCAGCAGCCCTCCTGCGGCGCCGAGCGGCCGCCTTCCAGCGTGCCGCGCTCGCGGAGGCGATCGAGGAGGGAGTCGGCCGCCATTCCGGTGCCCAGCGCGCCCAGCAGGTGTTGTTGGTCCCGGTTCAGCATCCGCTTGTGCCTGCCTACCTGGCGGGTGCGGCCGAGACGGCGACCCGTGGACCTTCGTCCTCGTGGTGGCGACGTGCCGTGTCGTTGCGGGCCTGGTCGAGAGCTGCCAGCTGGAGCGTCGTGCTCCGTCCGCTCTCCGTGGCGGCGGGGTCCTCTTCCGGGACGCTGATCGGCTCCGCATAGTGCTCTTCGAGCTGGTCGACGATGCGCGTGCAGACCGCGTTCAGCCGCGGGTTGTTCGCGACCTTGTTCTGGGCGTGCATGACGCTGGTGTGGTCCTTCCCGAAGTAGGTCGCGATCGCTGGCAGGGTCAGCCCCCCGCGTCGTGCCGCGGTCATGGCCACGGCTCGGGCGTCGGTCACCGCGCGGTGGTGGTCGGCGCTCAGGACGGCGTCGCGGGTGGTGCCGAAGGACTGTGCGGCCGTTGCGATCGCGCTCGCGCCGACCCCCTCGGGGGGGCCGGCGGCCCCCCACCCCAAGGGGGGCGGGGTGGGGGTGGGCGGGGGGGGCCCCGGGCGCGC
>JBBSPA010000136.1:0-6838 GCA_038259225.1 Propionibacteriales bacterium
CTGGTTCGTCCACCCATGTCAACAATCAGGAGAAGCCATGAAGATCATCCGAGTCGTTACCGACATCGCAGCACCCGTCGAGATCGTCTGGGCGGAGCTGACCGCCATCTCGGAATACGCCACATGGAATCCGTTCGTCACGACGTTTCGCGGTGACCTGGTTCAGGGCAGTCGGCTGGAGATTCGCATCGAGCCGGCGGGAGGTCGCGCGATGACCTTCCGTCCGACGATCACCGACGTGGTGGAGGACATTCGTCTGGAGTGGCTTGGACGGCTGGTCGTACCCGGCCTCTTCGACGGAAGGCACTCGTTCGACCTGGAGGCTGTCGGGAGGTCCGAGACGCGCCTGACGCAAGCCGAGGAGTTCAGCGGCATCCTCGTGCCGCTCATGGGGACGATGCTCGAGCGGACTCGTGCCGGGTTCGAGGCGATGAACGACGCGCTGCGCGTGCGTGCCGAGAGGTCCGCCGAGGCCAGCAGCGGACCTTGATCCACGAGACCGAAAGTGGGGTGCTTTTCACGAGAACGGTGCCCCGGCAACAGCGAATCGTGGCACGCCTCGCGGGCATCGTCCAAGCAAAGCAAACTTCGGGGCTCACAGTCCCTGCGAATCGCTCCGCCGCAGGTCAGCGCCGGCTTTCTAGCGGGATCCGCCAAGCGCCGCTCTGGTGCTGACCTGTGGCTGGGCCGGAGACGGCCACCTCCTCAGCGTCGGGTGGCTGAGTCTTCTGACAGCGAGTAGACGCTCCTGAGATGCTTGCCGCGGCTGGACGCCCAAGGTCCACCCAGGTTTCACGTGCGGAGAAGGCGGAGTGAAGATGCGGCTGGCGACCGAACGCCTCGAGCTTGAGCCCATCACAGCGGACTGCGTGGACGACATCGTCTCCGTCGTGCGAAGCAACCCGACATTCCTGATGCTGCACCACGGTTCAGGCGAGCGGGCCCAGCCCTTCGACCGTGAGGTGCTGAAGCGCGACATTTCCAGCGCCGACGCGGACCCTGACCTCATACCCCTCGTGGTGCGCCTGCGCGAGACCCGTGAGCTGGTGGGATGGGCGGAGTTGTTGGTCGACCATCCTCGAGACCGCGTCCCCTGGGTCGGGCTGCTGGAACTGCACGCAGACCAGCACGGTCGCGGCTTGGGGCGCGAGGCGGCGCAAGCCTTTCTGGACTGGGCCCGACGGTCCGGGGCCACCGCGCTGCGTCTCGGGGTCGACGACGGCAACGACTGGGCCATGGTGTTCTGGACCAATCTCGGCTTCGTGGCCGTAGACCGACGCACACGGGAAGCCCCTTCCGGAACGCTGGGCGTCACCGTCCTCGAGCACGCAGTCTGAGCAAGCACCGGGTTCTCACATGGCGAGCCTGCGTGCGTACGGTCCCAGCGAGCCGCCGACGTTGATGACCTGGCTGGTCACATAGGACGGGCGGTCGACGCTGTCGCTGCACCGGTGTGATCGCCTCTGAACCGCCGTTTGGATCGCGAAGACGCTCACGATCCCGGCGCTCCGCGATAATCCTGCGGCCACAATGACTGTGCCCGTCGCGTGCCAATCAGAAGGAAGCCGGGACGGGGCCGTTCCTCTCGACGAGGGTTTCGCCGACCGGTGGGTTCGCGCATCTACGTCAATCGGCCAGGTCCGAGCCGGCCGATAAGCACGGACGGTTTCGGCAACCACGCCGATGTGACGGCTCCGTCGTTCGGGAGATCCTTCCAGTGACGTTGACGCGCTCGCATCACGAGTCAACTGTCGTGGCCACCTACCCAAGAATCGAATCTGGGTGCCATGTCCGCTGTCCCCACATCCCAATCACGCAACCCTGCATCCACAGAACGGAACTCTTATGATCGACCAACTCGCCACCGCTCTCGACCGCACTTCACACGTCATGCACGCCATCAGCGACGACCAGTGGTCAGCGCCCACGCCGTGTCAT
Organism: Propionibacteriales bacterium; assembly: GCA_038259225.1. GTDB lineage: Bacteria > Actinomycetota > Actinomycetes > Propionibacteriales > Nocardioidaceae > JANLYC01. The sequence continues at coordinate 1,939 of JBBSPA010000136.1, forward strand.
GGCTGGGACGTCCGAGATGAGGCGAAACACTTGGTCGGCGGACTCCGCATCTACACCGCCCAGCTCACTGGCGACTCCACCGGCTATGACCACGACGGGACGGACTGGCTCGGCAACAACCCAGCGGCGGCGTACGACGACGCCGCCACGGCCGACCTCGGGGCCTGGTTGCGACCCGGCGCCATGGACACGGTGTTCGATCTAGCCTTCGGGAGGGTGCCGGCCGAGATGGCGCTTGTCGTTCACATCACCGAAGTGCTGGTCCACGGTCTGGACCTCGCTGTCGCGATCGGCCACGAGGAGCTGGCAGACGACGAGCTCGCCAGCTGGCTGCACGGCCTGATGCGTGGCATGGGCACCGACTCGTTCCGGGTGCCCGGCATCTTCGACGCTGAGCGGCCCACAGAACCGGGCACTCCTGCTCACCGGGAGCTGCTGCACTACCTGGGCCGCGACATCGCTGCTGTACCGGCCTGACCCGGTTCTCCGAAGCTGCTCGCCGAGCAAGGGGACCTGCTGTTGTCGTTCGCAGTCAGCTTCGTCGTGATCTACGTGTTCTGGACCGCGCACGGAACGGCCCTGCGACGCGCTGAGGCGGTGGAGGTGGAGCCGCGGGGTTGCGCCAGCCGAACCTGGGTGGCTGCTCGTCATCGCGCTCTTCCCTTCGCCACCGCCGTGGTCGGACGGGACCTCAACGGCACCTCGGCGCCGCTCTACATCGGCACCATGGTCTCCCTCTCCGCGCTGACGTCGATGATCGTCCGCGTCGTCGACCGGTCCGTCGGTCCACCGCGGCGCGGCGGGTGGGCGTGGGCAACGACCGCCGTCTTCGCCGGCACCGCCTTCAGCGTGATCAACGCAGACCTCGGCATGTTCGCGCTCCTCCTCCTTGCCCAACGTCCGCTTCATCGAAGTTCGCATCGCCCCCACACCCACAGCGGAGTCCACTGAACGACCCGCAGCTCTCACCACAGGAGTCCCGTCATGAGTGCTTTGCAGCCCCACATCGACCCACACCCGATTGAGGGCCGCTTGGATGGTCTTGAGTCACGTCGATGGTGGACCGCTTCGCGGCACCCGGTGTGGACCGCGGTCGCCCTGGTCCTGGCCGCGGACATCGTTGCCGTGGCCATCGGTACGGGCGGCGAGCGACTCCTACCTGGTGGCGGAGATGCCGGCGACTTGCTCCGGCGCCTCGCGGCGGTACTCGTGGTCGCTGCGGGCGCCGTCCTTGTCGTCGCACGCGCGAAAGCGTGGCGCACCACTGCCACGGCCGGGCCAGCCACCTGGCGCGACACCAGGCTACTGATCGTGCCAGCTCTGGTGGCCCTTGCGCCGCTGGCCACCGGGCTGAAGACGCCGGCCGCGACCACCGTCGTGGTGCTCATCGTTGGGTACGTCGCGACGGGCGTGTTCGAGGAGCTGTGGCACCGCGGCGTCGTCCTGGACGCCTTGCGCCCCGTGGGGCTGCGACGGGCCGCACTCGTCGGGGGTGCTCTGTTCGGTGCCAGCCACCTGACCAACGTCGCCTTCGGGCAGCCGTTGGCGATCTCGCTGGCCCAGTCGGTCGGCGCGTTCTGCTTCGGTGTCGGGTTCTCCATCCTGCGGTGGCGCACGAACGCCGTGTGGTTGCTCGCCGCCATTCACGCGGTCGGTGACCTGATGTTCAAGATCACCGACCTGCACGGTGGAGCACTGTGGGGCGTGCTGGTCGGGCACGACATCGTGATGCTTCTGTGGGGCCTGTGGTGCCTACGCGGCCTCGAGCGCGATGACCGCGAGGACACTCAGACCGGTCAGGACATTCCGACCAACGAGTTCGCCCAGCCCACCAGCCCGCAGCGCAACGGGGTGGCCGGATGAGCATCGTGCAGTACTTGCTCAACGCCGCCCTGCTCGCGCTGGTGCTCGGCACCAATCTCGGGCGCCGCGCCGCCACCACCCGCCGGCTGCTGCTCCCGGTAGCACTCGCCGGAGTCGCAGCCGTGGCCCTCCTGCGGTCGGTGCCCACCCCCGGCAACGACGTGCAGCTCGAGACGATCGGGGTCGCCGCGGGGCTCGCTGCTGGCGCGCTCGCGGGCGCGGTCATGAAAGTCAACCGTGCCGGGACCCGGGCGTGTGCTGTCGCCGGGAGCGCCTACGCAACGATCTGGATCGTCGCCATTGGAGGCCGGATGCTGTTCGCGGTCGCCGCGACCGGACCGCTCGCGACTCAGGTCGGGCAGTTCTCGACGAGCCATCTCATCACTGGCGCGGACGCCTGGACGACCGCCTTCGTGATGATGGCGCTCAGCATGGTGCTGGCCCGAATCGCCGTCACCAGCGTCAAGCTTCTCCGCCAACCCGCTGCTCGAGGTGACGTCAGCGAACGGCACGCACCATCGGGGTGCGCCACGCCCCTAGGCTCATGATTGTGTTCCCCATAGAGACAGAGTTCGCCGGGCACGTCGTGCTGGTCACCGGCGGCACATCCGGCATAGGGCTGGCGACCGCGCGTGCATTCTTGAAAGCCGGTGCGTCGGTCATGGTGTGCGGACGCTCAGCCCAGCGAGGAGTCGAGGCGGAACGGGACCTCAGTGCGCTGGGCGAAGTGGCGTTCACGCAAGCTGACGTCACAGACGAGGATTCGGTCCGACACCTCGTCGACGCCACCCTGCGAAGGTTCGGCCGCCTCGACCATGCGTTCAACAACGCCGCAAACACCGAAGCGGTCGGGCCTGAGTCCGCGGGCTCCGCATTCACCGACATGTCGCTGGCCGAGTTCGAGGGGATCGTTCGCACCAGCCTCACCAGCGTCTGGCTGTGCATGAAACACCAGCTCCCGGCGCTCACCGACCGCGGTGGCACCATCGTCAACACCTCCTCCAAGGACGCCGAGCTGCGCCTTCCCGGAACGGGTAGCTACGCGGCAGCCAAGGCCGGCGTAGAGGTCCTCACCGTCACCACTGCCAAGGAGTACGCCGCCTCCGGTGTCCGAGTCAACGCCGTGCGCCCTGGCGCAATCATGACCCCCATGCTGCAGCGCAACATCGAAGAAGGGTCCACCCGAGAGCGCCAAGAACACGTCAAGCGGTACGAGTCCCTCATCGCGATGCGGCGGCTCGGCCGGCCGGACGAAATAGCCGACACGGTGCTCTGGCTGAGCTCACAGCGCTCCTCGTACCTCACAGGGCAAGTCGTCACCGTCGACGGATGTATGACCGCCTGAGACCCACTCCAGCGCGCACAACAACACGGACACTTCACGGGCAGGCTGGGCGGCTGCCGAGGATCCTTGTCTCCCGGTCTGGATCCGGCGACCACGGTGACTGCAGCGCGTGCCGGTCGCGGGACAGACGTGCTGATCGCGGTGAGTGGGGACCATCAGGACCTCGGCCCATCCGGTGAGGCGGTCGTCGATGGGGACACACCCGATTATGACTACGAACGGAGGACCCCTGGAGACGTTCCCAGAACAGTCCAGACGTAGCGTCGCTCGAGCCGCCCCGATGTCGGGTGAATTCGAGCGTCGTCGGTCGCAGACCACCCGGCTCGCCGGTACACGTGGACGGCCCGGGCGTTGTCGTCGTAGACCCATAGCTCGACCTTTGGTCGTGATGTCTCTGCTGCGTAGTCCGTCACGTCGGACAGAAGACGGCTCGCGATACCCGCTCCCCACGCCCCTGGGTCGACACCCAGGTAGAGGATCTCCAGGCCGTTGTGCTGCACGACAACCAAGGCGAACCCCACTGCTCGCTCGCGCAGGCGGGCCAGATGGAGCGTCGCGTCGGCACCTCGCAGACCTGTCTCGATGATGGGCAGCGCCGCCTCGACGGGGGCCGGTTCCGGTTCGTTGTCGCGCTGAGCGGTGGCGGCAGCCCAGATTCGGGCCGCCTCCCACTGGCTGGAGGGATCGCGATCTCGGACCACCGCAACGCTGCTTGTCTCGAGCACGATCACATGATGGCCATGGGCGGCATTACGAGCAATCCGGTAAGGCTCCTGCGGAGCACATGTCATAGCTCGACCGCCCAGATCACGACGCCCCTGAGATGCGGCGATCCTATGCGAGCTGTGACGGCATCGCCGGGGGCGCACCCACGGCGGAGAGGTCGACGCCGCGTGTCTCCGGGCCCCACCAGGCTCCGCCGATCGCCATCAGACTACCCACGTCAAGGAGCACGAGCTGGGTGAGGCGTCGGGCATCAACCGGGTGAGCCCGTCAGGCAAAGCGCGTAGAATCTGGCCGGGACCAGCGCCAGGCTGTAGGCCCCGCCGAAACCTGTGGCGCGGATGTCCGTGGCGAGGCGCTCGAAGCCGGCGGTCCCGGACAGCGTGTGGCCCAGTGCGAGGGCACGACGACGTCCAACCTCTGGGGGGTCATGCCAGCTGCGACGAACCCACCGATCACGACCGGCTGCGTGGCGAGGAGCACCGTGGTGACCCAGACAGGGGACTGACACGCCGCACCCCCTCCGCCGGACTGTGGAGACCGAGATCCATGAGGTCTACGACACCGAGGCGGCCAAGAACAAACTCGGCCACGCCTCAAAGACGGTGACTGAGCGGCACTACCTCAACCGCAAGGTCGTGGTGCCCGACTACCGAGCGGCCACCGAGCGGCTTGCTTCCGGTTCGGGGCAAGCGACGGCGTTAGGCCCTGAGCGCCCGCTGGGCCTCCGCATCGGCGCCACAGAGTTCACCAGCCCGCTCCGCGCCCCATCTGTGGGCCCTCTGCGCGCCTCCGGACCTCGCTGCCGCCCGACCCAAGGTCCGACCTGGAGCAGAATCCGGTCGCGTCCCAGCTCAAAGCGAGCCCAATGCGAGCCATAAGGCGGGTCGACGGCGGTCTCCAGCGCCACCGCGAATCGCATCACCGCAGGTCAGAACCGGTCTTCTCCAGCAGCGCCACGCACTCCGA
>JBBSPA010000137.1:0-6731 GCA_038259225.1 Propionibacteriales bacterium
CACGGTCGCCTGCAAACCGATGGCGACCACGAGGACTACGGCGAACCAGGCGTACGCCAACCGGTAGGCGATCCTCATCACCGGGACCGCCGCGAGATGTCCGGCAAACCAGGCGGCCTCCGAGCTACGGGTGGCCTTGGTGCGTATGCCGAATGCTCCGTTGTTGTGGAGGTCCCCCGCCTGCACCTGACGGTTCATCACCTGGAAGACGACTGCGAGCACCAGCAGCGTCACACCCAGAACTATCCCCTCCATCGGTTCCATGGAACAGTTTTACAGGCCGGTCGACGATCTGCTCGCGGAGCGTGCCCAGTACGGGATCCTTCAAAGGGCTGTGCCCACAGACTCCCGCGAGAGCCAGAGGGACACGACCAGCGCGCCTCCCCAGAGAAGGAACAGCGGGTCCCACAGGAAGGCGTGCCCCATCATCGCGTCGGCGTCATAACCATCCTCAGGCCGGATCACCCCAGCGAGCACCGCGAGGGCCGCGATCGTGTTCACGCCCCCGTAGGCCACAAGAAGCAACCCACCGGCCCAGTTGATGCCGCGCCAGAGCCGCGGCCGCGGCACCCGTCCGTAGGCGACACCGATGGGGATCGTCGCCCCTAAGAACTTGGCCGCCGCCACGAGCCCGAGGGCGATTCCCGACGCCAGCGGGGCGTCGGTAGACAGGTCCACCGCCCACTGCCCGACCGTCGCCAGGAGCCAGCGCCCGCCCAATGCCCAGTACAGGCTGAACCCCGCATGCACCACACCAGCCAGTCCAGCCGTCCACACCAGCGCCCGGCTCACCGTGAGTCTCCTCCCTGGCGTCACCCCACACAGGATAGATCCAGGCGACACCGTTCCCGGGCCCGCACGGCGATCGGCTCGCGGAGCGAGCCAGTACGGGATCGGCTGGCGGGACGCTGGAGCATATGCGGGGTCGAGGGACTGCTGGGTGGGCCCAGTCGCTTCGAGAGTCGATCCCGATCACTGTTCGGCAACGGCGCGCAGGGTGCGCTTCACGTGTGCCCTCACCCATGCAGGAGTGAAGGTCTGCGTTCGTAGGAGCCAGCGGTGGAGAACCGCTCCGTAGAGAAGCTCGACACCTTCCTGCGCGTCGCTGATGCCGGCGCTAGCCATCCGCGCTTCGACCGCACGAAGCTGAGGTGTTAGCAGCCGAGCACCTAGCTCGGTGGCCACGGACTGGCTGGTTTGGATCTCTGCTGCAACCGCACGCAGGAGCGGCTCAGTCTCCGGGTCGGTCATCTCCTCGATTGTCATCAGCAGCAGCGTCTCGAGATCGGCAGCCAAGTCTCCGGTGTCTGGCACGTCAACCTCTCGACCATCGCTCGTGCTTTGGTCGAGCAACGCCGAGAAGAGAACGGCCGACGTTGAGGGCCACGTGCGGTAGACCGTCTGCTTGCTCACGCCTGCCCGGGCAGCGATGCCCTCCATCGTCAGGCGCGGGTAGCCGACATCCTTGACCAGGGTCAGCACTGCTGCATGCACGCGAGACGTGGTCCTGACACGAGCCATTCCCTCAGCCTACCGAAACGAGACGGTGCGTCCAACTAAGGGTAGGGTTGGGTTCATGACCTCTCATCAGACCTGGCTCATCACTGGCGCGAACCGTGGGCTCGGCCGGGCTCTGCTCGAAGGTGCGTTGGCGGCTGGTCACTCGGTGCTCGCCACCGTGCGGGATCAAGGCTCCCTCCCCACACGCGATCGACTGACCGTCCACCAGCTCGACGTGCGCGACCGCGTCGAAGCACAGACCGCTGTAGCGCACGCCGTGAGGGAGTACGGGGGTTTGGACGTGTTGATCAACAACGCCGGCTATGGGCACATCGGTGCCATCGAGGAGGTCGACGAAGCCGAGGCCAGAGAGATCATCGACACCGACATGTTCGGGGCTCTGTGGCTGAGCCAGGCCGCCGTGTCCGTCATGCGCGAGCAAGGCGCCGGACACATCGTTCAGATCTCTACCGTGGGCGCGGTCGGAACGATGCCCACCCTCGGTCTCTACAACGCCGCCAAGTGGGGACTCGAGGGCTTCAGCGAAGCACTCGCCGCTGAAGTTCGAGACCTCGGGATCCGGGTTACCCTCGCGCAACTCGGCGGCATCGACACCCAGTGGGCCACGAGCAGCATGCGCTTCAGTAACCCGAACCCCGCCTACGACGACCTGCGCACCACCCTCTTCGGTACCCACCAGGTCCCGTGGACCGCCGAAGGCACAGGTGGCGGGACCTCACCGCACGACGCCGCCGCTGAGGTCCTGCGCCACGTCGCCGACCCGAACGACACGAGGTTGCGCCTGCTCGTCGGAGACGACGCCCCCGGACAAGTCTTCGCCGCCCTGGAAGCTCGCCGACTCGACTACCAACTAGACCCGCGTTTCGAGCGTGTCGCTAGCCAGGAGTGAGTCGCCGCGAGCCGATCGGCTCAAGCGTGCCAGTACGGGATCGGCCACTGGCACGCTCCGCGAGCCGATCGGCACGCGGGACGCGCTCAGCTCGGCATCGCGCATGGCTGGCGGGCAGCGGGTCAGGCCGAGGATGTCCACTCCGAGCGCAGGATCCCCATGCGCACGATGTCCTCGTATCCGCCTCGGACCCAGGCGTGCTGGCGCTGCCGTCCCTCGATCACGAACCCCGCCTTCTCGTACGCGCGGATCGCAGCGACGTTCGATGAGATCGCCTGCAGGTGAATTCGGCGCAGGTTGTGACGCACGAAACCGAACTCGACGAGCTGGACGATCGCGGCTGTGCCGACGCCACGCCCCCGGGCTCCCCGTTCCAGATTGATCCCCGCCTCGGCGTGACGGGCGAGCAGGTCAAAGTCGAACAGCGTCGCGCTGCCAGCAGCGGCACCGTCGACGTCGATCACGAGGGACACCGGGGCGTCGGGGCTTTCGTCATCAACCGCGCGTGCGAGCCGAGCGTCGAAGCGGTCCCTCGTCAACGGTCGCGGCGCCTGCGGCTTCCGCTCTTCCCAGGTGTCGAGGTCGGCGGCAATCTCGAACAGCAGCTCAAGGTCTCCGTCGGTGCGCGGTCGCAGCGACACGACGGGGGTCTTGGGCACAGCGAGGACACTACGTCGGCCCGACGACCCCCCTTCTGATCTTCATCGCCCGGCGTGACCGCAGAGCCATCTCAGCCAGTGCCGACATCGCCCAATACGCAACAGCGGCAGACCCGGTGCGGAATGGACTCGCGGAGCGCGCCGAAAGGCGATCCCGCTGTGGTCACGCTCCGCGTGCCGATCGGCTTGTGGTGATGTGACCCGTGGGCTCAGGGCAGGAGGTCCCAGTACTGCTTGCGTGCTGTCATGGCATGGATAACCAGTTCGTCGCCGCTCTCGAAGATCAAGACGACGGTCTCAAGCAGACGTGCCTGGGTGTCGAAGCCGAGCCGCAGTTCCCGGTGTGGCCAGTTCTCCTCATCGAGGGGCTCCACCCAAAGCGGCCAGTCGGCTGCCTGGGCCGCGTCCTCCGGGATCACTCCATGCTTGAGGGCGCTGTCATGGACCTTCACGCCGCGAAGCCGGCCAGGGCCCTGCGGATCGCTTCGGATCGAGAGATGTGATCGCGCTCGGCGATCGCGTCGACCGCAGCGAGCTCCTCAGCAGTGAGGCGTACGGCCACGACCTGCATCGGCTCAGCACCGCGGCCGGGCCGACCGCGTCCGCGGCGCTTCATCTCCTCAACGTCGTAGCCGGCCTCGGCCTCCTCAGCCCACTGGCTGATCTGCTCCTCGCTCACCATGAACAAAATCGTATGACGAAAACCTAGTCGGGGGAAGGAACTACCGGGGTGGAGGCTCTTGCGTAGCAGTAGGGCAAGGGCGTCGCTGGTGGGAGTCGAGCTCTGCTCGATGTCCGAGCCGACCACGCACGGTGGCGCGGCCGGGCCAACTCCTTCCAGGAGGCGCGCCATGAGCGCACTACTTGTCGGGTACGCCCGATGCTCCACCGATCAACAAGACCTCACCGCGCAGCGCGACGGTCTTATCAGCCTCGGGGTCGAGGCCGACCGCATCTACGTCGACCACGGCCTGACCGGCACCAACCGGGAACGGCCCGGGTTGCGTGAGGCCCTGGCCGCGTGTCGCGCCGGCGACACGCTCGTGGTCACCAAGCTCGACCGACTGGCCCGCTCCTTGCCGGATGCGCGGGCGATCGCCGACGAGCTCACCGCGAGAGAGATCAGTCTCAGCCTGGGAGGGTCGGTCTACGACCCGACCGACGCCGTCGGACGACTTCTCTTCAACGTCCTGGCCATGGTGGCCGAGTTCGAGTCCGACCTGATCCGGCTGCGCACGGTCGAGGGGATGAAGGTCGCGAAGGCGAAAGGCCGGTTGAAGGGCAAGCAGCCCAAGCTGAGCCGCAAGCAGGAAGCGCACCTGGTGTCGCTGGTGCACAGCGGTGAGTACAGCACCCTCGAGGTGGCCGAGCTGTTCGGCGTCGGGCGCTCGACCGTCTACCGCGCCATCCAGCGGCAGCGGCTGGCGGCCAAGGCAGGCGTTGCAGACGCCTCTGCCCGCCGCTGACCCCAGCCTTGCCGGCGTCCCGCAACCGACACCTCCGGCGGGACGCCGGCACGCAAGGGTCCGCGACACCAGCAAGGAGCAGGGCCGTCCCGGCAGCCGTTCCCCTACCGGAACGCACTCAGCGCGGCAGAACAGGGCGTTGCCGGTGGTTCACCGCCAATCAGATGGGCGGCTTACAGATCCAGCAGCAGCGCGAGGGTTTCACGGACCTCACCAAGAAGTACCGGGCCGATATTGCCCGTCCGTTCGTGGATCCGCGAGGTGGCCACGGAGCGCACGTGCTGACATTGCGCTGACGACGGCACCTCAAGCCGATTGAGCTCATCAGGGTCGACGACCACTTCGGCGACGCTGTGGCGAATCGTTCGGGTCAAGGGCACGACCTGAACTACGTTCGGTCCACCTCTCAGTACCCGGGCGGCGGTCACCACGACGGCTGGACGACGGAGCCCGGCCTCACTTCCGCTAGGCATCCCGAGGTCGAGATCGACGACATCACCCGGCGTCAGCATCAAGCCAGGTCGTCTCGTCGTCCGTGAGCTCCGTTGCGAGGTCGCGAGCCATGGCGTCCTGACGGAGGGCGCGAATCGCCCGGCTCACGGTCTCATCGATGGTCTCGTGACGTTCCGTGGCCAAACGGCTGACCCGTGCATGCGTTTCCCTGCTGATACGGATCGTCGTCGTCTCACTCATGCGTTGATCGTAGTCGATGTAGACAGAATCATCTACACATTGGGTGTGGCATGATCTGGCGAAGCCCGCGCTCTACTCAGAGCGCGTCGAACTCTTGCCACACGTCCCGGGTGGCCTCGTATCCGACTTCGCCGTGCTCGGATGGGCACGCGGAGTGCCGGGTGCCGATCGTCATGCGTGGCCAGTAAGTCGATCGGGCACGCGGGCCGCGAGCCACTGCCACGGGTACCGTCCCCCCGTGTCCGCCACCGAACTGGTCCGAATCGGCCCCGAAGACTGGCGCGAGTTCCGCAACGTGCGGCTCGCAGCACTGAGCGACGCGCCAGGCGCATTCGGTGTCCGCCACGCAGAATGGGCGGATGCCGCCGAGCACCGCTGGCGCAGACGCCTGATCGACGTGCCGCTCACGCTCGTGGCACGCAGTGACGAGGGGCCGGTCGGCGTGGCGTCAGGGATGGAGTCGGGGCAGGTGGTGGAGCTGATCTCGATGTGGGTCGCGCCTAGTGAGCGCGGTAGCGGGCTGGCCGAGCGACTCATAGATCAGGTGGTCGCATGGGCCGCGGCCCGCGGACAACAGACATGTCTGATGGTGCGCGACGACAACCTCGGCGCGATCCGTGCCTACACCCGCGCCGGATTCATCGACCACGGCGTGCCCGAGGACTGGCCGGACGACGCCCCCTCGGAGCGCCGGATGTGGCACGGCCGCACCGGCACGTCGCTCGAGGCATGACGAGGCGCCGTTCGTCGACCGGAGCCGATGCGTGCCCGGAACGGGAACGCCGTGCGGGAGTTCAGTCGCTGCGCCGCCGCAGCAGGGCGCGCAGTCGGGCCTTGCCGGCATAGGTGCCATACCCGGCCGCACCGCCCATCAAGGCTCCGTAGAACGCTCCGGCGTTGTCCCACTCCCAGATGCTCACAGACAGCCAGGCGCTGAGCACCACAGGTACCGCAGACAACACCCCTACAGTCGTCGCCGTCGCGGCGGTCGACCACACTTCCGGGCGTGCCCACGTAGCACGCGCTGACGTCGACTCCATCACCCCACCAACTCCCGGCAGATCCGCAACCAGCACCATCAGGTCGTAGCGCGTGACCGCAACGAGAGCCAGATCCTGACGACGGTCCAACTCCTCAAGCGAGAGCCTGCCCCGAGCCTGGTGCCCGTTCAGCATCGAGATGCAGGCGTCGCGCTCCTCGTCGCCCACCCGCTCCAGCAACGACGAGACCTCACCAGGGCTGTTCATCTTCGGAGGATGACACGAGAAGGGATCTCCGCACCGTAGGCGCGCAAGTTCGCCGCCGCCATGGGACCTGAGCGCGCCGATCACGCGCCCGGCGAAATCGCTCCGGTGAAGGAACCCGTGCCGGACACCGATCCCGTACTGGCACGCTGTGAGTGTTGGGACCGGTTGACCTGAGGTCGACCGGCAGGGTGAGATCGCTGGCCTGCTGCCGTGGTCGTGGCTCCTGGCACGCTTGACCCCTACTGCTTGGGGTGTC
>JBBSPA010000138.1:0-6708 GCA_038259225.1 Propionibacteriales bacterium
GGCCCAGAAATGACGAAAGGCCCTGCGCCAACAGGACCTGACCGTCTTGGTGAAGACCGGGATCCAGCGCCAACTGGATGAACCGGGGTACTCCGAAAGGAGCAGAAGAACTTGTTGCCGGTAACTGTACCGGCGTCGCATAGCGATGCCGCACACCCTGATGCCGGTCGGCGTGTCTCGCCGGCCTTGCTCGCGCTCGATGAGCACCTGTTCAACCCCGACGCGTCGCAGTGGCTGGTGATCGACTCCGGCAACTCGGCTGTCCCCAAGACGACGGTCCCTTCGCTGCTCGACGGGCTTGAGCTGGTTGGCAAGGGCCGTATCGCCGCGCTGGTGGGTCACCTGCGCGACGGCGTCGGTGTGGTCGACGTCGACGTGCCCGGCGAGTTCGGCAACTTCCTCGCCGCCGAGGTCGCCGACTGGCTACGCCGCCGGGACTGCTGGGTGCTGGAGCGTCCATCGGGCGGCGCCAAGGGCCGCTGGCACATCTTCTTCGCCCATCGCGACTTCCACTACTCCCCTGCCGCGAGCAGGACGGGGTTCGCGGCCGCGGTGAGCGAGTTCCTCAGCGCGCTTGCCGATGACGTGAAGGTTCCTCGGAGTGAGCTCGACTTGCGCGACGCCGTCCGCCCGCTCTCCTCACCCCACCGCCACGGCGCGCTCACCAGCCCGAAGGGCGATCTACGCGAGGCGCTACGCGGCCTTAGGCGTGTGCTGCCGGACCGTCCCTCGGCGTCGCCGCTGCGGGCCCGCTCCAAGATCAAGGCGCCCAAGGCTGGTCAGACGGCCACCGGGGCCACCGGGGCCGTCGGCTCGGGGCTCGTGGTGCCGTTGGCGTTGCAGCGGTGGAAGCGCCAGGTGCGTCCGGAGTGGCGCCACTATCTGCTGAACGGCGAGGTCCCGACGGGCCCGTGGGCCGCCGGGTCGACGAAGACCAGGGACGCGGTCGAGGTCGACCGGTCGCTGGTCGAGGCCGCCTGCACCCGGGAGATGGTGTGGGCGATCGGCGATCCTGAGCTGGCCTGGCGGCTGATCCGTGAGTCGCACCCCAGGGCGATGACCAAGGCGAAGCACCAGGGCTACTCGTGGTGGATCACCTACGTGTGGAACGAGCTGGTGCGCTCTGCCGGCGAGTTCACTACGACCCCCGACAAGCCCCGCCAGGTCGAGGCTCCCCCGGCGGAGGTCCTCTCCGCGGTCGGGGCGGCCCGCCTCGAGCTCGGCCGGCTGATGTGGACGGTGCCGGCTAGGAAGCGGGCAGCGCTGCAGCTCGTCGGGCACCACCTCCTGGACCGCGTCCTGCGCGAGGGCAGCCTGCGTATCCCGTGCCCCGAGCGGGACCTGGTGCTCGACACCGGGCTGGGCGACCGCAAGACCATCCGCGGTGCGCTCGCCTGCCTTAACGGCCGCCTCGGGACGCTCCACACCGAATGCCTGTCTCTGACCGGACGGGACTCGACGAGCTACGAGTTCGAAATCAACCCGGCCCCTGACGGGGAGGGACGGCAAATCCCCCCACCTGTGTTTGACCCACCCCCGCCCGCCCGCGGGCTCTGGGCCACCCTGCCCCGCCCCAGCCACCTCCTCTGGCGCACCCTCCTGACCTCCCCAACGCCCCTGGACCTGGGTGAACTGGCAGGGATGGCAGGGATGGTGGAAGCAGCGGGGGATGTGCCGTCGAAGTCGCAGAGGTCCACGGCGAAGGCTGCGCTGGTCGCGCTCAGCAAGGCGGGAATGGTCCGGGTCGACGAGAACGGGTGCTGGCAGGCAGCGACTCGACCCAGGTCGATCCAGGTCGAAGAGGCCGCAGCCGCGGCGTACGCCCGTCAGCTGGAGATTGTCGAAGCCGAGCGAGCCGCCTACCGCGCGGGAATCACGTCGAGCTGGACCGCCGGCCGGGCACGAGCGATCAAAGCGCAGAGGGCGAGGGAGAAGGGCTGGTGGGACAACCTCTCCCCCGCAGCCCGTGCCGACCGCGCCACAGCGAAGCGCCTCGAGTTCGACCAGATGTCGATCAGCCAACAGGCAGCGCTCAAGTCCCGACTCGCCGAGCGACGCATCTGCGCCGGCCTCAACGAGCTCGACCAGTACCAGACCTGGCTACGCAGGCTCCCGGCCGACGAGTACGTCGCGCGCAGCCTGGAACGCAAGCAACGCTTCCAGGACCTCTCCCCCGCTGAACGTGGAGCCTCTGTGGCCGCCTGGGACCGACACCGACTCCGCTACGGCCTCACCGCCCAGCGCCTGACCACACCCGTCCTTGACGAGCGGTCGCCGACTCCCGACGTCGAGCAGGCAGCACTGCTACCCGATGGCGCGGCGACACGCAACGCAGCATTCCTCGAGCGCCAGGGCAACCTGTTCGACCACTCGGAAAGCGAACAGACCGCGGCCGGATGACAGTTGACCGCGCTCAGTCGGCAGAGGGCAGTGCCCGGCGGGCGAGCCGCTCGCGGGCGTCACGCAGGATCGTCTGGAGCCGTTGCTCCAGCTCGTGCCGGGGTGGCAGCGCAGTCCAATACTCGGCGACCACGATCCCGTCCTTGTGCATCTCCAGCAGCTCGACCTGCTCTCGGCTGGCCTCTGTGCACAGGATCAGCCCGATCGGTGACTCTTCACCCTCAGCGCGCTCGTAGCGGTTGAGCCACTTGAGATACAGCTTCATCTGGCCCTCGTGTCGGGCGTCGAACTTCCCGATCTTGAGCTCTACAGCGACCAGGCGCCGCAACGGCCGGCTGAAGAACAGGAGGTCAAGGTGGAAGTCGTCGCCGTCGATGATCATGCGCTTCTGGCGCGCGACGAAGCTGAAGCCGGCGCCGACCTCCAGCAGGAACGCCTCCAGATCCCGCAGGATCGCAGCCTCCAGGTCTGCCTCGGCGTATCCATCGTGGAGGCCAAGGAAGTCGAGCAGGTAAGGGTCGCTGAACGTGTCCGCCGGAACCATCGACCCTGGCTCGATCTGCGAGTTGGCGATCTCGCGGCGCTCGTAAGCCTTGCGCTGTATCGCTCGTTTGAGTTCCCGAACGGAGAGGCGACCAGCAACCACCTGGTCCGCGTAGAACCTCCGTGCCTCGTCCGACTTCAGCGGCAGGAGCGCCACAAAGTGAGTCCAACTCATTTTGTGTGCCAGTGACGCAACAATCTCAGGGTCGGGGAACTCCCGGGCAAACGTGACCATCCGGCTCAGGTTCGGCCGGTCGAATCCTCTCCCGAACCGTGCCGTCAATTCGTGTGCCAGCGACGCAAGAATCTGCGACCCGTAGCCAGCGCGCTCCCCGCCGAGCACCTCGGAGTCAATCAGCGCACCGACCTGCCAATAGGTCAGCGTCAACGTCGCGTTGGCATACGACGCGATGGACTCTCTGGCCTCACGGACCAGCGAAGACACCCGCTCGACCAGGTCGTCCGGGGTCGCGGCCTCACCCGCCGAGGGCCGGCGCACCGCGCTTACGGCGCGCTCCTGACGCGACGGGGTGGGATCGCTCATGGGTCAAGTCTCCCGTCCGACGGTCACCGGTCTGCCCTGGGCGTCCACTCAGGAGCGACCGCAAGCGAGCGAGGCTCCTTCGTCGAGGCGAGCGCACCGCGGCGGTGCAGCGTGTCGATCATTGCCGCCGCCAGTGGGCCACGTACGTCGAGCGCGGAGGCCAGCTCGCGCCACGTCGGCCCCTCCCCCGTCTCTGCCCACACCCGCGCAACGTGCTCGCGCGCAGCGGCCACGTGCTCATCGGCAAGCTCGCCGGCCTGCTCGCGCCTTCGGGCTGCCCGAGCCCTGTTCACCTCGCGGCGCCGCTTCTCCTCGGCGTAGATCTCCCGCACATGAGGCACCTCGTCGGCGCCCATGGCGCCGTTCAACAGTGCTACCGCAGCCTTCCAACGTGGAAGCCCCGGCTTCCCGGCATGCGTCGCGAACCGACGATGCTCCTCGAGGACCTCAGGCGTGGTCGCCCGGTTGTATCCAGCCGCGCTCAGCAGCTCCTCTACCCGCTCATCGGTTGCCTTCGGCCGCGGAGGCCTCCCCCGCCGCGGGTCGCCCTGATCAGAGGTGACGGCGCCATCGTCGGGCGCTTCCGCGACGGTCGGTGAAGCCGTTGGGGCCGTCGGTGGCCTGGCCGCAGACGGTGAAGGCTGCGGGGAGGGTTCGGTGCGGCGCCCACGAGCAGCGTCGCCGCAGGCCTGGCACACCGCGTACGGCCACTCCCCCGCTGCTCCTGGCCGCGTGCGGTCGACCTCGCGACGTAGCTCGACCCACGTGTCGGTCGATCCGCAGGCGCGACACGGCTTTCCCAATGGCCGGCGCAGATGGCTGGCTCGCCTCGTCTGGTCGACTCCTGTGCTCACCCGAACTCCCCTCGTTGTGTCCCGGGTCAGCCGAGGTGCGCGGACAGGGCCGCGGCCACCAATTGCGACCGTGACTCGGCGCCGTGCTTGTCGACCAGCTGGTCGATGACCTGGAGGTTGCCTGACTTGATCCGCAGCGAGACGCCGACGAACCGCTCCCCCTTCGCGCCGGGAGTCCGGTCGAAGAGGCCGTCGCTGACTGTGGGCTGCTCGGTCCGGGCCGCTACCAGGTCCGTGAACTCGTCTTGACGTGCCACGAGGGCGTCGAGCAGCACGTCAACCTGCGAGGTACGCTCCCTCTTCGCGCTGTCGCGCCATGCCTCGGCCACAGTGAGCGGCACCGACACAGAGACCGCCTTCATCGTGTCCGCACTCGCACTGCGTGCCAACTTCTCGGCGCGGGCCTTCCTCGTACGGCCGGTAGGGGCTGTCGCCCCGGACCTGGCCGCCGCGGGAGCGTCTTCCTTCGCCGGCGCCCTCGGAGGGGCCTCGGTCAGGGAGTCCGGCTGCTCCTCGACCGTGTCAGGAGTCGGCTCAGGAACCGGTGCCAGCGTCCGCGGGCGAGGACTCGGGGCAGGAAGGCTCGGCTTCTTCAGCCCAGAGATCGGGGTCATCGGCTCGCGGCGGCTCACGCGCTCTCTCCCTGCTCCACGGCCTCTTCGAACTTGCCGATCCGGGTCAAGATCGCGTTGGTCAACAGGAGGTGGTCATCGGCGAGTGCCCCGACGCTGCCAGGGATGCGCTCGGGGCGGTGCCCCTCTCGGAGCGCTTTCCACCACGGCTCCCCCGCTTCCTCCTCGCTCTTGACCTCGGCCAGCTCGTGCACCAGCTTGCCCGCTGCGCGCGCGTCCACCGCCGCAACTGAATGTCGGATCGTGATGACATCTCCGGCATCGTCGACGAACACAGAGGCGGCGCCGTCGAGAACCGTCTTGATGTCCTCCAACGCGTCGCGGTTCACCCGGGTGGCCTGCTTGTCGAAGTCGAACGGCACCACCCCGAGGACCTCGGCCTGCGGGTTGACGTGGCGCACCTCGGCGAGCTCGGCAGCCAACTCGGCCAGGTTCCCGATGCTGGACCGGTCACTCTTCGTCGGCACCACCAGCCACCGCGTGGCGCCCAGCACCAGCTGCAACACCACAGGCCTGGTCGGCGGCGTGTCAATCACGATCAGGTCGTACTCGCGAGCCAACGGCGCCAATGCCTCGGCCAGCATGAGCCGGTACTCGGTGCCACGGCGTTCCTTGCCGGACAGAACGTCCTCGATGTTCTTGAGTGCCTCGCGGCCCATTGGCACCACGTCGAGATTCGGGCGAACACCGCGAAGCACCGGCTGCAGGGGCTTGTGCTCGTCGAGAACCTCGAGCATGTGGGCGCCCTGGTCGTTCTCGGGATTGCGCTTGTATCCGAGGTCGTCCCCCGCGTCACCCTGCGGGTCGAACTCGACGAACAAGGTGCGCCACCCAGCAGCTGCGCACAGTCCAGCGAAGTTGGTCGAGCAGGTCGTTTTCCCGACGCCGCCCTTCCCGTTAGCGAAGGTGATGACTCGGCTGAGCACGTCTTGGGTCAAGGCCATTGGGGAAGAAGCCTTCCTGTGCGGTGGTCGGAAGCGGGACGCCTCTGATGATGCCGCAGCGCACTACCGCAATGCAGTAGCGACACGCGGTAGCGTGATGCGGTAGTGCGCTACGACAACGCGAACGCCACCGCGCCACACCATCGCACCGCACCACAGCGCGACGGCAACGCGGAACACTAGCGCGGCGCGTTGCTCCGCTGCCATGGTCATCAGCGGTATTGCGTAGCGGCAGAGTCGCGCGGTGCCGCGCACCACTGCTGCGGTGCGATGGTGTGGCGCGCCGACGAGAGCGGTCGTGAGTTGCGGCACGGTGGCACGGTACCGGCTTGCGTTACGTGGGTGCGGTAGTGCGTTGCGGGAGTGGGGTGCACTACCGCGCCGCGGTATGGCGTCGCGGCAGTGCGGGGAGGGGGACGCGGCCGACATGGCCTCGTCTCAGCGATTGTCCTCGTGAGGCGTGGTTCGGCCCACCGAAGGCGTCGCGGACCGCGAGAGGGCCGTTCTGGGGCGTCTGGCCGGGGTGTGTGAGATGAGCTAGAGGCCCGCCGGAACTACACGCCGGTGATTCGACTTCAGAAGCCGATCGGGCCGGCGGGTGGGGGAGTGGCGTCCGGAGGCAGTGACGTCCTGTCGACTGGGTTCGCCGGGAGGTTGAGTGCGCCGGCTTGGAGCGTCGCGGAGCGACGAGCCGGACCGGGATTGCCGCCACCCGGAGGGGCAGGGAGAACGTCTGCGAACATCCGCAACTCGTGTTCGGGGATGCCGGTGCTGGCCGCGACGGTGCGCCA
>JBBSPA010000139.1:0-6487 GCA_038259225.1 Propionibacteriales bacterium
GAGGTGCTGGCGATGACACAGCACGGCATCGCACTGCCCGGCATCCTGACCCTGCTGGACCACGACGTGTCGGCCACGGCAGCTCATTCCACCTCGGTAGCCACCGCGAATCCGGACCTGCGAGCCCAGGTCGAGGACCTCGTGGCGAAGCTGGACGAACTCGTCGTCCTGACGATCGACCCGGCTGGTCGCTACGCGCTGCAGCGCCAGCTGCGCGACGAGATCTGGACCTGGACCCGGCCGGCCACGCGTCGCCAGCTGCACCGCCTCGCAGCAGAACGCCTCAGCCTGACAGTCTCCGAGCGGGTCGACCACTGGATCGAGGCCGGAGAGAACGGACTCGCCTGTGCGGCAGCCATGGTAGGCGCGGTCGACGCCATGCACGAGTGCGACTTCGCCGCTGCCCGACAAGGGTTGCTCCAGGTCAAGGAACTCATCGACGTCGACACCGCCTCGCCCGAGGACCGGCTCGACCTCGCGCACCGATTGATGGTCTGCAGCCAACACCTCGGGTACGCCGATGAGGCGGCCGCGGGCCGAACCGAGATCGAGGACATCGCGCGAACCCACGGCTTGATCGCACCTCCCCTCGAGCCGGCAAGGCCGGGCCTCCGGTCCGGACAAGGCGATCCCGGCGATCGGCCGCCGCTCCTGCAACGGCTTGGCCTGACTGCTTCCACAGCTCCGACCGCCGAGGTCGAGGCACTGCTGCGCGACACGATCCTGCGCACCGATCCCCGCCGCAACGTCGAGGACGCCGTCGAGGCCCGGCTGCTGCTGGTAGGCCTGGTGCTGGCGCCACGACGCAACTTCGGAGAGAGCCGCCAGGTCCTGCGAGACGTTGCCGCGCTGGACACCGAGGCCCACGCCGCTCTGACCCTGGTCACCCAGCACGAGGTCGGAGTCCTGCTCGGCGACCATCCCGTCGACGTGTCCGGCCTGTCCCTCGACCGGCACGAGAGCTCTCCGCTGGCGATCACGTCCGGGCTCTCGAGCGCCATGCTCAACGCCTGGATGCATCACGATCACGCCGACCGGAACGCCGACAAGCTCGTCGACGAAGCCATCCACGACGCCGTGTCGCGAGGTCTTCCGGGACCGTGGCCCTGGGTCGCCGCCCGAATGCTGCTCCAGCGCGGTGACCTCGATCGTGCACGCTCGATCAGCCATCTCGCCCCATGGCGGGTAGGAGGTCCCACCGCTCAGACCCTCGCGTTGTTGGGGAAGGCGGAACTGGCAACCGCGCAAGGCGACCGGGACGTCGCTGCTGCCGCCCTGCTGCGCGGTGCGGAGATCGCTCAGCGCACGGGAGCAACGCTGATGCTGCCCGAGGTCGCGGCCAGGATGGCCATCCTCGGCGAGGACGAGCACGAAGACGCCCTGGAGTACCTCGACCTGGCCGAGGTCGCACTCGGCGAAGCCACGTTCGGACGTGAACGCGTGATCTTGATGCTCGCTCGGGCCGCAGTTCGCGCGCTGGTCGGGCGTACGTTGTCCGCGGCCGTGCTGGCCGGGGGTGCGGCCACCCTGGCCGCCTCGCTCGGGCTGAAGCACGCGGCCCTGGAGGCGTCCGATCGGCGGATGGCCTACCTATCCGCGGCCGGCACGCTCGACGTGCCGCTGGCCGAGCACGGCGGTGCGGCCGAGCTGGTGCGGCTTCAGCAGGACCGGGTCGTGCTGGCCCCCGATCCGGAGGTATCACACCGACCACAGCTCGATCACCCGTCCCACCACGTCTGACAGGTCCACCGCACCGAACGCGCGAGAGTCGATGGACTCACCCCGGTTGTCGCCCATCACGAAGACGCTTCCCGCAGGAACGGTCGTCGGTCCGAAGTACACCGAGTCCACCCTCGCGTGCTGCACGTAGCTCTCCTCGACGGCGGTCCCGTTCACCCAGAGCACGCCGTCACGGATAGCGACCCTGTCGCCGCCCACGCCGACCACGCGCTTCACCGTCAAGGTGCCTGAGGTCGGAGCGTGGAAGGCCACGACCTCGCCGACGTGCGGCGCACGGAAGCGAAACGTTGCCTTGTCGATCACGACTCGTTGTCCGCGTTCGAGGGTCGGAGACATGCTGTCCGCCCCGACCGTAACCGGTTCGACCACGAACACGCCGAGCACGACGACGACAGCGACCGCGAGCAGCGGCGCCATCCGCGCCACGACCCGACGAGCACCGGCCAATCCCCTCGCCGTGGCGGCCGGTGCGGCGACGGCCGGCGGCGCGCTCACCCGCGTCGGCCTGCCGCCCGGTTGACGACCCCCTGGCGCGTCACAGGACACCCACCAGGAACAGACCCCACAGCAGAAGACCAACGACGAGTACGCCGTCCACGACGGGTCGCCGCCAGGCGCGGGGAAGCAGGGCGCATAGTGCCGCCAGCACCAGAAGCTCGCACACCGTCGCAGTCAGGTCGAGTACACCGACCGGCTCCGGCAGTCCCACGGCGTGCGTGCCATACCCCCCCTTCGTCGGGTCGGCGAGCCCGCCCGTCATGTCGAGAACCGGAGGACCGATCGGCAGACCGTCCGTCCGACTGACCACCCAGACCAGCACGGTGCCGGCATTGGCCACGATCGCCGCGACGATGAGCATCAGAGCGCGACCCCAGAGCACGAGCAGGGCGGTAGCCACCTGTGCTGCGGCGACCACGAGGAAGAACCAGCCGAATGCCCACCACTCCTCGAAGTGCTCGGGAGCGACGTACAGATGAATGCCTGCGCCGACGACCGACAAGATCGCCACCGTCGCGATCGCCGCCACCTGCTCCACACGAGAGGTTGTCGCCGTTGGGAGATCTGCTGTCAAAACCGTCATCGTGCCCTCACTCCCAGGCAGCCGGTTCGGACCAGATCGGGTCATCACCAGCCGTCCCGACCTCGAACTGGCCCATCATGTCGTGGTCCTCGTGCACGAGGTTGTGGCAGTGCATCATGTACTTCCCCCGGTGGTAGGGCTTGAACTTCATGAGCAGCCGGACCGTCTCGTTCTCGCCGAGGTAGACCACGTCCTTGGGGCCGCGTTCGTGCGCCAGCGGAGGCTTCCCGTTGCGCGACAGGATCTGGAAGTCGATCAGGTGGATGTGGACCGGATGGTGCCAGCCGCCGGAGGGATTCTGGATCTCCCACAGCTCGACGGTGCCTGGCTCGGGGTTCGCCAAGGTCTTGGTGAACCCGGACTCGACCACGTCATCCCACGTCTGTCCGTTGATGGTCCATCGGCCGTGGTCACGGAAGAACTTGAACTGCCGGGTCCGGGTGGCCATGCTCTCGGTGAGTGCCATCGTCTGGTTGTACGGGTCGAGCGCCGCAGGGATCGCGTTGTTCACCTTGCTCGTCGACTCGGACGCCACGTCGAAGGCCATCACGTTCTTGGTGGTCGGATAGTCGATGACGTTCTTGTTGCTCAGGTTCTGCAGGACCACACGCTGCCCGATCGGGTACTTCGCGAAGTCGATGATCACCTCGTACCGCTCCGCCACACCGTGACGGAAGGACTTCACCCGTTGTGGCGAAGCGCAGAAGCCGGAGTCGGTCCGGACGACCACCAACGGCTTTCCCGAGTCGAGCTGCCAGCGGTAGGACCGCGAGACCGACGCGTTCAGGATGCGGAATCGGTACTTGCGCCGCTCGACCTTCATGACCGGCCAGGGTCGGCCGTTGACAACGATGATGTCGCCGAAGACGCCGGAGCTGTCGTTGTCGTTCCACAACCGGGTCCCGTCGGCTGCCAGCATCAGGTCCTGCACCACCAGCGGGATGTCGTAGCGCCCCTTCGGGATCGGCAGTGACATCTCCAGCTCGTCCTGGATCCAGTACTGCCCGGCCAGGCCCATGTAGACGTTCGGGCCGGTGTGCATCACGCCGTGGTCGTGATACCAGATCGTTCGGGATTCCTGGCTGTTCGGATACCGGTAGTGCTTGAACTGTCCGGGCAGGCTGATGTCACTGGCGTACCCGTCGTACTGCGGCAGCGACTCCGACCCGTGCAGGTGCACCGACGTCCACGGCTGGTAACCCAGCTGCGGATGCACCGACGGCAGGTGGTTGGTGTGCCTGATCACCGTCTTGCGACCGAAGCGGTTCACGACGGTCGGGCCCGGGGAGACGCCGTCGTACGCCCAGGTGGGCGTGATCAGGCCGGGCACGATCTCCGCGCCCACCTCGCGCATGGTCATCTGGTAGTAGTCCGTCGTGTCGTCGTAGTCCGTGGGCACCGCCAGTGGCGGCAGGGCGAACGGCGTCGTGAACGGAGCCGGCAGGGCGCTTTCCGCCAGCCGGTTCTGAGTGGCTGCGCTTGCCACCCGCATGAGCGGTACGGCCAGGGACGCGCTGCCGAGAACGCCGAGCTTGACCAGGTCCCTACGAGTCAGATCCATGAGGAAGCCCCCTCCTTCGAAGACTCGCTCGAGCATGGCTCACGAGCGTCACAACAGCGTGAAATTTCGAACGCCGCCGGATTTCGCGCCGCCTTCACACCCGGCGAGGACCTTGGGGCAGTGATGTGGTCGCGCTTGGGCGTGGCCTCGTCCCACAAGGGGGTCGGTACGAGGCCCTTCAGTCTCGACAAGGCAGGTGGCAGCATGACGCGACAACAACAGAGACGACGCCGGCATCGTGTCGTCCAAGCAGCACGACGAACACTGAAAACCGGTCTAGGAGCAGTCCTCTGCGCCGCGATGCTCACCCCCGTCGTCTCCGGGACGGCATCGGGTGCTGCAGCGCCGGTTGGTCAGGGCTTCACTGTGACCCCGGCCGACCTGGCCTACATCCTCAAGCAGATCAAGATCTCCGAGGAGCACGCGGCGACCCTGACGCCGGCGAACCCTTGCGGGACCCTGGTCGCACAGCCCGGAGACGGGATCCCCGACAACCTGCAGGTGCCGGACCGGCTCACGTCGTACGGCCTGCGCACTGTGGACGGCTCCTGCAACAACCTCTTCGCCGGACGTGAGACGTTCGCAGCCGCCGACCAGGTCTTCCCACGACTCACCAACCCCGTCTTCCGCAACGCGGAGAACGCTCCTCCCGGCTTCCCCGGGTCCGGTTCGACGTCGTACGCCCAGAAGCGCGGCAACGTCTACGACACCCAACCCCGCATGATCAGCAACCTGATCGTCGACCAGACGTCGACGAACCCCGCCGCGGTGGCAGCAGCGTCGTTCCCGGTGCGGACCCAGAACAACCCGGGCCTGTTCCCTTGCACGACCGACCCGCAGCCGGACGCCGTCCCGCCGGTCGAGGGGTCTCCCCCCGACTGCGTGCCGTCGCACCAGACGCTCTTCATCCCGAACGTGACCACCGACGTGGGACTCTCCCCGCCGTACAACTCGATGTTCACGTTCTTCGGCCAGTTCTTCGACCATGGCGTCGACCAGACCGTCAAGGGCGGTGGCACGGTCTTCGTCCCGCTGCGCTCCGACGACCCGCTGATCGCGGGGCCGGACCACATCCTCGGCAACTCCGACGACCTGCCGGCCAGCCAGCGGTTCATGGTCCTCACCCGGGCGCAGAACCAGCCTGGTCCCGATGGAATCCTCGGCGACAACCCTTCGACTCCTGTCGACGAGAGTGCCGACGACGTCCAGGACGCGAACAACACGGACTCGCCCTGGGTCGACCAGAGCCAGACCTACAGCTCGCACTCGTCTCACCAGGTCTTCCTGCGCGAGTACGTGGACAGCGCTGCTGGTCTCCCGGTCTCGACGGGCCGACTCCTCGGCGGACTGGATGCCAATGGCACCTACCCGGGATCGCCGGACGGCCGGACGGGCATGGCGACCTGGGCCTCGCTCAAGGCGCAAGCAGCCGACCTGCTCGGGCTCGAGCTCGTCGACGCGGACGTGACGAACATCCCGATGATCGCCGCTGACCCTTACGGCAAGTTCCTTCCTGGTCCGAACGGGCTGCCTCAGTACGTCACCAGGACGGGCCTGGTCGAGGGCAACCTCGCCAACCCGGTGCCGGTCCCGAGCAACGTGTTGTACTTCGACACGCCGTTCCTGACTGACATCGCGCACAACGCTGACCCGAGTCCTCAGGACACCGACCACAACCCGGCAACGCCGCCGGTGCCACCGATCCCGGATGCGGACAGCGTGCCGTCAGCCGACTTTGCCAACCAGCCCAGTGGGACATATGACGACGAGATGCTCGACGCTCACTTCTGCGCCGGCGACGGTCGCGTCAACGAGAACATCGCGCTGACCACGATCCACCAGGTCTTCCACTCCGAGCACGACCGGTTGGTGGAGGACATGAAGGCCACGTTGCTCGACGACACCTCTGCCAGTGGTGTCAAGGCCTTGGCGCAGTGGCAGACCGTGTCCGGTACGCCGGACGACTGGAACGGAGAGCGCCTCTTCCAGGCGGCTCGCTTCGTCACCGAGATGGAGTACCAGCACCTGGTGTTCGAGGAGTTCGGACGCAAGGTCCAACCTGCGATCCGACCGTTCCACGTCTACCACCCCGACATCGACCCGGC
>JBBSPA010000140.1:0-6386 GCA_038259225.1 Propionibacteriales bacterium
AACGCGGCAGCCTGCTTCGCGGTGAGTTCACCGTCCGGTGCCGCCACATCGGCGGGCCGGTCCTGCTGGTCGTCGACGAGCCGGAGCCGTCGGCTGCTGTCTGGAGTGGCCATCGTCGCTACCACCTCTCGTGAAGGTCGTTGGGGTCGGGCTTGGTGTCGTGGGAGGGGCTCTCGCCCGCTGTCAGCTCGAAGTCACGCTCGATGTCGTCGCGGTAGCGCTGCCTGCGGCCGCGGCGAACCTTTGTGGAGGCGTGGCTCTCGTCGCGCTCGCGACGGGGCCGGGGCTGGTGTTTGCCCGGCTGGCAGCCGTCGCCGAGCCGGTCACGCAGCCGCTCGAGGAAGCCCGGCAGTCCGTAGCGGTGCCAGTCCTCCAACGCAGCGGGAGTGACGGCGAAGCTGGTGTAGTAGCGGCTGCACGCCAGCACCGCCAGGTCGTGCACCAGGTGGGGATGCGCGGGCCAGCACTCGGGAATGCCGGGGCGGGTCACGTTCCACAGGTGCTGCTCGTTGACCCACATCGCGACCAGGTCCAGCCACGCCCACAGTTCGGAGCGCATCTGGCCGGCGCACGTGGCCGGGTCCCACGGCCTCGGCATCTGCGCGAGCTCGCGCAGCTCTTCCTCATCGGCTGGCGGCTCGACCGTGGCCTGCTGCAGCTGCTCCATCGCCGTGCGGATCGTCGGGCCGGGCTCGGGGAACGGGCGCACCATCAGGCCGACCAGCGGCATCATGCCGTTGCCGTTCGGTGCAGCGGGCCCGCCCGCTGCGCGGGCGGCGAGCTGAGAGGGGTGCGTTGTTGTCATGGGCTGCTCCTCGCTACTTCGGCATCCCGAGCCGCTGCCGGGTCCGGGAAAGCGTCTCGGTCGGCACCGTGGGCTCGAACTCCACCGGGTGGGTGGTCTCCGCGTCCTTGTCGTGGCTGCGGGTCGCGAGCCGGGCACGCTTCTGCGCGGCCAGTAGTTCCTTGCCGCGCCTGCCGTCGATGCAGCGGTGCAGATGCGCGATGATCGGGTCGTACATCTCAGCCAGCACCAGGGCCTTGCGCTGCTCGATGCGGCGCAGCTCGGCCGGCTCGAGGATCGGCACCCTGCGCTGGTCATATGACCGGTCCATCACGCCGAACAACTCATGGCCGCGCGAGGAGTACCGGGTCTCGGTGTGGCTGGTCGACCCGATCAGGTCGGAGAGCTCCTGGTAGAAGCGGATGTCCTTGCCGCCACCGAAGACCACCAGGTTGTTCGACAGCCCGTAGATGGTGCGGGCCTCGTCCTCGCCGTAGCACACCACGAACTGCCGCCACGTCTGCGCAGCGAGGATGAACGACAGCCCCAGCGCACGCTCGTTGGCCATCCGCGTCGACAGCGTCGGGATCGGCGCTGTTGAGGGCAGCTCGTCCAAGCAGGCCAGGAACGGTGGGCACAGCCGTCCATGCGGGGAGGTCTCCCCCAACCGCTTGGCCGTGTCCAGGATCTGTTCGGTGACCGCCGTCATCAGCGGTGACGCACTGGCGTACGGGTCGTCGCGCCCCAGCAGGTAGATCGTGCCGCCCGCCTTGATCAGGGCCTCGACATCGGTGGCCGGCCGCGTAGCGGAGGGGACGCAACGCTCCCTGATCGACCGCTGGAAGAACAGCGCCATGGACTGCTGGACGGTGGTGATCGTGTTGCCCGCCGTCCGCTCGTCGCCGGACAGGGCGCCACGAAGCAGACCGTCCCACAGCGGCTCCGCGGCCGGGTGGGTACGCAGGATCTCCTCTGCCTGCGGGTACTCCCGCGGGCTGGAGACCCACATCAGCACTTCCTCCAGGCCGATGGCGGCGATCGCCGCGGCGTGGAAGTAGGCCTGCAGGACCTTCGCGCACTCGCCGGCGTAGAACCGGGCGGCCTGATCGGAGGACTGAGAGGTGGCGCCCTTGATGGTCCCGTTCGCGAACGCCTTCGCCCGCCGTTCGGCGAGCATCGCGTCCTCGCAGCCGGCGATCGGGTCCCACACCAGCTCTGGTGTGCCGGGGGCCGCGTTGAACGGGTCGAGGACCGCGACCGGTCGGCCGTCGCGCTGCCGGGCCTCCAACGTGAGGAACAGGTCCTCCGGCTTGGTCAGAGTCACCAGAGCGCCGCCGGGGGCATCCAGCAGCGCGGGCACCAGCAGGTCCAGAGTCTTGCCCGAACCCTGGGGGCCGATCACGCAGGTGGTTCGATCGAACGGCACCCACAACTCAGGTCCGCTTCGCCCCGCCTGGCCGAGACGCCAGCCCACCTCCTGCGGGTTTACGTGCTTGAGGCCTGTGGACATGTGGATTCTTCCCATTCTTCGATGTTCGGTTTGGTGGCCAGCTACTTGCTGCCGCCGCGAATGCTTCGCCCGGAGCGGGCGTACAGGTCCGGCCGGATCACCTCGGCGCTCCTGCGCAGGCGCGGCACCCCGAGCGCGTCCGCGGCCTGAGCCGGGGTCGCCAGGCCGTGCCGCGAGCTGGTGCCGGTCAGGTCGCGCGTCCACATGCCGACGACGACCGCGGCACCGAGCACCAGCACCTCGCCGGCGATCGTGAGCACCCACATCACCGCGGCCGGCGGCAGCGCGTCGGCGACGCCGCGGCGCAGGCCCGCACCGAACTGACCGTGCAGCAGGCCGCCGTAGGCCTCCAGGAGCCTCCCGGTCGGTAACGCGACCTCCCCCGAGGTCGCCCAACTGACGATGCCCTGGACGACGAGCGGCGTGATCAGGAAGAGGAAGAGCCCGGCAACGAGCACGGCCACCGTGAACTCACCCGCTGACGGGGCAACATTGGTGAACCGGTCGCGCCGGGACCGCTCCATACTCATCGCGCCACCGCCATCCATCTACCGGCCGACGCCTGCCAGCGGTGACACGGGAAGTCCATCGGCCCCCGCTGATCCGCGATGACCGCGACCGTGTCACTCGGCCAGTCCAGACGACCCTGCCCGTCGAGCACTGCCGCTTCGGCAGGGTCCGCGTGGTCCGGTCGCACCAGCCCCAGGCAGGTGATGTCGCCGACGAGGAGCGGCCGATCGGTGAGGCTGTTGCCGCCGTGAGAGGTCAGGATCGTTTGGCCCGTTCCCAAAGACAGCAATTCGAGCCGGTCGTCGTCGAGCAGGTCCATGTCGTCCACCACGACAAGACAGGTTCCGGGTCGACACTCTCGGCCGACCGGCCGGTTCAGCTGGGCGGGGTGCTCGGGCCTGCAGCGCAGGTCGGCCCACTCGCTGACTGTTTCGGCGTACACATGCGCATGCCGGCGGGTGTTCGCCAGCCACCAGCGGGTGAGGAAGCGCGAAGTGGTTGTCTTCCCGCGGCCGACGTCACCGACCAGCAGCCGCGGCCGGCCGCTGCTGGTGTCGAACCCGGCGGCCCGCCCGTTCAGTGTGATGCCGATACGTACCTCCATGCTCGGAAAGGCAACCCAGACCGGCCCGGATCGGACACATCAGTGGGACCGACTTTCACAACGCTGTTGCTGGGCCGCTCTCACCTGCAAAGGGGTCTCTCGCCTGCACTGGGGTCAGGCGGCCGCGGCGGGCATCCCGCCGAGGTCGAACGCCTGCTTGGGCAGGGCCCAGGTCACCGAGCCAGCGGGTGTGTGGATGTCGGCGAACCCCACGCAGCCGTAGACCCCGTTGGCGGCACAGCCGTAGTCGTTGCCGAAGATCTTGCCGCCGCCGACGTAGATCGCCACGTGGCCGACGCCATTGCCGGTGTTGTAGGACACCACGGCACCCACGGGCGGAAGCGGGTCGAGTCCGGTGCCGTGGGACTGGGCCAGCCCGGCGTTGATGATGCCTTGGGCGACGTCCTGGCCGTTCCCGTAGCCACGGCCGACGCCGGGTCCTCCGTAGAGCGCGTCGACCACCTTGGGGCACTGGTTGTCGTACGTGCAGGGAGCTCCTCTGGTCCACGACAAGCCGCACAGGCCGTTGGAGGTCTTTATCATGGCGTCGAGGCGGGCCGAGAGCGCAGCCGAGAGCTCTCCGGCGACTTGGATCGGCGAGGCGGTGCAGCCGGTGTCGGCGACGGGTGTGGTGCCGCCCTCGGTGGCGGCGACCGCTTGGCGGGCGGCATCGAGGTACTGGCGGTAGTCGGTCTTCTCGAAGGGGATCCAGTCGGCGAACTTGGCCTCCCCCGACCCGGGTCGCGCGGAGTAGAGAGCGAAGGCGTACCTCGCGTTGAGGAGCGGGTCGAAGATGTCGGCCTGGGTGTCCCAGCCGGGGACCTTGCCCTTGTGCTCCTGCGCGATCTGCCACAGCCCGAAGTGGCTCCCGTTGGTGGCCTCGGGATTCCACGTCGACTCGACGCGGGCGATGGCCACCGCGGTGACCAAGTCTTCCCCCCGAAAGCCTGCCTGGTGCGCGGCCGCGGCCGCGACTTCGGCATCGTTCACCGATCCGGGGTCAGTCGCGTTGGGCAGCAACATCGACACGTTGGTCACCGTGGTCGGGCACGGTGGGCAGCCCGCCGGCCGGGTTTCGCCTGTGGGCGAGTTCGCACCGGGGCCGGCGCCCTTCATGTCCATACGGGTGAACAGCGCGGGATGGTCGGAGTGGACGGCGGCCCTGCTGATCTCCCACGTCTGGGTGACCTTCACTGGGGCGGCGTAGAAGTTGTAGATGACGCCGGAGTCCTTGGTGTAGCGGTAGCCGGCCGCCTCCATCCGGGGCGCGGCCGCGTTGGGCCCATCCCCGGGGTGGGAGTTCATGTCGCCACCCACCAACACAGGCCCGAACGGGGCCAGGACGCCGACCAGGCTCGTCAGGTAATCCATGCCGAGGCCGTACTGCTCGGCGCGGCTCATCGGCGGCGTCCCCCACTGGCGCGGATAGCGGTAGGCGTTCGTCATGTGGTGGACCGCGATGACCGAGACGACCGCGCCGTCGGAACGCTGGAAGATGCCCCAGGCGGCGAACCGGTCCCACAGCTTGTTCGTTCCCTTGAACACGACGTGGTCGTCGTCGACGATGTTGACGCGGCCACCGTCGAGCCTCGTCCAGGTGTCCGAGCGCCACATGATCGCGCTCCCCATGGCCTGCCCAGCATCATTTGTGGCCGCCGGCTGCTCCTCGCGGTAAGCGTCGTAGCCGGGCGCGGCCGAACGCATCTGCGCCAGCGGCACGTCCTCGACCTCGTTGAGAGTGATGAAGTCTGGTGACGGGCCGGCGAGGGCGCGGATCCCCGGTGTCGCCCCAGATCGCAGCTTGATGTTGGCGTTCGCGACCAGGACCTGCCCCGTCACCGCGCCACCGGGCGTGGCCGAGATCCCGGTGGGCATCACACCCAGGCCAGTGCTGGCATCTGATCGAGCCGACTCTGATCCGGTCAGCTGTGCAGTGGTGTGAACGAACGGGTGGTCGGTGTAGCTATGCGCCCTGTCGTTGGTGCTCTGGTCGACGACGGTGCCGGAGAACGTGGCGGCGGGGCTGCCCATGATCCAGTCGATCTGCTGGTCACTGGGGTTGGCACTCGACCAGCCCGACGCCAGGGACAAGAACAACCGCTTGAAGCGGGCCTTGTCGTTCATGTCGCCGGTCAGGAACATCGGCGTGCTCGGCTCGGCGGCTTGCAGGTTCCCCAACGCCTCGGCCTCGGCGCGGACTGCGGCATCGCGCATCGCGTCCGTGCCGCCGACGGCATTGGCCGGGTTGTGGGTGTTGAGCACCCAGATCGACCCGAGTCCCGACATGGAGGTGAACCGCACCAGCGGGACCTCGATCATTGGGCCGCCGTACCTGATCGAGACGTAGCGGACCTCGTCGACCTTCCAGGCGGAGGGCTGGTACGCGATCGCGTCCGCGGTGGATCGGTGCCCTCGGCGCTTGCCGGCGACGATCTCCCACGTGCCGTTGGTGGCCTCTAGGAAGGCCTGTGCCTGCGGCGGCTCGAACTCCTGGAACCCGATGATCGAGGCCCCGGATGCGCCGATCTTGGTGACCATGTTCGGCACTCGCTCGCCGGAGGGCCGTTCGCCGGGATGGGGGTTCTTCTCGTAGTGCGAGGCGCCGCGCCAGTTGAGCGTGCCGATCCCGAACGACCCGCCCGTGCCTCCCGAGGTCGCCGTGGTGGCGCATGCGGCCCTGACGGCCTCGATGTTGGCGTTCCCCAAGACCAGCATCAGCAGCATCAGCGGACAGATCAGCACCAGCGGCAGGCCGAGCAGGATGCCCTTCTTCACGACTCACCGCCTCCGGTGGACGCCGAGGGTGTGCAAGTTCGGCGAGAAAACGTCAGAAATCGCGCGAACAGTCACAGCGCTGTCTCGATCGCGTCGTTGGTGTACGTGAGCCGCCTTTCGAGAGGCGTGAGCAGCGTCTGCACCTTGTAGCGCTGGTCGCCGACCATCCACAGGGCACGGCCCTTCTCCTGCATCGCCCAGTT
>JBBSPA010000141.1:0-6083 GCA_038259225.1 Propionibacteriales bacterium
CCCCCCCCCCCGCCCGCGGCCCCGGGGGCCCCCCCCCCCCCCTTTGGCGGGGGTTCGGGGGTGCCCGCACGGCAGAAGGCGGCGCGACCCGGCGGAACCCGAGGTGGCCAGGCAGCGTCAGACCACCATGCGACCGACCAGCAGGCGGCCCACCACCCTCCGGCCAACCACCCGGCGCCTGGCCCGAAGCGTGCACGCGCTGGTCGCGCTGCTGGCCGCGGCCACTCTGGTCGGTGGCTGTACCTCGGCATCCGAGACGCTCAGACCGGAGGCGTCCAGCACCACGACGGTCGCCACCGGCACGATCGTCGGCAAGGTGTACGCCGACCCGAGCTGCCCGGTCGCGTCCCTCGACAGACCGTGCCGGGTCATGCCCGTGCCGGGTGCGATCGTGGAGATCCGCCGCGGTTCGGCCACGCTGGCCAGCAGTGTCGCCGACCGGCGCGGCCGGTTCCGCTTAGAGTCCCCGACCGGCCGGGTCGTCGTGGTAGCGCAGACAGGCTGGGAGATCGGAACCGAGTCCAAGACCCTGGTCGACGTCCGGCCCGGCCAGACGGTCGAGGTTGAGATCGGGCTCGACACCGGCCTGCGCTGACCGGCGTACCCACTCCCCTTCCCACTCCAGACACCTGCGATCCGCCGAATCGCGGCCGTTCCGGTGCCAATTCGGCGGATCGCGGGTGTCTGGATGGAGGGTCAGCGGCGTCGTGGGGCGGCGGTCCGCAAGGCGCCGGACTCCCCGGCCACGGTCTGGACCGAGATCCGGATCTTGTCCGGACGGAACAGGTCGCGGGCGTACTCCACGGGCTGCCCGGACGTCGTGCGCGCGGTCCGCTCGATCAGCAGCAGCGCCGAACCCCGGGCCACGCCGAGCAACGGGGCCTCGTCGTCGGTGGCGATGAACGGCTCGAGGTACTCCGTGGCCGTCTTCGGCGACAGCGCGTAGTCGCGCCGCATCCGTGCGTACAGCGAACCCGTCAGCCGCTTGTCGAGCAGACCCGGAAACACCTCGACCGGCAGGTAGGAGCGCTCCAGCGCGACCGGCTCGCGGTTGGCCGAGCGGACCCGGACCACCTCGTAGACCTCGTCGTCGACCGCGAGCTCGAGCGCCTTCGCCACGGCTCTCGACGCCGGTACGACGTCGGAGCTGATCACGCGGGCGCTGGCTCGGACCCGGCCCTGCCGCAGCTGCTCGGTGAAGCCCGCCAGGCCGGTGATGTCGCACTCGATCCGCGGCTGCCGGATGAACGTCCCGCCCTGCCGCCCCGGGATCCGCTCGACGACGCCGCGCGCCTCGAGCGATCCCAGGGACTGACGCAGGGTCATCCGGCTGACGCCGAGCGAGGCCGCCAGGTCCTTCTCCTTGGGGAGCTTGTCTCCGGCCATCAGCGCCAATCCGTCGATCAGCGACATCAGCCACTGCTCGATCTGGACGTGCGCCGGGGCGCCCGTCGAGGACAGGTCAGGCACAGCGTCGAGCACGTCGTCCACTTCGTGCGCGGCGCTCCCGGTCATCGACGGACCTCCGATCGGCGTCAGCCTTGCGTGCTCACGCCCATGTCATCACTCGTCGAACACCTCCACGACCGTGGGGTCGAAGGTGTGCTTGGGACCGGTGAACCAGCGCTTGGCCGACAGCTCCCACCAGATCAGCAGCAAGATCAGCGACCCGATGGTCAGGATCGGGGCGTAGTTGACGAACTTCCACGAGAACCCGTCGTTCCACGGGATCGCCGCCGGGGTGAACGGCATGATGAAGTAGATCGAGATGAGGACGATCTCGACGACCGCAACCAGGTTCATCCACTTGTACTTCTCGCCGTTGTTCCAGCTCCCGGCCTCGAACGCGTCGCCCAGCCGCCAGCGCTGCCAGATCGGGATCAGGAACGCCAGGTAGAGGCCGATCACAGCCACCGACGTGACCGCGTAGAACGCAACCGGGACCGGTGAGCCTCCGATGTCGACCTTGACCAGGGCCGGCGCAGTGATGATCACGCTGACCACCGCAACCAGCAGCACCGCGTTGGCGGGCACCTTGGACGCCGACAGCTTCGACCATAGCGACGAGCCCGGGATCGCCCCGTCACGACTGAACGCGAATGTCATCCGGGAGGCGCTCGTCATGCACGACGTGGAGCAGTAGAACTGGCCGGTCGCCGAGATCAGCAGGATCAGCCCGGCCCAGTTGCTCGACAACGCCTGGCTGAAGATCACCGCGACACCACCACCACCGTCGGTGACACCTTGCGGGTCCTGGACGGCGAACAGGAACGACAGCAGCAGGATCCAGCCGCCGATGGCGGAGTAGAAGATCGAGCGCCACATGCCCTTCGCAGCCGCCTTGGAGGCCGTCTCGGTCTCCTCCGACAGGTGCGCCGAGGCGTCGAAGCCGGTGATCGTGTACTGCGTGAGCAGGAATCCGAGCGGCAGCACGAGGAACCAGTACTTGCCGTCGGCGTAGCCGGAGTTGTTGATCCGCTCGGTGAACACGAATCCCATGTCCTGGTGCTTGTCCGGCACCAGCAGCAAGATGAGCACGACGATCGAGGCACCAGCCACGTGCCACCACACGGAGATGTTGTTCATCACCGCCATCAGGTGACCACTGACGATGTTCAGGGCCGACGCCGCGACCAGGACGATCAGGAAGATGATGAACACCCGGGTCAGGGAGTACCCGTCGGCGTACGACGTGCTGAACGTGCTGAACGTCAGGTCGATGAAGGTCGCGCAGCCGTAGGCCACCGACGCCGTCACGGCCAGCAGCCCGATCAGGTTGAGCCAGCCGGTGAAAAAGCCGGCCTTGGGGCCACCCATCTTCGAGGCCCACCAGTAGATGCCTCCCGAGGTGGGGTATGCCGACACGAGCTCGGACATCGTGAAGCCGATGATCAGGATGAAGCTGGCGATGATCGGCCAGCCCCAGGAGATCGCGACCGGGCCGCCGTTGTTCCAGGCCTGGCCGAACGTCGTGAAGCAGCCCGCCAGGATCGAGATGATCGAGAACGAGATCGCGAAGTTGGAGAAGCCGGACCAGTTGCGCGACAGCTCCTGCTTGTAGCCCAGCTCGGCGAGCCTGCGCTCGTCGTCGTTGAGGTGTGTCTGTGACATCGATTCCTCCGGAGGAGAGGTGTTGCCGGTGCAACGGATGTGGACAGGGAGTGCGAAGGATGTGGTGCGCAGTGAGGCGGTGATGCTGGCTTGTCGTCGGTGCGTCAATCAGGTGCAGCGTCAAACGGGTGCAGCGTCAATCAGGTGCAGCGGCGGCCGTGAGCCAGGTGTCGAACGCGGCGCTGTCGAACTCCTCGACGGCCCGGTCGTACTTCTCCATGCCCCAGGCCCAGAAGTCGAAGTCGAGCTCGGAGTTGCCGTCCTGGATCGAGGCCCACATCGTCCAGCCGTACTTCGAGAGCAGGCCGAGCAGCCGGGCCCGGGCCACCATGCTCGGCCGCTCCCGCCCGTAGTACGCCGTGACGAGCTCCTCGAGCAGCGGCGGATCAAGGGTGGCCTCGCTCCAGATGTTGCCGAGCTCGAAGCACGGGTCGTTGTTGCCGGCGTACTCGAAATCGATGATCCAGACCTGGTCGCCGTCGTCGATGAAGTTGGCCGGGAGCAAGTCGTTGTTGCACGGCACCGTCGCGACGTCGAGGACGGACAAGGCGCGCTCCATCTGTTCCAGCTGCGGCATGAAGTCCAGGTAGCGGTCAGGGAGGCGGAAACCGCGATTCTGGACCGTCTTGAGGTACGTGCGTTGGACGTCGAACATGTCGAAGCTGCCGACGAAACGCGGGCCTTCGTGCAGCCGTCGTACGGAGGAGGCGATCCGGCGGAGGTTGGCCGGGTCGCGCACGTCGTCGGGAGTGAACGTCGTACCGTCGATGTAGTCGACGACCAGCAGGTGCTGCTCCGGGACGAACTCGACCACTCGCGGTGAGGCGCCGGACGCTGCAGCGGATCGGGAGTTGAGGTACTCGGCCTCGCGGTCGATGGCGAGCATCGTCGACTCCTCGTTGGAGATCCGCACGACGACATCGAGGTCAACGGTCGTGACACGGACGTTGACGTTGGTGAGACCGCCGTCGAGGTAGGCGATGTCGCGCGGGAGGTAGCGCACGGAGGACAGGTGGTCCAGCCGCGCGTCGAGGTCGTCAGGAGACATGGCGTCTGCCATAGGCCCTCCTCCCACCAGCTGCTGCGCTCAGCCGTCTTGTCCGGCCGATTCGATGCTAGTGGTAGCGCGAGAGTCAGGTCTAGACTCATTCGGCAGTCCTGCCGGCCAAGTGGAAGCGAGCCCCAGATGCCCAAGCCGATGTTTCCCGTGACCGTCGAGAAGCTTCGCGTCCTGGTCGACGAGGGCGAGCTCGACACGGTCATCGTGGCCTTCACCGACATGCAGGGGCGGCTGCAGGGCAAGCGGCTGCACGCGCAGTTCTTCCTCGACACCGTGCTCGACCACGGCACGGAGGGCTGCAACTACCTGCTCGCGGTCGACGTCGACATGAACACCGTCGAGGGCTACGAGATCAGCTCGTGGTCGCGCGGCTACGGCGACATGGAGTTCGTGATCGACCTGTCGACGTTCCGGCTTACGCCGTGGCTACCGGGGACCGCGATGGTGCAGTGTGACCTGGCCTGGCTCGACGAGGACCACTCCTCCGTGCTGCAGTCCCCGCGCTCGATCCTCAAGGCGCAGGCTGACCGGGCCGCCGGTCATGGCCTGGTGGCGTACGCCGGGACCGAGCTGGAGTTCAACGTCTACAACAACACGTTCGAGGACGCCTGGTCGCGCCGCTACCAGGACCTGACCCCGGGCAACCAGTACAACGTGGACTACTCGCTGCTCGGCACGAGTCGGGTCGAGCCGCTGCTGCGGGACATCCGCAACCACATGTACTCCGCCGGGTTGACGGTCGAGTCCGCCAAGGGCGAGTGCAACCTCGGCCAGCACGAGATCGCCTTCAAGTACGAGAACGTGCTGCGCACGGCCGACCAGCACGCGGTGTACAAGAACGGCGCCAAGGAGATCGCCTCCCAGCACGGCCAGGCGGTGACGTTCATGGCGAAGTTCGACGAGCGGGAGGGCAACTCCTGTCACATCCACATGAGCGTGCGCGGCGACGACGGGACCATCGTCTTCGACGAGGGCGACGGGCCGACGACGGTGTTCGAGCAGTTCGTGGCTGGGGTGCAGGCCACGCTGTACGACTTCACGCTGCTGTATGCGCCGAACATCAACTCGTACAAGCGCTTCGCCGAAGGGTCCTTCGCGCCGACCGCGATCGCGTGGGGGCGGGACAACCGGACCTGCTCGCTGCGCGTGGTCGGTCATGGCGCCGGTCTGCGGGTAGAGAACCGGCTGCCCGGTGGGGACGTGAATCCTTACCTCGGGTTGGCGGGGATGCTCGCCGGGGGGCTGTACGGGATCGAGAACGCCTTGGAGCTCGAGCCGGCCTTCGAGGGCAACGCCTACGAGTCGGACAAACGCCACGTGCCGCGGACGCTCCAGGTGGCCCGGGACGCCTTCGCGGACTCCGAGGTGGCACGATCGGCCTTCGGCAAAGAGGTGGTCGACCACTACCTCAACAACGCCGACGTGGAACTGGCTGCCTTCAACGCCGCGGTGACCGATTGGGAACGCTTCCGCAGCTTCGAACGGATGTGAGAAGCCATTTCAGGTGGGCGAACGGATGTGGGCGGCCAGCCGGGAGTTGAGTTTGCCTAGTTATCTAGGCAAATTGCCGGTCTGCAAGGCGGGTTTGCCTAGTTGTCTATCCGCCCGAATAGATAACTAGGCAAACCCCGAGGGACGGATCGGGCAGAACGGGCGGGAGGCATGGTCGGGAGGCATGGACGGGAGGCATGGACGGGAGGTGGAGGACGCAGTGAGTACGACGGACAAGGCCGCGACGGAGCCGGCGGCAGCAGCGAGGACGGTAGCCGCCGACACCCCATGGGGGGAGGCGGGATCGGCGCGGTCGGGACCTGTGGACGCGGCAACGATTCACGTGGTGATCGATCCCTCGACGGAGCGGGAGGTCACCGAGGTCGGGCTCGCCACGGTCGAGGAGACCGACGCGCACATC
>JBBSPA010000142.1:0-6073 GCA_038259225.1 Propionibacteriales bacterium
TCAGCATGGCCGTAGGGTTGCCCCGCTCCGGCAGGCGGCGCTTGCGGGGCGCACGGGCCGGCTCGGGGCGATCCATCACGGGGGCGGAGAGTGTCACGAGCGATTCCTTCGCTGGGATCTTCGGGGTGGTTGCGGTACGGTGGAGGGCCTAAGTGGAGTAGCCCTCCGGAAACAATACGGAGGCATCCTCCGGTTATCAAGTAAAAATGGAGACTGACTCCGTTTTTCTTCGGAAGCCGCCGCGCAGACGGCGTCGCCGCTACGAGGAGTGAGCAGCACCGTGAGCACCGCCGAGACCGCCGTACCGGTTCGCAAGCTGCGAGCCGACGCCCAGCGGAACTACGACGCGCTGATCGAGGCCGCCCGCACCGCCCTCCGTGACGCCGAGGCCGACACCTCGCTCGACGAGATCGCGAAGCGTGCAGGCGTGGGGATCGGCACGCTCTACCGACACTTTCCGACCCGGCTGGCCCTGCTGGAGGGCGTCTACCGCGATGAGGTCGACGAGCTCGACCGGGCCACCCAGACGCTGATGCAGGCCGAGGACACCGAAGCCGCGCTGCAGACCTGGCTCGACCTCTTCGTGGACTACGCGACCACCAAGCGGGCGCTCTTTCAGGAGCTCGTGGAGGCGATCGGCAAGGACTCCGAGCTGCTGACCCACTCCCGCGGTGTGATCGAGCGCTCGGCAGCCGGCATCCTCGGGCAGGCCCAGGACGCCGGGGTCATCCGCAAGGACGTCGAGTTCGGTGACGTGCTCCGCCTGGCCGGAGGCTGCACGATGATGCCCGGCTCGACCGCGGAGCAGCGCAAGCGGATGATGCGCGTCGTCCTCGCCGGTCTGCGCGCCTGACACCTTCGCCGACCAGACACCGGCGGACCGCAGGTGTTCGGATGCGGGTGGATCAGACGGAGCTGACGATCACGTCATGGCTGTGGGCCTTGCCCGGCGTCGGTTCGACCTGCCAGCCCAACCGCCCGAGCAGCGCCACAAAACCCTTCGCCGAGCCGGGGTCGGCACCGTCCTCGAGCAGAGTGCGCACGATCCGTCCCTTGGTCGCCTTGTTGAAGTGGCTCACGACCGAGCGGCCGCCGGCACCCTCGTGCACCACCCGCAGTGAGACGACCCGCCGGACCTGGTCCGGGTCCGGCCGCCAGAACCCGGCATACATCCCCGATCGCAGGTCTACGACGAGCTGCCGTGCGACAAGCAGGCGCATCGTCTCGGCGAGGGCAGCGCGCCATACCGACGCCACCGTGCCGAGCGGCGGCAGCGAGACATCCCCGGATAGCCGGTACGCCGGGATGCGGTCCCCCGGCCGCACCATCCCGAACACCGAGCTCGTCACGACCAACCGCGAGGTGGCACGCCGCTTCGCCGACGTGGACAAGGTGGCCAGGCCGAGCGCGTCGTACAGCACTCCGGTGTAGATCCTGCCCGCCGGAGCGGTGGGCGCCTCCAGGAGTCGCGCATTGCGGGTCACCTCGTCGGCGAGTCCCGGCGGCAGGTCAAGGACCTTCCGGGCGGTCTCGGGGTCCCCACGGCATACCGAGAGGAGGGCGTCGAGCACCTTTTCCCGAGCGCTCGTCAGCTCCGGGAAGCTCAGCGATCCCACGTCGAGCGGCTTGCCGCGCGGCGGTGCGTACTTGCCTTCGGACGGCGGCAGCAGGATCAGCACACGGTGAGCCTAGGGTCTGGTCCGGCTCGATCCCCGAGGGAGTGTCAGCCCACACCCGCCGGCAGCTTCTCGAGGGCCTTCGCCACCGCGTCGCGGAGCCCGGCGTCGCTCCAGTCGTGGTCGACGATCGACCCGGTGTTGTAGGCGTCGTACGCCGGCAGGTCCAGGTGACCGTGGCCGCACAGTGCCGTCAGGATGACCTTCTCCTCGCCGGACTCCTTGCAGCGCACAGCTTCCTCGATCGCAGCGGCGAGCGCGTGAGTCGGCTCGGGTGCGGGCACGATGCCCTCGCTGCGGGCGAACAGCACGCCGGCGGCGAAGCATTCCGACTGAGGCTTCGCGACGGCTTCGAGCTCGCCCTCCTCGTAGAGGTGGCTGATCAGCGGGCTCATCCCGTGGTAGCGCAGACCGCCGGCGTGGATCGGGTCGGGGACGAAGTCGTGACCCAAGGTGTGCATCTTCATCAGCGGGGTCATGCCGATCGCGTCGCCGAAGTCGTACGCGTACGTGCCCTGCGTCAGCGACGGGCAGGCTGCCGGCTCCACGGCACGGACCACGGGGGACATCCGCCCGGCCCACTTCTCGCGCAGGAACGGGAACATCAGGCCGCCGAAGTTCGACCCTCCTCCCGTACACCCGACCAGCAGGTCAGGCGTCTCGCCGACCTTCGCGAGCTGCAGCAACGCCTCCTCGCCGATGATCGTCTGGTGCATCAGCACGTGGTTGAGCACGCTGCCGAGTGAGTAGTTGACGGTCGGGTCGTTGGCCGCCACCTCCACGGCCTCACTGATGGCAATACCCAATGACCCGGGCGAGCTCGGGTCCTGCGCCAAGATGGTCCGCCCGGCTTCGGTCAGCTCCGACGGACTCGGGTGGACGGTCCCTCCGAACGTCTCCATCATGATCTTGCGATAGGGCTTCTGGTCGTACGACGCCCTGACCTGCCAGACCTCGCACTCCAGGTCGAACTGGGCGCAGGCAAAGGCGAGCGCGGAGCCCCACTGACCCGCACCGGTCTCCGTCGAGAGCTTCTTGATCCCCGCCTTGGCGTTGTAGAACGCCTGCGGCACCGACGTGTTCGTCTTGTGCGACCCGGCGGGCGAGACACCTTCGTACTTGTAGTAGATCCGGGCCGGTGTCCCTAGCGCCTTCTCCAGCCGGTGCGCGCGAAACAACGGGCTCGGTCTCCAGAGGCGATAGATGTCGAGCACCTCGTCGGGGATGTCGACGTACTGGTCCGTGGAGACCTCCTGCAGGATCAGGTCCATCGGGAACAGCGGGGCGAGGTCCTCAGGGCCGACAGGTTGGCCGGTGCCGGGGTGCAGCACTGCCGGTGGCGGCGTCGGCAGGTCGTGCAGCACGTTGTACCAGCGCGTCGGCATCTCGCTCTCGTCGAGCAGGACCTTGTGCTGCAAGGGAGCGCTCATCGGGACCTCCGAGGTCGGGGCGCGGCCGGCGGGTCCGGCGACGCGGTGGCGGACCTCAGCCTCGCACCGGGCGGTGGCTTCGTCCAGGGTTTCTCCCGCAGAGAGGAATCCTGCACTACCGCGACAGTAGGGTGAGTCAGGTCACCGCCCGACCCCGACAGGAAGGCAGGTTCGTGCCCAGACGCAGTGTCAACCTGCGCGACCAGGACGGCGCCACGTTCATCGAAGGCATGGCGGCGATCGAGCAGGAGCAGGACGTCCCGGGGGAGTTCCCCGCCGACGTCCTCGCGGTAGCCGAGGAGGCCGCCGGCAACCCGGAGCTGCCCGACCTGGACCGTACCGACATCCCCTTGCTGACTATTGATCCCGAGGGCTCGATGGACCTCGATCAGGCGTTGCACATCGAGCGGCGAGGCGACGGGTTTCGGGTGTTCTACGCGATCGCCGACGTGGCGGCCTTCGTCGAACCGGGCGGCCCGATCGACGAGGAGGCGCATCGTCGCGGCCAGACGCTCTACGCTCCCGACCACCGGATCCCGCTGCACCCTCCCGTGCTGTCCGAAGGCGCCGCTAGCCTGCTGCCGGACCAGGTCCGCCCGGCCCTGCTGTGGACGATCGACCTGGACGCCGCAGGGGATGGCACCAAGGTCGAGGTGGCGCGAGCACGGGTCAAGAGCCGTTCACGCTGGGACTACGCGGCCGCCCAGAAGGCGGTTGACGACGAGTCGGCCGACGATGTCTTCCACCTCCTCAAGCAAGTCGGTGAGTTGCGGTTGGCGCGCGAGCGCGAACGCGGCGGCGTGAGCCTGCCGCTGCCGGAGCAGGAAGTCGACGTCAGCGGTACCGGGTGGCAGCTCATCTACCGAGAACTGCTGCCGGTAGAGGAGTGGAACGCCCAGATCTCGTTGCTCACCGGGATGGGAGCCGCCGAGATCATGCTCTACGGCGAGGTGGGTGTCGTGCGGACCCTGCCGGAGCCGCCGGACTTCGCGGTGGCGCGACTGCGGCGTACCGCTGCTGCGTTGCACCTGGAGTGGCACCCCGACATCGACTACCCCGACTTCGTGCGCTCGATCGACCCCAACACTCCGGCGGGCGCCGCGATGCTCAACGCCTGCACCACGCTGCTGCGCGGGGCCGGCTACGTCGCCTTCGACGGCGGCGTACCCGAACACGTCGAGCACGCCGCTCTCGCGTCGGAGTACGCCCATGTCACCGCGCCGTTGCGACGGCTGGTCGACCGGTACGCCGGTGAGGTGGCGGTCGCGCTGTGCGCCGACACGGACGTGCCGGACTGGGTCCGAGCGCGGCTGCGCGACCTGCCGAAGGAGATGGAGGACTCCGACCGGAGGGCGCATCAGTTCGAACGTGCCGTCCTGAGCCTGGTGGAGGCCGGACTGCTGGCCGGTCACGAGGGCCAGACCTATACCGGGGTGATCACCGACCTGGACGACAAGGACAAGACCGCGGGCGTCCTGGTCCTCCAGGACCCGGCCGTCGAGGCGGCTGTGACGAGTCCTTCGGGTGAGCTGCCGCTCGGTGAGGAAGTGCAGGCGCGGCTGGTCGAGGCCGACCCGAGGACTCGTGCGGTCCGGTTCGAGCTGTTGTCGTCCTCCGCCGCCTCCTCCTCCGCCGCTGCGCCAAGATCCGAGCCTGGCCAGGCCTGAGCCGGGTAATCCTCGGATCCTTCGGCGTGGAATGGAGGGACGGTCCTAGGACCAAGGTTCGATACCGAACGCGACCGGACCTCGGCGACTCTGGGACGAGCCCGAATCACCGGGTGTCAGCCCGACCGAGGAGGACCCAT
Source organism: Propionibacteriales bacterium (assembly GCA_038259225.1). GTDB lineage: Bacteria > Actinomycetota > Actinomycetes > Propionibacteriales > Nocardioidaceae > JANLYC01. The sequence continues at coordinate 4,914 of JBBSPA010000142.1, forward strand.
GCGTTCTGATCACCCCACCATCCGTACGACCGTCATCGCCGTCAGCGCTGTGGCCGCACTCGCGGGGGCCGGCGTGGCCTCGCCCCAGATCGTGAACGCCGTAGCGGGCGGTACGCCGATCGGGCGAGCCGTGGTCGCTCCCGCCGAGGATCACCTTCGCGAGGTCCAGGGTCGCCACCATCGGGCTCACGAGGCGGGTGACGACCACGGCGGCCGCGGCAACCACGCCGAACCAGGAGATGACCGCGGCCGTGACCAGAAGGCCGAGACCGACGACAGCGGTGTCGACTCACCTCGTGACCGGGCCGAGCGCAAGGACGACCACGGCAACCACCTCGAGCCCGGCGATGACCACGGGAACCACGCGGAGCCGGGTGACGACCACGGGCGTCGTGGCAGCCACGCCGAGCCGGGCGATAACCATGGGAACCACGCGAAGCCCGGTGACAACCACGGCGGCCGCGGCAACCACGCCGAGCCGGGCGATGACCACGGCAACCACGCCGAGCCGGGCGATGACCACGGCGGCCACGGTGGTTCGGACGACTGAGCGGCTCTCGGCGTACGCCATGGACACGCTGCGCCCGCAGCACCGATACCCTGGAGGTGCGGGCGAGCCGACCGGGCGGCCGCGGCGTCGACGGTGACCACCGAAGACGTCGAGGAAGGTCCGGACTCCGCAGGGCAAGGTGGTGGGTAACGCCCACCCGAGGTAACTCGCGGGACAGTGCCACAGAGACAGACCGCCAGCGGCCACGACCACGTGTTCGTCACGAGTCGCGGTGCGGGTAAGGGTGAAACGGTGGTGTAAGAGACCACCAGCGCTCCGGGTGACCGGAGCGGCTGGGTAAACCTCACCTGGAGCAAGACCAAGAAGGGCCGTCGGACTCTCTTCGGCGGCCCGCGCAGGCGCACCGACCGGCAACGGTCGGCACGGGCGGCCCGCCCGAGTCTGCGGGTAGGTCGCACGAGCGTGTCGGTGACGGCACGCCACAGATGGATGGCTGCTCAGGGCAAGGCCGCAAGGCCCGGCCCCCAACAGAATCCGGCCTATGAGTCGGCTCGCCCGCCCCCTTCCCTCCCGCTGTGGGGGTGAACCCCGGGGGGCGGCGGCACCGGGGGTTCTGCCCACCGGGGGGACACGCGCCGGGGGGGGGAAA
>JBBSPA010000143.1:0-5964 GCA_038259225.1 Propionibacteriales bacterium
GACCTGCTGCGAGCGCTGGCCGAGTTCCCGGCGGTGCTGGCCTCCGTCGCGGAGCTTCGCGAGCCACACCGGTTGGCTCGCTACCTGGAGGCGACGGCGGCGACCTTCCACAAGTTCTACGACGTCTGCCGGGTGCTGCCCCGTGGTGACGAGGAGCCCTCCGACGTGCACCGCGCCCGGCTGCTGCTGGTCGATGCGACGCGCGTGGTCTTCGCTCGTGGCCTCGATCTGCTCGGGGTCGGCGCGCCCGAGCGGATGTGATGCGCGCCCACGAGGCGGGCGCCCTGCACGCCGAGGCAGGCACCCGTGGCCCGTCCTGGCTGAGCGCGCCCGGTGACCCGAACGTCCTGGTCGAGCACCTGTGGCCGGCTCATGTGACCAAGCCACCTACTGGTGTCCTCGAGGTGGGCGGGGTTCGAGTCGATGACCTTGCTGCGGAGTTCGGTACACCGACGTACGTGATCGACGAGGACGACTTCCGACAGCGTGCCCGGGCCTTCAGGGAGGCGTTCACGGGCGTGGACGTCTACTACGCGGGCAAGGCGTTCCTGTCCGTCGCCAGCGTCTCGTGGATCGCCGAAGAAGGGCTGAACCTCGACGTCTGTTCCGGCGGCGAACTCTCGGTGGCGCTGCGCGCCGGCTTCGACCCGGCACGCATCGGGTTCCACGGAAACAACAAGAGCCTCGCGGAGCTGACGCGCGCGGTCGAGGTGGGCGTTGGCCGCATCATCGTGGACTCCCCGGCCGAGATCGATCGACTTGCCGAGATCGCCGCCGAGCACGGCGTCCGGCAACGGGTCCTGCTCCGGGTCACCGTCGGGGTCGAGGCGCACACCCATGAGTACATCGCCACAGCGCACGAGGACCAGAAGTTCGGCTTCTCGATCGCCGAGGGGGACGCTTTCGCCGCGATGAAGCAGATCGGCGCGCACCGGTCCTTGGACCTGGTGGGGCTGCACTCGCACATCGGGTCACAGATCTTCGACACCGCCGGCTTCGAGGTCGCTACGCGGCGCGTCCTCGCGCTGCACCAACAGGGGCTCGAGGCGGGGATCGGTCTGACCGAGCTTGATCTCGGCGGCGGCTTCGGCATCGCGTACACGACGCAGGACGACCCGGCCAGTCCCCAGCAGCTGGCCGAGGGCATTACCGCGATCGTCGACCACGAGTGCCGCGGTCTCGGGATCCCGGTGCCGGACCTGTCGATCGAACCCGGCCGCGCGATCGCCGGACCGTCCACCTTCACGCTGTACGAGGTCGGGACCGTCAAGAGGGTCGCCCTGGACGGCGGAGCCAGCCGGTTGTACGTCGCCGTGGACGGCGGCATGAGCGACAACATCCGCACCGCGTTGTACGACGCCGACTTCTCGTGCACGTTGGCATCTCGGCGTTCGGATGCGGCTCCGGCGCTGTCTCGGGTGGTCGGCAAGCATTGCGAGAGCGGCGACATTCTCGTGAAGGACGAGTTCCTGCCCGACGACGTCGCGCCCGGAGACCTGTTGGCTGTGCCGGCTACCGGCGCGTACTGCAGGTCGTTGGCGAGCACCTACAACCACGTCCCGCGCGCCGCTGTCGTCGCGGTGCGGCAGGGCCGTGCCCGGCTCGTCGTACGCCGCGAGACCGAAGAGGATCTCCTGCGGCTGGAGGTCATGGACGGATGATGTCTGGCATCCCTGATTCTGCTGCGCGGATCCTCGACCGGCCACGAGACTGGGACACCGGCGGGGATCGGCGATGAGCCCAGGACAAGGAAGGCGGCCATGAACCAGCCCGTGCGTGTGGCCCTGCTCGGGTGCGGTGTGGTCGGCAGCGAGGTCGCCAGACTGCTGACCCAGCAGGCCGGCGACCTCGTCGCCCGGGTCGGCGCTCCTCTCGAGCTGGCCGGAATCGCCGTACGCCGGATCGACCGGGCCCGGTCGATCGACCTGCCCCGTGAGCTCTTCACCACCGACGCCCACGGGCTGGTGACCCGCGGCGACATCGATGTGGTGGTCGAGGTGATCGGCGGGATCGAGCCCGCCAGGTCACTGATCACGGCTGCTTTGGAGGCCGGCGCGTCTGTCGTGACGGCCAACAAGGCACTGCTCGCTGAAGACGGGTCCACACTGTTCGACACCGCCTCCAAGGTCGGACGGGACGTCTATTTCGAAGCCGCGGTCGCCGGCGCGATCCCGATCATCAGGCCCTTGCGGGAATCTCTTGCCGGTGACCGGGTGCGTCGAGTGCTCGGAATCGTGAACGGCACCACCAACTACATCCTCGACCAGATGGACAGCTCGGGCGCGACGTTCGACGACGCCCTCGAACAGGCCCAGTCCCTCGGTTTCGCCGAGGCCGACCCGACTGCGGACGTCGAGGGCTTCGACGCGGCGGCCAAGGCGGCGATCCTCGCGAGTCTGGCCTTCCATACCCGGGTCACGGCAGCGGACGTGCATCGCGAGGGCATCAGTGACGTGTCTGCCCGCGATATTGCGTCGGCGCGGGAGATGGATGCCGTGGTCAAGCTGCTGGCCATCTGCGACCGCTCAGAGGGACCTGACCCTGGTGGACCCGGCACGGTCTCGGTACGCGTGCACCCGGCGATGATCCCGCGCTCGCATCCCCTCGCCAGCGTCCGTGGTGCCTTCAACGCGGTGTTCGTCGAGAGCGACGCCGCCGGCGAGCTGATGTTCTACGGCCCCGGCGCAGGTGGCGCCCCGACGGCCAGCGCCGTCCTCGGCGACGTCGTGACGGTCGCGCGCAACCGGCTCGCCTCGGTGACGGGTGCGGGGGAGTCGACGTACGCGCAGTGCGAGATCGCGCCGATGGGGGAGACGGTCACCCGCTACCACGTGTCGATCGACGTCGACGACAAGCCTGGCGTGCTCGCGGCCGTCGCGGATCTGTTCGCCCAGCACGACGTGTCGATCCAGACCGTCCGTCAGGAGGGCCGCGGTGCCGACGCCCAGCTGGTGGTGGTCACACACACGGCCCCTGACGCGGCACTGTCTGCCACGATCACCGAGCTCGGGGCGATGGACATCGTCCGCGACGTGAGCTCGGTGATGCGCGTGGAGGGCCTGCCTGAATGAGCGTTGCTTCCACCGATCCGACGTCGCCGGCGCGCGTGCACCAGTGGCGCGGCGTGATCGAGGAGTACCGGGGCTGGCTGCCGGTCAGCGACGAAACGCCTGTCGTCACGTTGCGCGAAGGGGGGACGCCGCTGGTCGAGTCGGCGTGGCTGTCGCAGCTGACCGGGTGCAGCGTCTGGTTGAAGGTGGAAGCGACCAACCCGACCGGGTCCTTCAAGGATCGGGGCATGACCATGGCGGTGTCGAACGCCGCCGAGCAGGGTGCCGAGGCGGTGGTCTGTGCGTCGACCGGGAACACATCGGCCTCGATGGCGGCGTATGCATCTCGGGCCGGCATGACCCCGATCGTGCTCGTGCCACAGGGCAAGATCGCGCGCGGCAAGATGGCCCAGGCGGTGATGCACGGGGCCAAGATCATCCAGGTCAGAGGGGGATTCGACGACTGCCTCGACCTTGCCCGAGCGCTCTCGAAGGACTATCCGGTGGCGTTGGTGAACTCGGTCAACCCGGTACGTCTGGAGGGCCAGAAGACGGCGGCCTTCGAGATCGTCGACTTCCTTGGCAACGCGCCGGACGTCCACGTGCTGCCGGTCGGAAACGCCGGCAACATCGCGGCGTACTGGAAGGGCTACGGCGAGTACGCCGCTCATGGGCATGCCTCCCGCCGCCCTGCCATGTGGGGCTTCCAGGCGGAGGGTGCGGCGCCGCTGGTGTCGGGCCGCGTCGTCACGGCTCCGGAGACCGTGGCGACCGCCATCCGGGTCGGGAACCCTGCGTCGTGGCTGTTGGCCGAGGCCGCCCGTGACGAGTCCGGAGGCGTCATCGAGGCGGTCAGTGACCAAGAGATCCTGGCAGCGCAAGGCGCGCTCGCAGCCAGGGATGGTGTCTTCGTGGAGCCGGCTTCCGCCGCCGGCGTCGCCGGACTGGTCAAGCGCCGGGCCACCGGCCACGTGGACTCCGGAGCGACGATCGCCATCACGGTGACTGGGCACGGCCTCAAGGACATCGAGACCGCGTTGGAGCACCGCGGTATGCCGTTCGACCTGGTCGTCGACAAAGATCCCGAGCAGGCCGCGGTGGCTGCCGGACTCGTCGATGGCTGACCGGCACGCTCGGCAGGCCGCCGTCCGGACTCCCGCGACCAGCGCCAACCTCGGTCCGGGCTTCGACGCGCTCGGCCTGTGCCTGGGAGTCTTCGACGACCTGGCCGCGACGACGACCCCTTCCGGTCTGGCCGTGCAGGTCTCGGGCGAGGGTGCAGATCAGGTCCCGACCGACGAACGACACCTGGTCGTCAGGTCGCTGCGCGCCGCGTTGGACGTGATGGGGATCGATCAGCCCGGCTTGTCGTTGGTCACCGACAACCACATCCCACACGGACGGGGCCTGGGGTCGTCGGCAGCGGCGATCGTCGCCGGAATCATGCTGGCCCACGGCCTCTATCCCGAGCAGGGCCTGTCCCTGGAGGACCGGCTCGGGCTCGCCGCCGACCTCGAGGGTCACCCGGACAACGTCGCCGCCTGCTTGCTCGGCGGACTCACCATCACCTGGACGGACGCGGGTGGCGTCCACGCCACCAGACTCGAGATCGCCGACCGGATCCGTGCCCATGTGCTCGTCCCCGATCAGTCGCTCTCGACCGAGCTGGCCCGAGCCGCCCTTCCGGGTGAGGTCCCGCATGGTGACGCGGCCGCGAACTCGGCTCGGTCCGCACTGCTGGTGGCGGCGCTGACGCGCGATCCGGGTCTGCTGCTCGCCGGCACCGAGGACCGGCTGCATCAGCGCTACCGCGAGTCGACGATGCCTCAGACGATCGCTCTGATCGGTGCGCTCCGCGACACCGGTCTGGCCGCCGTGGTGTCCGGCGCCGGCCCGACCGTCCTGGTGCTGGACACCGACGAGCACCGTGACTTCGGTGCCGTGCTGCCTGCGGGGTGGAGTGGGTTCGACGTCGCGATCCAGACACGAGGGTGCTTCGTCATCGACCTCCAAGCACACTGAACGGCGGCTTCGTTGCCCGCGGACGGCAGTCATCTCCTGGCGCGGGAATACCTGTCGCCGAGGCGTCGTTCTGAGGGTATTAGGACAGTGGCCCACTCATGATGCTACTGTCGTAGCGCATCGAGTCGCACCGCGAACGATGCCTTCTCAAGCGGATCGAAAAGATCGCTCAGCACATCTTTCGTAGCGGATTCTTCAGCGTCACGAACGCTTCCTACGGCTGAACGCATCGAACCGAGGACGCACGAGCAAGATCACCTCAAACAGGGCACATATCTGACATGTGCACCAGACGTGGGAAGGACCTCACGTGACTCCATCATCTGAACCCACCGCTGACAGCGCGAGCCCGGCCGTCGACACGACCGCCAAGGCCACCCGCAAGAAGCCGGCAGGGCTCAACGGCATGCTCCTGCCCGAGCTGAAGCAGCTCGCCGGCAGCCTGGGCATCAAGGGCACCGGCGCGATGCGCAAGAGCGCGCTCGTCGAGGCCATCACCGCGGCACGTTCGGGCTCTACCGGCCCGACCAAAGCGGCCGCTGCCGACGGCAGCGACAACGGCGCCGCTTCGCGCGGCGGCACGGACGGCCGCGACTCCGCCGGCAGCGATCGCGACAGCGAGGCGACGAGTACGACCACACCCGGCGACAGTCGGGGCAACCGCGACAGTCGCAGCGAGCGTGACGACAACCGCAACCGCGACAACCGTGGCGAGCGTGACGACAACCGGAACCGCGAAAAGCGCAGCGACCGGGACAACCGCAACGACAACCGGAACCGCGACGACAACCGGAACCGCGACGACAACCGGAACCGCGACGACAACCGGAACCGCGACGACAACCGGAACCGCGACGACAACCGGAACCGAGACGACAACCGGAACCGAGAC
>JBBSPA010000144.1:0-5948 GCA_038259225.1 Propionibacteriales bacterium
ACCGGTCTGCTCCAGCAGGGCGGCGTCCCGCTGCTCCTGGGTGGTGTCGCGCCAGATCCAGCCTGGGGTCTTCAGCGCCTGGCAGCGGCACTTGCGGGCGCCACCGGTGTCGAACACCGCCTCGACGTCCTCGGTCGTTGCCTCTTTGGCCGGTCGCCAGGTGAACTCGGGCACACCGCAGACTAGCCCGGCTCGGTCAGGAGGTCCGCGACTGATCGGCGCGTGAAGGTAGGGAAGTGCCTGTCCTGCAGGGGAAACTTGGGGGACTGGCTGCCTGGCGCTCCGCCGGAGCGTCGGATGTGGCACGGCGCCGACACTTCGCCTGAGGCATGACGACGCCAGCCCTCGATCGGAGTCGAATGCGCCCGGAACAGGATCGGGTTGCGGTCAGGGGCGGGTGCGAGGTGCTGTCGATCAAGGCGCGAAGGCTTCCTCAGGACGCATGCGTACAGTCTCGCTCAGCGCGTAGCCTGGGTGGGTCGGAGAACGCCGTCCGCGCCTGGGTGTATGCGGGGACGGCGGCCTCATGATCAGGGTCTTGGTGGCCGGTCGCAGCACTTCCGCTGTGCGCACTCGGTCGGCAAGACTCCGCTGTAGTGCAGGTCTCATGGTCGAGGGAGTGACGATGCCACCGGGTGGGGTGCGGGCCTCGGACGCCGAGCGCGACGTGGTGATTGAACGGCTGAGCCGAGCGTTCGGCCAGGGTCGGTTGAGCATCGAGGAGTTCGATGAACGCCTCACCGCCGCGCAGTCGGCCAGGACCCGAGATGAACTCGCCGACCTGATCAGCGATCTTCCCGGGCGCTTATGGTGACCAGCCAGACCCGCGCCGATCCAGGCCCGCGAGTTCCGTCGGGTAGCCGGGTCGGGCGATGGTCCCAAACTACGGTTGACTGGGGTCAATCGGCGTCGGGGGCGGGCGCCGGTCGCTGACCGGCCTGTCCGGTGGACCGACGGACGAGTCGGGGGCGGGCAGGACGTCGGTCTCTTCCAGATGGGACGCCGCCCTGTCGCCGGCTATCTCACGGACGGCCTCGGCGGCGGCCCGGTCGGTCGACACCGGAGCCGCCGCGGCCCCGGTGGGCGTGTCGGCGCCGGCGGCGTGCTCGAAGAAGCGCAGAAGCTCGACCGGAAATGGCATCACCAAGGTGCTGTTCTTCTCGGCGGCGACATCGACTACCGTCTGGAGCAGCCGAAGTTGCAGCGCGCCCGGGGTGGCTTCCATGGCCCCCGCGGCCTGGGCCAACTTCGCTGAGGCCTGGTATTCGCCGTCGGCGTTAATGACGCGGGCACGGCGGTCCCGCTCGGCTTCGGCCTGGCGCGACATCGAGCGACGCATGCCTTCGGGCAGGGAGATGTCTTTGATCTCGACCCGGTCGATACTGATGCCCCAGTCCTCGGTCGGGGAGTCGATGACGTCCTTGAGCTCGCCGTTGATCCGGTCCCGGTCAGAGAGCAACGTGTCAAGGTCGGCCCGCCCGATCACCGATCGCAGCGAGGTCTGGGCCACCTGGGAGGTGGCTTGGAGGTAGTTCTCGACGTTGATGGTGGCCTTGACCGGATCCTCGACCCGAAAGTAAACAACGGCGTCCACGCCGATGGTCACGTTGTCGCGGGTGATGGTGCCCTGCGAGGGCACATCGAGCACGATTGTCTGGATCGACACCTTGGTCATCCGGTCGGCGAACGGGATGATCACCCGCAGACCGGGCGAGCGGACCGCTGGCAGCAGCCGCCCGAACCGCAGCACCACCCCCCGCTGATACTGCTGAACCATCCGCACGCTGGAAGTGATCGTTGCCAATCCCGCCAGCACGATCACGACGATGATGATGAGCAGGACACTCATGGTGTAGCCGCCTTCTAAAGAGTCTCGTCGAGGCCGTCGAGGCCGTCGAGGCCGTCGAGTTCGCGTATGCGCCCGTCACCGGTCACCCAGCCAGACCGGCCCATTGTCGCATCTCCGCGTAGGCGTCTGCTTGGGCCGTTATCGCAAGCGACCTGTCTGCCGCTCCAACGACCGTCCCCGATAACCGATGGCCTTCTGGTGCTGTACGGGTGTGCGGGTGGTCCGCGGATGGTCGAGAATGGCGTGGTGCTCGGTGAAGAGGGTCTCGTGGATCTAGCCAACCGCGTCGTCGAGGTCGCCGGTGTGGTGGGTGTGGTGTTGGGTGGCAGCCGCGCCCGGGGCGAGCACGCGGAGGACTCAGATGTCGATCTTGGTGTGTACTACCTCCCGCCGCTAAAGGTCGACGCGCTGGGTGCGCTGGCACGCGAGGTTGCCGGCCCTGGCGTGGAAGTGACCCGACCCGGGGCGTGGGGGCCGTGGGTGGACGGTGGGGCCTGGCTACGGATCGACGGCACGGCGGTGGACTGGATCTACCGCGACCTGGACCGGGTGCGTTCCTGCTGGCGCGCGGCCCAGAGGGGCGAGTTCGCCTTCCACGCTCAGGTTGGCCATCCGCTGGGCGTGACCGATTTCGCGTACGCTGGCGAGCTTGCGCTCGGCGAGGTGCTGGCCGATCCCACCGGGGACTTGGCGGCGCTTCAGCAGCAGATGAGGACCTTTCCGGTCGCGCTCGGTCGAGCCCTGGTCGGGGGTCTGTGGGAGGCGGGCTTCACCCTCGACAACGCGCGCAAGGCGGTCACACGGGCAGACACCGTCTACGTTGCTGGATGCCTGTTCCGGGCGTTCCTCCTCTGCGCCCACGCGTTGCACGGCCGGTCCGGGAGGTGGCTGATCAACGAGAAGGGCGCAATCGCATCGGCCGGGCGGCTGCCCGGAGCACCGCCTGGCTTCACCACTCGGGCCCACGACGTCCTGGCGCACCCCGGTGACAGACCCGATGAGCTGGAGGCGGCCATCGATCTCGCTCAGGCCTTGCTCGACGAAGTCCGCGCCGTCTGCGACCGGTTTCAGTAAGCGAACCGCTCGCGGTCATCGTGCGGTGGGGACCGCGCGCTGAGCACCACGAGATCGCTGGACGAGCCGCGACCATCGGTTCCTGGGCAGCTTGCAGAATACGTCAGGCACCAAGGGGAGCAGGTGTGCGCCATAGCGGTCGAGAATCCGGCCGCGGTCGGCCGAGGGCGCGCGTTGCGGCTGGTTGGCCGCGGCGCACGCAGTGTGCGGCATGAAGAGATGAGCGCACGCTTCCCCTGGACGCGCGTCATGGTCCAACATCAGTGCCATGGCGCTTCTTCTCCAGCTCACCGTGACTCCTGCGACTCAGGACCAGTTCAACGAACTCGACGCCAAGGTGGGGCAGTCCATGATGCAGGCCGGAGGGCCGCCTGCCGGTCTGATGTCTCACGCGGTCTACCCTGAGGGCGAAGGATTCGTCATTGCCGAAGTGTGGCGCGCAGAGGTGTCGATGACGCTTGAAAACGGGGCCATAGCGACGGTCGAAAACGAGGCCACCCAGGCAGATTGGATGGGTGATCTCAGTGGAGGATTGGGCATTGATCCGCAGGCTCGTCGCGGATGGGGTTCCGCAGCGGCAGGTTGCGCGGGATCTGGGGGTGGGTAGGTCGACGGTGGCGCGGGCGGTGGCCTCGGATGGGCCACCGAAGTACGAGCGGCCGCCGGTGCCGACGGCGTTCGCTTCGTTCGAGCCACTCGTGCGGCAACTGCTGATCACGACGCCGGACATGCCGGCCACGGTGATCGCTGAACGGGTCGGGTGGACGGGGTCGATCACGTGGTTCCGCGACCATGTGCGGCGGCTGCGTCCTGAGCATCGGCCGGTCGACCCGGCGGACCGGCTGACGTGGCTGCCAGGTGATGCAGCTCAGTGCGATCTGTGGTTCCCGCCGAAGAAGATCCCGCTCGAGGACGGCACCAAGACGCTGTTGCCGGTCATGGTGATCACAGCTGCGCACTCACGTTTCATGGTCGGGCAGATGATCCCGACCCGGCACACCGAGGACCTGCTGTTGGGGATGTGGGAGCTGCTGCAGCAGTTGGGCCGGGTCCCGCGGCGGCTGATCTGGGACAACGAGTCCGGCATCGGCCGCGGCAAGCGGCACGCCGAGGGGATCGGGGCGTTCACCGGCACCCTGGCCACCACCCTGCAGCGGCTCAAGCCCTATGACCCTGAGTCCAAGGGCATCGTGGAGCGACGCAACGGGTTCTTCGAGACCTCCTTCATGCCCGGGCGCGACTTCACCTCCCCGGCCGACTTCAACGCCCAGTTCGCCGACTGGCTGACCAAGGCGAACGCCCGGATCGTGCGCACCATCAAGACCCGGCCCCTCGATCGGCTCGATGCCGATCGGACCGCGATGTTGCCCCTGCCACCCCTCGCACCGGTGGTCGGCTGGGTCAACCGGGTCCGGTTGGGACGCGACTACTACGTTCGCCTCGACAGCAGCGACTACTCCGTGGACCCCGCGGTCATCGGCCGGTTCGTCGACGTGACCGCCGACCTGTCCCGGGTCGAGGTCAGGCACGAGGGACGCCTCGTTGCCGCCCATGACCGGGTCTGGGCACGTGGAATGACCATCACCGATCCGGTCCACGTGGCCGCGGCGAAGACGCTGCGCGAGCAATACCAGCAACCCCGGCCAGCACCCGATCCCCACGAGGGACTGGTCCGGGACCTGGCCGAATACGACCGCGCTTTCGGGCTCGTCGATGAGCTGGTCGACGGCGTGACCGATGGCGAGGTGGCCTGATGGCGACCAGCACGGGCAAGACCAAGAGCGGCGCAGGTGAGGCGCTCAAGCAGCTGACCTACCTGGCCGCCGCTTTGAAGGCACCACGGATCACCGAAGCGGCCGCCCGGCTGGCCGACCACGCCCGCGACTCGGGCTGGACCCATGAGGAGTACCTCGCTGCGGTGCTGGACCGCGAGGTCGCCGCCCGCAACGCATCGGGTGCCCAGCTCCGGATCCGCGCCGCCGGGTTCGGTTCCCGCAAGACGCTCGAGGAGTTCGACTGGGACGCCCAACCAGCCGTCCGTCAACAAGTCGCCGCGTTGGCATCCGGCGGGTTCCTGACCGAGGCACGCAACGTCGTCCTGCTCGGGCCGCCCGGCACCGGGAAGACCCACCTGGCCACCGGCCTGGGCATCGCAGCCGCCCACCACGGCCACCGCGTCCTGTTCGCCACCGCGACCGACTGGGTCACCCGATTGACCGACGCCCACCGGGCCGGACGGCTGCCCCAAGAGCTCACGAGGTTGCGGCGCTACGGGCTGATCATCGTTGACGAGGTCGGCTACCTGCCCTTCGAGCAAGACGCCGCGAACCTGTTCTTCCAGCTCGTCAGCAGCCGCTACGAACACGCCTCGCTAATCCTGACATCCAACCTGCCGTTCAGCGGCTGGGGAGGCGTCTTCGGCGACCAAGCCGTCGCCGCCGCGATGATCGACCGCGTCGTCCACCACGCCGACGTCATCACCCTCAAAGGCACCAGCTACCGGCTACGCAACCGCGGAATCGACACTCTTCCCAGCATCAGAACCCAAGACACGGCAGACTAGAAACCAACGAACCGGTGGCCCCGTTTCCGAGCGTCGGATCGGCCTCATTTTCGAGCGTTGTCGACAAGAGGTGGAGGGGCAGCGGTACTTTGATGATGTGTTGAGACCCCTGATCGCCGAGTCGGGGCTTACTGGCGAGGATGTCGTCGTCCGCCCGGTCTGGTCCTTCGCTCGGCCGTGAGGTCCTCAGGCCGGACTCGCCCTTCGTAGCGGAAGGCATCCCTCCGAACGACGGGCAAACTCCGCAAGTCGGCTCCGGGCGTTCCACAAGCCGAACGGGAAATGGGCAAGCGCCGACTGCGAAAAGCAGTCAATGCTGCTAAAGTGACAGCATGGGAGTTGCCATCACAGTCCGCGACGTTCCCGACAAGACCAGGGACGAACTGGCGGCCCGCGCCGCCCGCGCTGGAATGTCTCTGCAGGAATACCTTCGCGGATTGCTCGTCCAGAGCGCCACCCGTC
>JBBSPA010000145.1:0-5918 GCA_038259225.1 Propionibacteriales bacterium
AGAAGGCTTGATAACTAGGCAAATCCCGCTTGCGAACAGGCCATCTGCCTTACTGACTTGCCCGACCAAACCTGGCTGACCGGGAAACCCGGCTGGCCCGGTTGAGTCGGCTGACCGCGGGTGATTCCGCCGGTCTGGCTGAGCCGACCAGCCCTGGCGGACCGGGTCCGGCGGCCTCGATCAGCTGACCGGCCCAAGGTGTCTTGAGTAGCCGATCTCGATGCCTGGGCCGCGCCCTGCGACCCGGTGGACTTGCGACGACGGCTGAATCGCAACGGTTGACACGACCCAGATCCGGATGAGCCGCAGGCGAGATCGGGCCAGCCACGGCCAGCGCTGGCAAGCCCGAGCCTGGACGGTGCGGTGGGCGATTCCGGGTCACAACCGCATTCGTGTTCCGTCACCGGATCCTGGCGCTGTCTCGCTAAGGTCGCGGCATGACTGATCGCGAGGAGCTGTTGAGTCTGGTCAAGGCCAAGGCTGTCGTACGAGGCAAGGTGGTCCTGTCGTCGGGGCAGGAGGCCGACTACTACGTCGACCTGCGGCGTATCACGCTCGAAGGCCGGGCGGCTCCGCTGGTGGGCAGGGTGATGCTCGAGACAACCTCGGAGTTCTCGTACGACGCCGTGGGCGGGCTGACGCTCGGCGCCGACCCGGTCGCCGCGTCGATGATGCATGCAGCCGCGGCTGCTGGACAAGCATTGGACGCCTTCGTCGTGCGCAAGGAGGGCAAGGCTCACGGACTGCAGCGACGGATCGAAGGTCCTGATGTCACAGGTCGGCGTGTCCTGGCCGTTGAGGACACGTCGACGACAGGCGAGTCGGTGCTGGCGGCAGTCGATGCTCTACGGGAGGCAGGAGCCGAGGTCGTTGGCGTCGCGGTGATCGTCGACCGAGGTGCCCGTGAGGCCGTCGAGGCTGCCGGCCTGCCATACGTAGCGGCGTACGAGGTGCGCGATCTCGAGCTGGTCTGAGCCCATGCGGATTCAAGCGCCAGGTGGCAACCAGTGCGAATGCCGACCGCCTTGCTGCTCGATCTCGCGCCAGAGCCGCGCCGACGTCCGCGAGAACCGATCGGGTTGGACGTCTGGCCAGGTCAACCGGCTCATACCGACGCCCTCGCCGCGGATCTTGTCCTCGCGCCCCTTCTCGAGCCAGACGACGTCCTCCGGTGAGATCAGGTTGCCGAAGTCGTCGCGCTGCTCCTTGTACTTGACCCGGCCGTCGCACTCGAACACGTGGTGCAGTTCACGGGAGTAGATGTCGCACTCCGCATGTCCTCCGCCTGCGAACCGAATGACGTACTGGAGTTCGAGGTCGGTGATGCCCATGTTGATCAACGTCAAGCGACCCAAAGTCTCGATCGGGGTCTGCGCGCGACCGTCCGCGAGACCAATCGCAGCGATTGCGGCCGGAGTGCCTGGTGCAGTCGTGAGCTTCGCTCCGAGAGCCTCGAGCGCTTCCTGCTTGGCGCCGAGGCGAAGAGCAGCGTCTGCCGAGACCAGCCCGGTGAGGAAACCCATGTCTCGCGCCAGGTCAACGACGGTGCGCTCTGGCGAGGTCACCCTGACTCCGGCGACCTCAACGATGTCGGCCTGGTCGAGCAGACCCAGGTGATGCTTCAGCTGAGCCTGAGTACGCCCGGTCTGGCTGCCGCTACGCCTCGTGACGTGGCTGAGCTCGTCCTTGACGGCGTAAAGAGGCAGACCGAGCAGCCGTGCGGCCGAGGTATGACTCAGCACCACATCGGGACCACAGACGAGTACGGCGGCTCGGTCGCGCAGGACAAGTCGCGCCGTGGAGTCACTGGAGTTCCAGATCTCGCGGCTCGTGTAGACGCCGTACCGCACCTTGATCCACGGCCCACCCTTGCGAGCCAGGCGGTCGAACTCACGCGGAGTGATGCCGCAGCCGATGGCCTGCCAGCGAGCGAAGATGCCGCGCTGGGAGGCGATGATGCCGTCGAGTCCTGGGCGCATGCAGACGACTCAAGCAAGTTCTACCGGTCGAGTCCTCGGAGTTCGGGCGACCTGTGGATGAACGCCGGAGTTCACGCCCGTTGTGCATCGGGCCTTGCTGAGGCGGCGCAGGTTCGGAAGAGCCGGTTCGGGGCGCAGCCTTGCGGTGCAGGGTCGGACGATCCCGGCCGTTCCGCGTAGCCGGTCGTGGACCAGATGCGGCAAAGCGCCGATCCTCGCCAGCCGGGGTACACAAGCCAAACCCTCAGTCTGCAAGGGAGGTTTGCCTAGTTCACAAGCCTTCGGAATAGACAACTAGGCAAACCGCGGCGGGAGGATCAGGCAGAGAGGGAGGTCCCCGCGGCGCGCAGGCTCTCGCACGCCTCGACTACCCGGGTAGCCATTCCTGCCTCAGCGACCTTGCCGTACGCGCGGGGGTCATACGCCTTCTTGTCGCCGACCTCGCCGTCCACCTTCAAGACGCCGGAGTAGTTGGCGAACATGTGGTCGACGATCGGCCGGGTGTAGGCGTACTGCGTGTCGGTGTCGACGTTCATCTTGATGACGCCATAGTCCAGCGCCGCACGGATCTCCTCCAGCAGCGAGCCCGAACCCCCATGGAAGACCAGGTCGAACGGTTTCGCGTCGTCGCCGAGCCCGTGCTTGTCCGACACCGCCTGCTGCGCTGCCTTGAGGATCTCCGGACGCAGCTTCACGTTCCCGGGCTTGTAGACACCGTGCACGTTGCCGAAGGTCAGTGCGGTCAGGTAGCGACCGTTCTCGCCCAGCCCCATCGCCTCCGCCGTCCGGATCGCTTCCTCGGGCGTCGTGTAGAGGTGGTCGCCCATGCCGCCCTCGACGCCGTCCTCCTCGCCTCCGACCACGCCTACCTCGATCTCGAGCACGACCTTCGCCGCCGCAGCTGCGGCCAGCAGCTCCTTGGCGATCGACAGGTTCTCCTCCAGCGGTACGGCCGAGCCGTCCCACATGTGCGACTGGAAGACCGGCAGCCCGCCCTTGGCGACCCGCTCCTTCGACACCTCGAGCAGGGGACGCACGAAACCGTCCAGCTTGTCCTTCGGGCAGTGGTCGGTGTGCAGCGCGATGTTGACCGGGTACTTCTTCGCGGCCTCCTCGGCGAACGCGGCGAACGCCAGTGATCCCGCCACCATGTCCTTGATCGTCGCGCCGGAAAGGAATTCCGCTCCGCCGGTCGACACCTGGACGATCCCGTCGCTTCCGGCCTCGGCAAAGCCCCGCATCGCCGCGTGCAGGCTCTGCGACGAGGTCACGTTGATAGCCGGGTAGGCGAACCGGCCGGCCTTGGCCTTGTCGAGCATGGCGGCGTACACGTCAGGGGTGGCGAGCGGCATCAGGTGTCTCCGTACGTGGCAGGTGTGGCTCCGGCTTGCGTGCGCCAGTATTCCGTCTTGCGAGTCGCCGTGCCACAACGCCCGCCTGCTGGGCGGTGCTCGCGACCGGTCAGGACGGGATGCTGCTCGGATCGTCGTACGCCGGTCAGGGTCTCTCGTGGTCGGCGTGCTGCCGGATCCAGGTGTGCATCGCGATCGCGGCGGCGGCTCCGGCGTTGATCGACCGCGTCGAGCCGAACTGCGCGATCGACAGCGTCGTGTCGCAGGCGGCGCGCATCTGCGCGGTCAATCCCGGACCCTCCTGGCCGAACACCAGCATGCAGGTGCGGGGGAAACGGGTGGACTCGATCGGGACCGCGCCCGGCAGGTTGTCGACGCCGAGCATGGGTAGGTCGTTGCTCCGGCACCACGCGGCGAACCCCTCGACCGTGTCGTGGTGGCGGACGTGCTGGTAGCGGTCGGTCACCATGGCGCCGCGGCGGTTCCACCGTCGTCGACCCAGGATGTGGACCTCGGCGGCCAGGAACGCGTTGGCGGTCCGGACGACCGAGCCGATGTTGAAGTCGTGCTGCCAGTTCTCGATCGCCACGTGGAAGGTGTGTCGCCGTACGTCGAGGTCGGCGACGATGGCCTCCAGTCGCCAGTAGCGATAGCGGTCGGCAACGTTGCGTGCATCACCCTCGGCAAGCAGGTCCGGGTCGTAGCGCTCGTCGCTGGGCCACGAACCGGGCCAGGGCCCGACGCCCACGACGGGGCGCTCGGCGGGGTCCTCGTCGGTCGGCACGCGCACACTCTAGGACGGGTCGCGGGTGGCTGGCTGTGGCGAGTCGGGGTACTCCAACTGGTCAGGTTTCGTTCAGGCTGTGCGGCTAGGCTCCCCCCGTGATCAGCGACCTGACGAACGTGATGCTGCTCGGCGGCCTCCTCGACCCGCAGACGCTCATCGACCGGTTCGGTTCGTACGCCCTGTGGGGTGCGGCGTTGGTGATCTTCATCGAGTGCTGGCTCTTCCCGTTCCTGCCGGGTGACTCGCTGCTCTTCCTGGTCGGGCTGCTGATCTCCCAGCAGGAGACGATCACCCTGCCGTTGTGGCTGGCCCTGCTGGTACTTACTGTGGCGGCCGTGCTGAGCAACATCGTCGGGTACGGCGTCGGCTACAAGGCAGGCCCGGCGATCTTCAACAAGCCCGACTCGCGGTTCTTCAAGCAGGAGTACATCGACAAGACGTTCGCATTCTTCGACAAGTACGGCAACCGGGCGATCGTGCTGGCCCGCTTCGTCCCGATCGTCCGTACGTTCATCACCTTGGCCGCAGGCGTCGGCCGGATGCCGTTCCGGCGGTTCATCACCTACTCGGCGATCGGCGGCGTGCTCTGGGCCTGTGGCGTCACCCTGCTCGGCTACTGGCTGGGACAGGTCGACTTCTTGGCCAGCCACATCGACATCGTGCTGTTGGCCCTGGTCGCACTCTCGGTCATCCCGATCGCCATCGAGGCGTTGCGCTCACGCTCGCGCACGTCGTCGCGGGACGCCCGGTACGACGAGGCGCATGAGCGTGCCGAGGTGCTGCGCGAACAACGCGACGTGCCCCGCGACGAGTGAGGTCGTCCGGCGTACGTGCCGCGACGGGGCAGGTCGAGCGACGTGCCCCGCGGCGGGTGAGATCGTCCGGCGTACGTGCCGCGACGGGGCAGGTCGAGCGACGTGCCCCGCGGCGGGTGAGGTTGTACGGCGCGCGCGCTGAGGCTTGGCAGGCCGAGCGGGGTACTAGCCGGTGCAGGGCTCGTGACGAGTCTCGAACGGGCTGCAAACGGGTCCGCGGTGGGCGACGTTCAATGGGGTGGTAGGGCAGCTGTGCAAGGCCGATCCCCTGTGTACAAGTGGGTTTTGCCTAGTTCACAAGCCATCCGAATAGATAACTAGGCAAACCACCACGGGGGCGCGGGGGGCACGGGGGCAGCCAGCTGCACATCAGGGGCCTGCGGCGCGGCGTCAGAGGTGCGGAGCCGCCGGGTCGGAATCGGTCAGGAACGTCGAGCAGCGCTCGGCCTCTTCGGCATCACCGATCAGCTCCGCCGACTTCGCCAAGGCAGCCAGGCAGCGCAGGAAGCCCCGGTTGGCCTCGTGCCGCCACGGGATCGGGCCGTGGCCCTTCCAGCCGTTGCGACGCAGCGCGTCCAGGCCGCGGTGGTAGCCGACTCGGGAGAAGGCGTACGCCGTCAGGGCATCGCCGGACTCCAACGCCTGCTCCGCCAGGACCGCCCAGACCAGCGACGAGGCGGGGTACCGGCCCGCCAGGTCCCGGGCAGCGTCACCTCCGGCCAGAGCGGCGGCCGCGGGGTCGTCGGGCAGGTACGTCGGGGGCGGGCCGCCGAGCAGGTTGTCGAAGGTCATGCCGCCATGATGCCCTCAGGACGCTGCACGCCGGTCAGCGGCTACCCGGATCGGCCGCGCGCTGTCAGAGCGCAGGCCCACCGACACTGCGAGAGCGCAGGCCCACCGACACTGCGAGAGCGCAGGCCCACCGACACTGCGAGAGCGCAGGCCCACCGACACTGCGAGAGCGCAGGCCCACCGACACTGCGAG
>JBBSPA010000146.1:0-5851 GCA_038259225.1 Propionibacteriales bacterium
ATGGCCGTTCGGCACGTCGGCGGTAGGCAGACAGCGGGTCGGCGGCGGTTCAAGGGCGGGTCAGAGGCTCCATGGCCGTTCGGCACGTGGGCGGTAGGCAGACAGCGGGTCGGCGGCGGTTCAACGGCGGCTCCAGGGTGGGTCCAGGGCGGGTCGGCACCGGCCGGAGAGGTCTGTGATCGGCGTACGGCGTCGGGACGCGCGTCAGGTTACGAGCCGGTAATCTCGCGGCATGACTCGAGCCGCCGCCCTTGTCTCCGACTCCACGTCGGTGGACTCCGCGATGGCGAAACGGCTCGACGTCACCGCCGTACCGCTCCAGGTCATCATCGGTGCCAAGTCGTACGACGAAGGAAGCTCGGCAAGCCCGGACGACGTCGCGTCGGCGCTGAAGCGTTGGCAGCCCGTCTCGACCAGCCGACCCGCGCCCGAGGTCTTCCTCCGCACCTACGAACGCCTGGCCAAGGCCGGGGCCACCGCGATCGTCTCGGTCCACCTGTCCGGTGAGGTCTCGGGCACGTTCGAGTCGGCCGAGATGGCGGCGCGTGACGCCTCGATCCCGGTGCACTGCGTCGACAGCCGCCACCTCGGCATGGGCACCGGGTTTGCGGTCGAGGCGGCAGCGACGGCACTCGACGGGGGAGCCGGTGCCGAGAGCGCAGCCGACGCCGCGCGCGAGAGAGCTCGAGCCACGAAGGCACTCTTCTACGTCGACACCCTTGAGTTCCTGCGCCGCGGTGGCCGGGTCGGCGCGACCGCCGCACTCGTCGGGTCCGCGCTCGCCGTCAAACCGCTGCTCGAGGTCAAGGACGGGACCATTGTTCCGCTGGAAAAGGTGCGCACCGCCGCGAAGGCGCTGAACCGCCTGGAGGAGCTCGCGGTGGCGGCTGCGGGCGAGCAGGATGTCGACATCGCGGTCTCCCACCTGGCCAACCCCGAGAAGGCCGACGATCTCGCGTCACGTCTGCGCGTCCGAGTGCCGAATCTCGCGGAACTTGTCGTCAACCAGGTCGGTGCCGTGATCGGCGCGCACGTCGGTCCCGGCATGCTCGCCGTTGTCATCGCACCGCGCTGACGGACTCGCATCCCCAGCTGACTGAGTATCTGGCCGCTGTCCACAGGCAGACGATGAGGGGTGTTGATCGACCCTCCGCCTCCCTAGCGTTACGGACATGTGGGGACGACGGACGACTCGTACCAGCGACGCGGCAGTGGCAGCCCGGCGTCGCCTGGCGGCGATCGCTGCTGAGTTCGATCGCAGTCCCGACCCCGCACGCGACAGCCCGCCAACGCCCTCCTCGTCCCTGCGCAAAGCGCCCGAGCCTCCGGCAACCGGTTCTGAAGGCAGCCGGGCTCGACACCTGGCCCGGGCGTCGGGTGGAGGGCGTTGGCGGCTGACCGCGCACCACCTCGCGCTGATCGCCGTGATGGTCGCTGCTTTGGTGGCCTTGGCTTCGTGGTGGGCCCTGCAAGCCGTGCCCCACGACGACCGGGTTCCGTTGGCCACGGCGCAGGCCCCCGGGCAGCTCGGGACCGCTTCGGGCACTTCTGGCCCGGTCACACCAGAGCTCGTGACCCCCAGTCCGGGGCGCACCCCCCCCCCCCCCCCCCCCCCGGGGGGGGGCCCCGCCTCCAACCCCGCTGCTCCACCGCTCGTGATCGACGTAGCCGGAAAGGTACGTCGTCCCGGCATCGTGGAGCTGCCCGCCGGGTCGCGAGTCGTCGACGCCCTTGACGCTGCCGGAGGTGCCCGGCCCGGTGTACGGACCGCTGGGCTCAACCTGGCGCGTCCACTGGTCGACGGTGAGCAGATCGTGGTCGGACTCGAGGTTCCGACGATCCCGGCGGTCGCTGCGCCGCCGGGGGCGGTATCCACGACCACGCAGCTGAGCGTGAACGTCAACACAGCCGGCCAACCTGAGCTGGAGACGCTCCCCGGGATCGGGCCAGTGACTGCCCAGGCGATCCTCGACTACCGCGCCGAGAACGGCGCCTTCACCAGCGTCGACCAGCTGCTCGACGTCTCAGGGATCGGGGATGCGACGCTGGCCGACATCGCTCCGTACGTCCATGTATGAGGCGCGATCGCCTCGACCTGCGGTTGGCGCCGGCCGCTCTCGGGGTCTGGGGGGCTGCGGCCCTCGGGCTGGGGTGGAGCGCATCTCGAGCCCTGGCCGGAGCGGGCCTGCTCGTCCTCGGTGCCGCCCTGGCCGGGTGGCTCGATCGCCGCCGCGTCAGGCGACCCGGCTCCGAGGCTCAGGCGGGCCGGTCTTCGGCGTTGTTGGTCGCCCTGATTGCTACGTCCGCGGCCTTCGGCGTGGCTGCCTTGCGCACCTCGGCGATCCACGCCGGACCGTTGGACGAGCTGGCGCTCGAGCATGCGTCCGTCCAGATCGAGGCGGTGGTCACCACCGATCCGATCAGCAGGTCTGGCACCTTCGCGCCGTACTGCCTGGTGCACCTCCGCGTCGACCAGGTCGTGGCGCGTGGCCAACGGATACGGATCCGGACTCCTGTCCTGGTCATCGCCGACGTGACGTGGCTCGACGTCCGTCTCGGCGAGCACGTCAGGACGACGGGGCGACTTCAGCCGGCTGAGGGGCCCGACCTCGCGGCTGTCCTGTTCGCCAACCCGCACCCCGGGGTGACTGCACCGGCGTCGTGGACCCAGCGCGGAGTCGGTGCCGTACGCCGGGGACTCGTGGAAGCGGCCCAGCCCCTTCCAGACGCGGAGCGCGCCCTGGTTCCGGCCCTCGTGGACGGCGACGACGCGGCCATGCCGGACGACGTGGTGCTGGACTTCCAGACCACAGGGCTTACCCATCTCCTGGCGGTGAGCGGGTCCAACCTGACCCTGGTGTTGGCGTTCGTCCTCGCGGCTGCCCGCTGGGCGGGAGTCCGTGGTCGCTGGACCGTCGTGGTCGGTTTGATCGCCGTGGTGTTCTTCGTCCTGCTGGCTCGGCCCCAGCCCAGTGTGCTGCGCGCCGCGGCGATGGGCGTCGTCGCGTTGGCAGGCCTTACGTCTGGCGGAGCGCGGCGAGGGACGCGTGCACTGTGCATCGCCGTGCTGTGCCTGGTGCTCCTCGATCCTGCCCTGGCGCGGTCGGTCGGTTTCCTGCTGTCCACCACAGCGACCGCAGGAATCTTGCTGCTGGCTCCGGGCTGGCGAGACCGATTGGCGCGCTGGATGCCCCGGGTGCTGGCCGAGGCGGTCGCCGTCCCGCTCGCCGCTCAACTGGCCTGCACCCCGGCGATCGCCGCGATCTCAGCGCAGGTGTCCCTAGTCGCCGTCGTAGCAAACGTGCTGGCCGCGCCAGCCGTCGGCCCGGCCACCGTCATCGGCCTGGTCGCCGGACTGACCGCGCTGGTGAGCGAGCCGCTGGCCCATCTCGGTGGTCGGCTGGCCGGCGTTCCCGCCTGGTGGATCGTGACGGTCTCACGTCACGGCGCCGGCCTGGCCGGGGCAAGCATGGCTTGGGCGGTAGGACCGATCGCCCTGGCTGCATTGACCCTGCTCTGTGCCGCGCTGATCGTGGTCCTGCCGCGGATACTGACGAGCCCCTTGGCCTCGGCGTCGGTCTGCCTGCTGCTCGTGCTGGTCGTGATCCAGCCGTGGGGACGTCTGGGTTGGCCGCCCGCGGGCTGGGTGATGGTGATGTGCGACGTGGGTCAAGGCGACGGCATCGTGCTCAACGCCGGACGTGGCGTCGCCGTGGTCGTCGACACCGGGCCGGACCCCCGAGTGATGGACAGGTGCCTGCACGATCTCGGTGTACGCCGGATCGCGCTCGTCCTGCTCACACACTTCCACGCCGATCACGTCAACGGGGTGCCCGGGGTCCTCGACGGTCGTCAGGTCGGCGAGATCGAGACGACAACGCTTCGCGATCCTCCTGACCGTGCCGAGGCTGTCGACGCCTGGGCAGCCGACGCCGGCATCCCCGTAACGGTGGCCACGCCAGGCGAGCATCGGCAGGTCGGCAGCCTCAGCTGGTCGGTGCTGGCACCGGTGAGTGCGTCGGGCGTGCAGTCCGGATCAGGGCCGAACAATGCGAGCGTCGTGGTGCTGATGTCGACTCGTGGGCATCGACTGCTGCTCAGCGGTGACGCCGAACCGGAGGAGGAAGCAGACATTCTTGCCGAGCGACTCGACCTAGGTGTCGACGTGTTCAAGGTCGCGCACCACGGTTCGGCCAACCAGGACGCCGAGTTCGTGCTCGACACACATGCCCGGCTGGCTCTCATCTCGGTCGGCGCCGACAACGACTACGGACATCCGGCGCCGGAGACACTGGCGCTGTTGCGCCGGCTCGGCGCGGTCACCTACCGGACCGACCAGGACGGCGACATCGCCGTCGTCGAACGGGCCGGCCAGCTCGCCGTCGTCACCCGGGAGTGAGCCTTGGCCCATCGGCGAGCCCGCCATCGGATTCCTCGGCGTCTGCGCCGGCAGCGGCAGCGGCGGCTGCGGCCGCCCCGGCAGCAGCGCGGATCTCGCGCTCGCGCACGGCGTGCTCGTCGGTGCGCGCGTCGTAGGACCAGAAGTCACGCAACCAGGCGCCCGTGGCCACCACCCCGAGCACGCAGAGCACCCCACCACTGGTGATCGAACCGCGCACGCTCCAGGCGTCGGCAACGATCCCGGATCGGGCTTGTCCACCGAGCGGCCCCATTGAGTAGGACAGCATCTCGATGCCCGCGAGTCGCCCCCGCATCCCGTCCGGGATCGTCTGATGCCAGACGGTGGAACGGAAGATCGCGCTCACACAGTCGGCTGCACCGGCGATCGCCAGGAAGACCAGGATCAGCCACACGCTCGGCGAGACGCCGGCCAGCGCGATGGCCGTGCCCCAACACACGGCCGCGACCGTGATCGCGCGGCCGTGTCGGTGCACGCGGGTCGTCCATCTGGAGAGCAGCGTCGCGAGGAACGCCCCGGCGGTGCCTGCGGTGTAGAGCAGGCCGAGGGTCGCAGGACGCTCGAGTACGTCTTGGGCGAGCGCCGGGAAGAGCACGGTGGGCATGGCCATGAACATCGCCACGATGTCGATCACGTAGGTACCGAGCAGGTCGCGTCGACGAAGGGCGTAGCGGACGCCGTCCACGATGCCAGCCACGCTCGGGGGAGTCCCCGCGTCCAGTGGCGGGTAAGCCCGCAGAGCGGCGAACAGCATGGTCGCGACGACCAGCGCGGTGACGTCGATCGCGAAGCACCACGCGACTCCGATGCCTTGGATCAGCACGCCGCCAAGGGCCGGGCCGAGGAGTACGCCGACATCCATGCCGAGTCCGGCGACCGCGACAGCGGCCGCGATCTGGTTGTGCTTGACGGTCCTCGGGATCAGCGCTTCACGAGAGGGCCGCTGCAGCGACTGGGCTGCCGCCAGCAGAGCCCCGACGTCAAGGCGATCTGCGCCAGGCCCGTCGCGACGAGCATGAATCGCCGGTCCACGTGGTCGGCCAACGCCCCGCCCCACAGTCCGAAGACGACCAGTGGGACCAGTTCGGCGATGCCGAGCGCACCGACGGCGAAGTTCGAACCGGTCAGCTGATAGACCTGGTAGGGCACCGCGACGTACGACACCATCGCGCCCAGGTAGAAGACCGTTCCCGCCCAGAAGAGCAGCCGGAAATCGCGCGACTCGCGCAGCGGCGTCGTGTCGACGCGGATCCGCCTGAGTCTCTCCCGCCAGGTCACGACCTGCATGCTGACAGAGCGACCAGTCGACGGCCACGCCTTTTCCGCTCCGCACCCCAATCCCGCGAAATTCGGGGAGGTTCACGTCCGGACCCGCGGGTGGGGCGGCACGTTCACGCAAATAGCGGGGCCGGGGGGGGGGGGGGGCGGGAG
>JBBSPA010000147.1:0-5844 GCA_038259225.1 Propionibacteriales bacterium
GCTGTAGCGGGTGCCGACGCCGATCACGAGGTCCGCGTCGTGGGCCAGCTGGTCGGCCGCGGTGGTTCCGGTGGCGCCGATCGCCCCGAGCGATCGCGGATCGTCGAAGGCCAATGACCCCTTGCCGGCCTGCGTCTCCGCCACCGGGATACCGGTCTTCGCGGCGAAGTCCCTCAACGCCGCCGTGGCCCGGGAGTAGATCACCCCGCCGCCGGCTACGACCAGCGGCCGGCGCGCGGCACGAATCAGCTCGGCCGCCCGGGTGAGAGACGTGGCGTCGACCGGGGACCGGCGGATCGCCCACAGCCTTCGGGCGAACAGGTCCTCAGGCCAGTCGAACGCCTCCGCCTGCACGTCCTGAGGAAGGGCCAGGGTGACCGCGCCGGTCTCGGCCGGATCGGTCAGTACCCGCATCGCCGCGAGCAGGGCTGCTGGCAGCTGCTCGGGACGGTTGATCCGGTCCCAGTAGCGGGAGACCGGCCGCAACGCGTCGTTGACACTGACATCGAGGCTGCGGGGATCCTCGAGCTCCTGTAGCACCGGGTTAGCGACCCGGGTCGCGAAGATGTCTCCGGGCAGGAGCAGGACGGGGATCCGATTGACGGTGGCCAGCGCAGCCCCGGTCACGAGGTTGGTCGAACCCGGCCCGACGGAGGCGGTGACGGCGTACGTCGCCATCCGGTCGCGGTGCCGTGCGAAACCGACCGCGGCGTGCACCATGGCCTGCTCGTTGCGGCCCTGGAGGTACCGCAGGTGTCGAGGTGTCGGGCTTGCTGCGCTCGCACGCTCACGTTCCAGCAGGGCCTGTCCGATGCCGGCGACGTTGCCGTGGCCGAAGATGCCCCAGCACCCGGCGAAGAACGCGTTCTGCTCACCGTCGCGCTCGACGTACTGCTGCTCCAGGAACCGCACCAAGGCCTGGGCCACCGTCAGCCGCACCGTGGGATCTGACGTCATGCCGAGTCACCTCTGCTCTGCGCCTCGTCCGTGGAGTTCGCAGTGAACGGCAGTCGGGGATCGACCTGCTGGTCGGCCCAGGTGTCCCGGATCCAGCCGTGGGCTGGGTCGTCGCGGATCTTCCACGCGCGCTCGCTGTCGGGTCCGGCCATCACGTTCAGGTAGTAGAGGTCGTAGCCGGGCGCCGCCATCGACGGCCCGTGCCAACCGTGCGGGATCACGACCACGTCTCCGGTCCGGACCTCGGCGAGCACGTCGATCTCGGCACCGGCGTGACCATAGACCCGCTGGTAGGCCATGCCAGGACCAGCCAGACCCCCGGCCACCTCGAAGTAGTAGATCTCCTCGAGCACGCTCTCGTCGTCACGCGCCTCGTCGTGCTTGTGCGGGGGGTAGGACGACCAGTTGCCCCCGGGCGTCAGCACCTCGCAGACCAGCAGGTTGGCGGCCTCGAAAGAGTCCGACGTGCACAGGTTGTTCACCTGACGGCTGGACTGACCGGCCCCGCGCAGCTCGACCGGTACGTCAGTGCTCGGCGCATACCGGACCGGGAGCCGGCGGTCGCAGACGGCGGACGGAAGGGCGAAGCGGCCGCCCGAGACGCTGGAGATCGTCGCCGAGGCGCTGCGGGGCAGGTAGACGAAGTCGCTCGGCCCGCTGAGGACGTCGCGCCGGCCCTCCACCCGATGGTGCTGACCCTCGCACGTGACCTCACAGGACCCCGAGAGCGGGAGGACCAGCATCTCGGCATCCCCGGTCTGCACGTCGAGGCTGCCCTGCGCGGCCAGCTCGACGACGGACAGTCCGGTGTAGTCCCAGCCTGCCGCCTTCGGGGTGACGTCCAGGCTGAAGCTCCCGTGGCCGGTCGTGCCGGCCCGCCAGTGGTAGGTCTCGCCGCTCACATCACATCATCCCCACGGTGGCGTCGACCGCGGCTGCCACATCGCCGTTCGGTGGGTAGAGCAGCGACCGTCCCACGACCATGCCCTTCACGTGCGGGTTGGACAGCACCTTCTCCCACAGCGAGAACTGGCCGTGCTGGTCGTCGGCCACCTCTCCGCCCAGCAGCAGCACGGGCAGCGTCGTGGCGGCCAGCACGTCGTCCATGTCGTCGACCACGGGCAGCTTCAGCCAGGTGTACGCCGACGTGCCGCCCAAGCCTGCCGCGACGGTTGCAGAGCGGATCACGGCCTCGGTAGTCAGGTCATTACGGACGCGGCCGTCGACGCGGTGCGCGATGAACGGCTCGACCATGGCCATCAGCCGGTGCGCCGCGAGCTGGTCGACCGCGCCGGCCCACGCCGACAGCGTGGATACGGTGGCCGGGTCCTCGGGGTCGATCCGGAGCAGTGCCTTGCCGCCCTGGAAGCCGGCACGGGCTATCCGCTCGGCGTCGTACGCCGTGAAGCGGTCATCGATCTCGAACGTCGTCCCGGCCAGGCCGCCGCGATTCATCGAACCGATCACGACCTTGTCGTCCAGTGCGCCGAGCAGCAGCAGGTCCTCGAGGATGTCGGCGGTCCCGAGAACCCCGTCGACCCCCGGCCGGTCCAGAGCGATCATCAGCCGTCGCAACAGCTCGCCGCGATCCGCCATCGCCAACGAGTCGTCTCCGGCGCGCAGGGCGCCCCGGGCCGGATGATCAGCGGCGACCAGCATCAGCCGACCGGTGTCACCCACCAGCGACGTGGGCCGGCGTCGCCGCTCCATCAGCTGCGCGACCCGCTCGGGATGACGTACCCGGGTGGCGACCAGGTCAGCGACGAAACCGGCGTTCACGTGCGCACCGTCTCGAGCAGCTCGTCCAGCTCTTGCGTGGTCGGCATCGCGTCGGCACAGGCAAGCCGCCCTGCGACGACTGCCCCGGCAGCGTTCGCGAACCGCAGCATCCGCGCCAGCGGCCAGCCCGCCAGCAGCCCATGGCACAGTGCCCCTCCGAACGCGTCGCCGGCGCCGAGCCCGTTCACCACGTCGACGGGCACGGGCGGCACCACGACCCGCTCGTCGGCCCTTGCGCCCAGCACACCGTCCGGGCCCTGCTTGACGACTGCGAGCTCGACTCCTGCGGCGAGCAGGGCGTCGGCGGCACGATCCGGGTCGGTCTCGCCAACGGCGATCTTGCACTCCTCGATGTTTCCGATCGCCACGTCCACCAGTGGCAGCGCCGCCGAGACCGCCGCATGGGCCTCGGCGGGGTCAGGCCAGAACATCGGTCGGTAGTCGAGGTCGATGATCGTGGTGCCGGGGGCGCCGCGCCGGTACTCCAGAGCCGCCATCGTCGCGTCCCTGGACGGCTGCTGGGAGAAGCCGGTACCGGTGACCCAGAAGACGTCGGCCGCCTCGATGGCTTCCCGGTCGAGCTCGTCGACGTAGATCTCGAGGTCAGGCGCCTTGGGGAGTCGGTAGAAGTACAGCGGGAAGTCGTCCGGCGGGAAGATCTCGCAGAACGTCACCGGGGTCGGCAGGTCGACAACGTCGGCGACGAACCGGTCGTCGACGCCGTACCCGCGCAGCGCCTGGTGGATGAACCGGCCGAACGGGTCCGCCCCGGTGCGTGTGATCACGGCGCTGCTCCGGCCGTGCCGCGCCGCGGCGACCGCGACGTTGGTCGCGGTGCCTCCCAGGTACTTCCCGAACGACGTCACGTCCTCAAGACCTACACCGATCTGCAGCGGGTAGATGTCGACTCCGATGCGACCCATGGTCAGCACCTCGAACCCCGCGGTCGCGTCGTCGGAGCTCATCGCCGGCCCGCACCGACCAGATAGGCGCGGCTGGCCCGGACGCTTTCCATGACGCCCGCGGCCGCCTGCGCATCGTCGAGCATCACGTCCTGCTCCAGGACGTACCAGCCGTCGTACCCGGCCTGCTCGAGCGTGTCGACCAGGCGCACGATGTCGACATCGCCGTCGCCGAGCGGCCGAAACATGCCCTGCTTGACGGCGACGCCGAACGGCAGCTCCCCGGCGAGCACCTGGCCGGCCAGGCCGAGGTCCACGTCCTTGAGATGCACGTGCCGGACGCGGCTCGCGTGCTCGGCCGACACGGTGACCGGATCCGCGCCGCCGACGGCCAGGTGCCCGGTGTCGATGCACAGACCTATCGAGCAGCCGCGCATGATGCGGTCCACTTCTTCGCCGCTCTCCACCATCGTCCCGATGTGAGGATGCAGGCAGGCGACCACGCCTCGCTCGGTCGCTCTGACCTGGATCCGGTCCAGGTTGTCCAGCACGCACTGCCACTGGTCGTCGTCGAGGACCGGCCGGGAGTCGTAGCCGTCGGCACCGCTGTACGCCGCCAGCACCATCACCGCGGCTCCCGAGGCCAGACAGGCGTCGATGAAGGTGTCCACGTGCGGCATCGGGTCATGTGAGCGCTCGTGGAGGAGGACCGGGAGGAAGCCACCGACCGCGCTCATCCCGTGCGCCGTCAGCTGTTCGGCCTTGGCCAGCGGCTCGTCGGCGAGGAAGCCGTCCGGGCCGAACTCCGTCGCGGCGAAGCCGAGCTCTCTCATCTCGGTGAGCACCTGGTCGGAGTCGAGCTGGTAGCCCCATCCCGGTACCTCGCAGACACCCCACGAGATCGGGGCAGCCGCGATCCGTGCCTCGATCCCCGCAGCCCACCCGTTCGACATACCGCCACCTTCGTCGCCTGTCTGGTCCCAGCGTCGTGCGCCTGCCATCCCGCCAGAGTCTTGTGCAGCGCGTCACATCCTGTCAATACTTTGTCAAGACATACTGACGTAGTGACATAAGGATCAAAGCCTCCTACACTCAGGACATACGACCGTACGGTGTGAAGGGAGGCGTCTGGTGCCTCTCCATCTCTCGGTCGACCGTTCCAGCCCGATCCCGCTCTATTTCCAGGTTGCGGCGCAGCTGGAGCAGGCGATCGTGGACGGCGAGCTGGTCCCGGGCGAGCGGATCCCCAACGAGATGACGCTCGCCGACGAGCTCGGGCTGTCGCGTCCGACGATGCGTCAGGCGCTGCAAACCCTTGTGGACAAGGGAATGCTTGTCCGCAAACGCGGTGTCGGGACCCAGGTCGTCAAGTCCCAGATACGCCGACAGGTTGAGCTCACGAGCCTCAACGACGACCTGATCCGGACCGGGCAGGACCCGTCCACGCGAGTGCTCTCGCTGGGTCGTGAGCCGGCCGACCCGGCGACGGCGGCTGAGCTCCGGATCAAGGCAAGCGAGCCGATCTGGCGGGTCGAACGCCTCCGATCGATCGGCGAGCAGCCATTGGCCCTGATGTCCAACGTCATCCCGTGCTCGATCATCGACCTCGAGGCCGTCGACCTGAGCCGGCGTGGCCTCTACCAGACACTGCGATCGGCCGGTGTCCACATCCGGGTCGCGCATCAGCAGATCGGAGCGCGCAAGGCGGATGCCCGCGAGGCGCGGCTGCTCACCGAGCGGCGCGGGTCACCGCTGCTGACGATGCGCCGCACGGCGTACGACGACGCAGGCTCGGCGGTCGAGCTCGGCCTGCATACCTATCGACCCGACCTGTACTCCTTCGAGGTCACGCTCGTGGACCGCTGATCGAGCCCACCCGCTGATCGAGCCCACCCGCTGATCGAGCCTGTCGAGATCCCCGAGAGGTTTCGACAAGCTCAACCACCGGCCCACCCCGAGGGGTTTCGACAAGCTCAACCACCGGCCCACCCCGAAGGGGTATCGACAAGCTCAACCACCGGCCCACCCCCGAAGGGTTTCGACAAGCTCAACCACCGGCCCACCCCGAAGGGGTATCGACAAGCTCAACCACCGGCCCACCCCCGCCGCTACTCGCGACCGCGCACCGAGGTCGGCGTCGTCCAGGACGTCCCGAACAGCGGCTTGTACTCGCGCCGGCGCCGCGACCCGGAACGTCGGCTCCGCC
>JBBSPA010000148.1:0-5705 GCA_038259225.1 Propionibacteriales bacterium
CCCTTCGGTGGTCGAGGTTGTCGAGACCCGATTATCTCCACAAGCTCGACCAGCGGGGCAGCGGCTTTGTGACCCGCCCCGCGCGCGTGGGATAGTCGTCGCACCGTCAGAGAGGACCGAACGTGAAGATGCTCGTCACCGGTGGCGCCGGTTTCATCGGCAGCCACTACGTGCGGACTGTGCTGGGTGGATGCTGGGGCCTCGAGGCACCCGCATCAGTGGTGGTGCTGGACAAGCTCACCTACGCCGGTACGACGACCAACCTGGCACCGGTGGTGGACGACCCGCGACTGCGCTTCGTCGAGGGCGACATCCTGGACCGCGCTCTGGTCGATGACCTGATGACGCAGGTCGACGTGGTCGTGCACTTCGCCGCCGAGTCACACGTCGACCGCTCGATCCTGGGCGCGGCCGACTTCGTGATGACCAATGTCGTCGGGACGCAGACGCTGCTCGACTCCGCGCTTCGGCACGGCATCGACAAGTTCGTGCACGTGTCGACCGATGAGGTCTACGGCTCGATCGAGGAGGGTTCGTGGGACGAGGAGCAGCCGCTGGAGCCCAACTCGCCGTACTCCGCGTCGAAGGCCTCCAGCGACTTGATCGCGCGGTCCTACTGGCGCACCCACAAGCTCCCGGTGTGTGTGACGCGCTGCTCCAACAACTACGGGCCGCACCAGTTCCCCGAGAAGGTGATCCCGCTGTTCGTCACGAACCTGATCGACGGCGGGACCGTTCCGCTGTACGGCGAAGGCGCTAACGTGCGCGATTGGTTGCACGTGGACGACCACTGCCGCGCGATCCATCTGGTGCTCGGCGGCGGACGGGCCGGGGAGGTCTACAACATCGGCGGGGGCACCGAGATCACCAACAAGGAGCTCACCGTCCAACTGCTCGCGGCGTGTGGCGCCGACTGGGGCAGCGTCGAGTACGTCGAGGATCGCAAGGGTCATGACCTGCGGTACTCCGTCGACATCGCCAAGATCTCCGGCGAGCTCGGCTACCGCCCGGCGGTGGACTTCGAGCAGGGTCTGGCCGAGACGGTCACCTGGTACGCCGAGAACCGGGCCTGGTGGGAACCGCTCAAGCAGCGCGCCCGCCTCACCACCTGACCGAACACCTGCGGTCGGCCGTTTTGCCCCCGTCAGCGCCCGATTTCGGCGGACGGCAGGTGTCTGGTCAGGCGTCCGGGGCGCGAAGCTTGCGGGGGATGTCGCGGCGTTCGAGCAGTCCGATCAGGTAGTCCCCGTACCCGCTCTTGAGCATCGCCTCGGCGCGTTCGCGCAGCTCGTCGTCGGACAGGAAACCCTGCCGCCACGCCACCTCCTCCGGAGAACCGATCCGCAGACCCTGTCGGTGCTCGACCGCGCGAATGAAGTTGCCCGCGTCGTTGAGCGACTCGAACGTCCCGGTGTCGAGCCAGGCCGTGCCACGCGCGAGCACCTGGACCTGCAGCTCCCCACGCTCGAGGTAGACCCGGTTGATGTCGGTGATCTCGTACTCCCCGCGCGCCGACGGCTTCAGGTCTCGCGCGATGTTGACCACGTCGTTGTCGTAGAAGTACAGCCCGGGGACCGCGTAGTTGCTCGCCGGGTCCGTCGGCTTCTCCTCCAACGCCGTCGCCTTGCCGTCCTGGTCAAAACTCACGACGCCGTACGCCGAGGGGTCCGTCACCCAGTAGGCGAAGACGGCTGCACCGTCAAGACGGGCGAAGCGCTCGAGCTGGAGACCGAGGCCCTGGCCGTAGAAGAGGTTGTCGCCGAGGACGAGAGCGCAGCGGTCGTCGCCGATGAAGTCCGCGCCGATCGTGAATGCCTGAGCCAACCCCTTTGGCTCCGGCTGCTGGGCGTAGGTGAACGACACCCCGAACGCCGAGCCGTCACCGAGCAGTCGCTCGAACCCCTCCGCCTCGTGCGGTGTCGTGATGATCAAGATGTCGCGGATCCCGGCCAGCATCAGGGTGGACAGCGGATAGTAGATCATCGGCTTGTCGTAGACCGGCATCAGCTGTTTGCTCACGCCGAGCGTGATCGGGTGCAGCCGAGTGCCGGCGCCGCCGGCCAGGATGATTCCGCGCATGGCACCTGACAATAGGCCCTGGACCACGCGGCAGCCTCACCGAGACCAGGCTGCCTCTCAAGGCTGCAGACCCTACTGACCTCTGATCGCGAAGACGATGTAGTTCGCGTTCTCGAACCTCTTGGTCAGCACCTTGCCGTCGAGCCCCTTCAAGCCCTTGATGTTGGCGGCGTACTTCTTGCTGACGAACAACCAGGACGGGTCATAGGCATCGACCAGCGCCTGTACGGTCCGTTTCGACGGCTTCCTGAAGGCCGCGTCGTTGAGCCGCAGGCGCTCGGGGTCTGGCGGCGGGATCAGCGAGTTGGCCTCACCGACCACGAAGTTGTCGTTGGTCGTGGCGGTGTAGCCCCAACCCTCGATCACGATCCGGCGTTCGGTCGACGCGCTCACCCAGAAGTTGCGGTTGTCGCACTCCGGAGCTTTCGGCCTCGCACAGTGGATGTTGGTCGCGACGATGTCGTGCACCGAGGAGTGCTTGTCGAGGTACTCCGCCGCCGTCACGCCCCCACGGGCCCACAACGGCGGGTAGAGCGGTTGCGGCCGGGCCCGTTGGGTCACGGTGTCGTACCCGAGCGCGTAGACGTTCATCGACCCCAGCCCGAGGATCGCGCACACGCACAGCGCTGAGGCGGACCAGCGGTGCCCACCGCTGGAGTCCGTACGCCGTTTGAGGACCAGCCCGACGACCGCCAAGACCGCGACCACGACGATCGGGAAGACCACCGTGGCTACCAGAGACCACAGGGTCGCGTCGATGATGACCTTGCGGCGTGACTCGCTCAGCGACGAGATCCCGAAGGCGACCAGCCCGGCGCCGGCCGCCACGCCGGCATACGTCCACGCCTGCCGACGGGAGGCCGACGGGATGAGCAGGGACAAGCCCCACGCGGAGAGCAGCACGACCAACTCAGCGACCGTTCGTTGGAACCACAGCTGACTCAGCCCGGACCGGTAGAGCACGAAGGCGACTCCGATCCCAGCTGGGATCGAGAACACCAGCCAGATCGCGCGGGGGTCGCGCCACCGGTCGGCCTTGATCAGCCCGAAGGCCCCGACGCCGTACAGCAGCCATCCGGTCAGCAGCACCAGGGACATGACCGCGATCGAGACCGGGTTCCGACCGATGTGGTCGCTGCCAAGGGCGGCGCGCACGGTAGCGAACGGGTCGATCGCCAGACCGCCGCCCTGTCCGCCGAACAGCACGAACTGCGCGAAGGCGTTGACGACGACCAGCAGCCCGATCAGGAGCGACAAGGTGCGGTCGATCCGGCGGGCGAAGACCAACGTAAGGACCCAGGCCGCGAGAGCGCCGCAAAGGAACACCGGCATGAACGTCGCCTTCGCCCCGGACAGCGCGAACAACGCCAGGGTCAGAGCGACCCATGTCATCGGCCCGGCTCTCTTACCCGGCCGCAACACCTCGAGGATCAGCATCAGCGCCGGCATGGAGATCACCACGCCATAGGACTGCGACGGGCTGGACACGAAACGCCGTGACAGGTAGGGCTCGTAGTACTGGTAGGCGTCATAATGCGGGCCCATCAGCTGGTACGCGCCGAAGACGAGCAGAGCCGGCGCCACCGCGGCGGCCAGCGGGTGACGGGTCAACCGCAGCGCCACGGCCCCGAGCCCGAGCACTCCGAGCACCAAGGAGACCGCCGGCATGACCTCGCGCAGCATCGTGATCGGGTCGATCCCGGTCGCGTGGCCCGAGGTCGCGATCTGGGCGTGGACGAACCAGTGGTAGTCCAGCCGGGTGTCGAGCAGGAACGGGATCTGCGGTGGGAAGCGGTGCGCGGTCTCGGAGATCAGCGCGTGGTGGAACGTCTCGTCGATGCTGGGGGGTCGGTTGGTGGGAAGGTCGAGCGACCTCACGGCGAAGATGTTGCGGCCGAGCCAGCAGAGCCCGTAGATCGAGGTGAGCGCCAAGGCCCAGGCCGCGCGTACGTCGAGCGACCCGGTGGGCAACGACCAGGTACGCCATCCGAGCGGCGACGCACTGACCGCGATCGCGACGATCGGAAGCGCGACGATCAGCAGCGGGAATCCGATCCAGACGCCGAGCAGGTAGATCGGCAGCTGCAGGCCGAACCCGAAGATGGTGCCGAGGGAGACGTCCTCGAACCAGGTCGGACCGTTGGTCTCGCCATCATGCAGTCGGGTGAGGAGCAGCCGCCATGCGAAGACCCCCGGCAGGCTGATGCCGACTGCGAGGTAGAGCGCGTAGGCCAGCAGGTCGACCGCGCCAACGTCGTAGTTGAGCAGCAGACCGAACGTGAACAACGCCGTCACGATCGCCGGTGCCACCGTCGACGTCAGGACGCGGCGCAACGGCATGCCGGTCACCTTATCCTCTGCGCCGTCGTCCTCCTGAGACGCCCGCGGGCGCGGCGATGTCGTCCGGCTACGCTCAGATGCCATGGATGACCAGGACGCCGACGCCGCCGCGATCGCCGAGCTTCAGCGGCTGCGCGACAGCATCGACAACCTGGACGCCGCGTTGGTCCATGTGCTCGCTGAACGCTTCCGATGCACCCAGGTGGTCGGTGTCCTCAAGGCCGACCATGCGATGCCACCGGCCGATCCCGAGCGGGAGGCGCAGCAGATCGCGCGACTGCGGCAGCTCGCGCAGGAAGCGCGGCTCGATCCGGAGTTCGCCGAGAAGTTCCTGAACTTCATCATCGCCGAGGTACTGCGCCACCACGAGGCGATCGCCAACTCCTGACCCGCCCCCGCTGACGAGCCGCCCCGCTCCCGCCGATCGAGCCACCCCGCCGATCGAGCCTGTCGAGATCACCCCGCTGATCGGGCCGCCCCGCTGATCGGGCCGCCCCGCTGATCGAGCCGCCCCGCTGATCGAGCCGCCCCGCTGATCGAGCCGCCCCGCTGATCGAGCCGCCCCGCTGATCGAGCCTGTCGAGATCACCCCGCCGATCGAGCCGCCCCGCTGATCGAGCCTGTCGAGATCACCGGGGCGTCACAGCTCGATCCCGCGTCGGTCGTTCGGCTCAGGCGGTCGGGTGCCCTGCCTGGTACGCCGCCAGCTGAGCTCGCGCGCTGGCCCGGGCCCGATTACGCAGGAACGTCGTACGCCCGAGCAGCTTGCCCGGAACCCCCAACGCCTGCGCGGCCCACGCCGGCCAGTCGAACATGTCGACGTGGGAGCTGATCAGGCCGCCCTCGAACGTGAAGCGACCATCGATCACGTTGTGCACCGGGTGTCCCTGGAACGTGTAGTACGCCTCCCAGTGCGCGCCTCCAGACATGTCGTCCGCGCGGATGTCACCGAAGTCGGCGCGTAGATCGGTGGCGCGCCCGAGCAACATCCGCCACATCGCCCGGACCTGCTCGGCGTCGAGGGGCCCGAAGGCCGGGTCCTCGAACGTCGCATGGTCGGCGTACGACTGCGCCATGGTCTCGGCGTCGTAGGCGTTGAACGCGGTGTAGAAGCGGGTGAGCAGGTCTTCGTTGGCGTGCATCGGGTCCACTGTTGCCGACGTCGCAGGATCTGGCCAGGTCAGGGCACGCTGCGACCTGTAGGGATCTCGACAGGCTCGATCAGCGGGGTGCGGTTCGATCTGTGGGGATCTCGACAGGCTCGATCAGCGGGGTGCGGTTCGATC
>JBBSPA010000149.1:0-5615 GCA_038259225.1 Propionibacteriales bacterium
CCCGCCCCCCCCCGGGGGGGGGACCCCCCCCGGCCTCCCCCCCCCGGGGGCGTCACCCCCGGGGCCGGGGGCCCCCGGCCGGCCCCGCCACAGGGGGAGGGACGGCGCCTACGAGGAGGCGACGGCGATGCTCGACCTGATCCTGTCCGAGCGCCCGAGATGACGCCGTGGCAGGCTGGCAAACCCCCTTAGGGTAAGGCGCGTGGACGTCGACAGCTTGGATCGGATGCTGTTGGCGGGCTCTGCCATCATCCTTCTCGCTGTGCTGGCTGTGCGGGCCTCCGTGCGGGTCGGGCTCCCCAGTCTGTTGATCTACCTGGCGATGGGCATCGTCCTCGGCGAGGCCGTCCTGGGCGTCCGCTTCGACGACGCAGCCTCCGCACAGGCGCTCGGTTTCGCGGCTCTGGTGGTCATCCTGACCGAGGGTGGTCTGACCACGAAATGGGCCGAGGTGCGTCCGTCGCTGGGGCTCGGCGTGGCGCTGGCGACGGCCGGTGTCGCAATCAGCGTCGTGGTGGTCGCGCTGTTCGCGCACCTGGTGCTCGACTTCTCGTGGCAGCTGTCCTTCCTGCTCGGTGCGATCACGGCGCCCACTGACGCGGCAGCGGTCTTCACTGTGCTGCGTCGCGTGCCGCTGAAGCGGTCCTTGCTCGGCGCGCTCGAGGCCGAGTCGGGCCTCAACGATGCACCCACCGTGCTTCTCGTCGTGCTGCTCAGCTCTAACGACGGGGCCGGCAGCGCGCTGGGCTTCGTCGCCCTGATCCTCTACGAACTGATCGGCGGTGCTGCCCTCGGCCTGATGATCGGCCGTCTGGGCGCTGCGGTGCTCCGACGAGTGGCATTGCCGGCGTCCGGCCTCTACCCGATCACCGTCCTCGCGATCGCTGTCTTGTCGTACTCCGGCTCGGCGGCCTTGCACGCGAGCGGCTTCGCGGCGGTCTACGTGACCGCGCTGGTTCTCGGGAACTCCGACCTGCCGCACCGCGCCACGACGCGATCCTTCGCCGAGGGTTTCGCGTGGCTGGCACAGATCGGGCTCTTCGTCATGCTCGGCCTGCTTGCATCGCCGGAGTCGTTCACGACCGGCCAGGTCGTCGGTGGCGTGGTCGTGGGCGCCGTGCTGACCGTGGTCGCGCGACCGGTCAGCGTACTGGCCTGCGCCCTACCTTTCCGCCTGCCGTGGCGCGAACAAGGCTTCCTGGCGGTGGCCGGGCTTCGCGGGGCCGTCCCGATCGTGCTGGCCGCGATCCCGTTGGCCGCGCAGGTCGGCCGGTCGGCGGAGATCTTCAACGTGGTCTTCGTGCTCGTCGTGGTGCTGACGGTGGTGACGGCGCCGGCCCTGCCTGCCCTGGCCCGCGGGTTCGGCGTCACCGACGACCGGCCTCGTGACGTCGAGGTAGAGGCGGCACCCCTGGAGCGGATCGCTGCTGACCTGCTACAGGTCCGGATCCCTGCGAAGAGCCGTCTGCACGGTGTCGAGATCGGCGAGCTCCGACTGCCGAAGGGCTCGAGTGTCTCGCTGATCGTCAGGGGTGACACCAGCTTCACCCCCGACCTGCGAACGTCGCTGCGCCGCGGTGACGACCTCCTGGTCGTCACCCAGCGCCAGGACCGCGAGGCGGTCGAACGGCGGCTGCAATCGGTGAGCCGCGGCGGACGTCTCGCTGGGTGGACACAACCACGTCAGCGTTGACTGTCGCCTACTGAGCCCTCGGGCGCGGGACCCGACCCCAGCGGATCGGTCAGAACCAGGAGGACGGCCATCAGGGCGCACGCCGTGCCTGCCATCGCACCGCTGGAGGCGGCGTAGGCAGACACCTGCGTCCACGCGGCATACGGGTCGAGGCGGCTGACCACGACGACGACAGCGATCACGAGGCTGGCTGAGATGAGAAGCATCGAGACCTGCGCCATCCGGCGTACGGTCGCCTGGCCCGTCGGCCCGTCCGACGCTGCTGCCGCGGGTGGGGTGCGCCCGAGCAGCACGTACGTCTGGGCGGCCGCCGCCCAGATCGTCACGACGAAGAACGCGGCGAGTGAGTCACTAGGCCGATGCCAACCAGCAGACAACGTGGCCACCGCAGTTGCCGAGGCGTAACCCGCCCCGACGACAGTGACCAGCGGACGCAGGCGTGGCGGAGACACGATCAACATCCCGACAGCGACGGACAGCGCGACCGTGCTGTGTCCGCTGGGCAGGCTGTTCAAGGTAGCCGGAGTCGTCTCGGTCAGACCGAGGTCGGGCCTGGAGAGCGCGAAACGCTTGAGCACCTGACTGGTCAGGTTGGATCCGACGACGACCACGACGGCGGCGATCGCCAGATCTCGGCGAGAGCGCAGCAAAGCGATCACCACCAGGCTGAGGACGGCGACAACCAGAGCGAGCACGGATACGACATTCAGGAGTCGCTCCACCAGATCGGTGAGGGACGACCTGCTCTGCGCGGCTCCACGTAGCGAAGCACCGTCGAGTAGACGTCCTCGACGGGTCTGCACCGCCACCAGATAGGTGAGGACGAACAGTCCTGCTGACCCGACCGCGAGGAGCACCAGCCAGCCGACTCTGCGCCGACCGGGCCGTCCGAGCGCCGGGCGGGATTCGCGACGGGGTGCCGGGTGGGCGGGTCCTGTCACCGTGGGTGCCGGAGCTCGACGTCAGCGGAACCGCACGCGCCGGTCAGCCGGAGCCCTTGGTCTCAGCGCAGGTCACGACCCTGCGGTTGACCCGCACGAACGACTGCGTGAGGGGGTCGACGCCGCGAAAGTTGTCGCCCACCACCACGTCGACGCCAGGCGCCAGTGCCGGTCCTTTGACGTACTTCACGGTCCCGACGAACTGGTTGTGCACCAGGCGCGTCTGAGGCTCCCCGGTCCCGCCCGGCAGCACCACAGTGGCGTTCCCCCACGTCGTGAGGTCGGGCTGAGCATTGTCGGCGATGCCACGCTTGAAACCCTTAGCCACGAGGGAGTCGAGCGTCTGGCCGGCCAGACCACTGCGGCTGCCGGCGTTGTAGACGTTCACCGTGACGTCGCCCGCCGTCAACCGGGTGCCCTTCTTGATCGTGACCTTCTTCTTGCACTCGGTCTTCTTCGGGGTGGTGGGCGCGGCCGCCTTCGAGTCGTCTCCGGGGTTCACGATCGTGTTCCAGCCGTAGTACGCCGCACCGAGCAGCACGCCGAGCAGCACCACCAGCGTGATAGGCGTTCTCCAGTTCACGGCGTACGGCTCCTCTCGGTGCGCATGAGTCTTGCAGAACTCGGCTGCTCAGCCACGGATCACGTGGACGCGGGCATGCAGGACATGACGCTGCTGAAGCGCGGCGCGCAGCGCTCGGTGGAGCCCGTCCTCCAGGTAGAGCTCCCCCTGCCACTCCACGACATGGGCGAACAGGTCACCGAAGAACGTAGAGTCCTCGTCCAGCAGCGTCGCCAGGTCCAAGGTGTCCTTCGTGGTGACGAGTTGGTCGAGGCGGATCTGGTGCGGCGGCAGCTCGGCCCAGTCGCGCATGCGTAGCCCGTGCTCGGGGTACGGACGCGCGTCGCGAACGCCTTTGAAGATCACGCGGGGCAGTCTAAGCGAGACGTGGTGGTGCTGCCGTCGCCGCTCGTCGCGGCCGGCGAACTGCAGCGTTGACGACGGCCTGTCCGTCAGCGACACCCCTTAGGGTGAAGGCGACCGCGCTCGGTCGCATCCGGTCGCGCTGCCGCCGAGGAGGCTCATGAGCGAGACACCCGCTGAGTCCACCCTTTCGGACGATTCGCCGTCAGGTACGCCGGACGGGACCGCGACCGCGCCTGAGCTGTCCGAACAGGCCGCCGCCATCGCCGCCGGTTACGCGTTCGAGGGCGACGCGCTGCACCTCGGTCGAGTCGTCGAGGGCGAAAGCGTCGTCGGCGTCGACGTGAAGATCCCGCTCGCCATGCTCAACCGGCACGGCCTGGTAGCCGGCGCCACGGGGACCGGCAAGACCAAGACCTTGCAGCTGCTCGCCGAACAGCTCTCGACGGGAGGAGTCCCGGTCTTCGCAGCCGACATCAAGGGGGACCTCTCCGGGCTGGCGACCCCCGGCGAGGGCAGCGACAAGCTGCTCGCCCGTACGGCTTCGCTCGGCCAGCCGTGGGAGGCGACCGGCTTCCCCGTCGAGTTCTTGGCGTTGGGCGGCCAGGGTCAGGGCATCCCGCTTCGGGCCACGATGACGTCGTTCGGTCCGACCCTGCTGGCGAAGGTTCTCGGGCTGAACAAGACGCAGGAGTCCTCGCTCGAGCTCGTCTTCCACTACGCCGACCAGGCCGGGCTGCCGCTGCTCGACCTGGAGGACCTGCGGGCCGTTGTGACCTTCCTAGTCAGCGACGAAGGCAAGCCGGAGCTCAAGGCGCTAGGTGGGCTTTCGAGCGCGACCGCGGGAGTCATCTTGCGGGAGCTGATCGGGTTCGCTGCCCAAGGCGCCGACGAGTTCTTCGGAGAGCCGGAGTTCGACACCGCCGACCTGCTGCGTACCTCCGAGGATGGCCGGGGCGTCGTGTCGCTGCTCGAGCTGCCCGATC
Source organism: Propionibacteriales bacterium (assembly GCA_038259225.1). Lineage (GTDB taxonomy): Bacteria > Actinomycetota > Actinomycetes > Propionibacteriales > Nocardioidaceae > JANLYC01. Next base: position 4,546 of record JBBSPA010000149.1, read on the forward strand.
TCCAGGACCGACCGGTCGTCTTCTCGACGTTCCTGATGTGGATGTTGGCGGACCTGTTCCATGACCTGCCGGAAGTCGGTGACGTCGAGAAGCCGAAGCTGGTGTTCTTCTTCGACGAGGCCCACCTGCTCTTCGACGACGCGTCCAAAGCCTTCCTCGATGCCATCGAGCAGACGGTCCGGCTGATCCGCTCCAAGGGCGTCGGAGTCTTCTTCGTGACCCAGAGCCCGACCGACGTACCCGAGTCGGTGCTCGCCCAGCTCGGGTCTCGGGTCCAGCACCAGCTGCGCGCGCACACGCCGAACGACGCCAAGGCGCTGCGGGCCACGGTCCGCACGTATCCCGATTCGGCGTACGACCTCGAGGAGGTGCTCACCCAACTCGGTATCGGCGAGGCCGTCGTTACGGTGATGAACGAGCGGGGCGCTCCGACGCCGGTCGCCTGGACGAGACTGCGCGCGCCGGAGTCGCTGATGGACCCGAGCCCTGCCGAGACGTTCACGGCCGTGATCGACGGTTCGCCCTTGCACGACGCGTACGCCGTCGCGGTCGATCGCGAGTCCGCGCACGAGATCTTGGCCAAACGCCTCGACGATGCGGCGACCAAGCGGGAGGCCGACGAGGCAGCCGAGCAGGCCTCCAAGGACGCGGCGAAGGACGCGGCGAAGGGCAAGGCGAGGACCAGGGCCGAGCCGAAGCCCTCGTCGTCGAAGCGGGACGGCGATCTGATCTCCGACATCGCGGGGAGCCGCGAGTTCAAGAACTTCCTGCGCAGCTCGGGCCGGACGCTGGCCAAGGAGATCGCGCGCGGCGTCTTCAAGGTCGGCCGGCGCTGATCCACCCTGCCGAAAGATCCGAGTCTCGCCCTGCTGGAGCACGGTGCAACTCGGATCTTTGGCGTGGCGTGGCCGTGGCCGTGGCGGAGGATAGGGGATTCGAACTGACGAGGTTGGCCCGACGCCGTCACACCCCGAGACCCCGATTCACGCTCAAACTGAGCGTGAAATCCGTTCCGGTACATCGAATGACATCGTTGCGATACAAGGATCTGCAGGGCCGGTAGCACATGA
>JBBSPA010000150.1:0-5589 GCA_038259225.1 Propionibacteriales bacterium
CGCCGAGCCGTTGCACCTGGCCAACGACGAGGAGCTCCGCCTGGTTGCCGTGGACGACGTCGGCCTCGACCCCGACCTCGGGGAGACCGGATGACCTCCGCCCATCAGCCAAACTCCCGCCCCCTCGCTCGCCTCCCGCCCCTCCCCGCGAATTGCGGGAAAGTACAGCTCGACACGCCGAACGAGACCTGCACGCTCCCGCAATTCGCGGGAATGGGGCCCGTAGTTTCCCGCATTTCGCAGGCCCCGGGTTGCGTATCTGTAACGACCTGGTCTCGTCCTGAGAATCACGGCAACCCCGTCGTCTACCTTGACGTCATACAGGGCAGAGACTGACAGAACAGACAGCTCCCGGAGGTGCATGATGACCGAGCTCCACACGTTCGCCGCGGCGAGCGCCGTCGCCTCGTGCACCCTGGAGGCGGCACACCGCCGCGACCACGCCCATGCGGTCGACGGTGCGTACGACCACGCCGCCGGCGATCCGGGCGCGACACCGTGTCACCCGCACGCCGTCGAAGTGGTCCATCTCGGCGACCGGGCTGCGATGGTCTGCCACGACTGCTGCACCGATACGGGGTTCATCACCTATCGCGATGCCTGGCACCTGGCCTGTGACCACCGCCGGGACACCGCCGCCGCCCCACACGCCCCGCACGCCGCCTGACCGGCCACGACCACTCCTCATTTCCGCGACTCCGTCCCCCCACTTCCGCGAATTGCGGGAAGGTTCAGGTCTCGCCCGGCGTGTCGCCCTGTACTTTCCCGCAGTTCGCGGAAAAGGCGGGCGGGAGGGAGAGCAACACGGCGCTACCCCAGTGGCAGCACGGCGGACACCTGGCCGCCACGCCCGTTGCTCCCCGCAAACAACGTTCCCCCGAGCTGGGCCGCCCGCTCGCGCATCGACGAGATCCCCACGCCGGTCGACCAGACGCCCCGCGGTGTCCCCGCGTCGGCGACCTCGACAACCAGGGCGCCCGACTCCGCCCGCAGGCACACCGCCGCGGTAGCGGAGTCGCTGTGCCGCGCGACGTTGGTGAGCGCCTCCATCACGATCCGGTACGCCGCTACCTCGACCGCCGCGGAAACGCCCCACGGCAGCTCGTCGGACGTGATCGTCACCCGCAACGGGTCACCGTCACGAGTCCGGAGCCCGACCGCCTGCTGGCGTAACGCCGGGACCAGCCCGAGCTCGTCCAACGCCGGCGGCCGCATCGCATACACGATCCGGCGGATCTCCTCGATCGCGCTCACCGTTTCAGCACGCACCGTCGCCAACAGCTGGTCCGTCACGTCCGGATCCGCACGCAGGCTGTTCCGCGCGGCATCAGAGGTGAAGGCGATCCCCGACAACCGAGGCCCGAGCCCGTCATGCAGGTCCCGGCGCAACCGGCGTCGCTCCTCCTCCAACACCGTGACGGTCTCCTCGCGCGAAACCTGGAGGTCGGCGGCCAGACGGTTCGCGCGCAGCGTCTGCGCCAGCAGCGGAGCGACCAGCCGGAGTACGTGCTCGTCTCCCGCGCTGAGCCCCAGGTCGCCCGCGCGCAGCCCCACCTGCAGGGTCCCCCGTCGCCCGTCGGCGAGCTCGAGCGTCAGCTTCCGGGTATGCGTGACCGCCACGCCCGAGGTCGCCACGGCCTCGCCGCCGACGGTCAGTGCGGCGTACGGAAGCACCAACGTCTGCCGGATCGCGCGCAACGCCGACACCGGGTCGTCACCCAGATGCCCCACCACGTCGGCGGCCGCGCCGAGCGGGTCCGGGCGGCGCCCGAACAGCAGCTCGTCCACGACCCCGCGCAGCATCACCTGCGCCGGATGGAACGTCGTCGCCACGATCAGCCCGGTGATCGCGAGGGCGCCCACCGAGGGTGTCGACCCGCTCAGGATCTCCAACAGCGACGCCACCGTGACGTACGCCGAGACGTAGACGACGCCGGCGAACGCGAAGACCACCGCGTGCACGACGAGCCCACGTACGTCGACGACCTCCGGCCTCGCCACGCCCACGTACATCGCCGGTCCGACCACCACGAGAAGGCCCAGGCCTACGACGACGCCCGTGGTGTTCGGGGCCGCGAACAAGAGCACGCCGGTGACCAGGCCGGGCACTCCCGTCCCGAGCGCCATCCAGACCAGCGCGGACCGTTCAGTCGCCGAGGACTGCTCGATCCGCCACCAGGTGTGGGCGATCACGGCGAGCGCGAGGACCAGCCCCATCGTGCCAACGGCGCTGTCGTCTCTCCACTGGCTCGCGGCAAGGCCGCCGGCCCCGGCGATCGTGGCCAGCGCCACGAAGTCGACCGGGCCCCGCCAGCGGACCCGAGGGTACGTCGTGAGCGCGAGGGGAAGCAGCAACGCGGCCGCCGCAGTGAAGCCGAGCCGCGCCACGTCGGTATGCCGACTGGTGGCCACCACGGCACTCGTCACCACGAGCAGCCCGCCGAGAGTCAACAGCGACCCGGCGGTCCGGACCTGCCGGGCCGCCACCAGTACGCCGGAGACAGCGAGCGACGCGCCGACGATAGCGACCGTGACGAGGACCGGGGGATCGATCACGGCGACTGGCCCAGTCCGCCCTGCCGGGCCCGGATGATCGCCTCGGCCCGGTCGGCGACCTCGAGCTTGGCGAACACACTGGTGAGGTGGTTGCTGACCGTCTTGGGCGAGAGGAACAGCGCCTCGGCGATGGCTGCGGTCCGACGCCCGGAAGCCAGCAGGTCGAGGATCTCGCGCTCCCGCTCGGTCAGCTCGGGGAACGGTTCCGCCGCGGGTGGCGGCGGTGCCGCGAAGTACTCCAGCACCCGGCCGGCGATCCCGGGTCCGAAGATCACCTGACCTGCCACCACCGCGTGAATGGCCCCCACGATCTCGGACTGCTCGGCGCCCTTGAGCAGGTAGCCACGAGCGCCCGCCTGCATGGCGGTGAGCACGGTGGCGTCGTCGTCGTACATGGTGAGCATCAAGACGGCGGTCTCGGGTACGACCTCGCGGATCCGCCGCGCCGCCTCGACGCCGCCCAACCCTGGCATCCGTACGTCCATCAACACCACGTCGGGCCGCAGCAGCTGGACCTCACGGACTGCCGCCGCACCGTCTGCTGCCTCGCCGACGACCTCGAGCCCGTCGATGGTGTTGACCAAGGCCCGCAGTCCACCCCGCACGACCGGATGGTCGTCGGCGAGAACGATCCGTACCGCCGTGTCCCGGGCCGCCGTCATGTCCCCATCATGGCCGTCCCGGGTCCCGGCTGACCCGGGAACTTGTTCCTGGACTGTCGTGAGAGAGCGGGAACACCGACGGGCAGCTGCCGCCTGTTCGCGGGAAGCCGCTCGGCACAAGGGTGGAGTCATTACCATTCCGAGACAAGGAGTCACCATGAGCATCACCACCACGTCGCGGCAGCGGGTCGGGCTCGTCCTGGCTGGACTGCTGAGCGCTGCCAACATCCCGAGCGCACTCTTCCCCGCGCCGGAGGGCGAGACGGGCCCTCCACTTGCGGTCCTCATCGTCGGGAGCCTGCTCGGCGTCGTCGGGCTGGTCGCCGTCGTCATCGCCTGGCGCAGCGACAGCCGCGCCGCGATCCGAGTGGCGGCGGGCGCCTTGATCATCAACCTGCTGACATCGCTGCCGGCCTTCTTCGTCGACGTCCCGGCCGGCATCAAGCTGCTCGTCGGGATCAGCGTCCTGGCCACGGTCGTGGCGGTCGTGCTGATGTTCTCGCCCGAACGCCGGTCCGTGCCGGTGCTGGACTGAGGGGTTGTCATGATCGCCGTCGTCACCGTCCTGGCAGCGTTTCCGCTGGGCTTCTTCCTGAGGTCCAGGCTGGCCGCGAACACCACCTATGCCATCGCCTACCTGTGGGCGTTCGTCTACCAGACCACGTACCTGATGCTCGACTCGATCGGCGGGGGCTCGAACCCGGCGTTCGTGGCCGGCGACTTCCCCTGGTCCTACGGTCTCGTCACGCTCACGATCTTCGCGGTCGGCTTCGGCCTGGTCAGCGCCGGTCACTGGGTACGGGCGCGTCGTCGGCGTACCACCGTGGTCCACCAGGTCGCTGCCAACGTCTGACCACCCCCGCGAATGCGGGAAAGTGCAGGCCGACACGCCGTACGAGACCTGCACCTTCCCGCAATTCGCGCAAATGGGTGGCCGCTGTTGGGAGGACGCGGTCGCGTGTCCGACATCACGTCCGGTTTCACCTCGTAGCGGCCCTCACGACACATCTGCGAAACATCGGCCTTGCAGGCTGGAGCCATGACACCCGTACACGCCCGTCGTATCGCATTGGTAGCCCACGACAACAAGAAGGTCGACCTGCTGCAGTGGGCCGAGTTCAACCTTCCGACGTTGCGGCACCACCACCTCTATGCAACCGGAACGACCGGCAACCTGCTCCAGCACGAGCTCGGCCTGGAGGTGCACCGGTTCCTCAGCGGTCCGGTCGGCGGAGACCAGCAGATCGGCGCGAAGATCGCCGAGGGCGAGATCGACATGCTGTTCTTCTTCTGGGACCCACTGGAGCCGCAACCGCACGACCCCGATGTCAAGGCGCTGCTGCGGATCGCGGCAGTCTGGAACATCCCGGTCGCCTGCAACGTCGCCAGCGCCGACCTGATCATCTCCTCGCCCCTGGTCGGTGACGGCTACCGACACATCCGCCCCGACCTCGCCGTCGCCGGCTGAGGCCCCTGAGAGCCCGCCCGCCGAGCCGACCGGACCTCGCCGACAGTCCTCGTGGCTCGAGCGTCTGCGTGGCAGGGCTACAGTGCAAACATGGTCAACTGGCAGTCCGTCCGGCGTTCACACGTAGTGCGGACGATCGCCGAGTACAACCGGATCGGGCGCGACGGCTTCCTCGCCACGTGTGGTTTCACGCCGGCGCGCAGCGACGTCCTGGTCCACGAGGGCGGCAATTACGACTCCCAGGCGATCGTGGGCGTCGCCTACGGCTACGCGACGGGTACGTCGCTGCACAGCGAGGACTTCACCCAGGACCAGGACGGCCCGACGACGGTCCTGCGCGACCTGGGCTTCGTCGTCCGGGGCGGCGAACCGACCGATGCCGACGACTACACCGATGCGGACTCCCTGGGCGACGAGGAAGCCGGCTCCGGCTGGTCTCGGGCCGCCCGCGAGGCGCTGATCGAGACAGCGCATTCGTACGACGCGGTCGTGACGACCAAGGACCTCGCCGCGTTGGTGCAACGGATGTCCCGGATCCGGTCGGCCAAGCCACCTCACCGGTGGATCGGCGACGTCCTGCGACGGGTCGCGACCGAGTGTGCACGTCGCGACGAGCCGCTGCTGTCGTCCTTGTGCGTGGACGGTTCTGGCAGTGTGGGCTCGGGATACGCTCCGGTCGTCCTCGGATTACGCGGTGAGTCCCCCGACGACCCGGACCAGCATGCCGCCCAGGAACGCCTGAGCTGTTACCGCCGGTTCGGCGCGACGCTCCCGCCCGATGGTGGCGTGCCCATGTTGACGGCCAAGCTCAGCACCCGCCGCGCGCGGGTCACCTCCGCAGCCCGGGCGGCCGTGCGACCAGCCACGCTGTGCCCGATCCACCACGTCGAGATGCCCGCTACC
>JBBSPA010000151.1:0-5551 GCA_038259225.1 Propionibacteriales bacterium
ATGAAGATGCCGGGAGGGCCGTCGGTGCCGTCCGCCCCGCCGCCACCGAGCGTCGAGACGTAGATCCCCTCGGGGCCGCAGTGGATCGTGTGCGGCCTCGAGTAGCCAGTCTTCGCGAAGATCTCCTCAGGCTCGATGACCTTGTGCAGCTTGGCTGCCGCCGGTCCACCTTTGACGTCGACGACGTAGATCCGCGACGACCGGATACCCGGGATGATCAGGTAGCGGCGCTCAAGGAAGGCGTGCCCTGTCAGCGGTGACAGCGCCGAGGAGCAGGCGTTCCAGCCGAAGTGGTGGAACTCGTCGCCGGTGTTCGGCATCAGCACCTGGTGGACGATCTTGCCGAATGACGCGGAGTCGGGGTCGACGTCGACCACCGCCAGCCCGTCGGGCACGGAGCCGTCGGGGCTCAGCATCAGCGTGTAGGCCAGCGTCTCCGCGGGCGCTTCCATCGCCAGGCGTGGTGAGGCATGGAAGGTGACGTCGGGCCTGGCTGACATGAGGTACCTCCGGAGTGGGCGACGAGTCCTATGGCCAACGTAGGGCAGGTTCGCCGAGGTCACCAGCACGGTCACCGCGCGCTGGAGCTATCCGAGTGCGTCGTAACGCTGCTACCGACGTGTGAGCGGCCCCCGTGCTCATCAGTCCTGACGACCTGGCGCAGCTCGAAGAAACCCTCGACGTGCTCAGCGACCCCGAGCCCTGGCGGCCGGGGAGTAAAATATGACCGCCGTCACGAAGGAGGCCACCGTGCTCTACGCAAGGTGCGCGTACTGCGGCTACACCGCCCCACTGAACTGCTCCGGCCAGTTCATGCCGCATCCGACGACGCTCGTCTCGTTGACGAACCTGGGCCCGACGTGCCCGATGTGCGGCCCGCTCCCGCCTGTCTTCACCTGCCCCTTCTTCCACACGCAATACCTCTACGTTCCGGGGGTCAGCCCGATGCCGCAGCAGGGCTACACGTACGCGCCTGTGGTGCAGGCGCATCCGGGTGCCTCGAACGCGAGCCTCAAGTCGGCGTTCGGTGACGCCATGGGCACGATCGCGAAGGAGATCGGGAAGGGCGCCGCCCAAGCCATGTTCGGACAGCACGGATGATCGCGCTGCTCAGAGTCGGCTTCGATCAGGCCATCTCGACCGACGCGATCGTAGACGACCTGCGCCAGCGCGCTGCGGACGCACCGCCCGAGACCTTGGAGCAGCTCGCGGGCGTGCTCGAACCGTACCTCCGCTCACTACCGGACGCGCTCGCGTCGGCCCTGGGCATGTCGAAGGACCCGCACTGCGGCCGGGCGGTCGCCTTCGCCACGGGGACGATTCTCACCTACGTCTTCGACGAGGAGGACCTGCTCCCCGAAGCCACCTACGGCATCGTGGGGATGCTCGACGACGCGTACCTCGTGCACGCTTTCGTGGGCTCGCTGAGGCGGATGTACCCCTTCGCTGCGCCCGCAGCCGACGCGTACGCGACGCCGGACGTCCGCGCTTCGGAGGTCGTGGCCGCCCTGCTTCCGGAGGGTGTCGCCGAGTCTCTCCTGCGGACGAGCGAGAGCACGATCCAGGTCGCGCAGGCGCTCTTTCCGGCGGGGCCGGGCTCGGCGCCAGACGGCCTCGCCGTCGAGCCCGAGATCCGCGTCGCCGCCGCCGTTGCCGTTGCCGTTGCCGTTGCCGCCCATGCGACGCAGGCGCCCGCCTAGGCCTCCGTCAGGCGATACAGCGAGCCAGCCGATCCGCGCCAGCTGAAGGGGACGCCCGCGGAACCATCCACTCCGTGCGGTGACGTGACGGCTCGATGAGATTCGAAGCCTTCGCCGGTCTGTACTGAAACCCGCGTCGCGGCGCTGTCGTTGGCGGCAGTGCTGACCGCCGTCTACGGCGAGTCGGCCCGGTGGGCTGACGTGACCACACTGACCGCACGAAAGGAATAGCCCACATGCTTACCGACAGCAAGGCCTACAGCGGCATCGCAGTGAACGACATGATGGCCGCCAGGGCTTTCTACTCCGACGTACTGGCTTTACGGACCAGCCAGGAGTACGGCCTGTTGTGGCTCCACCATCCGAACGGCCGCGACACCCTCGTCTACGAGCAACCCTCCGCAACGCCTGCCAGCTACACCGTCCTGAACTTCGAGGTGGACGACATCGAGACCGTCGTCGAGGGCCTGCGTTCCCGCGGCGTCCAGTTCGAGTCCTACGACGAGCTCCAGCAGGACCCCTCAGGCGTCTACCGGCAGGAAGGCCCGTACATCGCATGGTTCAAGGACCATCAGGCAACGTCCTTTCCGTGCTGCAAGAACGCTGACCGGCCAAGTCCGTGGCGTGAGGTCGCGCGCCGCGTTGTGCGAGGACGATCAAGCATGCGCTGACATAGCGAAATCTGTGCATGTCAACCCGAGCCGGCAGCACCTTGACTCCCCTAACCTGGCGGGGACGAGATCCGATGTGTCCGCTGAGGGAGCGTGCGATAGTGCCGACCGCCGAACCGGTCGTGCGGGACGCCGGCCACGACGACGTCGTGCCCATCTGTCTGTTCGGCGAGGCGAACGTTCGACCCCACTACGCGCCGCTGATTGGCGCTGCCGCAGCCGATGAGCAGGTCCTCTTGTGGTGGAACACGACGCACATCGGTGCGGCCGTCGCTGAGGGTCTTGTGGTGGTCGCCGAGGATGACGGGCAGCTTGCCGGGGTGGGACAGCGCGGTCGCCGAGGGTCCGACCACGTGGTCTACAAGCTCTACATCCATCCCCACCATCGCGGGCGCGGGCTGGGTCCACAGCTGATCGATGCACTCACCAGGCAGCTGCCCGCCGACGCTCATCGGCTGTATATCGAGCACTTTGTGGCCAACGAGCGCGCGGGCGCGTTTTACGAGCGTGAGGGCTTCACGGTGCAGCGAATCGAACCGAGCCCCACCGGAAACCCAGCACTCGGGGTCGTCTGGCGGGTACGGCGGTGTCGTGTCCTTCGGGGAGACGAATGCGGGGCATAGCGCGTCGAGGTTTCCCCGCAGTCGGTCCTCGCGATGCGTGCCTGGCGGCTAAAAGTCGGTGCTCCCGCATCGGGCACACATGTGCCGTTTGCGTTTCTGGAAGGACGCTCGCCGCAGGATGTCTGGGTCCATACCCTCCGCCAACGCGGCCAGATAGCGGAGCCGGTCACCGAACTCCTGCGCTGAGCACGGCCGGCAGAGCAACCGGGCTGTCGGCTGTGGGCCGCCGATCGGCGATGTGCGCCATCGCCACCGCGAATTGCCGACGCCCCCGGTCCGCAGGTCCAGCTCGGGAATCGGCGCCCCTGTTGAACGCTCGACGAGGCCCTCGACGACCCACTCTTTCAGCGGCTCCGCAACCGTGTTCTCAGAGACGCCGAGTGTGCGGGCCAACTGGCTACTGGACAGCCAACCCTCGGCGGCCCTGAGATGATGCTCGAGTTCTTCTCGGCTGACCCCCACCCGGTCTCCCTCCGGCGCGCACCTGCACGTGTTCCCAGCCTACGCACAATATGGCAGGGGCTTCTTGCCGAGACGGCGTACACCGATCTGACGGAAACCACCAGCGCCTTGCGGGCTGACGGTCGATCCCCATTAGGCGCGGACGTCGGCAGGGCCTTCGACCGTGGGCAGACCTGCGGCGACCCAGCCCACGACTCCACCGACCAGATCCGTCGCGTTGCGCAGGCCCATGGCTCGCAACGAAGCAGCCGCCAGGCTCGAGCTGTAGCCGTGCCGGCAGACGACGACGACCTCGAGGTCCCAGCCGGTCGCCTCGGGGATGCGCCACGGGCTGGTCGGGTCGAGCCGCCACTCCAAGACCGTTCGGTCGATGACCAGGGCGCCTGGCAGCTCACCTTGCTGACGACGATGGCTCTCCGCCCGGGTATCGACCAGCAGCGCGCCGCGGCTCATTGCGGCCAGCGTCGCCTCTGGCGTCAGGCGCCGGACGCCCACTCTGGCCTGGGCGAGCAGCTCCTCGACGCTCATCGGAGCAGTATCTACCCACTGCCCAGCGCGCGTACGCCAGTTGGTGCTGTTGACCCCAACGTCCGTGGAGGTGATAGTGTCGAGGGCAGTTGCAGTTTGCAGTCCCCGCACGTTTTCGGCGCCCGTGGGTCACCCATCCACCGGCGCCGTTGCCTTGTCAAGACCACATGTCTTGCGCGGCGCAAGTGGGAAAGACATTGCACGCAGCAAGACATCGGCACAAGGTCGGTGCCAGCATCAAGGAGCAAGACAATGGCACAAGGAACAGTGAAGTGGTTCAACAGCGAGAAGGGCTTCGGCTTCATCGCCCAAGACGACGGTCAGCCTGACGTGTTCGTGCACTTCTCGGCGATCCAGTCCGACGGCTACAAGTCGCTGGATGAGAACGCCAAGGTGGAGTACGACGTCAAGCAGGGCGACAAGGGCCTCCAGGCCGACAACGTCCGCGTCATCTGACACAAGCGTGATCGGCGTCGTCAGCCCGACGCCGTAGATCGAACAAGCAGCGGATCCGCCGAGCCTTCGGGCTGGGCGGGTCCGCTTGCTGTTTGCCCGGCCAGCCGTGACCTTGGCTCCGCTCCCCTGAGAATCACCAAATTGCGGGTATGGCCGCAACCTGTGCGGGTACGGCCAGTGCGATGCCGAGCCTTACCCCTCAGAGCCTGCGCCAGTACGCGTTGATCGCCGACGGCGAGCGCGGGGCCGTCATCGGGCCACACGGCGACATCGCGTTCATGTGCGCGCCGCGATGGCACGACGCCACGGTGTTCGGTTCCCTGATCGGCGCCGGCGGGGAGTACTCCGTCGCGCCCCGCGACCGACGCTACGTGTGGGGCGGTCACTACGAGGACGGCAGCTTGATCTGGCGTAGCCGCTGGGTGAGCAACGACGCCATCACCGAGAGCCGGGAGGCGTTGACCCTTCCTGGGGCGCCACACCGGGCAGTGCTGCTGCGTCGGATCGAGGCGGTGCGCGGGACCGCTCGGATGGAGCTCGTACTACGCCCGGCCGCCGGGTTCGGCAAGCACGCGATGGCTGCCCGTCACGTCGACGCCGGCACGTGGGAAGGCACCTCTGGTCCGCTCTTCGTGCGGTGGTCGGTGCCTGAGGACGTGCAATGGACGGACGGTCCCCAGGCCTACCTCGACGTCGCGCCCGGACAGCACCGCGATCTGGTCCTGGAGATCTCCGACGAACCGCTGAGCTCGGCTCCGGTGTCGTCCGATGAGGCTTGGGCGGCTACCGAGGCCGCCTGGCACGAAGCTGTCCCGACGTTCGAGTCATCGCTGGCCGCAGGCGACTCCCGGCACAGCTATGCGGTTCTGAGAGGGCTCACCAGCAGTCACGGAGGGATGGTCGCTGCCGCGACCCTGGGGCTGCCCGAGCGCGCAGAACAGGGCCGCAACTACGACTACCGCTACGCGTGGATCCGTGATCAGTGCTACACCGGCAGGCCATCGCTGCAGCGGGTCCCCATCCGCTGCTCGACGACGCCGTGCGCTTCGTCGCGCAGCGGCTGCTCGACGACGGACCACACCTCACGCCGGCGTACACGGTCGACGGCAAC
>JBBSPA010000152.1:0-5357 GCA_038259225.1 Propionibacteriales bacterium
ATGCCCGGGCTCGACGGCATCGAGGTGACCGAGCTCCTCGCCGGGCGGGGCGTCCCGGACCCGATGGCGGTGGTGGTGATCACGACCTTCGACCTCGACGAGTACGTCCACGGCGCGCTTCGGGCCGGCGCCCGAGGCTTTCTGCTCAAGGACGCCGGGCCGGAGCTGCTCGTCCAGGCCGTGCATGCCGCCGCCGTCGGCGATGCCCTGATCGCGCCGAACATCACCCGACGGCTGCTGTCCACCTTGGCCGCCAGGGAACCGTCGAAACGACGAACCCAGCCGATCGAGCCGCTCACCGACCGCGAGGAGGAGGTGCTGGCGCTGGTCGCCCGCGGCCGCACGAACGCCGAGATCGCCGCCGACCTCTTCATCGGCCTGACGACCGCCAAGACCCACGTCGCCAGCCTGCTGACCAAGATCGGCGCCCGCAACAGGGTCGAGATCGCGATGTGGGCCTACGACACCGGCCGGGTGGGGGACTGAAGCCGCCGTCCAAGGACTCGGAGAAGCCGTTCCGCCAAGCAAGCAGGATTCGATGAACGCGGTCTCGTCAAGGAGATGCGGCGCGCCAGCCGCGCATCGCGTGTGCGGTGAGCTGGGTGCCGTTGTCGATGACATGAAGAGCCGGGGCTCGACAGCCGTCCTTGCGGCCGCTCACTCAGCTCGTCGCTGAACTTCCATGCACCTGTGTGGTCGCAGCAACCTAAGGTCGCCACAAGGAAGAGCGTCACCCCGGCAGTGCGTCGCCTGGGAAGCCGACGCAGGGGAGGACCTCGCAGGTCATCATCTTGGCCTGCACGCACGGGTCGGCTGCCATGGTCTCCTGAGCCTGCTCCGGCGTTTGGGTCATGATGGCCACGCCGGCAACGGTGTCGGAGATGACAGGGCAGAGGATCGCGATCACGCCCTCAGCGCGTAGGGACACCATGCGCCGTTGATGCTCGAGCTCGATCGCGTCGGCTCCCCCTTGGTGGCGGTCCGGGGCCCAGCGGAGCTGGACCAGGCTGTAGGGCTTGACGGTCGCGGCCAGCTGTTGGATCTGCTCGTCAGTCACGGTCGGGTTCATGGCGCCACGCCGCCGGTGGCTTGGCGCCATGAGCGCTGGAGGTCAACCTCTTGGCCCCCCTGCCTAGCTGCTCAACGATCACGTTCACGACTCGGGCGTCTTCGCGTCCGTTGGGGTCGCCGCAGGTGAGAGTGACTAATCCTTCAGCCAACACGCGGAGTTTGATCTGGCTGCTCTGGGACCATCGCCTTAGCACGTCGAATGCACGGTCTGGGCTGATGCCATATCGCGCCATCAGGATGCCTTTGGCCTGCTCGATCGCTGCGCGGCTGGCTAGCGCTTCCTGTAGCTGGGCGATCTCCGTCGCGAGCTGTTCACACTCCCGGCCGCTGGACGGCGCCTCCTGGCGGTTGGCCGGAAGCTTGCTCTGAGCCGACCCGATGCCTGCCTGTGCCTGCCGGGGGAGTGAGGGACTGAGCAAAGTCTCCAAGACCGTCTCCATCGTCGATCGTTGGGGCTTCGCCGTCGAGGACTGGGACGACATGGTAGAGAAGACGGAATTTACCCGCGTTTCTCACGATCTTCAAGGACCACGATCTTGCCCGTCCAGTCAACGTCCGAATCGGTCGCCCACCGCTCGACCGCGGCGCGCTGGGGAAGGGTCTGGGTCAGGCGGTGGTGAGTTCTGGGGCACTGTCCGGGTCGTCGATGATGGTGTGGGCCAGCTCGCTGAGACGCAGGTGATGGTTGCGTGCGTAGCTGCGTAGGCGTTCGAACGCCGTATCGACGTCGATGCCGTGGATCTGGGCGAGGGCACCCTTGGCCTGCTCGATGGCAACCCGGCTGTTCAACGCCCCTTGGAGTTGCTCGGCGACGACCTCGGCACGACGTACAGCGCGCTCTTGCAGGATCCCGATGGTCGCGACGTCGGCGAGAGCCTGAATCACGTGCACGTCGGCGGGCTCCATCCGACCGCCCTCGGTGCCGAACAGGTTGAGCGCGCCAATGGTCTCCCCGCGCAGCCGGAGTGGAAAAGCATGGACTGCGCGGAAGCCGGCGGCCACGGCGCGCGGCGCAAACTGGGGCCAGCGCTGCGAGCCGTTGTCCAGCTCCGAGTTCACCACCGGCGCGCCGTCGCGGAAGGCGTCCAGGCACGGCCCCTCGCGACTCTGCACCTGGAAGAGCTCCAGCAGCTTGGTGCGCTCGTCGGAGGCGGCCATGAAGTGCAGCTGACCGCGATGGTCACCGAGCAGCAGCCCGGCCGCGCTGGCGTCAACCAGCTCGGCTGCGCGCGTCGTCACCGTCTGGAGGAACTCGATCAGGTCGAAGTCAGTGACCAGGGTATCGGCGACTTCGACGAAGACATCAGCCAATCGCTCCGGGGCGATGCTTGTCATTGGGCACACCTCCACCTGCGGCGGCTGCCGCGCCGGGTCATGGCTCATCTCGTTCCAGGGTAAGTCTACGCTCGACGACGTCACGAGTAACCTCTCCGAGGCTACGATCGTGCGCGTACGCGTGGGCGCGTAGACGCACGATGGCCTCCTCCAGGCTGACGCCGAGCTGGATCATCACCATGCCCTGTGCCTGGTACAGCACGGATCGGTATTCGAGCGCGTCGCCCAGGTGGGTGTCGGCGAAATCGTCAGGGCCGGACTCCTGTCCGGCCAACAGAGTCGACACCGCGACCTCGGCGAACGTCAACGCCTGGGACAGCGCATCAGCGGACAGCGGCCCGACCCGGTCGCGGTACACGTCGAGCACCCCTAACCGGGCTGCTCCCATCTGCAAGGGGAAGGCAAACACGGCGCGGACCCCCTGGTCGAACGCGGCAGGGGAGTACACCGGCCACCGCATGCTGTCTGTGTGCCGGAGGTCAGACGCCAGCACCGGACGGCGCGAGGAGTGTGCGTCCATGCACGGCCCTTCACCGAGCGTGAACTGCAACTCCTCCAGAACCCGACTGGATCCGTCCGAAGCAGCGGCAACCACGCCCATCGAGTCCCCGTCGACCATCAGACTGATGCCGGCTCCCGACGCTGGTAGCGCGCGGGACGCCGCCCCGCACAGGCGGCGCAGCCAGCTCACCGTGCCCGCTTCCTCACCGTCGGACAACGACTCGTTCTCGATCAGAGCCTGCACCTGGGCGACCGATCCCATCCGATCACGCATGGACGGCATCGCCTGAATCGTCGCCGCACAGATGTTCTTCTGGAGGCTTGGGCGGACAGGTCTCACGTCGAGGAGGAAGTTCAGCCATGTTGCACCCGTCTGTTCGGCGCCACCAGGGGCCGGGGCGACAGGATCACGCACGCGCTAGACGAGCAGCGTATCTCACGTGAGGCTGTCCATGCCGACCGCCGCTCATATCTCGGTCGGTCACTTGGGCCGTTGAGGAGTGAGCTATGGCGGACGAGTGCGGACGATCTTATGCATTTCTGTTCCCACGTTTTGGGTACGTTTCGATGGGCACTCACAAAGATTCAGGTGGCTGGAAGTGCGACGTCCCACCCTCTGACAGATCTGATGCCCCAGACCCGGCAAAGGAGCCGGAAATACGTCGAAAGGCAATCATGATCAACACCGACCAGGCACAACAGTTGATGGGCGGCGGCACCGAACGTCGGGGGTCGGCCGGGTAAGGCTGTGCAAGTACGTCGTGACCGAAAACGTCACTCAGGCCGTCCCGGTCAGCCACGAGCAGATCGAGACCGACGGCGTCGAACCCACGTCGACCCGCTGAGTTGACGCGTCGGGCGTCGCAGACTGGCGCTCGACGCTGCTCGTCGTAATTGTCCAACTGCTCGCGGAGATCTTCATGCGTACGTATCGACTCATCTGGCTGTCGGTTGCTGTTCCGGTGACCGCGGTCGGGCTCACCTCGGGCCTGCTCGCGTTTCGCGGAGCGGTGGTGCCGCTCGCTATGCTCGGGGCCGTGCTGGGCTGTGCCGCAGGGCTCGCCGCACACGGCGGAGCCTCGCCACAAGGAAACGGACCGACCCGACACGACCTGGTCGGCGCCGGAGCACTCGGCGCACTCGCGACCGTTGTCGCGGCCGGCTTCGGATGGCTGCTTGGCGCTGCGACCCTGGCGCTCCTCCTCATCCTCGCGGCCCTGTCGCCCTGGCTGCTCAGCCGGTGGGCCACGAGGTTGTCGCCTCACCTACAGATCTCGGCGCAGCCGACGTTGCTGACATCTGAACCTGACACAACAGAGCGTTCTGGCTCGGTAGACCCTGACGCCGTACACGCGCGTGGAGAGCTCGGATCTCGACGCCATGCCGCATCCGATCCATCGTCGCTGAACGACGCCGAGCTGCAGTGGGCCTGGCGGACCAGCTTCACCCGCGTCGAGATGACGCAGGACCCGTCCGAACGTGCGCGGTTGGCGGACCTTCGCGCCGCCTATCTCGACGAGCTGGAACGGCGCGACCCGGCCGGCTTCGCGCGCTGGCTCGACAAGGGGGCGCGGGCAGCGAGCGACCCCGGCCGCTACATCCGACGCCGATCGGAGGGATCGGGCCCAGTCAGCGCTTGAACATACCAAGTACAAACCTAGAACAACCCAGCACAACCGCCAAGCGGCGGACACCGGCGACATCGTTCAGGCAAGACGACACCAGGAGAAAGACATGACCGCTCAAGCGTACGAAGACCACGAAGAAGAAGGCTACAAAGGCACCGGGCTAGGCCCTGCCGACCACGGCGAGGAAGAGCATCGAGGGGACCAGGGAACGGACCCTCAACGGCGCGGCGGTACCTCCGAGACGGCTGAGAAAGACGCTGACCAGAAAGAAGCTAGGCCTGACTCCGTACCGCAGGAGAATCTTGGTAACGCCTAAGCCTTACCCGGGAGACGGCGTGACATCGCAGCCAACGAGCCCGCTGCCGGGATGGGAGGCCGCGGCCGCCGCGCTGCCGCACCCGATGGCGTTGTACAACGATCGCCTGTCCTGCGTTTGGGCCAATGATGCTTACGCGGCCATGCTCGACCAGCATCCGAGCGACGTGATCGGGAACGACCTGGCGATGGCCCACCCGTGCACAGGATCAACTGACATCGCGAGACTTGTCGACCATGTAGGTGCCGACGTTCGCGACCGGGACCGGTTGTCGCTGACCGTCGCAGAAGCCAGGGCCCGGCAGTGGGAGACCACCTTCGTCGCACTCGGATCTGATCCACAATCCTTCGGCCTGGCTGTTATCGCGATGGACGTCACCGAACACGCTCGCAGCCTCCGGGAGATGCGTCTGCGGGCGTCGCTTGATCCATTGACGAATCTGCCGCATCGCGGTGAGTTCTTTCGACGCCTGACGATGGAACTGGGGAGAGTCGATAGGTCGTCCA
>JBBSPA010000153.1:0-5119 GCA_038259225.1 Propionibacteriales bacterium
GCTCGGCCTCAGTGACCCGACGGGCGATCTCGGCGTGCGCGATGAGAAGGCTGAGGTTGTTCATGGCGACTCCCTTGGTCCGGTGCTCCGGGCCGGGGCACACCAGAAGCGTCGCGCCTTCGAGGGGTTCGTCGCGTCGGCACAGCTGCCGGGCTCGCCTCGGCGCTGTGGCCGGGTGCGGCCTCGGCGCAATGACGTAGGCGGGTCAGCGGGGGAGTGGAACGATGACGGTAACCGTGCTGCCGCTCCCAGGGGGCGGAGTCGATGCCGAATGTGGAGCCGATGACGTCGGCCTGCTCCCGCATGGTGCGTAGGCCGAGGTGCCCGGGCCGGTTCAGCCGTGGGCCGAACCCGACGCCGTCGTCGCTAACCGGGTGCGCGCTTCGAGCAGGTGGCGTCGATGACTCCGATGTAGGCTGCCGCCAGGAGAGCCAAGAGATCTATGCGAGTCGACCTGCGTCCTCCGAACGCGGCGATCGAACGCTCCCGGTTAGCGTGATCCTCCGGGGCCACGTGGTTCGGCCGACTTCAGGACCTGCACGATGGCTGCACGTTCCGCCGCGGTGACGTGCTGGTCCTGGAGGCGGCGCTTGGCGACCCTAGCCACCGAATCCGGGTCGAGCCCACCGGGCAGATGAGCCACCATCTCGTGTGCGACGACCTCTCGGGCCAAGAGCCACGCGTGACCGGCGGCTGGGTCGAAGCAGGTGAGCAGCAGCCACGACTCCGCGACGTCCTCGGACCGGTCGCCTACGGCTGCGTCAGTCCAGTCGATCAGTACTGGGCCTGCGTCGGAGGCGATGACGTTGCCGGGATGCAGGTCGCCGTGCAGGAGCCGTGCCGTGTCGCCATCCGGACGGCGCCGGCTCGCCCAAGGAGGTGGTGGCACGTGGTCCAGCTGGCGGTGCAGATCCGCCAGGACGCGACCGACGTCCCGGGCGCTGGCCGCGCCTGTCACCACCTCCTCGAGCAGCGTCAGACCGTCGACTGCTGCCATGACCATGTTCGGGCCGTCAACGGATACCAGCTCGGGCACCGGCACGCCGTGGGAGGCGGCCCACTGCATGAACGCCGCCTCCTGTCGACTCGTCCCGCCATCGGTCCGGTGACGCAACACCGTGCCGTTGCCCAGGTCGTGAACGATGGCCGCGCGCCCTGCGGCAAGCAGACGGCCCGGCAGGGTTGGCTGGCCCGTCATTTCATCTCGGCAGTCCGACTCGTTGCCGGGGCGTCCCCACCTACCGCGGATCCGGCCGCATCGTCGGCGCGCACGAGGGAGATAGACGGGGCTCCGGTGGTGAGGGCCAGCCAGTCGATCACGGCACCGACTACAGCGCACGCGCAAACGAAGTGCAACCCCGCGGCCGAGACGACGTCGTCGAACGCCGCCGGGGCCGCGCACCTGCAGTGTGCCGGCCCGCGACTCGCGGGCTTCGCCGGAGTGCTCGACCCACCCAGCACTTCGGCCAGCATGGCGGCGATCAGCGACGCCATCCCGGGTGGCGCAGTTCACCGTCCTGCCCGGAGCGCCGCACATGCTCAGCCTTGAGCGGCCCGCCGACCTGGCGGCCCTGCTCGCAGAGCCGGTCGCGAGCTGCGGCCGCCATGATCGACTCAACCTTGTCCGACTTCCCATGGCATCGGCTCGAACCAGTTTGACCAGCGTCTGCGATCGGGCACGAAATCTTGGCAGGGCACACTCGACGCGGCGGCGCGGTCGTACCTTCAGCCTTCGCCTTCCGCGCGACGACGAAGCACCTGCCACATGCCGCGCATGGCCGACTCCCCGTCGAAGCCCAGACGTGCATAGGTCGGCTGCGCCTGCGCGGTGGCGAACAAGCCAACGAACGCGTCCCCCCCGGCTCGCTCGTGCACCTGCTCCAGCAGCCGTTCCGTGACACGAGTGCCCAGGCCGTGCCCCTGGAGTTCAGGGCGTACGGCGATATCTTGCAGGTAAAAGAAGAAGGCACCGTCGCCCACAGCGCGACCCATCGCGACCGGGGTTCCGTCGTCCGCGATCGCCACGACCCCGCAGCAGGAGCCAGCGAGCGAAGCGGCCATGACCTCCCAGCGGAAGGAATCGCCCCAGCCCACGGAGTCCGCCAAGGCTCGATGTTCGTCAAGAGTGGGCACACGGTCGACCAGCTGGAATGTCACGTCGCCAGAATATCGGTTAGTCGTGCTGACGGGTCTTGAAAGGTCAGCTTCGGCGGCGGTCGGTTCAGGACAAGTTTTCAAGGATGGCCTTCGCTAAGCACTTAACCGGGGAGGCAGGTCAGCCGGACGGGGGGCACCTGGTGATGGCGCAGAACAAGTTGCCCTCAGGGTCGGCGTAGACGCGCCAGCGTCCACCGGGATCGTTCCACCGCTCGCACGGTCTTTCGCTAGTGCGGGACAGTTCTCGTTGCCGTGGCCGGGCGCATGAGCGACCAGTCAAAGGGGGCAACGTCGAGGGCGGTTGGCTGCAGTCGTTTGTGACCGTCGGAGCCCGCTGACAGGAGGGCTCGGAATGGGCTCGGTTTGATTCGCAAAGGCCCGCAACACCGCTCCGCCGCCCGCAGTCCCCGCGGGCGGCATCGCCGCAGCTCAGAGGCCGGTTTCGCCTCCTGAGCGCAGCCGACCGCAAAGGATCGCGTTTACGCTCGTGATCATCGGTGTCTTCCCGATGACCCACCACATCGAGTGCGTCGCTGTCCTCACCCCCGCCCGCCCCTGACGCTCCTCCCGCACTCGCGGGGGGGGGTGTACGGCGGGGAGGCGGGCCAGGGTGGCCGACCGGCCGGGAATGAGGTATCTTGACGTCAAGATAACTGCCTGCGCGACCCGGCGTGGATGACGGCCGGTCACCGGGGCAGGATGGCGGCGAACGAGAGGAGACGCTCGTGGCGAGCGCATCGCAGGACAGCTTCGGGGCGAAGGGTCAGCTCGAGGTCGGGGACTCGACGTACGACATCTACCGCCTGGCCGCGGTCGAGGGCAGCGCCGACCTGCCATACAGCCTCAAGATCCTCCTCGAGAACCTGCTCCGCACCGAGGACGGCGCGAACACCACCGCCGACCACATCCGCGCGCTGGCCGCCTGGGACCCCCAGGCCGAGCCGGACACCGAGATCCAGTTCACGCCCGCCCGCGTGGTGATGCAGGACTTCACCGGCGTCCCCTGCGTGGTCGACCTCGCCACGATGCGCGAGGCGATGCGCGAGATCGGCGGCGACCCGTCGCTCATCAACCCGCTGGCCCCGGCCGAGCTGGTCATCGACCACTCGGTGATCGCCGATCTCTTCGGCGCGCCGGACTCCTTCGAGCGCAACGTCGCGCTGGAGTACGAGCGCAACAAGGAGCGCTACCAGTTCCTGCGCTGGGGGCAGAGCGCGTTCGACCAGTTCAAGGTCGTCCCGCCGGGCACCGGCATCGTGCACCAGGTCAACATCGAGTACCTCGCCCGCGTGATCTTCGACCGCGACGGCGTGGCCTACCCCGACACCCGGGGCGGCACCGACTCGCACACCACGATGGTCAACGGGCTCGGCGTCCTCGGCTGGGGCGTCGGCGGCATCGAGGCCGAGGCCGCGATGCTCGGGCAGCCGGTCTCGATGCTCATCCCACGCGTCGTCGGCTTCAAGCTCGCCGGTGAGCTGCCTGAGGGCGCCACCGCCACCGACCTGGTGCTCACCATCACCGAGATGCTCCGCCACCACGGGGTCGTCGGGAAGTTCGTCGAGTTCTACGGCGAGGGCGTGGCGGCGGTACCGCTGGCCAACCGCGCGACCATCGGAAACATGAGCCCGGAGTACGGGTCGACCGTCGCCATCTTCCCGATCGACGACGAGACGGTGACCTACCTGCGGATGACCGGCCGCGACGAGCAGCAGGTTGCCCTCGTCGAGGCTTATGCCAAGGAGCAGGGGCTCTGGCACGACGCCAGCGTCGAGCCGCGCTTCTCCGAGACCATCGAGCTCGACCTGGGTACCGTCGTGCCCTCGATCGCCGGTCCGAAACGGCCGCAGGACCGGGTGTCGCTCACCGACGCCAAGGACAGCTTCCGCGAGGCACTGGCGGCCTACGCCGGTCCGGGTGAGGGCGCCGAGAGCGTGCAGTCCACCGTCGACGAGGGCGCGGCCGAGACGTTCCCAGCCAGCGACCCGGTCGCGGTCCACAGCGGCAACGGCGCCGCCGGCGAGCCGCACGGTGAGCCAGCGCACGCCGGCGCCGGACGTCCCAGCAGCCCGACCCCGGTCTCGATGAACGGCCAGGACTTCGAGGTGGACCACGGGCACGTCGTCATCGCCGCGATCACCTCGTGCACCAACACGTCCAACCCGTCGGTGATGATCGGCGCCGCACTGCTGGCCAAGAACGCGGTCGAGAGGGGCCTGACCAGCAAGCCGTGGGTCAAGACGACGCTCGCACCGGGCTCCAAGGTCGTCATGGACTACTACGACCGCGCGGGCCTCACGCCCTACCTCGACAAGCTCGGCTTCAACCTCGTCGGCTACGGCTGCACGACCTGCATCGGCAACTCCGGTCCGCTGCCGGAGCCGGTGAGCGAGGCGGTCAACGCCAGCGACCTGGCCGTGGTGTCGGTGCTCTCGGGCAACCGCAACTTCGAGGGCCGGATCAACCCCGACGTGAAGATGAACTACCTAGCGTCGCCGCCGCTGGTCGTGGCCTATGCGCTGGCAGGGTCGATGGACATCGACATCGTGACCGAGGCGCTCGGGCAGGACACCGAGGGCAACGACGTGTTCCTCCACGACATCTGGCCGAGCAGCCAGGAGATCCAGCGGGTCGTCAGCGAGTCCATCGCCTCGGAGATGTTCAGCCGCGACTACGCCGACGTGTTCAAGGGTGACGAGCGTTGGCGCAACCTGCCCACGCCGACCGGAGACACGTTCGAGTGGGACGCCGAGTCGACCTACGTCCGCAAGCCGCCGTACTTCGACGGCATGCCGGCCGAGCCCACCCCGGTCGAGGACATCGAGGGCGCTCGGGTGCTGGCCAAGCTGGGCGACTCGGTGACCACCGACCACATCTCCCCGGCCGGCGCGAGCACGTAGGACTCCCCGGCCGGGCGCTACCTCGCCGAGCACGGCGTGGCCAACCGGGACTTCAACTCCTA
>JBBSPA010000154.1:0-5090 GCA_038259225.1 Propionibacteriales bacterium
CCCCCGCGGTTGCCCCGTCCCGCCGCGGTTTGCCTAGTTATCAAGCCGAAAGGCTTGTTAACTAGGCAAACCCCCCTTGCACACTGAGGGTTTGCCTTGCTCAGTTCGCCGATTCTGGTCAGCCCGACGCGACCCGACCCGCCCCGACCGACGCGACCCGGGCCACCACGGGCAGCTCACCCGAACCACGCTTACGAAACGGCAGCGCACCCGGCCCAGCACCAAGGCCTTCGTACGCCGGCCAGCGACCGGCCCCGTTAGCCGGCTCACGAGGCCGACGAGGGCAGCACCTCCGGATACCCGAAGGCGGAGAACAGTCGTGCGTCGAACGTCGTCACCTCACGGATCTTGCCGTCGGCCACCCGCATCACGTCGACCTTGAACGCCCGGTACTCCGAGTCGCCAAAGCGGCGCAGGTAGCTGAGTGCGGCAGGCTGCCGGTTCGCCCAGGCGGGCACCAGCCGCCACTCGCCGAGCGCGGCGTCGCCGAAGGCGGAGTCGAGCAGGACCCGCATCCGCTCGAGCCCGTCGTAGACCATCGGGTTCGGCGGCATGGTGACCCGGATGTCCTCGTGCATCAAAGCCAACGAAGCCTGGTAGTCGCCGCGCTGGTGAGCATCGATGAAACCCGCGAGCACGTGCTGCTCCTGCTCGGTGGGCTGCCAGTCGGCCACGGCCTCGTCGCGTTCGAGCGCGTGCTCTGCCAGCGTGGCGCGGGCACGCTGCAGCGCACTGTTGGCGGCCGCGACGGACAGGTCGAGCGCCGCGGCAACCTCCTTGGCGGACCAGCCGACCACGTCGCGCAGGATCAGAACCGCACGCTGCTTGGCCGGGAGCAGCTGGACCATGGCGACGTAAGCCAGCTCGATCGTCTCGCGGGCCACAGCAGCCGCCTCGGGCTCGTTCCCGGTCGCGAGCTCGTCGAGGAGCCGATCTGCACGAGGTCCTCGGCCTCCTCGAAGTTCCCGACCATCCGATAGCAATGGACGTGCAACTCCCGGCGGTGTTGCTCGGCGGCTTCGGTGAAGACCGGCTCGTCGGTGAGGGACGGGTGGTCGCCCACCACGCAACGTCCTGCGCCCCGGTCGCCACCACCGCCACCGCGCAGGACGCTACGGAACCACCGCGGAGACGTCAGGAGCGGATCTGGCCGTCACCGGTGACGATGTACTTCGTCGACGTCATCTCCGGCAGGCCCATCGGGCCACGGGCGTGCAACTTCTGCGTCGAGATCCCGATCTCCGCCCCAAAGCCGAACTCGCTACCGTCGGTGAAGCGGGTCGACGCGTTGACCACCACCGCCGCAGCGTCCACGGTCGCCGTGAATCGACGCGCCGCGTCCTGCGACCGGGTCACGATCGCCTCCGTATGCCCCGTCCCGAACCGACGGATGTGAGCAACCGCAGCGTCCAGCGATTCGACGACGGCGGCGGACAGGTCGAGGGAGAGGTACTCCGCGGCGAAGTCGTCGTCAGAGGCGGGTACGACGTCCGGGGTGATCCGGCGTACCGCCTCGTCGCCGTGCACCGTCACGCCCTCAGCCGCGAGCGCCTTGACCACACGGGGCACGAACTCGTCGGCGACGGCAACATGCACCAGCAACGACTCCGCCGCGTTGCACACGCTGGGGCGGTGGACCTTGGCGTTGACGACGATGCGTTCGGCCATGTCGAGGTCGGCGGCTTCGTCGACGTAGACGTGGCAGTTGCCGATCCCGGTCTCGATCACCGGGACCGTCGATCCGGTCACGACGCGCTCGATCAGGCCGGCGCCACCGCGCGGGATGATCACGTCGACGAGGCCACGGGCGTTCATCAGGTGTCCGACGTCGTCGCGGTCGCCACGAACGAGCTGGATCACGTCCGACGGCAGTCCTACTGACTCCACCGCCTCGCGCAAGGCCGTCACGATGGCGACGTTGGAGTGCAACGCCGACGACGAGCCGCGAAGCAGCACGGCGTTGCCGCTCTTGAGACAGATGCCTGCGGCGTCCGCGGTGACGTTCGGGCGACCCTCGTAGATCATCGCGACCACACCGAACGGGACCCGGACCTGGCGCAGCTCCAACCCGTTGGCCAGCGTCGCACCGCGCACCACGTCACCGACCGGATCAGGCAGCGTCACCAGCTCGCGCAGCCCTTCGGCCATCGCGGAGACCCGCTCGGGGGTCAGCCGCAGCCGGTCGACCAGCGCATCGGACAGCCCCGCGTCGGACTGCTCCGCGACGTCGAGCCGGTTCGCCTCGACCACGGTCTGCTGCTGTGCCTCGAGCGTGGCGGCCATCGCCCGCAACGCCTGGTCCTTGGCTGCGCGGTTCGTCGTGCCCAGCACCACCGACGCCTCTTGGGCGCGCCGACCGGCGGCGAGGATGTCAGCCTTGCTCATGTCCTCCAGGGTACGGCGGTCGACCCGCTGGGTGCGGCCGGCCGACTCGACAGACGAGACCGGGCAACTCGAGGGCTGTCAGAAAGGCAGCGGGCCGGCGTCGGCGCGGGCCAACGGAGTGACCACGTGCCGAGCCTGATAGGTCTCCTGCTCGACGACCTCCAACCCGACGACTTTCCACGGTGGCAGCTCGGCGGAGACCCGGTAGTCGTTCCAGACCCGCAGCGCCAACGACGCGGCATCCACCATCTCCTCGCCCTCCTCCCAGTACGCGAGCTCGACCCGGGACGCGTCGTAGCGCAGCGAGTTCAGGAATGGCCGTTCGTGGTACAGCCGGGTCAGCGCCTCATGGATCAGCGACAGCGGCATCGGGTCGCCGGAGACGGTCACGGTGACGTGCCACAGTCGGACGGGGAGGGTCACGCAGACTCCTGGCCATGAGAAACGGGTGCCCGACCAGTGTGCCCGGGTCGCCGGAGCACTTGCAGCCCTTTCAGGGAACTTGTGCCGACGCGCCAGGCGACCCAGCTCACATCCGATGCCGCCGCTTCACCCGATGCTGACGCCGCTTAACCCGCTCCGTCCGCCGCCGCGTCGTGGCCCGGATCAGAGCAGGACGAGGTCGTCTCGATGGACGAGTTCTCGTTCGTAGGCCGCGCCCAACGAGGAGGCCAGCTCCGACGTCGTACGCCCGAGCAGTGTCGGAACCTCCGCGGCGTCGTAGTTCACCAGCCCGCGGGCCACGGCATGACCCGCCTCGTCCACCAGGTCAACGGGGTCACCGGCGACGAACGTCCCACGCACCCCTGTCACCCCGGCCGGGAGCAGGGACGTGCCGCGCGTGCAGACGGCCTGCACTGCCCCACCGTCAAGGACCAGCTCGCCGAGTGGCTCGGTGGCATGCGCGAGCCAGAGCTGGCGGGCGGAGCGCCGCTTCCCGGTCGGGGCGAACCAGGTGCCGGACTCCCCGGCAAGCACGTCGCCCACGTGGTCGGCATGCCCCACCACAGCCGGGATGCCGGCCCCGGTCGCGATCCGCGCGGCCTCGAGCTTGGTGGCCATCCCGCCGGTACCCAGGGCTCCCGAGGCGCGGGTGTCCACATGCGCAATCTCGTCCTGCCCGCGCACGAGGTCCAACCGCTGAGCCGACGGGTCCCCGGGGTCTCGGTCGTAGACCGCGTCGACGTCGGACAGCAGCACCAATGCATCGGCGTGCACCAGATGGGAGGCCAGCGCGGCCAGTCGGTCGTTGTCGCCGAACCGAATCTCGGACGTGGCGACCGTGTCGTTCTCGTTCACCACTGGCACGACGCCGAGCTCGATCAGCTTGGCAAAGGTTCGGAAGGCGTTGCGGTAATGACCTCGACGGGTCACGTCGTCGACGGTAAGCAGCACCTGGCCGACCCGGATCCCGTGCGCGCCGAACGCCGAGGTGTAACGGTGCATCAGCAGACCCTGCCCGACGCTGGCCGCGGCCTGCTGCCGGGCCAGGTCGCTCGGGCGCTTGCGCAGTCCGAGCGGTGCCAGTCCGGCTGCGATCGCACCGGAAGACACAAGCACGATCTCGACCCCGGACAGCCGCTTGGCGGCCAGAACATCGACGAGAGCACGTAGCCGGTGGTCGTCGATGCCTCCCTCCGGCGTGGTCAGCGACGACGAACCGACCTTGACCACGACGCGTCTCGCTGCGGTCAATGCCTGGACGCCGTACGCCGAGGGGGTCATCGTCCTTCGAGGCGGAGGTCTTGACCGCGGCGACCCATCAGCGTCTCCGCGCCGGCCTGGACCTGCGGGTCGAACTCGAACACCACCGCGTTGTCGTCGTCGCCAATCACCACGTCGTCACCGATCTCGGCGCCGAGCGCCAGCAGCTTCTCCTCGACGCCGAGCCGGTTGAGCCGGTCTGCCA
This sequence comes from Propionibacteriales bacterium, assembly GCA_038259225.1. GTDB lineage: Bacteria > Actinomycetota > Actinomycetes > Propionibacteriales > Nocardioidaceae > JANLYC01. The sequence goes on from JBBSPA010000154.1 coordinate 4,295, forward strand.
GGTAGCCGACCGCCTCGTCGTTGCCGAAGTCGGTCTGCTTCACCCAGCGTTGCGGCTTCTCACCACGCACATGCCAGGCACCCTCGACCTGGCGGATGGTGAACTCGTCGTCCTGGCCACCGGTAGGCCGCAACACGATCCGGGTGGGCTGCACGTCGTCGGCCGCGGTGCGCGACGACGCGACGAGCTCACCCATCGCGAAGGTCAGCTCGCGCAGCCCCTCCCGCGAGGCGGCGGAGATCTCGAAGACCCTCAGGCCCCGGCTCTCGAGCTCCGGGCGGACCATGTCGGCCAGCTCACGCGCGTCCGGGACGTCGATCTTGTTCAGCGCCACCAGCCGGGGCCGCTCGTCCAGACCGCCGTACGTGCGCAGCTCGGCCTCGAGCACGTCGAGATCCGACACCGGGTCTCGACCGGGCTCCATCGTGGCGCAGTCGATGACATGGAGCAGGGCGGCGCAGCGCTCGATGTGGCGCAGGAAGTCGTGGCCGAGGCCTCGTCCCTCGCTGGCCCCCTCGATCAGGCCGGGGACGTCGGCGACGGTGTACGTCACGTCGCCGGCGGTGACGACGCCGAGGTGGGGCACCAGCGTGGTGAACGGATAGTCGGCGATCTTCGGCCTGGCCCGGGAGATCGCGGCAATCAGGCTGGACTTGCCTGCCGAGGGGAACCCGACCAGTCCGACGTCGGCGACCACCTTGAGCTCGAGCACGATCGTGCGCTCGTCGCCGATCTCACCGAGCAACGCGAACCCGGGGGCCTTGCGGGCCTTGCTGGCCAGGGCTGCGTTGCCCAG
>JBBSPA010000155.1:0-5077 GCA_038259225.1 Propionibacteriales bacterium
CTCTGAGAGACTGGGCCCGCAGGAGGGGAGTATTCCCTCGATGCGGTGTCGTCATCACGGCTGAGCCCACCAACGGTGGGCGAGCCCGGCATCGCAAGTCCGGTCACTCGGGCGGAAGAGACCTCCGGAGCCACGTCATCGGCGCGTGCTTACGTGCCCGACCTCCGGAGGAGCACCTATGGACGTCCCTACCTGGATCTGGTGGACCACGATCCTCGTCACCAGCTCGGTCCTGCTGTTCGACGTGATCATCATCGGACGTCGACCGCACGAGCCCTCGACCAAGGAAGTCTCACTCGCGCTGTCGGTGTACATCGGCCTGGCGGTGTTGTTCGGGGCAGCTGTCTGGGCGCTGGCCGGTCACCGGTACGGGACCGAGTTCTTCGCCGGCTGGTTGACGGAGTACTCGCTGTCGATCGACAACTTGTTCATCTTCATCATCATCATGGCCAAGTTCGGCGTACCTCGGAAGTACCAGCAAGAGGCGTTGGTGATCGGGATCGTGATCGCCTTGGTCATGCGAGGGATCTTCATCGCGGTCGGTGCGGCTGCAATCAACCAGTTCAGCTGGATCTTCTACATCTTCGGGCTCTTCCTCGTCTACACCGCGTACAAGCTGGCCCGAGGGGGATCGACCGACGACGACGAGTATCAGGAGAACCGACTGATCGCGTGGGTCGAGTCCCACCTGCCGGCGACCGACGAGTGGCACGGGGTCAAGCTCTTCGCGAGGGAGAACGGCAAGCGGCTGATCACGCCGATGTTCATCGTCGTCCTCGCGCTGGGAACGACCGACCTGCTGTTCGCGCTGGACTCGATCCCGGCCATCTACGGTCTCACCGAGGAGCCGTACCTCGTGCTGACCGCCAACATCTTCGCCCTGATGGGACTACGGCAGCTCTACTTCCTGATCGGCGGGCTGCTCAAGCGCCTGGTGTACCTGTCCTACGGCCTCGCGTTGCTGCTCGGTTTCATCGGCGTCAAGCTGATCCTGCACGCGATGCACGAGAACGAGCTCCCCTTCATCAACGGTGGGGAGCACGTCGGCTGGGCGCCGGACATCCCGATCTGGCTGTCCTTGGTCGTGATCGTCGGCACCCTGGCGTTGACCGCAGTCGCCAGCCTGATGTCGCCACGCGGCCGGAGGATCGCCAAGCAGGGCGCTGCCTCGCCGGCCGAAGACGTCGAGTCCGGTGAGCCGGGCCTGTGAGGCTCAGTGCTGGGGTGGCACGAGGAACCGGCCCCCGGACACCAGGACCGCGCGACGCTCCGGCCCCAGCTCGGCGTCCTCGATGAGTCCGCCGCCCCCGGTCTCTGGCGCGTGCAGCATCCGCTGACGCCCGGTGACGAACCCGACGTGGAAGACATGGCCGTCCTCCCGTGCGAAGAAGTACAGATCCCCGGGCTGCTCCTCCCCGAGCGGAACCGGGTCAGCCACCGCGTGCTGGGCGTGCGCGTCTCGCGGGACGAGGACGCCGGCCCGCCGATAGCTGAGGTGGATCAGGCCTGAGCAGTCCAGGCCGTACGGGCTCGTGCCACCCCACAGGTACTGGAGGCCGAGATGTCGGCGCGCCTCCTCCAGCACCGCGATCCGGCCGGCGTCGACAGGTCCCGGCGGCGGTGCGGCTTGATCAGGTCGGGCAGGTTGGACGGGCTCGGGACCCGGTAGTGGTTCGCCGAGATGGGCCGACCGGACCCAGCCGTGGTAGCCGTCGTCGTGCTCGGGCACCGGCTGCCAGGGCGCAGCGATCTCGACCCAGCCGGGCGGGCCCTGGGTCAGAACGTCCACCGGTTCCCCGGCAAGGAGCTGGGTGAGCGTGCGTCCGTGCAGATCCGTCCGCGTCTGCTCGTCGAGCTGTGACACCCACGCGTGCACATCAGCGAGGTCGCGTACCGCGGGCTCGTCGATCGGGCGCGGAGCCTGCGGCGAGGTCCACACGGTGGCGACCTCGACGGTCACCCGGCGCCGGGTCATGCCAGTCCGTCGATGCCGAGACCGGGCGCGTCGGGCAGGACCACGTCGGAGCCGTCATAGCTGAGACCGCCGAGGACGGGGGAGTGGGCGATCCACCAGGCGGCGTCCAGGTCGCTGGTGAGGGTGGAGCCGTAGGCCGCGACCAGGCTCGCCGCGGCTCCGACGCCGATCGGCCCCTCCATCATCGTTCCGACGATGGCTCCCACCCCATGGGCGGTCGCGAGCTCGAGCATCGTGCGAGCGGCTCGCAGGCCACCACACTTCGCCAGCTTGACGTTGACCAGGTCGGCCGCGCGACGCTCGATGATCGCGGACAGGTCCCGGATGCCGAAGCAGGACTCGTCGGCCATCACCGGGGTCTCCACGGCGTCGGTCACCGTCGCCAATCCGTCGAGGTCGTACGCCGGGACCGGCTGCTCGACCAACTCGAGCCCGACACCGGCGTCCTCGAGGGCCCGGATCACCGTGATCGCCTGGCGTGGAGTCCACCCCTGGTTGGCGTCGACCCGGATCGCGACGTCCGGCCCAACGACCTCCCGGACGGTGGTGACCCGCTCGACGTCGGTGGCGGGATCGGCGCCGACCTTGAGCTTGAGCACGCAGAAGCCGTCGCCGGACCGCTTGGCGGCGTCCGCTGCGAGCTTGTCCGGCTCCCCGGCGGAGATGGTGACATCGGTCGGAACCCGCCGTCGGGACCCACCGAGCAGCCGCGGCAGCGAGATCCCCTGCCGGCGCGCGGTCAGGTCGTGCAGCGCGACGTCGAGGGCGGCCTTCGCGCCGTGGTTGCCGACGACAGCGCGGTCGAGCGCCGTCAGCAGGTCCTGCAGGTCGTCGGCTGAGCGGCCCAGGACCACGTCGCGCAACGGTCCGCTCAGGCAGGCGTCGGCGGAGCCGAGCGACTCGCCGGTGACGCGCCACACCTGCGGTGCCTCCCCGAAACCACGGTGCCCGTCATCGGTGACCACCTCCACGACCGTCGTCTGAAGCTTCGTGGTGGAGCGCAGCGCGGTCACGAAGGGCGTGTGCAGGTCCGCGCTGAGCCGGTGGCACCGCACCTCGCAGATCTGGCCGGTCACTGCTGCACCTCGGTCATGGCAGCACCCTACGGGGACGGATCGGCACGGCCGCCGACGGAGCCGGAGGGCGGGTCGGCCGCGGACACCCGATCGGACCACGCGGCCGCGGCGGCGCCCGCGATCAGGTCGAGCCCGGGCTGCTCGTCGAGGTCGGACGTCGTACACATCACGAAGACGAAGGGTTCAGCGCCGGATTCGCTGCCCGGGTAGATGATGCCGGCGTCGTGGGAGATGCCGTCGACCCAACCGGACTTGTGAGCGACCCGTGTCCCGGCCGGAAGCCACGCTGGGATGGCGTCGTTGATCTGCTGGGCGGCCAGCACCGCCAGGATCTCCTCGGAGCCGGTGGGAGAGAGCAGGGTGTGCGCATGCAGCGCCCGGAGGGTGTGTGCCAGGTCCGCGGCCGTGACGGTGTTCTGCAGGCCGGCGTCTCGTGCCGCAGTGTCCTCGATCCCACGGGTGACGGCACTGTGAGTGGCGCCGGCCGTGTGCAGGACAGCGCGGACCGGACCGGTCCCGACGGCGTCCAGCACGAGGTTGGTCGCCAGGTTGCTCGACCTCACGATCGCCCGGTGGCAGAGCCACCGCAGCGCGACCGGCCGGCCCAGACGTCCCCAGGGTTCCGGATCGCTGTCGTCGGCGCGATCCATCGCGAACCTCGACCCGTCTGCAGCCGAGGCGAACGTGTCGTGGACGGTGACCTCCGCCTCGAGGTCGAGCCGCCCGGCCTCGGCCTCGCGGTACGCGGCGATGACCAGGGCCAGCTTCATCGTGCTGGCGGCATAGTGCGGTTCGTCAGCGTGGTAGGCCAGGGCCGGCTGCCCGGCAAGTGGCCCGCACCACACGGAGAAGCTCCCGGCCGGGGGGAGCCGATCGACGTACGCGCGGAGTGCAGGAGTCAGGTCTGCTGTCACGAGCAGCCAGGGTACGGCGCGGGACCCCGGCGCCGCCGGCGAGCGTCGGTAGGCTCCGCGTCATGTCGGCCCGGCTCGCGAGACATCGTTGGATCGCTGCGACGGTCGGCGGGGCACTGGGGCTCTGCCTGGTCGTGGCCGGCTGCTCCTCGAGTGGAGGCGGCAACGGCGACGACGCGGATGCGGCCCGTGGCGCCGACCAGGCGGTCGACGACCGCAGTTCGACCGGTGCCGATCAGGGCGGTTGCACCGGCGACCAGTCCAATCGGGCGGCCGGGCCACTGCACGTCGACCCCGGGACCGCGATGAGCTACGCCGGGACACCTCCGGTCAGCGGCAAGCACTGGGGCCAGTGGCCGGACCTCACCAAGGCGTTGTACGTTGCGGCCGAACGACCCGAGCTCGGTCAGCTCGTGCACTCGCAGGAGCACGGCTGGACGATGGTCTGGTACGACGAGTCGATCGCTTCCGACGAGAAGGCGATGCAGACGCTGCGGGCGTTCGCGGCCGAGGTGGACGACGCTGACCTGACGAAGGTCGTCGTGGTGCCGTGGACGGGCGCGGACGGCGACGCCTTTCCGGGCGGTGCGCACGTGGCGTTCACGCATTGGGGGAACGAGGACGACGGCACGGAGTGGCGCCAGTTCTGCGCGACACCGAGTGCGGCCGCGCTGGTCGCCTTCTCCGCGCGCCACCCGTCCTCGGAGTCGCGCGAGCCGAACGGCCCCTGAGACCGACTTGTCAGTGTGCCTCTCGCGGGGACCCGTCACTGGGCCCTGATAAGTCGGCGGGGGTGGGTACCGTGAGCCGCATGGCTGATGCGCGCTTCATGAAGGTCTGTGTCGATGCTCTCGACCCGGTCGCCCTCGGCGGGTTCTGGGCCGCGGTGCTCGACTACGAGCTCGAGGAGAACGACCGCCCCGAGGGGGAGCGCGAGGCTGGCCTCATCGACGCCACCGAGACCTGGCGGGTCTGGTTCAACCGGGTGCCGCAGGGCGCGTCGGTCAAGCACCGGGTGCACTTCGACGTCTACACCCGCGCCCTGGCCGACCTCGAGGCGCTCGGCGCGACGATCCTGCGGCCCGAGGGGGACGACCGGCGCTGGACGGTGA
>JBBSPA010000156.1:0-5013 GCA_038259225.1 Propionibacteriales bacterium
CATGATCAGGCCAACGATCCACAGGTCCGCCCCGATCCCCGGCGAGTAGGTGGCGTTCGACAGCGGCGCGTAGCCGGTCCAGCCGAACGCGGCCGCGCCGCTGGCCGTCAGGAAGCCGGAGAATGCGGTCAGACCGCCGAACAGGAAGAGCCAGTAGCTGAAGGCGTTGAGCCGCGGGAACGCCACGTCCGGCGACCCGATCTGCAGCGGCATGATCACGTTGGCGAAACCGAAGAACAACGGCGTCGCGAAGAGCAGCAGCATGATCGTGCCGTGCATCGTGAACAGCTGGTTGTAGAGCTCCTCGTTGACGACCTGCGAGCCGGGAAACGCGAGCTCGGAGCGGATCAGCAGCGCCATCACACCGCCGATGAGGAACCAGATGAAGGAGGTGACCAGGTACAGCTTGCCGATCAGCTTGTGGTCGGTCGTGGTCATCAGCCGGACCAACTGCTGGCCCCGTGGCCCTCGATCTGGCCGCGGCTCGGTGTGGACTCGATTCCGGCGGCCCCCAGCTCGGCTCGGGCTATCGAGCTCCGTCGCCTCCGGAGTCATCATCGCCTCCTACCAGTTCGCGCGCTGGTCACTGGCCGGCGAAGACCCCTCGCCCCGGCGTCCGGGGCTGGCGATCCCATCTCGTGTCGGTCTCGTTCGGCGGCGCCTCGCTCGGAGCGGTGCGCGTGGGTCACGGACCTCCGGCCCATCTATTTATACAGTAACTGATTGTGTAAACTGTACCCCATGACCTACGTGATCGGACAGCCCTGTGTGGACGTGGTCGATCGGGCGTGTGTGGACGAATGCCCTGTCGACTGCATCTACGAGGGGCGACGCAGCCTCTACATCCATCCCGACGAGTGCATCGACTGCGGGGCGTGCGAGCCGGTGTGCCCGGTCGAGGCGATCTACTACGAGGACGACCTACCCGAGCCGCTGACGCCCTACCTCGACGACAACGCACGCTTCTTCACCGAGACGCTCAGGGGGCACAGCGAGCCCTTGGGGTCGCCTGGAGGAGCCGCCAAGCTGAGCCCGCTGGGGGTCGACACGGAGCTGGTCGCGAAGCTGCCGCCGCTGGGAGACGACATTGACTGACCCCGCGGCGGCGGTCGCGGTCGCGGTCACGTTCGTGTGGCTGGGGATGGTGCTGGCCATCTCGTTCCTGGAGGCGCCGTTGAAGTTCCGGGCGCCGGGGGTGAGCGTCCAGATCGGCCTCGGCATCGGGCGCCTCGTGTTCCGCGCTCTCAACCTCGTCGAGATGACCCTGGCCGGGGTCCTCGTGCTCGCCGTCATCCTCGTCTCAGCAAACTCCGGTGGTTCCGGGGTGCCGATCCTCGCGATCCTCCCCGGCGGCGTCCTGGGTCTCCAGCTCGTCGCGGTTCGGCCGGCCCTGAAACGCCGCTCCGACCGGGTCCTGGCGGGCGAGGTGCCCCCCGGCTCCCGGGCCCACCAGTGGTACGTCGGCTCGGAGATCCTCAAGGTCGTCGCGCTGCTCACGGTCGGCGTCGCCCAGCTGGTGCGATGAGCGGAGACCCAGGCGATCCCGGATGCGCCGGCTCACCATCCCCGGCCGCGCGTGCCGGGGCACCGCGTCACTCGAACCTGACCGCAAGAACGACGAACTGGACAAGCCATCATGTCGCCGCAACGCACGACCGACCCCGACGTACACGAGCTGGACGTGCGCGGGATGCGCAAACCCGACAAGCACCCCGCGATCTTTGCCGCCTACGCCGCCCTGCCCGTCGATGGAGCACTGGTGCTGGTCAACGACCACGACCCGCAGCACTTGCACGAGGAGTTCGAAGCCGAGCACGCAGGTAGCTACCGCTGGGAGTACCTCAACCGGGAGCCACGCGACTGGCGGCTCCGGATCACCAAGCTGGCGAGCACCCCGCTGCCGGTCGTGCTCGTCGACACCACCACCGTCGCCGAGGACGCGGCGCTCAGCGACGTGAGCGGAGCTGCGTGGAAGCTCGAAGCTCGGGAGCGGGACCTCGACTCCAACATCATCGCGCTGCCGCCCGGCGCGACGATCGAGGCCCACGCCGGGCCTGACCTCGACGTGCTGATCCACGTCCTCGCAGGCGGTGGGCAGCTGACCACCGAGCTCGGCGCGATCGACTTGAAACCCGGGTTGCTGCTGTGGATGCCGCGTCGCTCACATCGACGATTCACCGCCGGCAGCGGGGGCCTGCGCTATCTGACCGTGCACCGGCGGCGACAGGCACTCGTCCTCGACACCACCAGGGTCGCAAAACGTCAATGAGGACCAACGGCAGAGACCACCCCTTCACCCCCCGCGACGACGCATCGATCCACACACCGGGGCTCCGCCGGCACCGTTGACGAGGTGGCCTTGCCCCCTGCACGGCCGTTCGACGGCCGCAGACGGAGCAACATCCGCGCATGTCGAGGAGCGGGCGCGGGTCAGAGCGGTCTCGTGGTGACGAGGTTCGTGCCGTACCTGGCTTCCTCGCGGGCCGTCTCGACGAATCCGACCTTCGCCAGCACGCGGCGGGAAGCGGCGTTCCACTCCCATACAGAGGCCCACAGCCGCTCGTGCCCGGACGACCTCGCCCAATCCAGCACCGCCCACGACGCCTCGGTCGCATACCCCTGTCCCCAGAACCGACGCAGGAACTCGAAGGCCAGCTCCGGTCCCTGCACACCGTGCGCGCCCTGGCCACTGTCGACCAGGCCGCAGTAGCCGATGGTGCCGCCAACAACCTGGCGCTCTACTGCCAGCAACCGCACTGACGACGGCTCGTCGGCGTGGATCACCGCCTCGAATTCCTCGACCCTTGGGCGTCCGTTCGCGTCGATGCGCCGGTGCGGCGGCACGCGTGGATCGCGCTCGGCCCACATCTCTCGCTGTACCGAGGCCTCATCCACTCGCCAAGGCCTCAGCAGCAGGCGCTCTGTCTCGAGCACGACCTGGTCGCCCTCGCCCCCGGCCGCTCCATCTTCCGCTTCACCTGCCACAGCAACGACCCTCGCACGAGAAGATATTTGCCCCCGCTGCGGTCCGCTCGCTTGTCCGACGTTCCGATACTGGCTGGGCTCGCACGGCAATCCGGTGACCGACCCCCCCACGGCACGCTCCGCGAGCCCATCCCGCACTGGCGCGCGTCCCGCGAGCCCTTCGTCTTGCGGCACACCTCATTGCAGCCTGATATCGTTAGATATCAGATGGAGGTGCGTAGAGATGGCCGACGTGTTGGTCCGTGACATCCCCGACGAGGTGCTGGCCGGCGTGGACGCCCACGCCGCCCGCCTGGGCCTCTCCCGCGCGCAGTACATCCGTCGCCGGCTGACAGCCGACGCCACCGTCTCCAGCGACGGAGTCTCGCGCGATGATCTGAAGACCTTCTCCGACACCTTCGCTGACCTGGCCGACCCCGAGGTCATGGCTACGGCGTGGCGCTGACCCACTGGCTCATCGACAAGTCCGCCCTGGTGAGACTCGGCGAGAGCCCCGATGCGGACGAGTGGGCTACCCGGATCGGCCGCGGACTCGTCAGGATCACGACGGTGACGCGCCTCGAGATCGGCTACTCGGCGCGTAACGCCGCTCAGGCCCGCACGGCTTTCAGCACCCCGCCCCTTTCAGCCATGCCCGTGGAGTACCTGACGCCGGCGATCGAGGACCGGGCGCTCGAGGTCCAACACCTGCTCGCCGCCAAGAGCCAACATCGCGCTCCATCGATTCCAGACCTCCTCATCGCAGCGACAGCTGAGCTCGCCGGCCTCGCTATCCTGCACCTCGACAAGGACTTCGACCTCATCGCCCAGATCACCGGTCAACCCTGCGAACGCCTCCAAGGCTGATCTGGATCGCCGGATCGACTCGGTAGCCGTTCGACCACCGGGACGGGTCCAGTTTTCTATCCGGGCAGCGGGTGCGGGTTGATTCTCACACTGTGTGAGGTTCTACGGTTCTGAGCATGGACGCCGAGAAGGACGGGACGCGGCCTACGTCCTGGACGGTCGGGCAGCTCGCGCAGGCAAGTGGGCTGTCGGTTCGGATGCTGCGCCACTGGGAGGACAAGGGGTTGGTGAGCGCCAACCGCTCAGCGAACGGGCACCGACGGTATGGGCCGGACCAGGTGACGCGGCTGTACCGGGCGCTGGCGCTGCGGCGGACGGGGATCAGCCTGGCGCGGGTCCCTGCTCTGCTCGACGAGCAAGACCCCGATCCCGTCGAGACGTTGCGGGCCCACCTCCACGACCTGGACCGCGACCCGCGTCGACGCACTCTGCTACGCGACCGGCTTGCGGCCGTTCTGGGCTCACTGGAGGACGCCGTGCCGGGAGACACCACCAACGACCCCAGTGACCGGCAGGCTCACGCCCTGATGAGAGTGATCGAATCCATGACGATGTTCGAGCAGTATGTCCACGGCTACCACAGCCTCGAGAATCAGCGGCTGACCGATCAGGCCGGCTCGCTGACAGACCTGCTGCACAGCGACACCGGCTACCCGCCGGGGGTCTCGGTCCTCGAGGTCGGATGCGGCGTCGCCGCCCAGACCGTCACTCTGGCCGAGAAGTCGCCCGGCGCAGCACTCACCTGCATCGACCTCTCGGCGCCGTCACTCGACGAAGCGCGCCGACGCACCGCAGACGCAGGTAGGGACGACATCACCTTCCTGCAAGCAGACGTCCTCGACCTGCCGGCCGAGGAGGGGCCACTGTCGGCCGGCAGCTTCGACCACGTCTTCGTCTGCTTCCTCCTCGAGCACCTCGCCGACCCCTCAACGGCCCTGAGGAACCTCCGGGCCATGCTCAAACCAGGCGGAACGATTACCGTCATCGAGGGCGACCACGGCTCGACGTACTTCCACCCCGACAGCCAAGCCGCACGCGATTCCATCGCCTGCCAGGTGACGCTGCAACGCCTCGCCGGCGGTGACGCCCTCATCGGCCGCCGCCTCTACCCACTGCTGCACGCCGCCGGATACCAGGACGTCGCGGTGTCCCCGCGCCAGGTGTACGTCGACGCCAGCCGGC
>JBBSPA010000157.1:0-4946 GCA_038259225.1 Propionibacteriales bacterium
CACGGTCAGTTGCAAAGTCGGTTGGGGATGCCGAGTAGGTCGAGGATCGCGTCGGGCTGCCGGGCGAGCTGGCGGGTAGCGGCTGCGATGTTGACGGTCCGCTCGGTGGCGTAACGGATGATGCTGATCGCCAGGTTCCGTAGCGTCGCCAGGACGCGTGGGAGGGTGCCGGTCCGGGCCTGGGACCGATCTTCGTCGTAGGTGACATCCCGGACCCAATGGAGGCTCTCGATGCCCCAGTGTCCGTTGATGAGCCGGAAGAGGTGTTCCGGTCCCGCTTGTTGGTCGTCGAGGTCGGTGACGTAGATCCGGGTCTCGATGCTGGTGCGGACATCGCGCAGCGTCGAGGACTCGCGTTCGACGAAGATGAAGCGCTTCGCGTGGGGGAACGCAACGCCGGTCGGGACCGGCGCGGTCCACACCCGGTAGCGATCGATGCGGCCGTGACCACGTCGGAGCGTTTCATGTTCCGGGCAGTCGATGTCGATGCGGCCGAGCGCGTCGAGCCCACTGTTCCAGAGTGACGGCTGGTTCTTCTTCACGCCGAAGATGTAATGGCCCCCCTTGGTGGCAACGATCAGCTCAGCGGCCTTGCGCTGTGTGTGCATCGCGTCCGCGGTGAGGACCATGCCGGTGAGGGTGAGCGGCTCGAGCAGCGGAGCGAAGGCGAGAATCTCGTTTGTCTTGTCGTTCTCGACGTTGCGTTGGCCGAGCACCATCCCGGTGTCGTGACGCAGAGCGGCAAGTAGCTGCACCTGGGTCCCGTCAGACCGCTTCGCTCCTCGCAGGGTCTTGCCGTCCACCGCGACGCCGAGAAGCCCCGCTCCCCGCGTTGGGGTGGCGTCTTGGTCGTCGTCGTTGTTGCTGTCTCGTTCGTAGCGGGCAACCGGCCGCGGGTAGCGGTCCGGCTGTTCAGCGGCCCAGGCATTGACGATCAGGTCGAACTCGTCCGGATCGACCGCCATGACCGCTCGGCGGATCGTCGCGTAGCTCGGCGGGGTCCGCAGCCCGGTGGAGGGGGAGATCCTCGCGCCGACGCGGGTGAGGACCTCCTGGGAGGAGGCGTCGCTCCACTCGCTCATCGCGACCAGGCTCTTGTGGCCAGCGAGGGTCGCACAGGCGACGAGCACCAGCGTCGCCGCGAAGCTGTGACGCACACCCCTGCGGTCACGGGGATCGGTGAGCTGGTCGAGGCGGTGCGCCAGGCTGGAGAGGTCCGCGGTGTTGAAATCGATCAGCGCCAACGAGCTCCCTGGGTCAGCCAACAACAACGGATGGTCGAACGCTCCAGCGAGCAGCTCGACGCCTCTGCGGTGCAACGCCTTCAGATAGACATCCTTGACCTGGCCGTGGGCGACGTAGCGCCCGGAGCGCCGGGCATACCCGGAGGTTGTCCCGACCCGCTGGAACGACGACGCGGCATAACAGGTGCCGAAGTGACGGGACGGGTCGACGAAGGTCTCCACCAGCAGCACCGGATGGCCCCAGGCGATCACCCAGTCCGAGCTCAACCGCCGCAACGCCCGGGCCATCACCGCGGAGGCCGCGTTCTGGCGGCGACCGCCAGGAAGGACGCAGAACCGCTGGTTGGAGGCGACGAACCGCAACCGACGACGCTGGGTCTGCGCGGACCACCCCACGAAACGGTCACGGGGCCCGCAGGAGAACGCGCACGATGCGAAGCCGACCAGCGCGACCCACTCGCCATCCCTGTCGGTCGCGACGTACCGCATGGTCTCGCCCACCATCCGATGCCCGAGCCAATGATGCTCGTCGAGCTCCGCGTCGAACCTCGCCCGCTCGCCAGCTGCGGCAGGAGCGACCCTCAGCCCAGCGAACCACTCATCGCGCACCCACAACCACTACCAGCCCGACGATCGCTCACGCCAGTCCGGCCGCAAACCCGCAGGTCACGACCCAAGCACACCGACTATGAAAGGGCCCTGCCATCAGGACCTCCCGGAAGCGGTCGGGGTCGGCCAGGTCCATATCGCCGCCGATGTAGTGGATCTCGTGGCCCGGGTGTTCCGGGTCGACGGCTGTCGATCATGTCGTCGATGCGCATCCCGAGCCGACTGGCCAGCGTCCGCATCAGGCCGACGGGAGCGCCGCTTCCCGGTCTCGTCTGACGGAGAACAAGGGGATCGACGTGGGCGTCGCGGGCCAGCTCGTCCGGGTCGCGGCCCCTCTCCCGGCAGCTCTGCTCGATCAGCTCGCGGTTCATGGTGGGCGAGCGGCCGACGCTCTCGTCCCTCGCTGCCGTTATAACATACGTGATATGGTTGGCGGTGGATGTGGCCCTACCGCTACCTAGCCGAGGCCGCAGAAGAGCGAGACGCTTTGGTGCCACGGGAGAGAGCCGCACTCATCAACGCCGAGGCGAAGCTTGCCGCCCTCGGTCCGAGACTGCCCTACCCGCACAGCAGCGCGGTGAAGGGCGCCGAGCGGCTGCGCGAGCTCCGACCTCGTGGAGGCCGTAGTCCGTGGCGGGCGCTGTACCGCCAGTTCGGCGAGGAGTTCATCGTTGCCGGCGTTGGACCAGAGGCGCAGGTTGACCCAAAGGGTTTCGCCTCCGCTTGTCGGCGAGCCGAGGCCCGCTTGGCCCAGATCGAGAGGGAGATGTGATGACGAGCATGTCGGAGTTGAAGACCAGTGAACAGCTCGCGGCCGTGGATGCGCTCGACCCTGAGGTGGCGGCTGAGCTGGCCCGGACCGCTGTGGCGAATCAGCTCGCCATCCTGGTCATCCAGTACCGGGTGGACCACGGCCTAACCCAGACCGCCCTTGCTCGACAGCTCGGCATGAAGCAGCCCGCCGTCGCTCGCATCGAGGCTGGCGACCACGAGCCCACCGTAGGCACCCTGGCCCGGCTGGCACGCGCGCTCGGCGTAACCCTCCGTCTCGATGTCGGCCCGGATTCCGTGGCGCTCGCGTCCGCCTGACCCGCCCCTGACGCGGAAGGTCGACCGAGCGCCTCGTCGACCGCGGAAGCCGAACAGCGCACTGTCAGTTTGCTGTCGTCGCCACTGTCAGTTTCCTGTCGCTTTACACTTCGTGTTGTAAAGCGACGCTCGGATGGCAGTGGATGTCATTTGCGCAAGACGCTGACAGCGGCCGGCGTGGGCAGGCATCGAGGGGGCTCTCCCCGGGGACCTGCCCAGAGGTCATTGCCTCTTGAGGACGTCGTTGGCGGGCAGAAAGCTGAGTGTCAAACCTCCCGCCGGCGACGCGAGGGCCTCGACTGCGGTCCCGACCGGGCCGGCTCGGCGAGCGATCTCATTCGCAGGGTTCGACTCGGCCGTGATGACCCCCGTGGCTCGGTAGCCGCCGCCCGCCGTGGGAACCACTGACGTGAGCCTGAAGTCCACGGTGGCCCGTGGGGCGGAAGCATTCGAGCACGAAGGACAGGCGGTCAGGTCGGGCGCATCGAAGCGCCCACTGCCGTCTGCCCTGACGACGGCGTTGCCGGAGCCGCCCGTAGAACCCACGTACTCGCCGGCGAGAACGGAGATACCTACGGACTGCGTCGTCGGCGGGATGATCGCGCTCACCGTCGTCGTGGTCGCTGATGCGACCGTCGTTGCCGTGGGTACGGCCGTTGTCGATGTCGCCACCGTGCTCGCCACCACCGTGCTTGTGGTGGGGGCTCCTGTGGGCGCACTTGAGGAGCCGCAGCCACTGGCCGTCGCAAGGAGAAAGGCGATCAAGCCGTGACGCCCAGCGAGGAGGCGTCCGTGACGCGCTCGACCGTCGCTCATCGGCATCGGCCCGAATGTATCGGGCCTTGGTCGATCGAACCGACCGATCGGACGGCGTGGCTCACTACAGGTAGTCCGCAGGGCTGACCGGGTCGCCGTTGATGCGCACCTCGTGCGGGTGGGGACCCCTGTACACTTCCCGTGCAGCCCACCCGACCGATCACCTGCCCTCCCGTCACCCGCTGGCCGACGGAAACGAGCATCTGGCCCTGGTGGGCGTACAGCGGGGCCAAGGCGCCACCGTGCTCGGCGGCGTCGAGGTCCACTCCGGTGTGGACTCGGTAGTCGCCGTAGATGGGATGATCCGCTCGCCATAGCCGGACACCACCGGCGCTCCCGGGATGGGCGACGCCGAGCCTGGCTCCGGACCCGCCGGACGAGGCCTGCGCGCCCTGACGCTCCTGGAGGGACCTCATCTGGCCACTACCGAGACTCTCTCATGGCCACGGACAGAACCGGCCGCGAGAATGCTCGGCGGTCAGTGCGACGGGTCGGGATCCTCCCATCGATGGGGTCCCATCAACGCTGGCCGGAGACGGGTTCGATCGAGGCCCAGCCGTTGTCCCGAGGGACGGCGCAGATACGAGTAGCGGTGGCCACGAACAGGGCCGTCGACTCATCGGGTGGGTAGACCCGCAGCCCGATCACCTGTGTCGGCTGGCAAACGGCCCCCTCGCGCACCTGGTCGTTGAAGAGGAGGAAGCCCGCCGAGGTCGACGTCCCGGGCACGAGGGTGGCCACGCCCAGGTCGGCCGGGACCTGGCGGGCGGGCCCGCCGATCTGATGGCCCTTGTCATCGGCGAAGAACACCCTTGGGTAGCCGGTCAGGGTGCAGGCCTGTGAAGAGGTGTTGGTGAACCTGAGCTGCGGTGGAGCCCACCACCGGCACGCTCGTTTCCCGTGAGTTCCGCCGACAGCATGCCGGTCGTGCAACGCCCGGGTGGCCCGGCGAGGTGGTGACAGACCCAGCTGGGAGGCCTGGGTCGACCGTCGTCCGCGTTCGAGCGCCCAGGACGTCGCCGGTCGGCCGATCAGCAGGGCTGGGGCCCGGCCGGGAACTCCTCGTCGCTGAGCCGTCGCACGAGCTTCTCCCAGGTGTCGACGCTGACGATCCCGTCGCCGTCGGCCTTCACGCCCACGGCTTCCTGGAAGGAGCGCAGCGCCTTCTGCGTCGCAGGCCCGAAGATG
>JBBSPA010000158.1:0-4811 GCA_038259225.1 Propionibacteriales bacterium
ACTGACCGAATCCGGGGCTGGCGAGGATCTCGTCACGGCGAGCGGGCTCGACCGGCGTGCTCGATCGCGTGATCGCAATGTGAGACGACGTCATGGACTTAACGTACTTCACGCCCGCTCGAGGCGGGAGCGGATGCTGTCCCCTACCTCGGAGGTAGGCCGGGCCCGTCCGGCGTGCGCGGTCACGTCGTCACTCACCGCCTGCTCGACCCGGGCCGCCGCCTTCGTGTGACCGAGGTGGTCCAGCAGCAGGGCGGTGCTCAAGATCGCCGCCGTCGGGTCGGCGACCTGGCGTCCGGCGATGTCGGGTGCCGACCCGTGGACCGGCTCGAACATGCTCGGCGACGTGCCTTCGGGGTTGATGTTGCCGCTCGCAGCAAGGCCGATCCCGCCGGTGACGGCGCCCGCCAGGTCGGTGAGGATGTCGCCGAAGAGGTTGTCGGTCACGATCACGTCGAAGCGCGCCGGGTCTGTGGTGAGCATGATCGTCGCCGCGTCCACGTGCAGGTAGTCGACCGCGACGTCGGGAAAGTCCGCCGCCACCGCCTCGACCACGCGGCTCCACAGCGCGCCGGCGTGGATGAGCACGTTGGTCTTGTGCACCCAGGTGAGGTGCTGCCGGGGTCGGCGCTGGGCCCGTCCGAACGCGTCCCGGACGACGCGTTCGACACCGTACGCCGTGTTGAGGCTGACCTCGGTCGCCACCTCTGACGGCGTACCCGCCCTCAACCGTCCGCCGTTACCGGTGTAGGGACCCTCGGTGCCTTCGCGGACGACGACGAAGTCCACGTCGCCGGGGTCGGTCAGCGGAGTGGGTACGCCGGGATAGACCCTGGACGGACGCAGGTTGACGTAGTGGTCGAGCTCGAAGCGCAGTCGCAGCAGCAGACCGCGTTCGAGCAGTCCGGCCGGCAGGCTGGTGTCGCCGGGCTTGCCGCCGACCGCCCCGAGCAGGATCGCGTCGTGGGTGCGGAGGTCAGCGAGCACGTCATCGCTCAACACCTCTCCGGTGGCCTTCCAGTGCTCGGCACCGAGCGCATAGTCGGTCCGCACGATCTCGAGGTCCTCGACCGCTGCGACGGAGTCGAGGACCTTGACGGCCTCGGCGGTGACCTCCGGCCCGATACCGTCGCCGCCGATCACCGCCAGCCTGATCGGGTCGCTCATCTGCTCACCCCTCTCTTCCGCGAATTGCGGGATAGTGCAGGTCGACACGCCGCGCCGACCCTGTACTTTCCCGCATTCGCGGGGATTGCGTCAGTTGTCGTCAGGGCGCTCCCCGCCGTTGTCGCGCCGATCGATGGCCTCCTGGATGGGGGCGGTCATGGTTGCGGTGCGCCCCGTCCAGTTGGCGGGGTTCGCCGGGTGGTCCTCGTCGTGCTGGGCCGGACCCCATTCGGGATACATGTCGTACATCGCTGTTCACTCTCCACGTTTCGTTTGCTGATTGCGGTCGTCATGCAGGTAGATCGGCCAAGCACGGGCGGGACGACCGGCGTCGAGACGGTGGTTGGAGCGCGGGTAGCGCTACGACAACTCGAGTGATCGGGAGGAACCGAATGCGATCGGCATGATGCGGGTCCTCGTGCAACGCGGTCGGCCAACGCCCAGACTCCGCGGCGAGGAGTTGGCCTAGGAGGCCTCGCCGCGGCGGGTAAGGATGACTACGTAAAACCGCATGATGTGACCAGGTTAGGCCCGGATCTCGTTGTACGTCAGCGATTTGGCGGATCGTCTTGTCATCTGAGACCTCGCCCAACCGAGACCCCTCGGCGCCGAGACGGCCTGTGACAGACTCGGCCGGGTGACCGCTCCCGTCGATCTCCCGCCTCAGGTGTCCGCGGCGCTCGACCTGTCGCGTCGCCGGGGCTTCGTGACCTCGAGCCGCTCAGAGACCGGACGGTTGCTGGCCGCACTGGCCGCCGGAAGGTCAGGACAGCTCGGCGAGTGCGGCACCGGCTGCGGGGTCGGGGCTGCGTGGCTGTCGAGCGGAGCCCGCGAAGGCAGCACCATCGTCACGGCCGAGCTCGACCCGAGTCTGGCCGAGGCGGTCAACGATCTGTTCGCCGAGGACGCCCGTGTCGAGGTGATCACCGGCGACTGGGGGTCATTGCGCGAGCACGCGCCGTTCTCGTTGCTGTTCCTCGACGTACGCGAGGCCAAGCAGTCCGGCATCGACGCCGTCGCCGAGCTCCTCGGGCCTGGCGGTCTGGTCGTGCTCGACGACTTCACCCCCTGCCAGACGTGGCCGCCGATGTACGAGGGCCGGGTCGACACGATGCGCCAGCAGTGGTTCATGGACGAGCGTTTCACCACGGTCGAGGTGATGGTGGCGCCGGACTCTGCCGTCCTGATCGCCGCTCGCGCGTAGCCCGCCACTTCCGCGAGATGCGGGAAACTTCAGCCGCCGTACGGCGTGTCGACCTGCACCTTCCCGCATTTGCGGGGAAAGAGGGGGTGGGGGACGTCAGGGCGACGGGTCAGTCGAGCTCGACCGTACGGACCAGGACGGCGTGCATCTCCGCGGCGATCTCCTCCAGCACCTTGTTCGGGATCGCGCTGTCCACGGTCAACGCCACCAGCGCGTGGCCCCCTCGGTGGTCTCGGGCGACCTGCATCCCCGCGATGTTGATGTCGGCCTCACCGAGCAGTCCACCGATCGCGCCGACCATGCCAGGGCGGTCCTCGTAGGTGAAGAACGCGAGGTGCTCCGTCGGCTCGAGGTCCACGTCGTACCCGTTGAGCTCGACCAGCCGCTCCCGCTGGTGGATGCCGATCAGGGTGCCGGACACCGAGACCTGGTCGCCGTCGGCCAACGTGCCACGCAGGGTGACCAGGTTGCGGTGGTCGGGACTCTCCGGGTCGGTGACGAGGCGCACCGCGAGACCGCGTTCGGCCGCGAGAAGCGGCGCGTTGACGTACGAGACAGACTCCTCGACCACGTCGCTGAACACGCCCTTGAGGGCCGCGAGCTCGAGCACCTTTACGTCGTACTGGGTGATCTCCCCACGTACCTCCACGTCGAGCTGCTGAGCCACTTCGCCGGCCAGCGCGGTGAAGATCCGACCGAGCTTCTCGGTCAGCGGTATGCCGGGTCGCACGTCCTCGGCGATGACACCACCTTGGACGTTCACCGCATCCGGCACGAGCTCCCCGCTGAGCGCGAGCCGGACGGACTTGGCAACCGCGATGCCGGCCTTCTCCTGGGCCTCGTCGGTCGACGCCCCGAGGTGCGGGGTGGCGACGACGTTCTCGAACTCGAACAGCGGTGAGTCGGTGCACGGCTCGGACGCGAACACGTCGATCCCTGCACCCGCGATCCGGCCCTCCTTGATGGCCAGGTGCAAGGCGTGCTCGTCGACGATGCCTCCACGCGCTGCGTTGACGAGGATTGCGCTCGGTTTGCAGGCCGCCAGCTGCTCCTCACCGATCAGCCCGATCGTCTCGGGGGTCTTGGGCAAGTGCACGGAGATGAAGTCGGCCTCGGCGACCAGGTCGTCCAGCGTGACGAGACGGACACCGAGCTGGGCGGCGCGCCCGGCCTGGACGTAGGGGTCGTACGCGATGACTCTCATCCCGAACGCGCTCAACCGCTGCGCCACGAGTACGCCGATCCGCCCGAGACCGACGATGCCGACGGTCTTCTCGTACAGCTCGGTGCCGGTGAACCTGCTGCGTTTCCACTCGCCGTTGCGCAGCGCCTGGCTGGCGGGTGCGATGTGGCGAGCGGCCGCGATCAGCAGCCCGACCGCCAGCTCAGCAGCGCTGACGATGTTGGACGTCGGGGCGTTGACCACCAGCACTCCGGACTGCGTCGCCTGCTTCACGTCCACGTTGTCCAGACCGACCCCGGCGCGGGCGACGACCTTGAGCCGCGAGGCGGCGGCCAGCGCCTCGGCGTCGACCTTGGTCGCACTACGGACCAGGATCGCGTCGACGTCGGTAATGGCGGTGAGCAGCTCCGCACGGTCGGCGCCGTTGCAGCGCCGGACTTCGAAGTCCGGTCCGAGCGCCTCGACGGTAGCCGGCGAGAGCTCCTCGGCGATCAGGACAACGGGGCGCGGGTCCGTAGGTGCGGTGGTGGACGGGTCGGTCACGTGAGGTTCCTTCAGGGCGTGGGTGTCGTCGACGGCCAGGCCTTCTCGGCCTACGCAACGTCGTCGCCGGTCGAGCAGCCGGAGCACCACGCCGTGCCCGAGCGAGTCCATCGTAGACCAGCCTTGGCGTGCGGCCGAGCCGCCGCCACTGCGCGAGATCGGTACGCCGGATCACGGAGGACGATGGAACGGCACGGGTACGCCGGGCTCGAAAGCATGTCGGAAATAGTCTATTTTGTCGTCACCTGGGGTGATGGCGAGGTTACTGACAGGTGTAGTTATCCAAAGTCGCATCCCCCAGGCTGACAACACGGTACAAAGTTCATCAGAAGTCCTAGGTGTCGGGCAGACGATCGCCGACCGGAGACGAGGGGGGACTTTGACCGCTGATGGCCGCGCGCCGGTTGAGATACGCATGCTTGGACCCTTTCGGGTACGCCGGGCCGACGGTGTCTGGGTCGAGCCCAGCGCCTGGCGTACCCGCAAGTCGATGGCGCTGCTGCAGATCCTGGCCATGCAAACCGGTCCCAGGCTGTCGACCTCGACCCTGATCGAGTGCCTCTGGCCGGGATCGGACGCCGAGCACGGTAGGACGAGCCTACGCACGGCCGCGTCCCAGATCCGCAAGGTGCTGTTGCGCGACTGCCTGGCCCGCAGCCACGGGGGTCTGGCCCTGACCGACGTCTGGGTCGACACCTGGCGTTTCAAGGCGCT
>JBBSPA010000159.1:0-4695 GCA_038259225.1 Propionibacteriales bacterium
TCGACCCGCTGCGGCAGCCGTGCCCCGCTCTCGAGGACCTCCGCAGCGCCTAGGCCGAGCGCGCGCTCGCGCTTGGTCTCGTCACGGCTGGTCGCGAACACCCGCAGCCCGGCCGCTGACGCGAGCGTGATGAGGGCCGTGGCAACGCCGCCCCCGGCTCCTTGGACCAGCACACTGTCCCCGGGCTTGAGAGCGCCCTGGGTGAAGAGCATCCGGTACGCCGTCAACCAGGCCGTCGGCAGGCAGGCCGCCTCCTCGAAGCTCAGGGATGCCGGCTTCGGAACCACATTCCGCCGTGGCACCGCCACCCGCTCGGCCAGCGTGCCGGGGTAGCGCTCCGACAGCAACGACCGCTTCGGGTCGAGGGTCTCGTCCCCCAGCCAGGCCGGGTCGCTGATCACGGCGTGCACGATCACTTCGTTGCCGTCCTCGTCGAGTCCGGACGCGTCGCAGCCCAGGATCATCGGGAGCCGGTCGTCGGGAAGACCGACCCCACGCAGCGACCACACGTCGTGGTGGTTCAGCGACGCCGCCTTGACGTCGATCGTGGTCCACCCGTCCTGAGCCGAAGGGTCGGGACGCTCGCCCAGTACCAGGCCGTCCAACGGTTTGTCGGGATGGGTCGATTCGGCGTACACGGAGAACATCGCTCAACCCTAGGTGGTTTCGGCAGCGGCGCAGCCGTCGCCACAGCAGACGGGCGAACGGTCGCCTGGATCGATCCCAGCGTCGCCGCCCGTCAGGGGCGGGGTGCGACGGCGGCCACCGCTGCAGCCACGGCCGGGGCTACCCGGGCGTCGAACGGCGAAGGGATGACCGCCGCTGGATCGAGGTCGTCGGCGACCAGGTCGGCCAGGGCTGTCGCTGCAGCGAGCTTCATGTCCTCGGTGATCCGTCGCGCACCCGCATCGAAGGTGCCACGGAAGATGCCTGGGAACGCCAACACGTTGTTGATCTGGTTCGGGTAGTCCGAGCGCCCGGTCGCCACAACCCGCGCATGCCGATGCGCGATATCGGGGTGGACCTCGGGGTTGGGGTTCGCCAGCGCGAAGATGATCGCGTCATCGGCCATCGCGGCGACGGCAGCCTCAGGCACCGATCCGCCGCTCACCCCGATGAAGACGTCCGCGCCGACCAGGGCGTGAGAGAGCTCGCCCGAGCGCCTGCCCGCGTTGGTCTGCTCGGCCAGGCTCAGCTTGACGGCGTTGAGATCCGCACGGTCCAGGCTGATGATCCCGCCACGGTCCACGACGGCGATGTTGCGGGCTCCCGCCGCCAACAGCATCTTGGTCACTGCGACGCCGGCCGCGCCGGCACCGGACACCACGATCCGGATGTCGTTGAGCTCCTTCGCGACGATGAGCAGCGCGTTACGCATAGCCGCCAGCACGACCACCGCCGTGCCGTGCTGGTCGTCATGGAACACCGGGATGTCGAGCCGCTCCTTGAGCCGCCGTTCTACCTCGAAACATCGCGGCGCGGAGATTTCCTCCAGGTTGATCCCGCCGAAGCTCGGTGCCAGCCGGACCACGGTCTCGACGAGCTCGTCGGTATCGGTGCAGTCCAGACAGATCGGGATGGCGTCGACGCCGCCGAACTGCTTGAACAGCACCGCCTTGCCCTCCATCACCGGCATCGCCGCCCTCGGCCCGATGTCCCCGAGCCCCAACACGGCGGTCCCGTCTGTCACGATGCCGACCGTGTTCGAGACCCACGTGTAGTCCCGGGCGGCCTCCGGGTGCGCTGCGATCTCCAAGCACACTCGCGCCACGCCAGGCGTGTAGGCCATCGAGAGGTCCTTGGCGTCGCGCAGCGGAACGGTCGAGGCGATCTGTAGCTTGCCGCCTCGGTGCAGCTCGAAGACCGGGTCGTCGGCGTACTGGGACAGCGGATTCGAGGAGTCGGGCGTCTGCTGCCTGGCGGTCGTGACAGCGGACGTCGCGGCGCCGGAAGTTGGCTCGGGTCGGGGGATCGAGGCTGTCGACATCGGGTCACCTGGTCCATGCATGGCGGGAAGGCTGGGGCACTCACGTGGAGACGTCACATCGCCGTACGCCGATCAGAGTTCGATGGCTCCGAGGCTCGTGTGGCAGATGCATGGGGATCGCCCGACCGCGTCAGTCTGCCACGCCGCGTCGAGCGTGGGAGTTGCGTGAGTGATCTCAGGCCAAGTCGTCGGGTCCCGGCCGATGTCGCACCCGACGGCGCCACGGCCAGATCCGCACGAGCACGCGACCGAGCACGTCGGAGTCGGGGATCGCCCCGACCAGCCAGGAGTCCACGCCCTCTGCGGGGTTGTCGCGTTCGACCCACCACCCCTCCGGCGTACGCAGGCTTACCCGCTTCACGGCCACCGGACGGTCCGGCAACCGCACGACGACGAGCTGCCCTGGTCGAGGCGTGACGCCGTACCGAACCAGCAGCCTGTCGCCGTCTCGAAGAGTCGGCTCCATCGAGCGGCCTCGGACGACGGCCAGCCCGACGAAGGGGCCTGTGTTTCGCCTGTCAGCCACCGGTGGGGTCCTCGTTTGAGCGGAGTAGGGTCGGGCACTGGGTAAGAGCAGAACCTCACGGGAGTCCCCGTGAGACCCAGTGTGGCAACTCCCACGGCTTGCAACAGAAAGGACCAGTTCATGCTGGCTCGCTTCATCGCACCGACCATCGCCGTCTCGGCTCACTGCGACCTCCCCTGCGGCGTCTACGACCCAGCGCAGGCCAGGATCGAAGCCGAATCGGTGAAGGCGATCATCGGCAAGGTCGCCGACAACGACGACCCTGACTTCCGGACGCGAGCGCTCATCATCAAGGAACAGCGCTCCGAGCTTGTCAAGCACCACTTGTGGGTCTTGTGGACCGACTACTTCAAGCCCCCGCACTTCGAGAAGTACCCCCAGCTCCACACGCTCTTCAACGAGGCCACCAAGCTGGCCGGGGCCAGCGGAACGAAGGACAGCATGGACGCTGCCAAGGCCGACGAGCTGTTGGCGAAGATCGACGAGATCGCCGAGATCTTCGCGGAGACCAAGAAGGGCTGAGCTAGCGAGCGACTAGGCCGCAAACCTGCGCAAACCTGACGCAAACTCCAGCGACCCAGCCACGACCGCTTGTCGTACGACGCGGCCCGGCTCTCCACCACTGGTGGGCCGGGCCGCCTCAGGTTCCGTGACCACCGAAACCGTCGGGATCGGCGCAGCTGGGCGGGTCAGGGTGTGTCGTCACTGATCCGTCGTCCGTAGAGAGCCTGCGTGGTGGAGGGCGAGAAGATCACGACCAGGACCACGACTGCAGGTACGGCGAGCAGCACGGCTACCCAGGTCGTACCTCCGCCGCGAAAGCTCCACGCGACGCCGAGCTCGATCAGCTGGGCCAGCACGACCGGGCCGCGGCTCCAGCTGCTCAGCTTGATCAGTCCACGCGCACATGCCGCGATCCCGGCGGCGTACAGCAGGAAGAACACCGCGGTCGTGATCGCGACACTCGGGCGGTCTGAATCAACGCTGATCAGCTCCGCGATCGCGAGCGCGACCAGTCCCGCCGCTTCGAGCGCCACGAGGAGAGCGGCGGCCTTGATGGCGGTACTGGGTCCGGTGCCGTCCTCGGCGTCGGGATCGCTCATGCCGAAACCCTAACGAGCCGCCCCAGGGCTGGCCGGCCGCAGAGCGTACGGCCGCCGTCCTGCCGGCGGTGCCCGACGTGATCGTGCACACGATCCGGCCTCGCCTCTCACGATCTCGGGTTGAAGCCTCTAGACTTGAACAGAGGGATTGACCGCATGTCCGCCTCGTCCTGGTTGTGAGGAAACTGACATCCGTCGAGGGGTTGTGTAGGGGCATATCTCTTGCGACGATCGATGTCGCAACCGCCATGGCGCATGACCGACGTGCGTCCTGGCGCCTCCCACCACCTCGCCAGCCATTGTGGCGAAGCGAACGGGAGGGCTCGTGAAAACCTTCACGAGCACGTTGCACCACGCACCACCAGTGGCGCGGCGAGGCCGCCGCCACCCGAAGACGAAGAGGAGCCTCGCCGTGGATTGGCGTCACCGTTCCGCGTGCCTCGATGAGGACCCGGAGCTGTTCTTCCCGATCGGCAACACCGGCCCGGCCATCCTGCAGATCGAGGAGGCCAAGGCCGTGTGCCGTCGCTGTGAGGTGCGCGAGCAGTGCCTCGCGTGGGCGCTCGAGGCTGGCCAGGACCACGGAGTCTGGGGAGGGATGTCGGAGGACGAGCGACGCGCCCTCAAGCGCCGGAACGCGCGCGCCAAGATTCGCGCCTGACCCTTCCCCTCCTCTTGTTGAGTGCGCAGTTAGTCACCCTTCAGCGCGCAGTTAGTCATGGTTCAGTGCGCAGCCAGTCACCGGGGTGCCGATGCAAGTTCAGGATCTGCGCACTCAACCCCCGCCACCTGCGCACTCAACCCCCACCACCTGCGCACTCAACCCCCACCACCTGCGCACTCAACAGGGGATGTCGAGGTCGACGCGGGTACCCCCAGCCGGGTTTGTCCCCAGACTGAGTACGCCGCCGAGCTCGGACTCCACCAGGGTCCGGACGATCGAGAGGCCGAGGCTTCCCAACGACAGCGGATCGAAGCCGTCCGGCAGCCCGCGACCATCGTCGTCGACCGCCACCTCCAGCCTCCCGGCGACGCGGAGCACCCGGACCGAGATCTCACCGGGCCCCCCGGAAAACGCA
>JBBSPA010000160.1:0-4642 GCA_038259225.1 Propionibacteriales bacterium
ACCCGGCGCGCCATCGCAACCGCAAGCCGAGTCTCCATCGCTACCACCTCACCGGACATGCACCAAACGGTGCACGCCCGCCGCTCAGATGTCAGCGATCCGCCGTCACATCCGTGTCAGGCATCAGATGGCACTCCACAGCGCACCGTCCCACGCGCGGCACCCTGACACTTCGGGCTAGGGCCAGCGAGTACGCGAGAGTACGACGGCGGCGGCCGCCATCCCGGCCGACGATGAGCGCAGCACCTCGGGGCCGAGCCGGACGGTCTGCGCGCCGGCCGCGCCGAGGGCCTCGACCTCGTCCTCGGTGATCCCGCCCTCCGGGCCGACGACGAGCACCAAGTCACCCTGCGCAGGCAGGGGTACGCCGGCCAGCGGTCTCGACACGGACTCGTGCAGGACGTAGCAGGCGGCGGCCCCGGCCAACAGCTCCACGACCTGGGCCGTGGAGTGCAGGTCGGCGACCTGGGGATGCCACAGTCGGCGAGACTGTTTGGCGGCCGCGGTCGCCGTGGCGCGCCAGCGGTGCAGCGCCTTGTCGGCGCGATCGCCCTTCCAGGTGACGACGTTCCGCGCGGCAGCCCAGGGCACGATGGCATCCACCCCGATCTCGGTCATCAGGTCCACGGCGCGTTCGGCGTGGTCGCCCTTGGGGATCGCCTGCACGACGACGAGGCGAGGTAGGGGTGCGGCCTCGAATCGGCGTACGAGCACCGCAGCGACCAGCGACGCCTTCGCCAGCACCGTGACCTGGCACTCCGCGGCCCGCCCTCGACCGTCGGTGATCACCAGGTGCTCGCCGACGCGCAGCCGTCGCACGACCACGGCGTGCCGACCCTCGTCGCCGTCCAGCGTGACGGTGTCGTGGGCGAACGCATCGGCATCGACCACGAAGACGGGCAGGGTCACGACACTCTCCTCTGACGTGTCGGAAGGACGGGACGGTGATCGCCCGCCCGACGTCTGGTACGTCCGTCAGGGGGCCTTGAAGGCGTCCCGGAAACGGCCGAAGACGCCGCGGTGCCGGTTGTCCTCGACGGTCGCGATCGGCTTCTCCTCACCGCGCAGCCCGGCGAGCTGGTTGAGCAGGTCGGTCTGAGCCTGGTCGAGCCTGGTCGGTGTCTCCACCACGACGTTCGTGATCACGTCGCCACGTCCGGTGCCGCGCAGCCGGGGTACGCCGCGGCCTCGCAGCACCAGCTGCTCACCGGACTGGATGCCGGGCCGGATGTCCAGCGACATCGTCTGCTCGACGTCGGTGTCCCGGGAGGCCACGTCGGCCTCGAGCGTGGGTAGCTCGATCGCTGTTCCCAGCGCCGCCGCGGTCATCGGCAGCGTGATCGTGCAGAGCAGGTCGTCGCCGCGTCGGCTGAACACCGGGTGCGGAGCCACGTCGATCTCCACGTACAGGTCACCGGCTGGACCACCACCCGGGCCGACCTCGCCTTCGCCGGCGAGCTGTACCCGGGTGCCACTGTCGACCCCGGGCGGGATCTTGACGTTGATGGCACGCCGAGCCCGGACCCGACCGTCCCCGGAGCACTCCGAGCACGGGTCGGGGATGACGGTACCGAAGCCGCGGCAGGTCGGACAGGGGCGCATCGTGCGGACCTCGCCGAGGAAGGACCGCTGCACGTGGCTGATCTCGCCACGACCCGAGCAGGTGGTGCAGGTGGTGGGCGAGGTGCCCGGGGCGGTTCCGGCCCCGCTGCACAGCGTGCAGGTGACCGCGGTGTCGACCTTGATCTCCTTCCCGACACCGAAGGCGGCTTCGCCGAGATCCAAGTTGAGCCGGATCAGCGCGTCCTGGCCGCGTCGGGTGCGGGGGCGCGGGCCACGGCTTCCTGCCGTCTGGCCGAAGAAGGCGTCCATGATGTCGGTGAACGAGAACCCCTGGCCGAAGCCCTGAGCTCCTGCAGCCGACAGCGGGTCGCCGCCGAGGTCGTACATCTCGCGCTTCTTGGGGTCGCTCAAGACGTCGTACGCCCGGGTGACCTCCTTGAACCGTTCCTGCGTCTCGGCGTCGGGGTTGACGTCGGGATGCAGCTGGCGGGCCAGCTTGCGGTAGGCCTTCTTGATCTCCTCCGGACTCGCTTCGTGCGAGACCCCGAGGACTTCATAGAGATTGGTCGACATGCTCCGGCATTCGTTGGTGGTACGCCGCTCAGGCGTCGGACAGGATTTGGCTGACGTATCGGGCGACGGCGTTCACCGCGGCCATCGACCCGGGATAGTCCATCCGGGTCGGCCCGACGACGCCGAGGTTGGCCAGGGACTGCTTGTCGGGGCCGTAGCCCGAGGCGATCACCGACGTGGCGGCGAGCTGGGCGTGCGGCACCTCGTGACCGATCCGAACGGTCACAAGGCTCGGGCTGGTGGCTTCGCCGAGAAGCCGGAGCAGCACGACGTGCTCCTCCAGCGCCTCCAGCAGCGGCTTGATCGAGCGGTCGAAGTCCTCACCGAACCGGACCAGGTTGGCGGTCCCGCCGATGGCGACCTTCTCATCGGAGCGGTCGTCGGCGACGGCTGCGGCGAAGGCCGCGACCACCTGGGTCACGACCGCCTTGTCGTCACGGTGGAACGCCTCCGGCAGCGAGGTGACGCGAGCCGCGGCGTCGGTCAGGGCCTGGCCGACCACGGCGGTGTTGAGCCGAGCCCGCAGCTCACCGACGGTCTCGTCGTCGATCTGCTTTGCCAGCTCGATGACACGTTGCTCGACCCGCCCGCTACTGGTGATCAGCACCAGCAGCAGCCGGGCCGTGGTCAAGGTCACCACCTCGACGTGCCGAACGGTGGAGCGGGACAGCGTGGGGTACTGGACGATCGCCACCTGCTGGGTGAGCTGGGCGAGCAGGCGGACGCTGCGGTGGACCACGTCGTCGAGGTCGACCGCGCCCTCCAGGAAGGTCGCGATCGCCCGCTTCTCGGCACCGGTCAGCGGCTTCACGTCGGTGAGCTTGTCGACGAACAGCCGGTAGCCCTTGTCGGTAGGGATGCGGCCGGCGCTCGTGTGCGGCTGGGTGATGAACCCCTCTTCCTCCAGCACGGCCATGTCGTTGCGGACCGTGGCAGGGGACACCCCGAGACTGTGCCGCTCGACCAGCGCCTTGGAACCGACCGGCTCCTGGGACTGGACGTAGTCCTCGACGATGGCACGCAGCACGTCGAGCTTGCGGTCGTCGAGCATCGCCACCTCCGCCTGCTCTGTCGGGCACCGCCTTGGCACTCACGCTATTCGAGTGCCAATGCTACTAGGTGCCGCGGTATCGGGCGCCCGGCGTGGCGCGGCTAGTCTGCCGAGATGGACAGCGTGACGACGTACCAGGCGGGCGGCGGGTTCGCGGAGGTCGCCGACCGGGTCTTCGTCGGACGTTATCCCCAGTGGGACACCACGATCGGCGTGGTCCAGGGCTCCGACGGGCTGCTCGTGGTGGACACCCGAGCGGCGTACCCGCACGGGGTCGAGCTGCGCGAGGACGTATGCCGGTTGGCGCCCGACCTGCCGATCCGCTGGGTCGTGAACACCCACGAGCACTTCGACCATGTCCTCGGGAACCTGGCGTTCGAGGGAGCTCGGATCCACGCGCACGAGAACGCCGCGGCTGGGATGGTTGATGCCTGCGACCGGATCAAGGCCGCCATCCGGGCGGATCCGAGCGAGGACCCGGACTACCCGTGGTACACCGCGGACCTGCTGCGTGACGTGCTGGAGACTGACTACCGGCTGCCTGACGAGACATTCGCCTCGGTAGCTGCGATCGACCTCGGTGACCGGATCGTCGAGCTCGCCTACCCAGGTCGTGGGCACACCTCCGGCGACATCGCGATCCGGGTGGCGGACGCCGACGTGGTCTTCGCCGGAGACCTGATCGAGCAGTCCGCCCCGCCGTCGTTCGGAGGGGACTGCTTCCCGCTGGACTGGCCGGCCACGCTCGACCTGGTGATCGGGATGCTCACTCCGGGCTCGGTCGTCGTACCCGGTCACGGCACGGTCGTCGACAAGGAGTTCGTGCAGGACCAGCGAGCCGACGTGTCCGACATCGCGGAGCTGATCCGGTCCCTGTACGGCCAGGGCGTTCCCGAGTCCGAGGCGCTGGCTGCCGGCGGCAAGGACTGGCCCTGGGAGGCGTCGCGGCTCACCGAGGCGGTCGCCCGGGGCTACGGACACCTGGCTGCCGAGTCCGCCGCCGCGCTCGCGTCCGGCAAGCCTGACCCGCATCGCGCCCCGGCTCAACCGGCTCCCGGTCAGCCGCCTCTCGATCTTCTCTAGACCCGCCGAGCAGCCGAGCAAGCGCCTGCGTGCTTCGAGCTCAGCCCGAAAAGGACCGGTGGTCGAGCCCGTCGAGCCCCCGCCGATCTGCCCGGTCCGGCGAAGACCGGTGGTCGAGCCTGTCGAGACCCCGGCGATCTGCCCGGTCCGGCGAAGACCGGTGGTCGAGCCTGTCGAGACCCCGGCGATCTGCCCGGTCCGACCCCATCCGGCGTTGCAGCCCGGCCCACCAGGACGTGGCGGTTAGCGTGGGCCGATGCCCTTCGACCGGTACGGCGCCGACGTGTTGCAGTCGGACTGGCGAGCTCCCAAGCGCGGCCGGTCGACACCGATCGAGGCGGTACTCGGCCTGGTCGTCGAGGAGGTCACCAC
>JBBSPA010000161.1:0-4604 GCA_038259225.1 Propionibacteriales bacterium
AGGCTCGATCACCGGGGATCTCGACAGGCTCGATCACCGGGGATCTCGACAGGCTCGATCACCGGGGATCTCGACAGGCTCGATCACCGGGGATCTCGACAGGCTCGATCACCGGGGATCTCGACAGGCTCGATCACCGGGGTGCGGTTCGATCAGCGGGGCTTCTCTGCCTCGTCGTCGGTGTCGTCGGTGTCTTCGGAGTCTTCGCTGGCGGTATCGGACGAGTCCACGCTCTCGGCGTCGACGGTGATCTGGCTGCGGCGTGCCCCGGGGAACTGGATCGGGATCGCGTCGCCGAGTGCACTGGAGATGGCCTGGTCGAGGGGTACGTCGTCGGCAGACTCGTACGGGAAGGCGTCGTCGCTGCTCCACGCGGCCTGGAGGCGCTCGAAGGCGCTCTGGCGCAGCGCACCCGCATCGTCGACCAACAGTTCGAGCTCGACCTTCAGGTGGACGCGATCGCTCATGGCGATGACGGTACTGCGGGAGGCGTCACTCCGCTCGCAAACCGGGCAAGGCACAATGCCCGGATGGACTTCGACCTGCAGCGGATTCGCGCCGACTTTCCCGCCCTTGAGCACGGGATTGCCCACTTCGACGGGCCTGGCGGCTCCCAGGTGCCACGGGTGGTGGGCGCGGCAATCGCCACCGCGATGTGCGCCGGGGTGTCCAACCGGGGCGGCGTCACCGACGCCGAACGCCGGGCCGACGCCATCGTGCTCGGAGCACGTGAGGCGGTGGCGGACCTGCTCGGCGCCGATGCCGGCGGAGTGGTGTTCGGGCGCTCGATGACGCAGCTGACCTACGACTTCGCCCGCGCCCTGGCCGCGGGCTGGTCCGAGGGCGACGAGGTCGTCGTGACCCGCCTGGACCACGACGGCAACATCCGCCCGTGGGTCACCGCCGCAGAACGTGTCGGCGCGACCGTGCGCTGGGTCGAGTTCGACCGCGAGACTGCCGAGCTGACCGTCGCCGATGTCGAGGCACAGCTGTCCGAGCGAACCCGACTCGTCGCCGTCACCGGCGCCTCCAACCTGCTCGGCACCCGACCGGACATCGCTGCCATCAGCGCCGCCGCGCACGCTGTCGGCGCGCTCGTGTACGTCGACGGCGTACACCTCACCCCGCACGCGCCGGTGGACTTCGCCGCGCTCGGCGCGGACGTCTTCGTGTGCTCGCCCTACAAGTTCTTCGGCCCACACCACGGCGTCCTCGCGGCGTCGCCGAGTCTCCTGGAGAGTGTCCAGACCGACAAGCTGCTGCCGTCGACGTCCGCGGTTCCGGAGCGCTTCGAGCTCGGCACCCTGCCGTACGAGATCCTTGCCGGGACAACAGCCACGGTCGACTACATCGCCGCCATCGGGTCCGACGCGAATGACCGTCGGACCCGAGTGGTGGAGTCGATGTCGGCGCTCGAGGCGTACGAGGACGGCTTGTTCGGCCGACTCCTCGACGGTCTTGCGGCGACCCCGCAGGTGCGGGTGTACGGATCACCCAAACGGCGTACGCCGACCATGCTCTTCTCGATCGACGGGGTCGAGTCGAGGGTGGTCTATGAAGGCCTCGCGTCGCGTGGGGTGAACGCACCGGCGAGCAGCTTCTACGCGCTGGAGGCGTCTCGCTGGATCGGGCTCGGCGACGCCGGAGCGGTGCGGGCCGGACTCGCGCCGTACACCAGTCTCGACGACGTCGATCGTCTCCTGACCGGTGTCGCGGAGCTGGCCGGATGAGCCGCCGGGTCCTGGTCACCGGGGCTTCGCGGGGGATCGGCCGGGCGATCGCGAACGGCTTTGCCGAGCAAGGGGAGCAGGTGGCGGTGCACTACGGGCGCGCAGCCGACCTGGCACGCGAGGTGGTGGACTCGCTGCCGGGTGACGGTCACGTGAGCGTGCAGGCCGACCTCACGATCGCTGACGAGGTACGCCGGATGGTCGACTCCGCGGCGGACCAGCTCGGCGGCCTGGACGTGCTGGTCAACAACGCCGGTGTCTTCGTCGCGCACCCGCCCATGGAGACATCGTGGGAGGACTGGCAGACGGCCTGGACCCAGACGCTGCAGACCAACCTGCTGGGCGCCGCGCACGCGACGTTTGCCGCGATTCCGCACCTGGTCGCGGCCGGAGGCGGCGCGGTGGTCAACGTGTCGAGCCGCGGGGCATTCCGGGGCGAGCCACGAAATCCGGCGTACGGCGCGTCGAAGGCCGGACTGAATGCCTTCGGCGAGTCGATGGCCCTGGTGCTGGCCCCGCACGGTATCTCGGTCGGGACGGTGGCACCCGGCTTCGTACAGACGGAGATGGCGCGCGAGGTGCTCGACGGGCCGGACGGCGACGCGGTCCGCGCCCAGTCGCCGTACGGTCGGGTCGCCCGTCCCGAGGAGGTCGCGGCTGCGGTGCTGTGGCTGGCCTCGCCGGAGGCGGCGTTCTCCACCGGCACGATCATCGACGTGAACGGTGCGTCCTACCTGCGTAGCTGATGGACCCTTCACGTGGCCTTCATGCGCCGTCTCTACCGTTCGTCTGTCAGAGCGTGACGTACCCGTCGCGAGTTGGACGTGAGTGGAAGGACGAAGCACCGTGGCGTGGCTGCCGGACCTCAACGATGACGCGTTCCTGCGCGTCAACGACTTTGCGCGGCATACGACCTGGCTTCATGCGCCGTTGGTCGACTACGCCCGTTACGGCGTCGTGCTGTTTGCCGCTGCCATCGTGATCAGCGCCGTCTACGCCAGGCGCAGTGACGCCAGGACACTGGCTGCCTCGGTCTGGGCGGGGCTGGGCACGCTCGTCGCTGTCGCCGTCAATCAGCCGATCGGCAACGCAGTGGGTGAGGCACGTCCGTATGCCACCCATCCCGGGTCCCTGCTGCTGGTGAGCCCGACTGCTGACTTCTCCTTCCCGTCCGACCATGCCGTGATGGCAGGAGCGGTAGCGGCCGGTCTGTTCCTCGTCTCCCGGAGGCTCGGGATGCTCGTCGCCGTTGCCGCGCTCGTGATGGCGTTCGCGCGGGTGTACGTCGGCGCGCACTACCCCGCAGACGTACTGGCCGGCCTGCTTGTCGGCGCCGCGGTCGTGTCGCTGGGCTGGGTGCTGGTCGGGCGCGCCTTGACCAGGGCCGCCGAGACCCTACGGGCCGGACGGCTTGGCTGGCTGCTTCAGAGCGAAGCGGGTGACGATCGAACTCGCACTGTCAGCCTGAAAAGCTGAGCTGATCCGTCGCCCCGGTGGCGACTGGTGCCAGCTACCCGGGCGTTTGATCTTCTTGCTCGGTGTGTCCTGCGGGGCCTTGGTCATTCGTATGATCACGTGATGGACATCCCGGCCAGGACCGCTGCCAACCGGCGCGTGTTGGCCGACTTCTTCGATGGCCTCGACGAGGACCAGCTCCAGACGCGCAGCCTGTGCGACGCGTGGACCGTGCGTGAAGTCCTCGGTCACCTGGTGATGCCGATGACCGGCAGCGTAGGTGGGTTCTTGCTACAGGTCGTCCGGGCGGGTGGCTCGATCAACCGGGCCAACGAGGCGGTCGCCGGTGAGCTGTCGAGGCGTCCGGTCAACGAACTCACCGCGCTGCTGCGGGACCGGGCCGATCAACACGGCAAGGCACCAGGGGTGGGCCCGATGGGGCAGATGGCCGACGGCTGCGTGCACCTGCGCGACTGCGCGCGGCCGCTTGGCCTCCCCGACGACGTGAGCATCGACGACTGGCGGATGGTGCTGGACTGGCTTCCCTCAGGCGTCCCCGGCCTCGTTCCGAAGCGCCGTGTCGAGGGGCTCCGGCTGGCGGCGACCGACCAGGAGTGGTCCTGGGGAGCCGGGGACGAGGTCACAGGGACGAGCGAGGCGCTGGCGATGGCCGTGTCCGGGCGCAAGGTGGCGCTCAACGATCTCAGCGGTCCTGGCGTCGACCTCCTTCGGGATCGACTGGGGCGGCCGTAGGTAGCCATGCCGCAAGACTGGACGCGAGGACCAGGCGCCTGCAACCGACGGGTCGTTCCTACAGCCGCGTCGTTCAGTCTGTCGAGAACCGTTCCCAGGCAGCCTGCCGACTCACGCCGAGCGCGGAGCCGATCTCGTCCCAGCTCAGTCCCTGCTTCCGTGCGGCTCTAACGGCCTTTCGCTGCCACCGGTCGAGGCTGCGGCTTCCTTCGCGGATCCCAGAGATGAGTTTGAGCGGATCCGAACGCCAATCGCCGTCGATCGTCAGAGTTGATTCGACTCGCACTTGATCTGTCTGCGTCTTTGCCATCCGTCAAGTATCCCTGACAACGGGTCGAACGTCAAGGCTCCTTGACAGGTCGCTCGGACTCCTCGTCGTTGCAGATCGACTTGCCTGGCTAAGGATCACCCGACCGAGCGGAGGGCCAGCTCAGCAAGCTCGCGGTTGACGCGCGCCGGCTCCTGGATGTGGGGCAGGTGGCCGACTCCGTCGTACCAGGACGCAGTGGCTGTCGGGCAGGTGGCGAGGATGTGCTCGGCCATCGCAGGCAGCACCACCGTGTCAGCACGGTCCTGGGTGACCAGCACCGGCACCTCCAGCAGGCGCAGCACGTCGTCGTCATCGACTTCTCTCGCCCCGAGATTGGCGCGCACTCGTGGCGAGAC
>JBBSPA010000162.1:0-4596 GCA_038259225.1 Propionibacteriales bacterium
CCAACAATGGGCAAGATCTTCCTCGCGTCTCGACAACGGCGCCACGCCATTCCGAGATCGCAGCTGCGTCTATCTGGGTGCAAGGACGCAGTCGTCAAGGTGACCCACTCGCGGTGATATGACACAACTGCCGTGGCTGGGAGCACCGCCACGGTGGCGACCGAGATCGGCCGGTTCGACCTCGCTGGGCCGAATGGGAAGTCGGCCAGGGGCGTGGCGGCTTCGGGGGCCATCCGGGCGCCAGGCCGGTATCAGCGGCGACGCCGCGGTCAACTCTCGAAAGGAAGTTGCCACGTCCCTTTGGCCCACGTTGGTTCAGGTCGGGCGGAAGCCGCTGCAGACCAGTCGGAGGTGTGTGATCTGGCCGTCTTGCTCGCTGTAGTAGGCCACCTGCTCTATCACCGAGGGGCCGGAGTCGAGGTCGACCGCGATCCGGTAGCTGACCTTCTCCACGTCGCTCACGGTGTCGGTCTCGAGTGAGGTGACGCCGCTGATGACCTTGTCCGGTCCGAACCAGGTGTTGAGGAGGATGTCGGCCACATCGACTGGTGTCTCGGCATCCCAGAACCTGCGTGGGGTGACGGCCCGAAAGGTCACTGCCGTAGCGAACAGTGCCATGAGCGCCCTGGCGTCCTTCGCGGCGATCGCGTGCGCCATCTGCGCTCCGAGCGCGGGATCAGTAGCTGAAGGTGTTGGCTGCCTCATCACCTATCCACCCCCACATCGGGACGGTGCCACCGAGCTCCGCGTTGGCGAGGAGGTCTTCCTTGTCGAGGTGCTTGGCGTCGAAACAGATCGGGCAGACCATGAAGCGGCCTCCGGCTTCGGCGTACCTGCGCAGCAAGTCCTCCAGAGGCGGGCATCCCTGGCATGCCGTGCCCCGGGCGACCTCGCCGACGACGAGACGCACGGCCTCCTTGGCCAGGAACATCAGGGTAGGGCGCTGCGTCTCGGCTGACCCGACGGCGACGAGAAAGGCCACGGTGACCTTCTCGGCGTCCTCCAGTCCGGTGCTGAGGCTGATGACAGATTTGGTCTTCATGAGGACTCCTTCGCTCCACGCGATCGTGTCGCGTTCAGGAGTCTTCGGTCATGGGGCAGGTGCCCCATCCTCGAGACTGCTGAGGATGCCGTGCTCGAGGGCGAAAAGCACAGCGCCGGTGCGGTTAGTGACGCCCGCCTTGAAGTAGATGTGTTCAAGGTGGTTGCGCACGGTCTTGACGCTGATGACCAGCCGGCGGGCGATCTCGGTGCTCGTGAAACCGTGGGAGAGCAGGCCCAGCACCTCCACCTCACGGGCGGTGAGTCCGGCGACGCCCGAGCGGCGACGGCCAACGTACTCCCCGCTCACCCTCAGGACGGCGTCCACGGCGGCTGAATCGAGTCGACCTGCATCCGCCTCGGAACGAAGTCTGATGGCGGCCTGTCGCCTATCCAGGGCGGGTCGATGTGGCCGGTGCTCCAGGGATCCGCGGTAGCTGTCTGCTGCAGCGAGGACCCGTTGGGTCATCGGGAGCGCCGAGCCGCCGGTGCCCCGGGGATAGCCGGCCCCATCGAGGCGTTCACGATGGGTTTCGGCGATGTCGGCGACGGCCTCCAGTCCTTGGACCCGGCTGAGGATTCGGCCGGTCAGGTAGGGGTAGAGCCGGATCCTCTCGCGGTCCGATTCGTTGAGCGAGGTCGACTTCTCCCACACGGAGTTGGGCACGCCCATCCGTCCGAGATCGTGCACGAGCCCTGCCCGGCGTACGTTCTCGACGTCGACGCGGGCGAGCCCGATCCGTGTCGCCGCAGCCGCGGCCAGTTCGGCGACCGCGCGCGAGTGTCCCACGGTGAACGGGCACTTGAGGTCCGCGAAGTCACCGATGGCCCCTAGCAATGAGTCGAGGTCTGCGCCGCGCAGCATCACCTTGCCGTCCGGGGCGAGCTCGAGCGCCCGCGTCCATGCGTCCTGGTCAGGGAGTGCGTTGATCTGTTCTCGGCACCGGGCCAGAGCCTGGACCAGGGTCGGGTCGAACTGCTTACCACTTCGCTCCCTGGTCATGGCCAGTGCAGCTGATGTGCCGTGGGTGCGCATATGTACTTCACAGGTCTCCGCTAACTGAACCACCCGGGTCGCGAGTGGAATTTGATCACCTCGTCGCCCCACGGGGAGGCCACTGCCGTCCCACCGCTCGAAACCACACTCGACAGCGTCTCGAACAGCACGCTCCAGCCCGATGCGCTCGGCCATCATGCCCGCCGACATGCAGTGGGAGTGGATCAGGGCCGCCATCCGTGTGCGGGGCGCTAGCAGCAGCGTGAAGAGGATCTGCGCACGTTGAGACAGCGGCCGGCTCGAGCCTGTGCGTTGCAGGAGAAACCTCATGTAGGGCAGACCAGACCAATCGAGCTGATAGCTGTCTCGACGCATTGCGAGGTCGTCGCCGAACCAGTGGCTGAACTCGTGGGAGTCCGCATGACACCCGATCCACAACACCAGGTTCGAGTAATAGACGGTGGCCCGCTGCTCCTCGGACAGCTCCAGCTCCTCGGCCAGCATGGCGGCTACCAGCGACGATCGCAGCACGTGCTCGATCGGCAGACCAAGCCCCAGGTCAATGGCGATCGAGAGCGCCGCCAGAATCTCGGCTCGGCGTGCCCCAGCCTCCAGTGCACCAGTCCTCGGCAACATGGCGAAAGTCTGGCACGAGCACGTCGAGCACGCTCCAACCTGCTTGGCCCCTATGCCAGCTCAGGCCCGCACCCCGTTTGTCTGATTGTGCCAGCGAACTAGAGACCAGCTCCTTTCTCGCCGAAGGGCCGCGCAGCTTTTCGACTGTTGGCCGACTGCGTCAACAGGGGTACCCAGGCGCGGTGATAAGACGCGGGTCTCCGCGCGAGTACTCTCGCTCGTCCGTGGGGCCCTGAACAGTCCCGATTGAGGATCCGCTACGGGCGACCGGTCGTTGCTGCCAGAGCTCGGCGCGTCCAACCAGCGCTGAGACTTGCCGAAGTCAGGACGCGGGTTCGAGGAATCGAGTTATTGGTGATCCGGCGAGTCCGGGGCTGTTCGCAGGGACGGCCCATACCCGCTCCTTGAGAAGACCCAGGAATGCCTCGGCGGCCGCCATGGATGCGAACTCGAGGTCTAGGGTCACGAAGCGGTGGTCGTCGACGGGACGCCGGATGTGGTGCTCGAGAACGCCCGACTGCGCACGCATCTCGGAGAACCGGTCGAAGGCGGCGTGCCAGGTCGTGAAGTCGGTGACGGCGTGCTCGATGCGAAGAGTGGTCATGCCGACCAGCCTCGTGGACGGTGCCGCCCGGAACCATCCCAGACGTCTGGGATCTTCGCGGTGATGAGCAGACGGAACGGCCCGCTTCTATGCTCAATGTGTGGCGACGAGACCCTCCGGAGGCCCATCCGCCCGGCTGCTCGCAACTGTCGGGCACCTCCGCGCGAGCACCGTCGATTGTCGTGACCTGCGTGCAGGCGTCATTGACCTGCTCGGCCGCGAGATGCCGGTCGACGCCTACGCGTTCGTGCTCACCGACCCCGAGACCTCCGTGGGTGTGGATCCGCTCGCGAGCATCCCCGACCTACGCGAGCTTCCGCAGGTGATCGCGCTCAAGTACACGACACCGACGCACCGGTGGACGACTCTCGTCGACGTCGTCTCGCTCGCCGCGACGCCGGTCGCTGCACGAGGTCCATGGCACAAGTACGTCCTCGCGCGGGGGTCGTGGACGTCGCTTCGATGGTGCTGCGCGACCGTTACGGTTGCTGGGGCTTCGTCGACCTGTGGTCGACGGGCAGCTCGTACGCCGACCGCGACCTGAACCTTTGCGGGAACTGAACGCGGTGCTCACCGCGGCTGTGCGCGAGTGCCAGGCGTCGACGTTTGCTGCCTCGGCAGACGACGGCATGGGGCACGGCGAGACTGCTGAGGAGGGTCCGGCGGTCGTACTGCTCGATGCGTCGCCGGATCGTGGGCTGGTCATTACTGGCAGCACCCCTGGTACAGAGGCGTGGTTGGCGCAGCTGCTGCCGCCGGACTCCCGGCGCTCGACCGTGCCGGCCGCTGTCTTCAACGTCGCAGCGCAACTTCTCGCACGCGAGGCAGATGTCGACGACTCGCCCGCGATCGGCCGGGTCCACGTAGGCGGTGCGGTGTGGCTGCGGCTTCGTGCCTCTCGTCTCGTCCCGTCGGGCCAGATCGCCGTCACGATCGAACTCGCATCGCCAGCGGATCGGATCGACATGTTCGCTCGGGCGCACGGCCTGTCGCCCCGGGAACGCGCCCTGCTTGACGTACTCACCGAGGGGGTCGACACGGCAGACGCCGCGGCGCGACTGGTGATCACGCCGAACACGGTGCAGGACCACCTCAAGTCAATCTTCGCCAAGGCTGGCGTACACAGCCGCCGCGAACTCTTGGGCCGCGCCCTCGGCGTCAGTCCAACGCAGGGGTGAGTCTGCCCGCAGGCAACTGCACACCCACCTGATCCACGAGATCCACGGCTACAACCCGGCCGCTGATTACGTTCGTCGACTCCGCCCTCTGACGCAGAACAGTCCGGCCATGTCTGCCTGGCCAGGTGCCTAACTGGTCG
>JBBSPA010000163.1:0-4567 GCA_038259225.1 Propionibacteriales bacterium
AAGGCTCGGCTCGAGTTCGCGCGTGCGCTTGGTGCCTACATCGATCTGGTAGCCCTTGAGCGCAACAACGGGTCTGGCGTCCGGCAGTCAATGGAATCGGCCGCGTTGGTTGGCGACTCGTGGGTCTTCACACGGCTCTCCGAAGAGCTGACCCGGTCCCGATGGTCGGGTCAGCCACCGTGGGATGCGCTCCGCACGCTCGCTGATGAACTCGGGCTGCCCGAGCTCGAAGACTTCGCCGACATCATGCGGCTCTCGGGCGAGGAAGGTGCCAGCGTCTACGCGCACCTCCGTGCGCGATCCGCCGCCATGCGCACGGCGATGCTCAACGACGAAGTCGCCGAGGCCAACGCCGTTGGCGAGCGCATGACGATCCCGGGATCTCTGCTCGGAGTCGTGTTCATGGCGCTCCTCGTCGCGCCGTCCCTGCTCCGGATGTTCAGCAACACCTAATGACTAGCCCGACGGGAAAGGACCGCGGACAGGAAGGAATCGAGATGAATCGACTGATCGGACTACTGATCGGGGTCGTCCTAAGCGCCGACGCACGGATGCGTGCGCGGACCGAGCGCGGCTCCGTCACTACGGAACACGTCCTCTGGGCCGTGGCCGTGATTGCCATCGTCGGCGTCGTGGTGGCTGCGGTGAAGGCCTATGTCACGGCGCAGGCCGGCAACATCAAGTAGGCGCAGGGACGAGCGCGGGTCGGTGTCGATCCAGCTCGTGATCTTGCTGCCTGCGCTATTCGCGGTCATGTTCCTGGGGATGCAGGCCGCGCTGTTCTACCACGCCCGAAGCGTGGCGATCGCCGCGGCGCAGGAGGGGGCCCGCGCCGCCAGCACTGAGTCTGGAATACGGTCTGATGGCGTCGCTGCCGCAGACGCGTTTGTCTCCGATGCCGGCGGCGACGACGTTTTGTCGAGCGTCAGCGTGACCGCTGATCGGACGGCCACGACAGTCACCGTGACGGTGACAGGACACAGTCTGAGCGTCATCCCGGGCTGGACGCCGCGAATCGAGCAGTCGGCTTCGCTGCCCACTGAGAGGATCACCGCGCCCTCCCGTGAGTTCACGAATTCTGAAGGGTCCGACGGTGGGAACTGACGTCTTTAGCCTTTCACAGCGCCTGGTTATGGGCGTGAGTTCCCGAACTGGCGGCGGCTCGCCGGCGTCGGGTCTACTCGAGGTCGTCAGGCTCGGGGTCGGACAGGTAGCGCAGGGCTCCTTCGACGGTGAGGCCGAACAGGTCGCAGATCCGGCGGATGTCGCCGCCGGTGGCGCGGGCTTCGTGGAGGATGCGGTCTTCGCGCATGACGTGGACGGGGATGCCTGTGGCGAGGGTGAGCCAGCGTCCGCCCACGGGTGTGGTGCGGCTGGAGTTGCGGTGGTTGAGAAAGACGTGCGGGTTCGCGGTGGTGGGCCAGCGCTGGTTGCGGTAGTCGAGCCAGGCGGCGAGGCGGACGCGGACGGGCGCGGCCAGGGGGATGCTGCGCTGGCCGAGGTGGAGTCGACCGTCGGCGAGGTCGGTCAGGTGCAGGTTGCGCAGTTCCCCGGCGCGCAGGCCGTGGAAGGTCGCGAGGGCGGTCAGCGCGGCGCAGGCGGGGTTGGGCGAGAGCAGCGATCCGCGGATCTCCGCGGCGTGGGCGGGCAGGGGGTCTCGTCGCTCGTGGCTGCCGGTCTGGATGCGGGCGATCGGGTTGATGAACAGAACCTTGCGGGCCTTGAGCAGGGTGAGGATGGAGCGGAGCCCGGCGCCCATGGTGGAGCGGGGGTTGCCCGAGGGCGGCAGCACGGCGCGGACGTCAGCTCCGGTGATCTCGCGCAGCGAGGTGTGTCCTCGTTCGGCCCAGATGGTGAGCGCGGGCATGGCCCAGCGCAGGTAGACCCGGATGGTCTGCTGTTCGCGGGGCCGTCGCCGTGGCGGTGTGCTCGACCCGTGGAGCATGACGTCGAACCACTCGGTCAGCTCTGTGCTCATCTGCTTGGGAAGGTCAGCGGTGGTGGTGTCGAAGTAGGCGTGGATCGCGGGTTGGCGGTCATCGAGCATGACGCCGGCGGCGGTGGCGACGTCGATGACCGGGATTGCGGTCAGCCCGATCTGTTGGAGTCGCATGGCGTCGCTGGCCATCAGCATCGCGCCGGGGGTGTCTTGCATGAGTTGCAGGACACGCATCGAACGTTGGGTGCGGTGGATGGTGGACTTGGCCCAGCCGTGGCGCTGCGCGTGATCGAGGACCGCGGCGTCGAGGAAGACCGCCATCTGCTCGTGCGGCGGGTCAGGGAGACACTCGCCCGCCAGCAGTCCCCGGGCATGCGCTCCGGCCAGGTCGCGGGGCATGTCGAACAGCACGTGCTGGACCTGTGCGACGGGGTAGAACTCGATGGCGCTCAGACGGCCGGCACGGTCGCGGTGGAGGTCCCGGGGGTTGGGCTTGTTGACCCGGCGCACGTTGCCCCAACGGATCCTGGTGGGCTGCCAGGGCATGTTGGCGAAGTAGAGCTGCTGCCCGCCGGCGGTTGCGTCATCGACGCCGTCACCCAGGGTGATGCTCATCTGGCGGTCGCACAGGTTGCACACGACGTCGGGGTTGACCGCCAGGTCGGCACGGTGACAGATCCGGCAGGTTCCCCTGGGGAGCCGGGCGCGCCAGCTGCGGCAGCGCCAGCACAGCCACTTGTGCTTGCGGATCACGCCCCAGGCATAGCAGTCACGGCAGCTCTCGATGTGCTGCGGAGCTGCGGGATGACAGCGGGTGCACATGCCCTGGGAGTAGTACTCGACCTCGAGGACGGTCCCGCCCGACGGCCCATCACCGGCCTGGCCAGCGCTGCAGCGTGTGCAGGCTGGTGGCCGGAATGGGCCACCGGGCAGACACCAGTAACAGTAGTCGACCCGGGGGCTGGTCCAGGCGGCTCGACGTTGGTGACAGGCGATGCAGGGTTTGGGCTTGCCGCCACTCACCCTGGGGGCCGGGTTCGGTTGCGGCCGAGCCGCGGTTGGACAGCTGCGGTGGCGGGCTTCGCGCTGCCCGGCTCCTCACCGGTGGCTGTCTTGGCGGCTCGTAGCGCGGCGACCTTGCCCGGGTCGCGGATCAGCAGCATGGAGGGCTCGCAGTCCAGGACCGCGCAGATCACGTCAAGGTCGTCGAGCCGGATCGTGGTGGGGGTGCCGGTCCACAGGGCCGACATCTTCCCCGCGGAGATCTCGAGCCCTGCGTCGGCGAGCTTGCGGCGCAGCTCGGTGGACTTCCAGATGCCGCGTTCGGCGGCGGCCATGCGCAGGTTCCACTTCATCGGGTCCTCACTCCTTCGGGTCGCAGCTCAAGTTGAACCGGTTGGTGACGCGTTCGTTGGCTTCGCTCCAGGCCCGCTCGATGTGGTCGTCGTGGACGTGCACGTAGGTGGTCGTGGTCTTGAG
Source organism: Propionibacteriales bacterium (assembly GCA_038259225.1). Taxonomy (GTDB): domain Bacteria; phylum Actinomycetota; class Actinomycetes; order Propionibacteriales; family Nocardioidaceae; genus JANLYC01. The sequence continues at coordinate 3,419 of JBBSPA010000163.1, forward strand.
CCAGACGTGCCCGAGGAGCTCTTGAACGGCTTTGAGCGCCATCCCGCGGTGGTAGAGCGAGGTGGCGCAGTAGTGGCGCAGCACGTGTGGGGTCAGGCGTTGCTCCCAGGCCGGCAGCCAGCGGGTCGCGGCACGGGTGAGCCCGGAGCGCAGAGCATCGTCGCCCACCCTGGTCGGCCGGCCGGTCATCTTGTCGTAGCGCTCGCTGGGCAGCAGCGGCGCGTCGGGGTCGTTCCAGTCGTCGCCGAACTGGTGGCGCACGTCGGTCAGCCACCAGGTGAGCAGCTCGTCGACACCGTTGATGGCCGGCGCCAGCCGGGTCTTCGGACCGCGGCCGCGAGACCCCTTGCCGAACCGGACGTGCAGCTTTCCGTGCTCACCGAGATCAGGACGCCAGTCACGCAGGTCCAGCATCAGCGATTCATTGAGCCGGAGCCCGACCCGTCGCCACAGCGAGGCGGCCATGAAGTCGCGTGCCGCGGTCAAGTACTTGCGCTGATCAGGAAGCGCGTCGGCCCAGCTGGTGAACAGGTACTCGACCTCCTCGTCGGTCGGCGGCACCCGGATCGCCGAGGTCCACGTGCTCGCCGGACGGTTGAACTCATCGACCGGCTGGGTGACCACCACACCGGTGAGGGCATGGATGTCGCCCTGGTAGCGGGCAATCGTGAACTCGAAGAACCGCGACACCGCGGTGGCCTTCGACTCCACCGTGGACCGCGAAAGTCCCCGTTCGCGCCGCAGCCAGGTCAAGTACCGGTCAACGTCCGCGCCGGTCGCGGCCCACACCGGCTCACCGAGGAACCGGGCGAACTCAATGACCGCGGAACGCTCGGCGTCGATGTAGCCGTCGGTCAGACCCGCGCCCACCATCGCCAGCGCGTGCTGGTCGACGATCTCTTGCTCGAACACCTCGGCATCGGCAGCCGACGTCAGCCGACGTGGCGAGTCGATCGTGCGGACCACTGCGAGCGTCACGAGCAATCCTTGAGATCGAGAATCCAAAGCGAGTCTCATGAATACCACGATCAATTCAGGAATCTCAATGAAATCTCACAGATTGATCGTGGTGCCGCATGTACCCGATGAGCAGGAACAACGGCCAGAACAGGAACTCAGGGGCTCAACGAACCCACGGCATTAGGGACA
>JBBSPA010000164.1:0-4566 GCA_038259225.1 Propionibacteriales bacterium
GCGACCACGCCCCTCATGCTCCTCCCCGCCGACCCGCACGAACCAGGTGCGCCGGGGCCTCCCGCGCCACCCCACATGCCGGGCGCGGCCGGGCTCGCCGGCCCGGCCACGGCCGTCGAGCCACCAATGCCGTCACAGGTCGAGACCATCGACGAGCTTGTGCACATCGCTCACTACCTCGACCAGTACCGTCACGCCACCCGCTCCGCCGATCCGTACTGGCAGGAGGTGCTACGCCGTGACCCCGGGGAGAGCCGCGCCCACACCACCCTCAGCGCGCTCGCGTACGCGCGGGCCGACTACGAAGCCGCTCTAATGCACGCACTGGCTGCGCTCGAGCGCAGCACCGCTTGGGCGCCCACACCGATCGACGGTCAGGCACACCTGCTAGCTGGGCTCTCCCTCGTGCGGCTCGGCCGCGACCCCGACGCGGCGCCTCTGCTGGCGCGTGCAGCCTGGGACGCCAGCCATGCCTCCGGGGCACGCTTCGCCCTCGCGCAGCTCCAGAGCAGGACCCAGGAGCGAGAACGAGCGATCGACACCCTCGGATCGCTGCTCGAGGCCGACGGGCAACACACGCAGGGCGCCGACCTGCTGGCCGCGCTGCTGATCGATCGCGGCGACCACCAGGACGCCGACCGCGTCCTGGCACGGACCCTGGCCATGGACCCCCTCGACGCGTGGGCCCTTTGGTTGTCCGGTGAACGGCCAACCTCGGATGCGACGATCGCCCTAGACGTCGCTCTTGAGCTCTACGCGGCCGGGCTGTGGACCGCCGCGCTCGACGCGCTCGACGAGGCGGGACGTCTCAACGAGCACCGGCCCAACGGCCAGGTCAACGTCGGACCGCTGGTCAGCTACCACCGCGGTCGGGCGCTGGAGGCCGCCGGTCGTGATGACGAAGCGCTCGCCGCCTGGGGGGACGCCGGGCTCGTCGGGGGGCGGAACTGCCTCCCCTCCCGCCTGGACGATGTCGACGCGCTGGCCCGGGCGCTCGAACAGCGCCCACACGACGGGCGCGCGCACGCGCTGCTCGGTCACTGGCTGTACGCGCACCACCGACGCCACGACGCGGTGGCGTCGTGGCGTCGAGCACTGGACGAGCTGATGGAGCCCGACGAGGTCGCGCTCGTGTGTCGAAACCTCGCGATCGCCGCGTACAACCTCGAGAACGACCCCGCCGCTGCGGCGGTCTTCTACGAACGGGCGCTAGCGGCCCGTCCAGCGGACGCCAAGCTGGTCTATGAGGCAGATCAGCTCGCCGCACGGCGTGGGGCCACGCCCGCCGCCAGGCTCGCGGCTCTGCAGGGCGATCTCGACCTCGTCGGTCAGCGCGACGATCTGCTCGTCGCCTACCTCGGCGCGCTCTGCGACGAGGGCCGCTTCGAGCAGGCCCGGGGCCACATCGTCGGCCGGTCGTTCCAGCCGTGGGAGGGAGGAGAGGGTCTCGTGCTGGAGGTGTGGACCCGCATCTGTTGCGGGCTAGCCCGGCGGGCTCTCAACGATGACGAACCCGCAGCCGCCTCGACCTACCTCGACGCCGCCGCTGACCCGCCCTCGACCTTGGGCGAGTCGCGGCACCCGCTGGCCAACGTCTCTGAGCTCGACCTGCTGCGCGGCGACGCCGCAGCAGCCGAAGGCCGTGGCGCTGTAGCGCAACGACACTGGGAGTCTGCCGCGCTCTCCGTCGCCGACTTCACCAAGATGGCTGTCACCCCGTTCAGCGAGCACACCGTGCACGCGATGACTGCGCTCGACCGGTTGGGTCGCGCGAACGAAGCCGACCGGCTCGAGAGGCAGATGCGGTCCTGGTTGACCGAACGGTCCTCGACCCCGGCGACGACAGACTTCTTCGCCACGAGCCTGCCGACACTGCTGCTGTTCGCCGACGATCCCAAGACCGAGCGGAACCGAGAGACGATGTACTTCAGAGAGCGGCTCGACGGCTGGAGTCACAGTCGGGAGTCGGTGCGTGGGGACCGGGTTGTCACCGCCACCAGGTCGGAGCCCACTAGATGAACCCGGACCAGCCACAACGTGCGCCACAACGTCTGTCCCCACACGTTGACAGCGAAGCGGACCTACTTGCCGAGACCGATGCCGACGGAGGCAATGAGACGAGTGAGGTCGTGGTCGACGCGCCCGAGTTGACGCGAAAGGTCAAGTTGATGGTCGACGGGCGGCGCATCACCTACTACCGGCGGGGGCGGGAATGAGTGAGCGTCGTCTGGACCCGACCACAGGTGAGTGGGTCACCTTCGCGACCCATCGTCAGAACCGCCTCTTCCTGCCCCCGGCGGGTGCATGTCCACTGTGCCCTGCGGCGGTCTCGGGTTCTGAGGTCAGCGAGGTCGGCGACGAGCCCTTCGACGTAGCGGTATTCGACAACCGCTTCCCTTCGATGCAACCCGACCCCCCGACACCTGACCAAGTCGGCAGCGCGCTGGTGCCGGTACTGCCGACTCAAGGTCGTTGCGAGGTGGTGGTGTACTCCGCCGACCACGGCACAACCCTGACCCACGCGGGATACGACACAGTTCGGACGGTGGTCGAGGTGTGGGCAGATCGGTGGCGGGTGCTCGCTGCTGAGGGACACCAGTACGTCATGCCCTTCGAAAACAAGGGTGAAGTCATAGGGGTAACCCTGAACCACCCGCACGGACAGATCTACGCCTTCCCGCACGTACCACCGCGGCCGTTGCGTGAGTTGCGCGTGGCCGCAGAGCACCGCCAGCGAACCGGTCGTTGCGTCGACTGCGACGTCATGGCCGAGGAGGTCAACGACGGGCGTCGGCTCCTGGTGGCAAGCACCCACTGGCTGGCGCACGTACCGGCGTGGGCGCGCTTCCCCTACGAGGTCCGGATCAGCCCCCGCGCGCACCTCCCCGATCTCACCTCCCTTTCAGTGGCGGCGCGCGACGAGTTGGCTCACGTGCTGACCCAGGTGCTGCGGGGACTAGATGAGCTGTTCACCATATCGATGCCGTACGTGATGGGAATCTTCAGCCAGCCAACCGGCGGCGATCCCGCGCTGGCGGGCTGGCGAGGGCCCTGGGCAGACATCAGCCACCTGCACCTGATGATCTCCCCGCCCCACCGTACGCAGACGAAGCTGAAGTATCTCGCCGGTTCCGAACTGATGGCGGGGGCGTTCATGACCGACGTGGCGCCCGAACAGGCTGCGTCGCAACTGCTTGAGGCCATGTCCCGCGTGGACTCCTGAGTCGCAGATCCGCCATCGGCCGCCGGTTAAGGAAGCGATTACCCGAGCGCGTCACACGGCGCGAGAGGGAATCAGTTGCTCGAAAGCCAACCTCACCCAACCAGCCATCGCGAGGCCGACCCGAAGAAATGGATCAAGATGCCTCCGCACTGATAGTCGATGCTTTGTCAGATAATCCTGACGGCGGGTTCTCCTGTCGTCAGGATTCTATGACACACTCTAGCGCATGGGTTGGTTGCGAGAAGGAAGCCTCGGCCATGAGGCGTACATGCAGGTCCTCTTCGGCGACGGCGCGGCGGGCAGCGGCCTCGCCCCGGAGGGCATCCCGGTCGAGGTAGCTCCAGACGGGAGCTCGATTCCCAATAACGAACAGGTCTGCCGGGCCCCGGGTGAAGTGACCGGGTGGCGACTTGTGTGCGATTGCGGCACCGGCGCCCAGGGTTGGGTCAGCCCCAACACGTGGACGCGAGTCCCGTCCACCGCGCTGGAAGACCTCGATGCGCGGAAGGTTCACTGCGACGACGACGATACGTGGATCGACGACCGACCCGGCGTCCAGCGGCTCGCGGTCGCCGAATGGGAACAGGACCACCTCGCGCCGACCACGGCCGTAGACGAGATTCGCCATGCCCGCGAGGAGTCACAACGTGCCGCCGGGCGGCTCGACGACGCCGTTCAAGCAGCCCGCGCTAATGGTGTTGCTTGGTCCTCGATCGGCTCGGCGGCGGGGATGAGCCGGCAGTCGGCCCACGAACGGTGGGCCCGCTAGGTGAGCACCGTCCCTCCCACACCCCCCGAGCGCGTGCACCACCTATGCGACGCTATACGACTGGCGCCAGCCGTATAGCGTCGTACAGGGCGACGAAGGAGATGGCCGCTGTAGCCCAACCCAGCACCGCCACCCCCATGGGGAGCTCGCGAGGTCCCATGCTGAGCGCAACAGCTCACCGACATCAACGAACCGCTCTCCTGGCCCACAGGATGCAACGCCTCGCTGGCAGGATCTGCGTCAACTCCGGGGCCGAGGGCCCAAAGAAAGACGCCTCTCCTGCGCAAGGTGCAACGTGACGCCAACCCGCGGGAGTGCGCCACCGTGTGGGTCAGCGCCGGAGAGTCCGCAGGAATGATCCCGGCCATTGTCAAGGAGATCGAGCGACTGACCCGAATCTGGGTTCAGGCCGACGCCGACCCGACAGGTCCGCAACGCCCTCGACCGCCATGAGGCTACCGTCGCCGGCGGAGTCCCAGGTGGGGCCTCGCTCGACGCGGCACCAGCACGCCACCCCACGCGGCCCTCTCCCCCGGCGACACCTTTCCGCTGAGAATTAATATTATGTCAAGTA
>JBBSPA010000165.1:0-4313 GCA_038259225.1 Propionibacteriales bacterium
GGAGAACCACGAGGGGTTCGAGGTTGAGATCGTCGCTCCCGGGCCTTGACTCCCGCTCTGCTGCACGACCTGGCGAAACGAAGAGTGTCCCGGAGCGCGACGGTACGGTATCGGCTCGCGGAGCGTCCCAGTAGCCGATCCTGCTGTGGGACGCGGGTCAGTGGGCCCAGGGTGGTGCGATCTTGGTGCCGTCGGCGGTGACCGCCTCCAGCCCCGGCGTGGTGGTCACCCAGGCGGTAGCTCCGTCGGGTCCAGCGTCCACACGCAGGTCGCTCCCGGCGGGTACCAGTACGACGTCGCCGAAGTGCAGTGCGGTAGCCAGGCCGTCGAGCGTCACCCAGAGCTCGCCGGCCAGGACGAGCAGGACCTCCTCGCGGGTAGGCCGGTGAGCCACACCTTGTAGCCCGGGCGGGACCGTGAGCTGCCAGGCGCACAGCTGGTTGCTGCCGCGTGAGGGGCTCACGTAGGACAGGAATCGACTGCCGTGCATCTCGAACGGCACTGCGTCGACGGGGTGGATCACAGGCATGGTCAACTCCTCAGGATGGACAAGCGGGCTGACTATATGGTCAGGGTGCTTGTCTTGTCTGTCAACATGGGCGGGTGAGCGTTGACGGCCCGGTGACTGCTGCGGCAGTGCTTCGCGTCGCCACCCAGCTCGTCGACGGCATCCAAGAGGGGCTCGCGCGCCGCGGGTTCGACGACGTGCGGCCTGCACACGGCTTCGCCTTCGCACGGATCAGCGGAACTCAAGCCACGACCGCAGACGTCGCCGCACACCTGGGGATCACTAAACAGGCGGCGGCCCAGCTGGTGGACCACCTCGTCGGGCGGGGTTACCTCACGCGGGAGGCCGATCCCCGTGACGGCCGCGCCAAGCTTCTGGTGCTCACCAAACGCGGTCGCGCCTGCACGACCGCAGCCGAGCAAGCCGCCACCGACGTGGTTCAGCGATGGAAGGCGCAACTACCGGCGCACCAGTTCGCCGAGATGCGGGACGCGTTAAACCAGATCGCGGTGACCGGCCGACTGCGCCCGGCCTGGTAAACGTCCGTGGGAGGATCGGCCACTGGCACGCTGTGCATGCCGATCCCCGTCCGGACACCGCTTGGCTTCGACGACTGCTCACCATGCGACGCGCGCCCATGACATGGATCGCGCCCGGACCGGCGGCAGTCTCGACGCCCTGACGGACGCTCTCGAAATCGATCTTGCGGCCGCGTCGATTCAGCGGTAGCTCTCGGCGAGCGCGTTGCCGATGGCGGCGAGGTGGTCTCGCACGCTCTGCGGGCTGGTGATCTCGAGCCATTCGACGAGTCCGGCGAGGTGGCCGGCAAGCCCGTACTCGCTGGGACCGCGGATCACGACGGTGATGCGTCCGGCGCTAGTGGCGCCTCCTAACTCGAGGTCGTGCCCCATGGCGACTCGAAGCATGGTGATTCCGTTGGGTGCACACGTCGCGTGGATCTCGATGGGCGTTCGGTATACGCGACGACCGGACGTAGGCGAAAGGCGCGATCGTCGGGGTGAGATGGGCTTGAGCATGGACATCCGGGGGTTGGCACGGCGCGTGGGCTCCATCAGCGCCACGCACTCGACGTGGTGGATCTGGAACAAGCGGACGGCACTTTAGGAGAGCTCAGAAGCCGAACAGCCTGCCGAGCGCTGAGAAGATGGCGTCGAACGTCTTTTGCGATCGGGTTGCTGGGTCCGTCGGCGCTGGACTTCTGCCAGAAGAGCGGATGGAGGCCCGTGAACTCGTCGTCGACCAGTGGAGTTCTGCGCCGTAGGTACGGCCAGAACACCTCGGTCCGATTGACACCTACGGTCAGGCGAGAGTCGAACCCCATCACCAGGTTCTGTTCCATCCTGGTGGACCTGCCCCGGGGGTTTGTCGCCACGACATCGCCGCTGCTCTGAACGATCAGGCTGCCCGTGCCAGCGAACATGATGTAGTGCACCTGCACGTCGCCAAAGATTGGATGCCCCACCGCCAGCGCGTCTCCAACTCCGGCGTGCCGATGACGCCCACGACGTGCTTCGGATGCATCACCAACCCCGGGCGGTCCTTGAAGTCGATGCGCATCAGGTACGAGTTGGGGCCATTGGGCGTTGCCAGCGTCGCCGAGCTGCCGCGCTCGTCGCCGGTGATCCGGACTCAGTCCGTAGAGCCCGGCCGCGAAGCTGATCCCGCACGGTTACCAGGTAGCTCGTCGGTGCAATAGGGACACACCCAGTCAGTGCGGGCTCCTGCTGGCGCCGGTGCCGCCCAGTGAGCTCGAGTCACCGCGGCCGGGTCCGGGTCGCGGCGCAGATCAGCGTCTCCCAAGGCGCGCGGTTGGCGATCGACCGGTTCCACGCAGCGTTCGCTGCCGCGGAAGCCGTCCTGGCCCCGACGAAGTGACCGGCCCAGTCGAGCAGTGGGGGCGGTTCATCCGTTCGCGGGGTCCCCGCGCCACACCGAACCCGGGTCCGCGATCGCGGCCAGCAGCGCAGGGACAGTCGCCAAGGTGACACCTGCCCTTGCACAGGTCCGCTGCCACGTCTGCCACAACGCGGCGGTCGGCGCGTCGAACGACACCGGGGCGACGCCCTCCCATGCCGACCCGTCGCCGTTCGGGTCGACGCGCGCCCGGATCACCTCGACAGCGAGGACGGGGGCGCAGGAGGTGACGTGTGTGCCCGGGACGGACCATCCGGACTCCAGGTCGTCGCGATGCCGTTGCGCCTGCTCGAGTACCTGACCGAGACCGAGACGCAGCTGTCCGCGCGCATCGACGGTGAAGGCACCTCGTGCCTCGTCCGGATCGTCGTCGTCCCCCTCACCAGCCGAGTCGCGGGCAGGGTCGCGGGCGGGTGCGGGAGTGCGCCCCCGGCCGGTCGCGGAGGTGGGGTCACGGTCGCCGCCGTTGGCCAGCACCGTCAGGGTCTTCACCTCGACGTTCACCAGCACGTCGGCGACGACGAACGCGGCGTCCTGCCCGTGGCTGAACGTGGTCACCGGGTACCCGGCCCGGACTGCAGCCGCTCGGATGTCGCGGGTGGCGTCGTGGTGACATCCCGTCAGCGCGTCACGCAGTGTCGGGTCGACGAGAGCGGCCGGCGCCGACACGGTCGGGGCACGCGGGGTGCTCTCGGGGGTGTACTCGTACACGCGCGGCCGACGGCCTCGGCCCGGTCGTCGCCGGGTTGGGTCGGTGACCGGAGCCGCATCCTGCACTTGGAACTGGGTGGCTGCGGTTGCCGATGGCGGCGCCGGTCGATCGCGCACGTAGGTGCCGGTGAACGGGTCCGGTTCGTCAGGTAGGGCGGCGACGTACCGGCGCCAGGCGTTCGTGAGCCGGGTGTTGAACTGCGGCGCCGGGTACGCGATGCGTCCGGCGATCGTGCGGGGCAGCACTCCGCGGAGGGCCACGGTGACGATCAGGTCGGCGAACCGTGCGCGTTCGGCCTCGTTGTCGCTTCCGCGGCGGGAATTGCCGCGCTTGTCCAGGACCAGCGGCACCAGGGCGCGCAGCTCGGCCGCTTCATCGTCGGACAGGTCCGCGGGCACAGCGACCTTGTGCACGCGTCTCAGGTCGTAGCGTCGGGTTCCTTGCCGCGCCCATTCCCCGACGGTCGCCACCGGCACCGGTTCGTCGAGGGCGGCCGCAATGGCCTCGTGGGTGAACCCCTCGGCACTGAGCACCGCGCAGGTCCGGTACAGCTCGTCGCTGCCGCCGGATTCGGGTCCACGATGCCGCCGGTGCGCCGCTGACAGGATGTTACGTCGCTCACCGACGATCGGGTGGTCCGAGGTGTGGTCGCGACCATGCCACGGTGGTGGTGTATCTGCCCACCGACCTCGTTCCCGAGGCAGCTGCGGAGGGACCCGTACGACAGGCAGGTCGCCCGAAGCGGTATCCATTCCGACCCCCAAGTCCTCTCACCCTGCGCCCACCGGCTCCGGGCCCTGACTCGAGTTCGGGGCGGGGCCCGGGGCGGCGGATGCCGACCACCCTATGTCGGGCCGCAGGCGTGCGGCCTTCGCGCGGTCGCGTGGCTTCGGCCTGCCAGGAACGCTGCCGGACGTAACCATCCAACTCACCGTTCACGAGGCGGTGACCGATTTGCCAACCGTTGCCGGCAACAATGACGAGGCGATCGACTGATCGGCGTGACCACCGCGAAGGGATCCCGTACCGGGTCGCTTCGCGAACCCATGGGCGACCGGCGCGGACTCTGTCTGTGCTGGGACCGAAATCTCGACAGACGCCGTCACGGTCTCGTGTGCCGCGGTCGGGTTCCTGGGGCTAGCTTGGACAAGGGTGCGA
>JBBSPA010000166.1:0-4295 GCA_038259225.1 Propionibacteriales bacterium
CGCGCCCGCGGCCACCGCGAGGCGCGACCAGTCCGCGCCCGCACCCCCGCGACGCCCGACGAGCCCGTGGAGCCCGGCCAGGAACCCGAGCAGCAGCGGCAGGTGCAGCGCCTCCTGTGCGACCGCGATCGCGACCACGACCCGGTTCTGCGCGTGCCAGGCGAGCACCTCCCCGATCGGGTCCCCGTAGGCGGGAGCTCCGGCCCACACAAACATCGCGTTCTGGATGGCCATCGACGCTGCGAGCACGATCGCCGTCGCGCCGACCACCCGCTCTCGGAGCGCTCGGGTCGGGGTGGGCCCCGTCGTTGCCGCTGCCGCGCTCACGGGTACGTGCAGGGACTCCACCGCGGCGGCGGTGTTCTGCCGTGATCTCATCTCTTGCTCTTTCGTTGCGATCGGATGATGGGTGACTCCACGATCACTGACTTCGACGACGGGCGAATCGGCCTCAAGGCCCGTGTTCGACCGGCCGACGGAACGATCTGTCTCGTACTTTCGGCTGATACTCACCCCCCTCCCGAGCAGGCCATTGTCAGCGGGAGTTCGAAGCCTCCTTCAAACCTGGGACCTGACACTGGCGCGCGACCGACGACGCGTAAGCACGCCTAAGCTTTGCCTTCCCGTTTCCGGGAGTCTGACGTCAAAGCCTTCGCGCGGTACTGGCCGGGTACACCTGATATGTAGCGACCTCCTGTCAAGAGAGGCAGGGTGAGGCGCCCGTCCCGATGCCTCGGGGCGGGCGCCTCGTGCTTCGTCGTCGTGGGTGCCGGTGAGCGTGTCGTTGGCGACGCGCGGTCAGACTGATATGCGCGGGTTGGTTACCGCAGGACGGTGCTTTCGGCAGGAGCGGGACCGGGGGTCTAGGAGCGAGCGTCGCGGGCGTGGTGCCCGTTGCTCATAGGTGTTGCGCGGGTCGCTCCAAGCGCTGCCACCAGCCTTTGGACGACGAAGCAGATCGTGGGCTGTGCTACTCCTCCATCACAGCCAGCGACCAGCTCCAGCCGACGAGCTCGCGGGCGATGGCGACGTTGGCGATGGTGTTCTTCTTGCGTCGGTCGATGAACTTCACCCAGCGGTGGTGGAGTCGGCGGTTGCCCTCATCGCCACGAGCCCGGGCTGCCGCGTCGCCATCTCCCAGCGGTCGCGCATGATCTTGCCCACGGTGTAACGGGCGCGGTGGTGCCAAGCAGCCTCGACCAGTAGTCGCCGCACGTGAGTGTTGCCGGCCTTGGTGATCGAGCCCTGCACACGTGACGCACCGGAGGAGTACTCACTGGGCACCAGCCCGACGAACGATCCGATGGTGTTGCCGCTGAACCGGTGCCAGTCGCCGATCTCGACCGCGAGTGCGAACCCAGTGAGCGTGCTGACCCCACGCAGGCAGCCCAACCGGTGCACGAGCGGTGTGAACTCCGACTCGGCGGCCATCTCGCCGATCGCGACGTCGAGCCGGTCCCGGCGTGCCTTCACCGCCAGGACGGTCTCGTAGTCGGAGTCGAACGTCAGCCGGGTCGCCCGAGTACTCAGCTGCGGGAGCGCGTCGTGACGCAGCCACGCGTCGTGCTTGCCGGTCCACACAGCACCGCCGTAGTAGACGATCCCGTGACGCAACAACAACTTCGACAACCGGTGCCGCGCGCGCATCCAGGTCACCACGACAGTCCTCACGGGCCCGCACCAGATCCCGCGCCGCCTCTTGGTCAACGCTCGGGATCGACACCGAGGTGATCTCGTCGAGCCGCAGCAACCGGGCCAGGTGGATCGCGTCCTTCGCGTCGGTCTTGACCTGCTCACCCGAGGGCTTCTGCAGCTTCGACGGCGCGGCGACCTCGCAACGGATCCCAGCACTACTCAGTGCCCGGTAAAGGTCGAAGCCGGTCGGGCCCGCTTCGTAGGTCACGGCCACCGGGCCCGGCTGCCGCGCCAATCGAGACGGCGGCGTACTTCGTCGCCAGCGAAGCGCTCACCAACGTTGCCAAACACAGTTCAGCGACAGAGGTGACCATCCGAGCCTGGGTGGATGATGCCCAGATGACGCTTGAAGTGCTGGACAACGGATGCGGGGGCGCCTCGTTCGACAAGGGGCGAGGCTTGGCCGGACTTGCTGACCGAGTCGCCGCCTTGGATGGCCAGTTGTCTGTCGACAGTCCCGACGCCGGCCCGACCACGGTGCGAGCGGTGATCCCATGCGGTTAGTCATCGCCGACGACTCTGCGTTGCTCCGCGAAGGACTCGCCCGACTTTTGGTCGAAGCTGGCCATGAGGTGGTGGCAGCCGTTGGCGACGTGCCCTCGCTGCTGGACGCGGTTGCCGCCCACTCTCCCGACCTGGCTGTCGTCGATATCCGCATGCCCCCGACGAATACCGACGACGGGCTGCGCGCCGCAGTCGAGGTGAGGCGCACTCACCCCGGCTGTGGGGTGCTCGTGCTCAGCCAGTATGTCGAGACGTCGTACGCCGAAGAGCTCCTTGCGGCCAGTGGCGGGGCCGTGGGATACCTCCTCAAGGACCGGGTCAGTGACCTCGACAAACTAGCCAACGCCCTGCAGACCGTTGCCTCAGGTGGCACGGTCATGGATCACGAGGTTGTTGAGCAACTCCTCACTCGTCGTCGACACGCCGACCCCCTTTCATCTCTGACAACCAGGGAGCGCGATGTGCTGCGCCTAATGGGGGAAGGCCGCTCCAACGCCGGATTGCCGAGGAGCTCGTGTTGAGCGGTGGCTCGGTCGAGAAGTACATCAGCTCGATCTTCGCCAAGCTCGGCCTCCTGCCCGCCAGCGAGGACCACCGCAGGGTGCTTGCGGTGCTGACGTGGCTCCAAGCCACCTGAAGGCTTGCAGGTTCGGTGCGCCTGTCGACGACACCACCGATTCGGTTCGAACACAGTCGATCAATCAACGTGGCGTGAGAATGCAGCAGTCCAACTCCACGGAACCCGGCGCAGGCCAGGGTCTCCGGACATGCCGCGGCGGTTCACGTTCCTGAGATCGACCGAAGGTACAGTCCCAACCCTGTACTTCCGGTCAGGACAAGACTGGCCATCGAACCGATGCGTGCACGACGCGGTGCCGCGAGGGTTGGGCCCATGATCTCAGTTGAGTTCCTGACCCGGGGGGTACGCCGGTCTAACAGCCGTGGACAACGTCTCCTTAACCGCCAAGCCCGGCCGCGAGACCGGTCTTCTCGGCCCCAATCACGCCGACAAGGCCACCACGGCGCGCGCCATGGTGGGTCTAACTGCCTCAGCGTCCGGCACGGCCACCATCGACGGCGGCGGTGTCGGGACGATTCCTCGCGACGCCGGCTGGTTGACTCTGCCGGGCCCTGGTTGATCGAGCTGCTTCCGTCGCCTCTGAACCCCGTCTGCCCTGCAACGCAGTGCGTGTACGTGCGCACCGAGCCCCACTGAACCATCCCCGCGCCGCGCTTCCCGCGTGGATCTGCGCCGTGGTCATCGTGTTCGTGTCACTGACCCGAGCTCACCTCTAGCGTCCCTACCCATCCCACGAAGTCCCCCGAAAGGACACTCATGAAACACCACCGAAGTCGGCTCGTCACTACCGTCTGCGGCCTCGCCGTACTCGTTGCCGGCGGGTTGCTGACTACCGGGTGCACATCGGCACAACCATCCACCACACTGGCGACGGCGACGCCTTCGACGCCTTCGCTCACCTACGCGGCGCGGGGCAGCCACGCAGTCGGCTATCGCATGTTCACCACCACCGGCGCCAAGAAGCAGCCACTGACGCTGCGGTCGTGGTACCCGGCACGCCGACATGACAAGCGGCCGCCGATGGACTTGCTACAGGTGCAAACGGAACCAGTTTCCGCCGTACCGCGTCGCGATACCGGCCTAAGCTGGTCCCGAGGTTCCGGGTGAACGCGTAGCCACTCGTGAAGCCGACCTGCGCCGACACCGGGCCCAACGACTTGCGGAACAGGGTAGTGCTAAGGCGTCCGGGCAAGGCTCGACCGGTGCCTGACGACGTTTTGATGCGCGAAAAAGCGCGGAGTCGCTTCGGGCGGCGTATCCTCACAGGGATGGTCAGGATGTCACTGCCACGCCGTGCTGCCCGGGCCGTCGCTGAGAGTTCTGTCTCCGAACGGGTCGCTGACGCGCAGAAGTTCCTCTACGGCCCGGTGCTGCAGTGGGCGCGACGCAGCCCGCTGCACAGTGATGTGCTGGGGCACTCTCTCCATCCTGTTCTCACCGACCTGACCTTGGGTTGTTGGACCAGCGTGACCCTGCTCGACGTCCTGGGCGGGCCTTCCTCTCGTCACGCGGCCAC
>JBBSPA010000167.1:0-4063 GCA_038259225.1 Propionibacteriales bacterium
CGTTCCCGATCGTGCTGCTCGGGACCGAGTACTGGGGCGGCTTGGTCGATTGGATCCAACGAACGGTGCTGGGCGGCGGAAAGGTCAGCGACAAGGACCTCGCCCTGCTTCAGGTCACGGACTCCGTGGACGAGGCCGTCGACATCATGGTGCAGGCCCGGGCCGAACGCGCAGCCACCAGCGGGCCCGGCGGTCAACCCTCGATCGCACCGCACCGCCCAGACTGACCCCGACCCGCCCCTCCCGTTGAGTGCGCACCTGGTCAAGGTTGAGTGCGCAGGAAGTCGCGCCTGGCGTCGAGGGTGTCGAGCCAACGGCAGGATGCGAGGATGCCCCGGTGGCGAAGAGAAGGCCTGCCCGCACCGTGGCCGGTACTCCCGGGCTGGTCCGGCTCGTGGAGGCAGGGATCGAGCACGTCGTACGCAGCTTCGACCACGACGCAGCCACCAGCGATTCTGTCGGATACGGCATCGAGGCTGCTGAGGCCCTCGGCCTCGAACCCGACCGCGTCTTCAAGACCCTGATGGTCTTCACCGGGCGGCGACACGTACTCGGCGTCGTACCGGTGTCGCGTCAGCTCGATCTCAAGGCATTGGCTCGAGCGTTGGGGGAGAAGCAGGCCGCGATGACCGCGCCTGACGTGGCCGAGCGCCTCGCCGGGTCAGTCGTCGGCGGCATTTCACCCTTGGGCGGTCGTACGCCGTTGGAGGTCGTGCTGGATGAGTCCGCCCTGTCGTACGACACCATCGCGGTCTCGGCCGGCCGACGAGGCGTCGATGTGGAGCTGGCTCCCATGGACTTGCTCCGCCTGACCAACGGGACGGCTGCCCCCATTACCCGCTGAACGCCCAGCACCTGCGCACTCGACCTGCACCACGTGCGCACTGAACGCCCAGCACCTGCGCACTCGACCTGCACCACGTGCGCACTGAACCTCCACCACCACGTGCGCACTCAACCTTGACCACGTGCGCACTCGACCTGCACCAAGTGCGCACTCAACCTTGACCAGGTGCGCACTCGACCTGCACCAAGTGCGCACTCAACAGGGGGGAGGTCAGGTGAGGCCGCGGGTGGTGTGGGACGGAGGGCGGGCTCCGCGGATCGAGGCCACCATGTCGAGGACCTGGCGCGTCTCGGCCACTTGATGAGCACGGAACACCCGGGCGCCGTGCCAGGCAGAGACCGCGGTGACGGCCAGCGTACCGATGAGCCGCTCGTCGGTCGGTAGGTCGAGAGTCTCGCCGACGAAATCCTTGTTGGACAGCGCGACCAATACCGGCCACCCGGTGGCGACCAGCTCGTCGAGACGACGGGTCAGCTCCAGCGAGTGAAACGTGTTCTTGCCGAAGTCGTGCGTCGGATCGATCAGCACCGACTCGCGGCGTACGCCCAGCGACACGGCTCGCTCGGCCAGGTCGGTCACGCTGGAGATCACGTCGGCCACCACGTCGTCGTACTCCACCCGGTGCGGATCGGTGCGTGGCCCGAGCCCGCCGGTGTGGCTGCAGACCAGCCCGACGCCGAACTCCGCGGCCACTTCCACCACGCGCGGGTCAGCCCCGGCCCAGGTGTCGTTGAGCAGGTCCGCGCCGCGCTGACACAGCTCGCGGGCAACCTCGGCGCGCCAGGTGTCGACGCTGATCACCAGGTCCGGGTACGCCGTTCGCACGCGTTCCACGAACTTCGCCGTCCGTCGCAGCTCCTCGGTCACGTCGACGTCCGGCCCGTATCCCGCCTTGACCCCACCGATGTCGACGATCTCGGCACCTTCGTCGAGCACGCTCGCGACCCGGTCGAGCGCAGCCGCCTCGTCGTAGGTGCTGCCGTTGTCGTAGAAGGAGTCCGGCGTCCGATTCACGATCGCCATCACGACGTGTGCGTCGTCGCCGAAGTCCTTGGTCCCCAACCGCATCAGCAGTCACCTCCTTCCTGGGCTCGCGCCGCCTCGTCCGAGACCCAATGCCGGTCCGCGACAGCCAAGCGTGGCACGATCGGTGCCGTGATCTGGTTCTGGGTGGTCGTTCTCGTGCTGGTCATCGGCGCGGTCGCCGTGGTGGCAGCGGGTCGCGACAACTCGATGGCCGGGGCCTACGAGGACCGTCCGGATCGGGCCATCCCGGCTGGCCGTGCCCTGACCGCGGACGACCTCCAAAAGGTGCGCTTCACCAGCGCGTTGCGGGGCTACCGGATGGACGAGGTCGATGCCCTGATCGATCGACTGGCCGCCGACCTGATTGCCCGCGAGCAGTTCACCGAAGCAGCCGAAACCGCCGAAACCTCCGAAGCAGCCGAAACCGCCGAAACCTCCGAGTCCGCCCAGCCTCCTCAGTCCTCCGAGCGGGCCGGCGCGCCAACCTCAGCCGACGACTCCGCGCCAACAGTCGGGGCCTCCGACGTCGAGCCGAGCCATACCCCGCCCGAGGTGGGCTACCCCTGGGACGACGTCGCCCACGGTGACACTGCCGAGGCTTTGGAGACCGACGACGCCGACAAGGACAGCCGCGTTTCGGGCACGTCAGGCGACGACGTGGACGGCGAACCCGGCAGGCGTTCGCGTAGCGCCACCAGTTGAGGCGCCTCGATGCACAACGGGTTGGTCGCGGGTGAGGACGGCCTGCTGCGCTGCCCGTGGGGGCTGTCCAGTCCTGACTACGTCGCCTACCACGACGTCGAGTGGGGTCAGCCGATCCGCACGGACAACGGGCTGTACGAACGTGTCACCCTCGAGGGATTCCAGTCCGGCCTGTCCTGGCTGACGATCCTTCGCAAGCGCGAGAACTTCCGCAAGGCGTTCGCCGACTTCGACATCGCGTCCGTCGCGGCGTACGACGAAGGCGACCGTGACCGACTGCTCCTCGATGCCGGGATCGTCCGCCACCGCGGCAAGATCGACGCCGCCATGTCCAACGCGCGCGCCGCCGCTGCTCTCGACGAACCACTGACGGATCTCGTCTGGCGTTTCGCCCCGGATCCAGGCCCGGCACCTGTCACGCTGGCCGACGTACCCGCACAGACCGACGAGTCGAGAGCCCTCGCCAAGGAGCTCAAGCGGCATGGCTTCCGCTTCGTCGGTCCAACCACCGCCTACGCCCTGATGCAGGCGGCCGGGCTGGTCAACGACCACCTCGTCGACTGCTCGGCCCGCGAGAGGATCCGCGCATGACCCGGTCGCCCCGCCATCCCGCCACCTTCGCCCGCTTCGGTTTGGCCGGCATGCTCGCCGCCGGACTCGTGGCAGCCGGCAGTTCTTCGTCGTCGTACGCCGACCCAGCCTCCCTTTCGGCGACGGCGGCCGCTCTGTCCTCAGCCGGCACCGACACGCCGACTGTGCGGTCACAGCGCACCATCGGCCACTCAGTGCGCGGTCACGCGATCCGGGCCTACGAGATGGGTAGCCGCAAGGCGTCTCGCACCGTGGTCGTCATCGGTGCCATGCACGGCAACGAGACCGGCGGCTCGGCCGTCATCAGCGCCTTGATCGGCGGCAAACCGATCCGCGGCATCCACCTCTGGGCGATCCGACGCGACAATCCCGACGGTGTCCTGTCAGGCCATCGCCGCAACGCGCACGGCGTCGATCTGAACCGCAACTTCCCGACCAAGTGGAAGCGCCTGTACGGCAACTACAACTCCGGTCCGCGACCGCGCTCGGAGCCGGAGACCCGGGCGCTGATGCGCTTCCTGAACCGGGTCGATCCTGACTACGTCGTCACGATGCACTCGCCACTGCACGGAATCGACGTGTACGACGCCAAGGACCGTCCGTTGGCGCGGCGACTGTCGCGTCAGATGCGGCTGCCGATCAGGGACTTCGACTGCGGGGGTGTCTGTCACGGCACGCTGACCCAGTGGTTCAACGCCAACCACAAGGGTGCGTGCGTCACGGTCGAGTTCGGCGCCAACCCCTCGTCGCGGTATCTCGCTATCGGCGCCCCGCGTGGCCTGGTCCGTGCGGTCGGAGGCCGCTTCCTGACGAGCTGATCTCTGGCCGCGCCGGGTCACGAGCGGGAGCGACCGGCGGACCCGTCGAACGGCGGTGTGGCCGGCCGGGGAGTGGGAC
>JBBSPA010000168.1:0-4013 GCA_038259225.1 Propionibacteriales bacterium
AGGAGGTGGACGATGGCACGCGAAGGTGGCCAGCAGCACCGCACCACGCGCAAGTCCTCTGAGGACGACGCACCTCCGGAGGCTGCGCCGAACGAAGCCGCGACCGAGCGCAAGGACAAGCTCGACGACGACGTCGACGCGATCCTGGACGACATCGACGAAGTGCTGGAGTCCAACGCCGAGGAGTTCGTGCGTGGGTTCGTCCAGAAGGGCGGGCAGTGACGCCTTGAGCGCCTCGAGCGAGTCACGACTTCCACGCGCCTATCTCACCCCGGGCAGCTCGTCGTTCGCCGACTTCCTGTCAGCGCAGGCTCCAGAGATGCTGCCCGGCCGACGTACCCCGGTAGGCGGCACGATGCCGGAGACCCCGCACGGGACCACGATCGTCGCGGCGACGTTCACCGGCGGCGTGGTGATGGCCGGTGACCGCCGCGCCACGATGGGCAACATCATCGCCCAGCGCGACATCCAGAAGGTGTTCCCGGCCGACGAGTTCTCCTGTGTCGGCATCGCCGGAGCCGCCGGGATCGCGGTCGAGCTGGTCCGGCTCTTCCAGGTCGAGCTCGAGCACTACGAAAAGATCGAGGGCACCACGCTCTCTCTCGACGGTAAGGCCAACCGACTGGCGGCGCTGATCCGAAGCAACCTGGGTATGGCGATGCAGGGGTTGGCCGTCGTGCCGCTGTTCGCCGGCTACGACATCCACGCCGGTCTCGGCCGGATCTTCTCCTACGACGCCACCGGTGGTCGTTACGAGGAGCAGGCCTTCCACTCGGTCGGGTCCGGGTCGGTCTTCGCGCGAGGCTCGCTGAAGAAGCTTTACCGTGACGGTCTGGAGGCACGTGACTGCGTCACAGCCGTGGTCCAGGCGCTGTACGACGCCGCTGACGACGACTCCGCGACGGGCGGCCCCGACCTGGCACGTCGGATCTTCCCCGTGGTCACGATGGTGACCGAGGACGGTTTCAGCAAGCTCGCAGACGCCGAGGTCGCCGAGGTCGCCGACGAGGTCGTGGCCGCCCGGATGCAGAGCCCCGACGGACCGACCGCCCCGTTGACATGAGCGCAGCGATGACCGGGACGACGAGCATGACGTCGATGACGAGGACAGGGTCCGCAGCATGAGTATGCCGTTCTACGTTTCGCCTGAGCAGCTGATGAAGGACCGCGCCGACTTCGCGCGCAAGGGCATCGCGCGCGGACGCAGCCTGGTGGTGCTGCAGTACGACGACGGTCTGCTCTTCGCCTCGGAGAACACCTCGCCGTCGCTGCACAAGGTGTCAGAGCTCTACGACCGGCTGGCGTTTGCCGCGGTTGGTCGCTACAACGAGTTCGAGAACCTCCGGATCGCCGGAGTACGTCTTGCTGACATGCGCGGCTACTCCTACGACCGCCGGGACGTGACCGGTCGCGGGCTCGCCAACGCCTATGCGCAGACGCTGGGCACCATCTTCTCCGCCGGCGGGGAGAAGCCGTACGAGGTCGAGATCTTCGTCGCCGAGGTCGGGGACAGCGCCGACGACGACCAGATCTACCGGCTGACGTACGACGGCTCGGTGGCCGACGTCCAGGGGTTCGCCGTGATGGGCGGATCCGTGGAGTCTGTTCAGGAATACCTCACCGCGCACTACACCGAGGGTCTCGACCAGGCCGCCGCGCTGCGTCTGGCTGTCGACGCGCTCGGGCACGAAGGCGCCAACAGCACCCGTGAGGTCAACCAGGAAAGGCTGGAGGTCGCCGTCCTCGACCGGACCCGCAGCCAGCCCCGCAAGTTCCGGCGAATCGTCGGGCCCCGGCTGGCCGACCTGTTCGCCCGCACGGCAAGCGAGGCCGACGCCGCGGGGGAGCCTTCGGCCGACGAGCCGGGCGCCGAGCCGCCTCGCGACACACCTGCCGCGGAGCAGCCGCCGACCGAGACCAACGACGGCGGCGACAGTGCGGGCACGGCCGAGACCCCCGACGCGGCTGACCCCGCCGACAGCATCGGCGACCTCCCGGACGACCCGGACTCGCCGTCCAGGCATGGCTGACCCGACGCCGAGCGACGAGCAACGCCGCTGGGAGGTTGTCGGCGACGACCGCGTCATCCACGAGGGCTGGATCCGCGTCAGCCGGCGTACCTATCGGCTGCCGGACGGACGGATCGCGGAGTGGGAGATGTTCGG
Organism: Propionibacteriales bacterium; assembly: GCA_038259225.1. GTDB lineage: Bacteria > Actinomycetota > Actinomycetes > Propionibacteriales > Nocardioidaceae > JANLYC01. Next base: position 2,166 of record JBBSPA010000168.1, read on the forward strand.
GGGCGGTCATGCAGTCGGGGTGCTCGCGCTGACGGCCGACCAGCGGCTGGTGTGCGTGCGCCAGTTCCGGCCCGGTCCGGACCGCGTCGTGCTGAGCCTGCCGGGCGGGCTCGTCGATCCCGGCGAGACTCCGGAGCAGGCAGCAGCGCGCGAGCTCACGGAGGAGACCGGCTACGTCAGCCACGACCTCGAGCGGGTCGCCTCGCTCCAGACCACGTCGGCCCTTGGGCAGCGGCACATCGTGATCGCGCGTGATTGTGTGCCGGACGGCGTACAGAATCTCGACGACTACGAGGACTGTGAGCCGGTGGTGCTCGCCGTGCACGAGGTCCGGGCCGCGCTCAAGGCCGGCCAGATGACGACCAGCGACCTCACCTACCTGGGCCTGGACCACGCCGGACTCCTCTGACGTCGAGGGTTCTCACGTAGGGTGAAGGGCGTGGACCGGCGGATCTTCGGGATCGAGAACGAGTACGGCGTCACGTGCACCTTCAAAGGGGCACGGCGTCTCTCGCCGGACGAGGTCGCCCGCTACCTCTTTCGCCGAGTGGTGTCCTGGGGCCGGTCCAGCAACGTCTTCCTGCGCAACGGCGCCCGGCTGTATCTCGACGTCGGGAGCCACCCGGAGTACGCCACTCCCGAGTGTGACGCCATCACCGACCTGGTCACGCACGACAAGGCGGGGGAGCGCGTCCTGGAGGGGTTGCTGGTCGACGCCGAGCGGCGGCTTCGTGAGGAGGGGATCGCCGGGGACGTCTACCTCTTCAAGAACAACACCGACTCGGCAGGCAACTCCTACGGCTGCCACGAGAACTACTTGGTAGGCCGGCACGGTGAGTTCGCCCGGCTGGCCGACATCTTGATCCCGTTCCTGGTCAGCCGGCAGATCATCTGCGGTGCCGGCAAGGTGCTGCAGACCCCCCGCGGAGCGATCTATTCGGTCAGCCAGCGGGCCGAGCACATCTGGGAAGGCGTCTCCAGCGCCACCACGCGGTCTCGGCCGATCATCAACACCCGGGACGAGCCGCACGCTGACGCCGAGCGGTTCCGTCGCCTGCACGTCATCGTCGGCGATTCCAACATGAGCGAGACGACCACGATGCTCAAGGTCGCCACGACCGACCTGGTGCTGAGGATGATCGAGGCCGGCGTCGTGATGCGGGACATGACGATGGAGAACCCGATCCGGGCGATCCGCGAGATCTCCCACGACATGACCGGCCAGCGCAAGGTCCGCCTCGCCAACGGACGGGATGCCTCCGCCCTGGACATCCAGAACGAGTACCTCAGCAAGGCCGTCGACTTCGTGGACCGGCGCGAGCTGCACACCCCCACGATCGATGCTGCCCTCGACCTGTGGGAACGCAGCCTCAAGGCGGTGGAGTCCGACGACCTGAGTCTGGTCGAGCGCGAGATCGACTGGGTGATCAAGTATCGGTTGATCGAGCGGTACCGCGCGCAGCACGGCCTCGGGCTCTCGTCAGCGAGGGTGGCCCAGCTCGACCTGGCCTACCACGACATCCACCGGCAACGTGGCCTGTACTACCTGCTGGAGAAGCGCGGAGCCGTCGCTCGGGTGACGTCGGACCTGGCGATCTTCGAGGCGAAGTCGGTGCCGCCGCAGACCACCCGGGCCCGGCTGCGCGGCGAGTTCATCCGCAAGGCTCAGGAGCGTCGCCGCGACTTCACCGTCGACTGGGTGCACCTCAAGCTCAACGACCAGGCCCAGCGGACGGTCCTGTGCAAGGACCCCTTCGCGGCCACCGACGAGCGGGTAGAACGGTTGATCGCCAGCATGTAGCCACGCTGGTTGCGCTGCTTCGGGGCGTTGATCTTGTTCCCAGGACA
>JBBSPA010000169.1:0-3948 GCA_038259225.1 Propionibacteriales bacterium
CCGTCGTTGTCGATCACCGTGTCGGCGATGGCGAGCCGGTCGGAGCGGGCGGCCTGGGCGGCGACGCGGGCCTCGGCCTGCTCTGGGCCGTCGCGCTCGGTGATGCGTCGCCGCTGGGTCTCCTCGCTCAGGTCGACGACGATGACGTGATCGAAGCGGTCCTGTTGACCGGTCTCCACGAGCAGGGGGATCACCTGGACCACGACCGACCCCTCGGGCGCACGCTCGGTCAGCTCGGCGGCCCGCTTCCGGACGGCGGGGTGGACGATCGCCTCCAGATCGCGGCGCGCCCCGGCGTCGGCGAACACCACCGCGCCGAGAGCCTTGCGGTTCAGCCGTCCCCCGTCGTCGAGCACCCGATCGCCGAACCGGTCCATGATCGCGGCCAGCCCCGGCGTCCCCGGCTCCACGACCTCGCGGGCGATCACGTCCGAATCCACGATGACCGCACCCTTGGCGGCAAGCAGCTCCGCGACCGCGCTCTTGCCCGAGCCGATGCCGCCGGTGAGCCCCACGAGCCGGGTCTTCTCGATGCCTGTCATGAGCACACCGTAGCCCCGGAAAGCACGAAGGGGCCTCCCAGGTGGGAGAGCCCTTCGTCGTTAGCGTGTGTCCAGATCAGCCGCCGGTGAGCTTCTGACGCAGCGCCTGCAGCGCCTCGTCCGAGGCCAGCGAGCCCTCGGGATCTTGAGCCGGGGAGGGCTTGGATCCTTCGTCGTTGCTGCTGCTCGTGCTGCCGTTGCTGCTCGGAGCATCCGGTGCGGAAGACGAGTAGGCCGTCTGCGCTTGGGTGGCAGCGGTGGTGTCGGCGTTCTCCGCGTCCTCCACCTGCTTCTTGTGGGCTTCCCATCGAGTCTGCGCCTCGGCGTACTGCTTCTCCCACGCCGCCCGCTGCTCGTCGAAGCCTTCCTTCCAGTCGTTGGTCTCTGGATCGAAGCCCTCGGGGTAGAGGTAGTTGCCCGCGTCGTCGTAGCTGGCCGCCATGCCGTACAGCGTGGGATCGAAGTCCTCGGCGGTGACGTCGAGGCCCTCGTTGGCCTGCTTCAGCGACAGCGAGATCCGGCGACGCTCGAGATCGATGTCGATGATCTTGACCATCGTCTCTTCGTTGACCTGGACGACCTGCTCGGGGATCTCCACGTGGCGCTCGGCCAGCTCGGAGACGTGCACCAGGCCCTCGATGCCCTCCTCGACGCGCACGAACGCGCCGAAGGGAACCAGCTTGGTGACCTTGCCCGGCACGATCTGACCGATCTGGTGCAGCCGCGCGAACGCCTGCCACGGATCTTCCTGGGTCGCCTTGAGCGAGAGCGACACGCGCTCGCGGTCCATGTCGACGTCGAGCACCTCGACGGTGACCTCGGTGCCCACCTCGACGACCTCGGAGGGGTGATCGATGTGCTTCCAGGACAGCTCGGAGACGTGCACGAGACCGTCGACCCCGCCCAGATCGACGAACGCGCCGAAGTTGACGATGGAGGACACGACGCCCTTGCGGATCTGGCCCTTCTGCAGCTGGGTGAGGAAGTTCTGGCGAACCTCGCTCTGGGTCTGCTCGAGCCACGCGCGGCGAGACAGCACCACGTTGTTGCGGTTCTTGTCGAGCTCGATGATCTTGGCTTCGAGATCCTGGCCGACGTAGGGCTGCAGATCGCGGACGCGACGCATCTCCACCAGCGAGGCGGGCAGGAAGCCGCGCAGGCCGATGTCGAGGATGAGGCCGCCCTTGACGACCTCGATGACGGTGCCGGTGACGACGCCGTCCTCTTCTTTGACCTTCTCGATGGTGCCCCAGGCGCGCTCGTACTGAGCCCGCTTCTTGGACAGGATGAGGCGGCCTTCCTTGTCCTCCTTCTGGAGAACCAGGGCCTCGACCTTGTCGCCGACGGCGACCACGTCGCCGGGGTCGACGTCGTGCTTGATCGACAGCTCGCGGGAGGGGATGACACCTTCGGTCTTGTAGCCGATGTCGAGAAGGACCTCGTCGCGGTCGACCTTGACGATCGTGCCGTCGACGATGTCGCCGTCGTTGAAGTACTTGATGGTGGCGTCGATCGCCGCGAGGAAGTCGTCCGCCGTTCCGATGTCGTTGACCGCGACCTGCGGTGTCTCGGTGCTGGCGGGAGGTGCTTGGATGCTGCTCGTCATGTAGGAGGAACTCCGTCGGGTGGATAGATGTCGTGCGTGCGCGCCCGAGGCCCGTGGATCGCGTCCCACCGAGGAGATTCCAGGTCAGTCACGGACCGGAACAAGGAGAGTACGAGCACGGCCTGCTCCGTCTGAGGTCATGCAGGCCTGAAGCGCACCATCTAGGGTACGCGGCTGGGTTGTTTCGGGTCAACGCGAGCCGTGTCCCACGGCCAGGCGCTCAGATTGCCTGACCGCGCCTGCTCCAGCAGCAGCGTCGTCGCCAGCTCGCAGACGGGGTTGGACTCGACCCGCCCGGCGAGCTCGACCAGCGCCCACAGGTCGGCCGCCCGCCCGCGCGACTCGATGTCCCGGACCGAGGGCGCAAAGTTGGCGAAGGCCTCGATCGCCGAGCCGGCCAGCTCGTCGCCGCGCTCGAACCGGCTGAGGTTTCCGTAGTCGGCGTACGGCGACCCGGCGTGCGCGAACTCCCAGTCCAGCAGTCCGACCACCTCCGACTGCTCCGGGTCGACGAGGATGTTCTTGGGGTTGAAGTCGCTGTGCACGAGCACCGTGCGACCGCCGTCCTCCGCACGCGCCCGCTCGCTCACCTCCTCGGCGTGGTCGATCAGCTCCACCAGTTTGTCGTAGTCGCTTTCCCGCCAGGCCGCCAGACGGGCGGTGTCACGCCGCTCGCGGGCGAAGCCGAGCAGGTCGTCGGGCAGGCCGTCGCGCGACAGCTGGAGATCCGGACCCCGGAGCTCGCCGGGATAGAGGAACGGGACGCCGGACAACCGCGCCAAGATGAATCCGACGTGGAGTCCGAGCTCCTCCCAGTCCAGGCCGGCAGGCTGATCTCTGAGGACCCGGTCGAGCGGGACACCGTCCATCCGGCCGGTCACCAGCAGGGCGGGTGCCTCCCCGTCGGGGGCACGGACGTCGATCAGCTCCGGGACCGGAACGATGCCGCGCAGCAGCCGCAGCAGGGCGGCGTCGACCTGGGCCCGCTCGGGGTTACGTCGGTAGATCCGCAGCACGACCTGGTCGGCCGGGTCTTCGCCGACCAGGAAGGTCTCGCCGCTGTAGCCGCCGTCCATCGCAGTCAAGCTTGCGCCGTACCAGTCCATCGTCATGACCGCCATTCTCCCTCTGACCTGTCAGGGTCCAGTGACGGGTACGCAGCGCGGCGCACCCCGACAAGTGGTCATTGCGGACGTTGGTAGCGACCGCGGCGATGCACCAGAGGCTGGTGCTCCTCGCCAACGTCGAGGTGTTCGATCACAGCGTCCACCAGGATCGACCAGCCCACCTCGACCGGTGCAGCGTCGACCAGCCGGACCCCGGCCCAGCTCGACGCGTCCACGAGACGTGGCCCCCAGGCGGTGTCGGACCACTCACCCAGGGTGAAGACCCCGCCCGGGGCCGGGGCCACTCCGGCGAACGCGTCGGCGAGGTCACGATGCTTCCACTCCAGCAGGTGTACGACGCCGGTGCGCGTCTCGATCAGCCGCTCGGCCAACGACGAGTCCGGGTCGAGCAGCGCGAGCACATGACCCGGCGCGCCGGCCGCGACGACCATCGACGACACCGTGAGACCGGCCCGCCCGGTCGGCCCCGACCCGCTTCCGCTGGTCCACAGCGACACCGTCCCACCGAGCCTGCCACGCCACCGGCGTACCGGGTCGCGCTGCGTCACGGGGGCCTGAAACGGGTGGTCCGGATGGATCGTCACGCAGCCAGGCTAGGACCTACGCCTAACCTTGCTGTGTGAGCGACCAGTGACCGACCAGTGAGCGACCAGTGAGCGACCAGTGAGCGACC
>JBBSPA010000170.1:0-3902 GCA_038259225.1 Propionibacteriales bacterium
AGCACCTTGGCGAGATCCAGCCGGCTGACTTCGTCGTACGGCGCGGCTGTGCACGCGATTTCCGCTGACTCGCGGGCGAGGCTGAGGTCACCGCGCTGGAGGGCGTCGAGAACAACAATGTGGGCTGTGTCGACGACGGCGCAGGGGATCAGGTCCTGGAGGCGATCCCCGTCGAGAAGCCAGCTCCAGCCCTGGTCGCGCAACTGATCGAACGGCTTGCCGCTGACGAGGTGCAGCGCCTGGACGAGATCAGCGATCCCGTCTGCGCCGCGGGCTTGCCCCCGCGCACGAAGGCGCCGAAACAGGTCGACGTCGACGAGCAGGTCGTCGACCTGATACCCGTGCCATTCCGCCTCCGGGTGGTCGCCTTGCTTCGGGATGTGCCACTCGCCGGTACGTGGATCCTTCCCGAGCCACTCGCGCAGGTGGCCGACGTCCGTTCGGGCGCGAGGTTGGCCGATGTGGAATGCCTCGGCGATCGTTCGCGACATCACCCCCTCGGGGTGGAGAGCCACGAAGGCAAGCAGTTCGGAGTAGTACGGACGACGCTTGACGATCTGCTCGACCAGCTTGCCGTGGGCCGTGACCCGAACCGGGCCGAGGAGGGCAAGCCGGGGCAGGCGTGAGTCCTCGTCAAGCCATACCGCGACGTCTTTGTCCAGCGTTGGGTCGAGGTCAGCGAGAGCCTCAGCGACTTCATTGATAGCGCTGGGCGCAAGCTCGTTGATGTCCTCCTCCGTCGCCGCCGCTACGTCCACGTAGGCATCGTTCTGCTCCGGCAGCAGTGACGAGGAGTCGGCTGCGCCGACCAGACGCGGCCGCGTGAACTCGGTGCGCAGTGCTCCGGCCTGATCGGCGACCGACCGCCAGCCGTCGGCGGCTTGCGCGAAGTTCGGGATGTCGGTGGTCGGCGTCACTCGCGTGACGTCGACGATGGCGGCGCAGAGCGTGGCTTCCTCGGCCGTCAGCCCAGCAGCGGCAACATCGATCCCGATGGTCGGCGTCGTGAGGCGTCCCGCAGGGGTGAATTCGAAGACAGCCGCACCCTCCGGTTCAGCCGCGGCCACGGTGACGACCGCAACCCCGAATCGCCCGACCGACTGCGCGCGAGTGGCGTCAATGACAGAGGCCAGGTCGACGTTGGCGGCGATGACCACCTGCCACGGATCGGGCTCGTCGCCCTCCCGTCGGCTCGCAGTCTGAATCTCAGCCGTCACCGAGTCGACGGCAGCGTCGTCGGGATCGTGGGTGCGCAGCCGCAGGGTGTCGAGGTCGCCCAACTCTTCGCCGATGCCGAAGGTGTCGGTCTGCACGAGTACCGACCACGGGTTCAGGGCCAGTTCGGCGGCCGCGTGCCGAGCGAACGCCAGAGCGTGTTCGTCGTCGCCGGTGAGAGCGATGGAGCCCAGCGGCTCGAGGTTCACCAACCACAGCGCTCCGCTGTGGTCGCGACCGACGCTGACGAGCATGGGGTACGGCGACAGCACGTCGTCGTCGACTTCGACTGTGCCGAGTTCGACCTGCCAGTGCTGTGCCTCGCCCTTCCACGGCGCGGCGAGTTCCACGCTTTCTGCGAATTGGAACGTTGCGACTCCACGAGATAGCGAAACGGACGTCAGAGCTGGGAGTGGCATGTCCACGCCGCGCGACCGAGCGGCGATGTGGTTGAGCGCGGCGTCGAGCCGTTCGATGTCGTATGCCGATCGGTCGCCGTGTGCTGTCGCCGTCTTCTCGATCTTGATCAGCTCGGGAGGACTTGGGGCAAGCGTCTGACCCGGTCGGCGGTAACGGAGTTGAGTGCGGCGATGTGCGCGCACGGCCATAAGAACGGCACCTGCGAGGAGCCCGCCAGCCACACCCGGCAGCAGCCAGGCGGGCGCGCCGTCGGCCGCCGGTTCGTCCGCATCGGCGCCGGGCTGGGCACGCTCGGCCGCGGGCTGTGTCGGCTGAGCCTGAGGTGTCGGGACTTCGACCTCGGGTCCCTCAGCAAGAGGCGGCTCTGTGGTTGGAGGGGTCGCGTCCGTGGCATCGTCGACGTGAGGCTGAGCCGGCTCGGACCCATGCGGAATCGTCAACTCCCAGCCCGGGCGAATCAGATCGGGATCCCTCAAGTGGGCGCCGTCGGGCTGCTCGGTAGCGCGCGATGCCTCGAAGATCTCCCGATACCGAGTGCCGTCTCCGAGTTCCTGCTCGGCGATCTCCGACAACGTGTCGCCCGGCTCAACCACGACGGTCTCGGATCTACTCGACTCGACGATCGGCACGCGAAGAACGGTTCCCGGCGTGATGAAGTCAGGGCGCCCGTCCAGTACGTCGGCGTTGAGATCGACGAGTTCGGTGAAGCGAGCGCCGTCCCCGAGCACACGCTCGGCGATCCGCCACAAACTGTCGCCTCGGGCGACGGTGTACTCGCCCGTATGTGGCTTCTCCGCGGTCATCTTGGTTTCGTCAGATGCGCGCGGCGCTGACACGGGCGCGACCGCCACGGCGCCCATCGATGTCGGCGGTTCAGGCGCAACCGTGGCGACGGAGTGCGCAGGCGGACTCGGGAAAGCGGCGACCATGGTCGGGGCGGCCACGAAGAGCAGGGCGGCGGCGCCCACCAACTGTGCTGCGAAATGCTGGGGCATCGCGAGTCCGGGCAGCGCGGGCGCCGGCGCTTGGCGGACCTCCGAGACGGCTGCAAGAAGCACCGATGCAGTCACGACGACCCACGCGCCCCAGCCAACGGCTGCAAAGGCCGCGAACGCGAGGCTCCCGTCATCTGGTCGGGTGAGCATTCGCCGGAGTTCGGCGAAGTCCGCGTCCCACGGGGCGAAGCCGATTGCGATGAGGACGGCCGGGAACGCTGCGACCAGCCCGAGCAGGGCAAGGCAGGCGAATAGCCCGCGGATCCGTTGGCCGAGTGTCGTCATTGCTCCGTGCCTCCAATGGTTCGTACAACCCGAGCGGATGCCTCGCCGGTGACGGTCAGGTCCGAAATGCCGATGGCCCCGAGGAACTGGGGGTCGTAGTGGTCGGTCACTGTCACCGTGACGGTGTCGCCGCCAGTGATCACGACGGTTCCCTCGACGTGAGCAGCCGCGAGGTACTCCTTGGCGGCCGTCCGGGCGGCCGCCAGATCGACGTCGACCGAGCGGCCCTCAATCGCGGCGGCTGCCTCGATGCGCTGGCCGCCTGCCCGAGCCGCTTGCGCGGCGATGTCGTGGGCTCGCTGCTGAGCATGCACCTGACCGCCGAGGTCGACGGCAAGACCGACGAGCATGATCATCACGAAACTCGCGGTGGCCAGCCAGACGCTGATGGACCCGCGCTCGTCACGCGTGCAGCGGGTCACGACCGCTCCCGATACGAGTCAAGCGGCGAGGTGACCGTGGCCGTAACGGTCCGCGATCCAGGCACCCCGGGGACGGCCAAGTCTCCGAGGTTGAGGCGACAAGAGACGGTGACCTCGACAGACCCGGGGGATCCGACGGGCCTCGCGAAGTCGGACGAGTCGATGGAGACCTCGACGGTGATGCAGTCGATGCCTTGGTTCGCCAGGCTGGCCCGCGCTGCTTCGTCGGCGCCCGAGCGGGCCTCCTGACTCGTTCGTGCGATCGAGGCAGTGCGCGCGCCGTCGGCGGCGGCGGACTCGACAGCTCCGTGAGTCATGGCAGTGCGCCCGCCGAAGATGATCAGCCCGACGAAGAGAGCGAAGGCAGGCACGCCGATCACCGCCTCGACGGCGGCAGACCCTCGCTCGTCACGCCGGCTCACGGTGTCCCTAATGCCGTGGGTTCGTTGAGCCCCTGAGTTCCTGTTCTGGCCGTTGTTCCTGCTCATCGGGTACATGCGGCACCACGATCAATCTGTGAGATTTCATTGAGATTCCTGAATTGATCGTGGTATTCATGAGACTC
>JBBSPA010000171.1:0-3731 GCA_038259225.1 Propionibacteriales bacterium
AAGACAAGCCTCCGTCGTAGACGCGCACGCCAGCCTCGCCTCCGGACGCCGCGCCCTGCGCAGCGACAACAGCACCCCAGCGTGAGCGGACTGTAGCGCCGTCGACTGACGGCGGCCGCGCCGTGTCGCAAGCCGAACCGCCCTCGGTGATCTCCGCTGGCAGGACAAGAGGGCCGAGTCGATCACCGGTCAATGACGTCACGCGGAGCGAGTGCAGGATCGGTGGGCGGTCAACGGCCGGAGTGGGTCAGAGAACCTGTGTCAGGTCGAACGTGAACCAGTCAGTCTCGAAGAAGAAGTAGGCGACGCTTCCGCGGCAGACGAGCGTGCCGGGAGGGACCGGGCGGCCGTCCGGCATGACTATTTCGCTCTTCTTGAGGGGGCTCAATCCGCCGAGCGAGCCAAGGAGCAGCGACCCCCCGTCCTCGTAGTCGCCGATCAGTGCAACGTTCTCATCTGCCACGAGAAGACCGCGCGGGCCACTTGCGCCAGTCGTGCGGTGGAGAGTAGCGCGGTCTGAGACGATCTCCATGATCGGAAAGTCCGTATAGGGGCAAGCCCAAACGCGACCAGTGTCTACGTTCAGCGCGTAGCAGTCAGCGAGCCAGTAGTCATCAACTGCCTGGTACTACCACACCTTCTCGAACTGAAGCGACCATCGGACGATGCCTGGCGAGCCTAAGGGCTGGGGCCCGGGGCTGTTCCAGCCGAAGTTCCCGAAGATCCCTTCATCGGAGTAGCCGACCCAGATCTCTCCGTCGTCGTCGAGCAGGAGGTGTTCGATGCCGTCGCCGAGGGTTCCCGTTCTCTTGATCCTCCCGTCGCTATCCACGATGAGCGCATTCCGCTCCGCGCCTTCGAGACGCCAAGCGCACCTGCTGCCCACGACGAGGAACTCGCCGCCCGGCAGTGGCTGCACGAGAGGATGCGCGACTGGGAGGTCTTCGACGATCGCCACGTGCGCGGGAGCCAGCGACCCAAACGTGTACGACGCAAGGGCCACTCGTGGCCGCGACGACGTTCGCGTCTCAGGAAAAGTCGCCCCGCCGGGGCCCTCGAAGCGGCCCTGGATGTCATCCTGATCCGTCGCTTTGGCCCAGAGCGCCACCGGACCGCTGGGGCCTGCGCTAACCGTGATCAGTTGGTCGAAGCCAGCCGGGGGCCGGAGTGCGCCGACGAGCTCGAACCCTTGCTCAGCGCGCTTGCGCTTCTGGAAGATCGCCACAGTCGAACGGTAGCGGCCAGTCCCGTTCATGCGCGCCCACATTTCGTCGGTCACGCTCTGGCTGAGAACGTCCCGAATGCCGATCGTCCAGCGGACAGCGAAGACCGCGCTGTCGAAGGCTGGGTCGAAGTGACTGGCGGCCCGGGTGCCGAGCGGGGATGATCGATCGGTGACCGTTCCAGATCGCTGGACCGTGGCCACGGTCTACTCCGACATGTGGCTCGACCCGGATGACGACCCGCGCAACGCCGGCGGGCTGAGTCCGGACGGCGAGCTCGCGACGCTCGCGGACTACCTGGCCACCTACCGGTTGACCGTGCGCATGAAGTGCGACGGTCTGACCGCCGAGCAGATGGCCCGGCGGTCCGTGCCGCCGTCAACTATGTCGCTGCTCGGACTGGTCCGCCGCCTCGCCGAGGCGGAACGGGACTGGCGCAACTGGATCACCGACGGCACGCCGCTGCCTACGATCTACGGCGGGCGCGACGCGGACTTCGACGACGCGGTCGCCGACCAGGACATGGTCGACGCCGCCTGGGCTGATCTGACGCGCGAGCAGTTCGAAACCGACGCCGCGCTGGCCCGTCATGTGGACCTCGGTGAACGCGTCGGTAAGGACGACATCGCCGTACGAGAGATCCTGGTGCACTGGATCGAGGAGTATGCGCGGCACTGCGGCCACGCGGACCTGCTGCGTGAGTGCATCGACGGGCGAGTCGGCCAATAGGCCGACGCGCACCGATTCAGGATCGCTCTACGCCGATGACAGCGGGTCTCATTGCGAAGGTTCTGAGACTGCCTGCCTAGACCTCCACCAACATCGCTATGCCGATCGAAGCCGGATGGCAGGATCGAAACCATGGACGAAGAGATGCTCCCGGTAGTCGACAGCGGCGCCGTCTTCACACCAGGCCGCATGCCCGACGTCACCTACAACCCCCGCACCGACCATGACGTCGAGGGTGCGATCCGGCGCTACCTCGAGAACCAGGGTGCCGCACTCACCGTCTCCGGCCCGACCAAGTCTGGAAAGACCGTCGTCGTCGAGCGCGTGCTTCCTCGAGACGAGGCGCTGTGGGTGCCCGGTGGGGATCTCGCTTCGGTCGACGATTTGTGGCAACGCGTCATCGAGTTCCTCGACCTCTATGACCAGGTGACGTGGACCTCTGCCTCTACCGACGGCGAGACCGCGGGGGTGTCAGCCACGATTGGTGCACCGGGCGTCGCAAGTGTGTCTGGCAACCTCGGTAGCACCGGCAGCACCTCCTCGCAGGTGACAAGAAGCGCCCAGCGGCCCGCATCGGTGGTCGCTCGCGAGGCGCTCGCGTCATGGAAAGTTCCTCTCGTGATCGACGACTTCCACTACGTCCCCGATGAGCTCAAGGTCCATCTGGTGCGCGCGATCAAGGGTCTGATCACCGACACCCCGGTCGTCCTGATTGCCGTGCCGCACGACGCGTTTCGAGTGGTGCGTGAAGAGACCGACATGCTCGGGCGGCTGTGGCAGCAAGAGATCACACCGTGGTCGATCGACGAGCTGATCTACATCGCAAGGTCAGGATTTGCAGCGCTTAATCTGGTCGACCCTGGCGACCGTCTCGCTCGAGAGTTCGCATCGAACAGCCTCGGCGCACCGTTCCTGATGCAACAACTCTGCCTTGACTATTGTCTTAGCAACGAGATTCGCGAAACCGTCGGCGCCCAGCGCGAAGTGTCCATCCCCAGCAACTTGCAAACCTTCTATCGAGACATCGCGACTCGTTACGTTCCCGGTGTCTTTGACCAACTGCGACGCGGTCCTCGCACGAAAGGTCAACCACGGCTGCCTCGCAAACTGAAGGACGGCAACTCGACTGATATCTACGGCGCCGTCCTCTATGGGATTGCCCGCTCGGGCCCTGTCCGCGAGGTTGTTACTCAGCGACTTGCTCGAACGATCGGCGAGCACTTCGAGAGCCAGGGTGCACCCTCAACGCAGAACGTCGCCTTTGCGCTTGGCCAGATGAAGACCATCGCCGAGCAGAACAAGGGCAACAGTGACCCCGCGCTCGCCTATGTCGACGACACCCTCTTCATCTCCGACCCCTTCCTCTCGTTCTACCTCCGGTTCGGCAAGTGGGATCTGCCGAGCCCTCCGAACGACGCTCTGTGAGTGCTGGGTTCGCGGAGTATTCCGGTAGCCGATGGTCACGCGGAGCGTGCCGGTAGCCGATGGTCACGCGGAGCGTGCCGGTAGCCGATGGTCACGCGGAGCGTGCCGGTAGCCGATGGTCACGCGGAGCGTGCCGGTAGCCGATCGGTTACTGACACGCTCCGCGTCGAACACCGCTCGTGCGAGACTGCCCCGATGGACCTGGATGGGCGCCGAACCCCGGAATCAGGTTCTGTTCTGGGTCTCCAGGTCGTCGACGGTGGTGATCGAGCCTGTGGGGAGCTGCTCCTCGTCCTCGCGGCGCGGGCTCGGCGACTACCGCCGGGAAGTCAGATACGTCTGTGGGCCAGCGAC
>JBBSPA010000172.1:0-3719 GCA_038259225.1 Propionibacteriales bacterium
ACCGCCTTCGGCCTGATCTGGTCCGGCCTCGTCCTGGCCAGCGGCATGGTCGCCCTCGTCGGGCAGCGAGCAGCCATCGACCTGGCCGCCAGCGATGGCGCCGAGGCGGCGAGCAAGCAGCCTGACCGGCCCGACCTCTCCGTCTCACAGCCACGACCCCGCGCCATTAACCTCCTAAGCAACTGCTGATCGAACGAGGACTCCCATGAAGAGAATCACCGACCTGGACATGCAGCACCTGCGCGCGGCACTCAAAATCAGCCCAGCCGAGGAGCTCACGACCAACGAGACGAGCCAGCTGTGACTGCGACGCCATCCGACCCCCACGTCGCCGCGGGGGACGCACACCAGCCCCGGCACGCTCGACTGCTGATCCTCGGGGCGAACGGGCCCACCGGGCGGCTGACCGTGCAGAAGGCGCTAGAACGCGGCCACCACGTGCACGCGCTGACGCGCCACCCCGAGACGTTCCCGCTCACCCACGAACGGCTGCACGTCATCGCCGGCGACGCCACCGACGAGGGCGTCATCGACGCCGCCGTCGTGAGACCGACGCCGTCATCTGCACCATCGGCGCATCCTTCACCCGAAACCCGGTCGAGGTGTACTCGATCAGCGCCCGCCTCCTAGTCGACTCGATGACCCGTCGAGGCAAGCGGCGCCTGCTCGTCCTCACCTCGGGTGGCGTGGACGCCGCGCACCAGCCCGACGGGATCGCCGGGCGACTGTCCAAGGCCCTGATGCGCGACTACCTCGGCAAGACCGTCTACGACGACATGGAGAAGATGGAGACGGCGGTGTCGGCCAGCGATCTGGACTGGACGATCGTGCGCCCTCCCGGGCTGACCGACGAGCCCGGCACCGGTTACGCGATCGCCGAGACCCGCATCGACGGCCCGTTCATGACCCGTGAGGACCTGGCCGAGATGGTGCTGGACCAGCTCGGCGACGACCGGTTCATCCGCAAGATCGCCGCGGTCGCCACCCCGGGCCTGAAGGTCAACGCCTGGTACATGTTCCGTCGCGAGGTGCTCAAGCGCTGAGCCCCGGCCGCTCGAACGACAGCGACGCATCCACCGGGTCAGAGGAACCGGAGCGGTCGGCCGTGAACCAACGGCTTCGGCGAGGACACGAGACCTGAAGTGCCGGGGCGGTGGCTGCGGAGTCAGTTCGAGCTAGTCAGCATCGGTGTTCCTGGGGCCTGTGGTCAGAACGTCGGCCGAGCGCCACCCGCACCACTCAGAGGAGTGGCGCGGTACTGAGTCCGGGGATTAGTACCCCCCTGGTCGTCCCCGGCCCGCTCTGGCCACGCGGCAGTCGGAGGACAATCACAGCGCGACTGTCGGCAACTTCGGCCGGCGTTCAGAACGTCTCAGTCTCGATGACCGTGGGGGAGGCACTAGTTCGAAGGCGCGGGTGTGACGCAGGTGGATCGCTGCGGAGGCGTGGGGCGGTCAGGAGGGCGTGCGGAAGATGTAGGCGAACGCGGAGCGGGTGTAGGCGATGCCGCGGCCGCTGTTTCGGATCGCGTCGGAGTCGGCTGAGGAGGGGCGTTTGGGGATCAGGTACTCCTCGAGCTCGTCAGTGGTGATGCGGTACCGGTCGCCATCCTCATGAGCCACGCCGACCAGTTGAAGGCTCGGGTCGAGGGCGGCCAGGCTGGCGTCGCCGTGGCTGGCGTTGGCCAGCAGCCATCCGCCGGGGCGCAGGTAGCGGCGGGTGTGCTCCCATGCCGGTCCGGTGAAGAGTGAGATGAGCAGGTCGACGCTGCCGTTCTCCACTGGCAGTGGCTGGTAGTAGTCCGCGGCATGGAATCGCACCTCGACACCTGCACCGCGGCGGGTGCGTCCATCCAGCTCGGCCCGGACGAGGTCCGGGTCGGCGAAGAATCGGGTGGCGCGAGGATCGTTGTCGACGTAGGTGACGGTCTCGAAAGCAGTCGAGGGAGCCAGGTCGACATAGCTGCCCACGTAGAGCGCGTGACTGATGGGCCAGATGTCTTTCAGATCGCCGAACAGCGAGGAGCGGTCACCCACGGATTGGCGGTACTGCCTCCACGTCACCGACTTCGCCACCGCCCCATTCGAGCACGACTGGGTAGAAACCGTCCCGCAGGATGACTGGTACGCAGCGAAAGGACGCTGTTCGACCCGCACTCGTGCCACGGCAGATTTGACGTTCGGGACGTGAGGGAACTCCCCGTCCTCGATGCGACTGACCAGCGCATCCTTGGCAGCCTGCTGGAGAAGCAGACGACCGTGCCCGGCACCTATCCCCTCTCCGCGAACGCACCGGTGTCGGCGTGGAACCAGAGGAGCAGTCGCGGCCCCGTCACCGACTTCGACCAGCAGATCGTCGAGCGGACCGCGAAGTCGCTCAAGGAACGCGGGCTGCTGGCGATCGTGTGGTCCGACACTGGGCGCCGGACACTGGTAAACCACCAGATCCTCGACGAGGATCTCGCGCGCGAGCCCGACGCGCGGGCGCTGCTCACGGTGCTGCTGCTTCGCGGCGTGCAGGCGCCGGGTGGGCTGCGAACCCGCACCGAGCGGTTGCACGGGTTCGCCGACCGGGACCAGGTCGAGGAGTGCCTGCGCCGGATGGCAAGCCGCCCGCAACCGCTGGTGTGCGAACTCGAGCGCCGGTCGGGCCAGCAGGATCCGCGCTGGATCCACCTCCTGGGCGCCGCACCAGAGCAGACTTCAGGCGAAACCGGCCCAGCTGGGCGTGCCACCCCGTCGCGCATCCGCGTCACCCAGATCATCGCCGACCTCCACGTACCCGCCCTCCCCGCCTCCAGGAGCTTCTCCAGCGACTACCTCGGTGTAGTAGAAGAGGAACTCAACCTCGGCTGGGTGGCCCGCCACACGTCGCTGCTGTCCAGCGCGACGCTCCAGGTGATGAGCGATGCCACCGCGCCCGTGGACCCCGTGGTCTCGGTCATGGTCGACGACGCCGAGGCCGCCTACCGCCAAGCACAGGAGCGTGGGTACGAGATCGTGCATCCACTGACAACCGAGGCATGGGTCGTGACTCGCTTCTTCGTCCGCGCTCCCGATCGCAACGTGCTGCTCAACGTCGTTCAGCAGCACGCAAGCTGAGGGCCTCGGTCATCCGCGGTGGGATGGGGAACCTCGGAGCCTGCGCCGGTCGCGGCAGGGACGGCGGACAGCAGGAGGCGCGTGATGAGGTGGCTGGTTCGGTTGTCGTCGGAGTCGCGAACGTCTCACCAGTCTCACGTCGCAACGTGGCCTCCACCGACGGCGCTCGGTTCCGACGCTGTGACGTGCAGTCGGGCTTGGTGGGGTTGGTCTTCCAGCATCTGATGCTGCCGACGGTTTGCTCTGGTGGTTTCGCGAGGGCTGTAGCTCGGGCCAGGCGTCGCGTTTACTTCGCGGTGCTTCAGATCGCGCAGCGCTAGCGACTGAGCGGTCGGTCCAGCTCGTTGCTGGAGGGACGAGACGCCTCAGCACCTGCTCGCACGAGCCGACGCCCCGTCGTTGCGGGTGTGGGCTCAGCCGCCGTGGGCCGGAAAGTCCGGCGTGCGCCGCTCGAGGAACGCCGACCGCCCCTCGGCGAAGGCCGTGCCGCCCAGTAGCGTGATCTGCTCGTCGCGCTCGGCGGCGAGGACGGTCTCCAAGTCGGCGTACGACGAGGAGAGCACGCGCCGCGTCGCGGCGACGGCGTCACGGGAGCGGGCAGCCAGGGTCGCCGCGACC
>JBBSPA010000173.1:0-3608 GCA_038259225.1 Propionibacteriales bacterium
GCTGTAGGTTTCGGCGCTGCTTATGCGTTCCCTGGTTACGCCGTAATTGCCCTGACGGCCGCGCTTGTCGCTGGGATCGTGGAGGCACGCCGCGGCATCTTCCGGCGAAGCTGACCACGCCTTCGGACCGCACCGAAGACAAGGACCGCAAGGACGGTTCCGTGCCTCGATTCCACCACTTGCGGCTGTGCCAGTGGGGCCGTGATGTGCCGGATATTGCCGGGACCGAACGAGCGAGCGTGCCTGCGGAGACCTGAGTCTTACCGCCGCCAACAACCCTGTCTCCGGATCAGTTGCTGTGGTGAGGACACGCCTCAAGCCCTGAATCGCGCACGGACTTGATCGGCCTGCTCCTGCGTCAGCTCCCAACGCGTGTAGGGGTGATCACGCTCATCTGAATCTCCCCAGACCTGCTCACTGAAACTCCCCACCCTGAGCGACCCGCCGACGTAGGTCCCACCAACGTCAGCGGGCCCCTTCGACGCTGGTGATTACGACATCACTCGAGCGCTCGAAGGAGCCCACCGCAATGCTCACATGGGAGAACGACGTGGAGGCAACAGCACTCCGTAACCAGGGTTGGACGATCAGCGCGATCGCCCGGCATCTGGGGCATGACCGCAAGACCATCAGCGACTACCTCAACGGCAAACGAGTGCCCGGTCAGCGGGCCAGGACGACGACCGATCCGTTCGAGGAGTTCGTCGAGTACACCAAGATCAGGCTGGTCGATGACCCGCACGTGTGGGCCACGGCCTTGTTCGACGAGGTCGTCGCGCTGGGCTACAAGGGTTCGTATCCGAGCTTCACCCGGGGCCTGCGGGCACGGGCGCTGCGCCCGCACTGCGAACCCTGCCAGTCCTCGGGTGGTCGTGACCACTCGATCATCGACCACCCGTCGGGGGCCGAGACCCAGTTCGACTGGCTCGAGCTGCCCGACCCGCCGACCGCGTGGGGGTGGGGCACCATGGCGCACCTGTTCGTCGGTGCCCTGTCTCATTCCTCGAAGTGGCGCGCGGTGCTGACCGAGTCCGAGGACCAGCCCCATCTGGTCGAGGCCATCGATAGTGTCGTGCGTCGTCTGGGCGGGTGCACCAAGGTGTGGCGGTTCGACCGGATGGCCACGGTGTGTCATCCCGCCTCGGGCAAGATCACCGCGACGTTCGGACCCGTGGCCAAGTACTACGGGGTCGACGTCGCGATCTGTCCCTCCCGGCACGGCAACCGCAAGGGTGTGGTGGAGAAGGGCAACCACTCCTTGGCGCAACGCTGGTGGCGCACCCTGGGCGACGGGGTGTCTCCCGCCGCGGCACAGGTGAGCCTGGATGAGTTCTGCGCCCGGGTCGGCGACACCCGACGACGCGTCGTGCTCGGCGGCCGGACCACCGTCGGCGCGCTGGGCGCCACCGAGCCGCTGCGCACCCCACCGCAGCTGCCCTTCCCGGTCTCGGTCAGCGTCGAGCGGGTCGTCTCGGCCCAAGCCCTGGTCGCGTTCGGTGGCAACTTCTACTCCATCGGCCCCGGCATGTCCGGTGCCACGGTCCATGTCCGTCGCCGTCTGGACACCCCTGTGATCGAGATCGCCACCACCGCCGGGGTGGTGCTGGCCCGACACCGACGAGAACCCGACGGCGCCGGTGTCATCGCCCGCCACGACGAGCACGTGGTCGCCCTGGAGCGCGCGGTCCTCGCGGCGTTCAGCGATCGCGCACCGTGTCGATCCAAGGAGCGGCGTCCACCCTCGCCTGCCGCGCTCGCCGAAGCAGCACGACTGGGCGCGGTCACGGTGGGCCACGGTGAGCGTGTGGTGGTCGACTTCGCTGACTACGTCGCTGCAGCCAAGGCCTCCGCAGCCACTCTGCTCGCTGCGGCGACCCCCGGTCTGGGGGCCGGCGATGAGTGAGACACCGACAACCCCGAAACCGACTACGACGGCAACCCCGCGGACCCAGAGCCAGGCCGAGACCTACCAGCGGCTACGCGCCCACCTGGGGTTCCTCAAGCTCACCGACGCCGCGCAGGCACTGCCCCGGGTCCTCGACGAGGCACGGGTCGACAAGCTCAGCCTGGTCGACGGCCTGGAGAAGCTGCTGGCCGTCGAAGTCACCGCGACCGAGGAACGCAAGCTGACCTCCCGGCTGCGGTTCGCCTGCCTGCCTGCACCCTGGCGGCTGGCCGACTTCGACTACACCGCCCAACCCGGCATCGACGAAGCCCTGGTCCGGGAGCTTGCCACGCTGCGGTTCGTCGACGAGGGCGCCAACGTCCTCTTCATCGGCCCGCCCGGAGTAGGCAAGACCATGCTCGCGGTCGGGCTGGCCAGAGCGGTCGCCGAGGCCGGACACCGGGTCTACTTCACCACCGCCGCCGACCTGGCAGCCCGGTGCCGCAAAGCCGCCATCGAGGGCCGGTGGGCCACCATGATGCGCTTCTACGCCGGCCCCCGGCTGCTCGTCTTGGACGAACTTGGCTACCTGCCGTTGGCCGCGGACGCCGCCTCAGCGTTGTTCCAAGTCATCAACACCCGCTACGCCAACGGCTCCTCCACACTGATCACCACCAACGTCGGTATCGGCGCCTGGGCCACGGCCTTCGGAGACCCCATCGTCGCCGCCGCGATGCTCGACCGGCTCCTGCACCACGGCGTCGTGGTCGGCATCGACGGCCCCTCCTACAGGCTCCGGTCCCACCAGGCCCGCGCCGAAGCCATCCGCACCGGAGTCGAGGTGAAACCTCATGCGAGCAACTGACCCCGACAACTCCGGCACCGGCCAGAAACACTGCCCAGTCTGCTGGACCCCGTTCACCCCCAACGACCCAGCCAACCCCTACCCGCGACGCTACTGCTGCGGCGCCTGCCGCATCGAAGCCTCCCGCCGCCGTCGACGCGGCGACGGCGATTCCTCCACACCAGCAGCAGCAATCGTGGACACCGATGAATATCGTTACAGCCCTCCGCCTGGGCACGGCCCCTGTCCCGTCCATCCCCACTGCCTCATCACCGGCTGCGCCAGATTCCTGTGTCCCAAACTGGTCCACGTCACCCTCGGTCAACGTGGGCAGCCACGCCGCTACTGCTCACCAGCCTGCAGAGTCGCTGAACACCGACGACTCAACTGATCCCAACAACTCAACCACCGGGCCGAACCCGGGCTACGAAACCATCCCAGGGAGGAACCACCATGCAGACCGCCTAACCACTACGCTGGCAAGCGCCCAGGGTGAGGAAAACCGATAAGCAACTCTGGGGAATTTCGGTGAGCGGCATCATCATCAGGGGCGTGTTCCAAGGGATGATCGCGCCGATAACGCCGATGGGCTCGCGGACGGTGTAAGAGTGAGTCGGCACCATGCCCATGTAGCCGGCGGTGGGGATCGTCTCGCCCTTGATCTTGTCGGCCCAGCCGGCGAAGTGACGGAACGTCGCGATCGTGTTGGGGACATCGAGCATCGCCGGCTGGGCAGCCGGCAGGCTGGGCAATTCCGCCAGGGCCGGAACCAGGCCGACCGTCGATGGAAGGGTTCCCGGTTCCACCCGAGGGCAGCGGAAGGCGATGGTGTAGTCGCGATTGCCGATCTCGGTCCGGGTCGGCTGGAAGGATCGGTCC
>JBBSPA010000174.1:0-3551 GCA_038259225.1 Propionibacteriales bacterium
CCCCAGCACCCCGGGGGTTTGCCTAGTTAACTAGGCAGCTCCCCTGTCTGGTAGGCGGGTTTGCCTAGTTAACAAGCCTTCGGAATAGACAACTAGGCAAACCGCGACGGGGCAAACCGCGCCGGGGCAAACCGCGCCGGGGCGAGCCGCAGGAGGGCAAACCGCGCCGGGGCGAGCCGCAAGGGGACAGGACTCGGTGAAGCTCCCGCGGTCAGCGGACGCGGAGGACGGCGAACATCCCCGCCTGATAATGGTGCTCGAGGTTGCACACCAGCTCGTACCTGCCGGGGCTGAGCGCCACGGTCAGCCAGCCGTTCTCGCCTTCCTCGATGCCGTCGCCGGCACCGGACGCGCAGGTACGGGGTGCCTCGCCGATGCTACCGACCTCGTCGACACGCTCGTCTGGTCCGACCGGCCGCCAACCGGCTCGTTCGCCGACACCCAAGGGGAGCACGACCACCTCATGGGTTCGCGTGCCGTGGTTGTGGACGCGGAACGACACCGTGCCGGCAGTGACCGACGCCGGCCGGGCGAACAACCGCATGTGCGTCACCGGCTCACCGGATCCAGCATCGCCGACCATCGATCTGTCGCCCATCATGGCTCCCAGGTCGGCCAGGCTCACGTCAACGATCTGCCCTGGGAGGTCGGGAACCTCGCATGGCGCAGCGGATTGATCAAAGCCGCCCGCAACGGCGGCCACCGCTACGGTCGAGCTCGTGGCAGGACGAGGGCGCTGGCCGCCGCGACCAGGACCGTTCGGTCTGGCCGACGCCTCATCGGGCGCGCAGCAGGTCTCGTCGACGGCTGTACTCGTCCTCGGTGATCTCACCACGAGCAAGACGCCGGTCGAGCAGTCTCTGGGGGTCCTCTTCGGACTCCTGGGAGTCTCGGTCGGTGAGTGATCTGAACACGATGACACCTGCACCGATGATCACCGACCAGAAGACGAGCATGGCCAACCCCATCCCGAGCCAGTCCGCAGCGCTCCACCCGTCGTTCCAACTCATCATCGAGATCACCCTTCCTCTGCTTTGCAGGCTAGGTGCGCGGCGAGCGGGGCAGTAGGGTCCTTCGTCCTGTTGAGGGAGGCAGGCCGCAGCAACTGGCGCAGGGCTCTGTATGCGCGTGCTTTCTTTCGGAGCGAGCTACTCCCATTCACGCGTCGCCGCGGCCCGGCGATCGCCTCTCCGAGGGTTTGCCCTTGTTAACTAGGCAAACCCTCACTCTGGTAGGCGGGTTTGCCTAGTTAACAAGCCTTCGGAATAGACAACTAGGCAAACCCCGAGGGGAAGGCGAATCGGGAGGCCGGGCGCATCGCGAGGGGAGGGCGAATCGGGAGGCCGGGCGCACCGCAAGGGGAGGGCGAACCCGGGGCGGGGCGCCATCGCGAGGGAAGTCGATCGCTACCAGGATAGGCGGTCTCCCACGGGGAGAGGCGGGTCAGCGGGACTGGGGCTGCTCGCGATGGGGGAGGCGGCGTACGACGGGGAGACGTTTCAGCCAGAGCCGGGCGCCGTGCAGCCGGATCAGCACGGCCACCCGTTGCGGCATCAACGGCTGGGTCAGCGCGACCCCGAGAATCCGCCGGGTGGTGACCGGTAGCGCCTCACCGGTGAAAGACCCGGTGAACACCACCCGCCCCTCCTGCCGCAACGTCACGAACGCGCCCACTTTCGCCGGGCGAACCCCGCCGGACGCGGGCCGAGGATCCGACGCCCCCGGGGCCAGAGCCCCGCCAGCGTCGGATCGTGCGGGTGAGGAGTCACTGTCCAGGACGAACTTGAGCTGATAGTCACCGAAGACCCCGAAGAATGGCGAGACGTAGAACTCCTTGTCGGTACGCGCCGATCCGTGCGAGTCCAGGTCCAACACGTAGCCGTGCCGCTCACCGTAGGTGTTGTGCACCTCAGCGAGTACGCCCTCCAACGTCCCGTCGGCGGCGTAGCACCAGAACACCGACAGCGGGTCGAAGACGTAGCCGAGGACCCGTGCGTTCGCCAACATGATCACCCGGTCGCAGGTCCACGAGACCCCTTGGGCGGCGATGAAGGCGCGGACGTTCTCTCCCAGCGTCCCGGCCGAGCCCCCGACGTGGTCGCGGGGCTGGAACGACGCCAGGGATCGCAGTAGCCGTGGCGTGACGTCCGGACGGTCGACGTCGACCAGCCACTGGTGTGCCCGGTACCGGAAGCTGTGCTTGACCGGGTGGAAGCGCGCATGCCGGACCTCGCCGCGTACGACCGCAGGCAGCGGGACCACAGCCGGAGCTGAAGCCGGACCCGCGGCCGTTACGGGCGACTGCTCGCCCTGCGTCGACGTCACCAGGTGACCCCGAAGTGCTGGGCCGCGATGACGCCGCTACGACAGCCGTCCTCGTGGAAGCCCCAGCCCTGGTACGCCCCGGCGTACGCCGTCTGCGCCGTCAGCAGCTCAGGGATCCGCTGCTGCGCCGCCACCGCGTCCGGCGTGTAGATCGGGTGGGTGTACTCCATCGTGGCGATCACGCTACCCGGGTCGACCTGGTCGGCGCCGTTGAGCGACACGACCAGCGGATGCTCGACCGGGTGGTGCTGGAGCCGGTTCATCCAGTACGACACCTGGACGCGGTCCGACTGGTCGTCGCAACCGTCCATCCGGAAGTTCCAGCTCGCGCGCTCGGCGACCCGGCGGGGGAGCACGGCGTCGTCCCGGTGCAGCTGCGTGGTGTTCTGGGAGTACCGGAACGCACCGAGCACGTCCTTCTCGTCCAGCGTCGCGTCGGCGAGCAGGTCGAGCGCCTGGTCTGCGTGGGTGGCGAGCACGACCTTGTCGAACGCGTGCTGCGCGCCGGACGCGTCGGTGACGAGGACCCCATCGGTATGCCGTTCGACCGAGCTGGCCGGATGGCCGGTCCTGATGTGGTGCGACGCGTCGAGCCGTGCGCGGATCGCCTCGACGTAGGTCCGCGAGCCGCCCTCCACGACGTACCACTGCGGCGCGTCACCGAGGTCCAAGAAGCCGTGGTGAGACAAGAACGCGAACAGGTAGGCGGCAGGATACTCAAGCGCGTCTCGCTGACCGCTGGACCACACGCACGCCACCACGGGCAGCGCGTAATGCTGGATGAAGTGGTCGCTGAAACAGTGCTGCTCGAGGAACTCGCCGTAGGTCACGGTGGTGGTGCAGTCGTCGGCCAGCAGAGACATCGCGAGCTTCTGGAAGCGGCGAACGCTCAGCAACATCCGCCAGAAGGTCGGGTCAACCACCCGGCGGCGCTGGGCGAAGATGCCCCGCGCGCCCCGACCGCCGACGTACCCCAGGCCACACCCGTCACAGCGGATGCTCATGCTCATCTCGGTCGGCCGGATGCTCACACCGAGCTCGTCGAAGAGCCGTCGGAGCAGGGGATAGGTACGGTCGTTGAGGACGATGAACCCGGAGTCGACCGCGCTGGGCCGTCCGTCGATCGTGACGTCGTGGGTGTGTGCGTGCCCGCCGAGCCGGTCCTCGCGCTCGAACACCGTCACCTCGTGCGTGCGGGCGAGCAGGTACGCCGAGGTCAGACCTGA
>JBBSPA010000175.1:0-3527 GCA_038259225.1 Propionibacteriales bacterium
AAAGCCATCCGGGGGCGAGCCGACAATGCCGCCAGCAGGTCGAACTCGGTCCGGGTGAGAGCCACGGGTACGCCGTCGAGCCAGACATCGCGCCCGTCCGTTTCGATGCTC
This sequence comes from Propionibacteriales bacterium, assembly GCA_038259225.1. Taxonomy (GTDB): domain Bacteria; phylum Actinomycetota; class Actinomycetes; order Propionibacteriales; family Nocardioidaceae; genus JANLYC01. Next base: position 112 of record JBBSPA010000175.1, read on the forward strand.
AAGGCCCCGAACGTCCGCACCTCGGCCAGGGGGTCACCCAGGCCGGCGAGCTCGCGTGACGGTCTCGGCCGGCGGAGCATCGCGTGCACCCGTGCCATCAGTACGCGGGGACTGAACGGCTTGGTCAGGTAGTCGTCGGCGCCGACAGAAAGCCCGATCAGGGTGTCGATCTCGTCGCTGCGCGCGGTCAGCATCACCACATATGCGTCGGAGAAGGTCCGGATCTGACGACAGACCTCGACTCCGTCCAGGCTCGGCAACCCCAGGTCGAGGACAACAACGTCGGGATCGACCTCGCGGGCGAGCGCCACCGCTTGTAGGCCGTCGTGACTGATGGAGGCTTCGAAGCCGTCGCGCTCGAAGTAGCTACCGATCAGGTTTGCCAACGAGATCTCGTCCTCCACCACCAAGGCCCGCATGCCTGATGGCGGCCGCTGCGACGACGCCGAGGCCTCCGCCGCCTGGACCGTGGGCTCGGGTTGGCTGAGGTCCGACATGGCCTTCATGGTGCCAGCCGAGAGCGGCCGCGATCACGCCCTGCACGGCAGCGGGCCACTTCTTCAGTGAACCTTCACAGAACCACGACCAGTCAGCCGTTGTCCGGAGAGCACAGTGGAGACAACGAACCGAACAACCAAGGAGCTGAGCACAATGATGGGTTGGTACGACAACGGAGGCATGGACACCGGGAACTGGATCGCGATGATCCTCATGATGAGCCTGTTCTGGGGCGCCGTGATCTTCGCCGGCATCATGATCTTCCGAGGCACCACCAACAGTCGCGGCTCCCGCGAGAGCGACCGGGTCGACGGAGTGACGTACCGCAAACCGATGGACATCCTCGACGAGCGCTTCGCCCGCGGCGAACTCGAGAACGAGGAATACGAAGCGCGCAAGGCCGTCCTTCTCGGCACCAAACGCTGAGCCATCGAGGTGCGCTCAGTTGCGAAGGCGCCAGCGGATCTTAACGAGAGCAAGCGCAATGGCAGTGCTCTGGCGCCTCAACTCGCCGCCCTCTGTTGCACCAGATCTGCACTGACTTTGTGGCGACGGTGATGCGCGCCGACGTCAGCGGACGCCGGCGGGAACGCACCGGTAGCCGATCCGCTTTCGGTGATCGGTGGCTTCCAAGCGACTGGCAATGACTGCTGAGCTCGTCGCCGCTTGCGGGTCCCCTTGCGGACGCGCTGGAGTGATCGTCGCGCTCGCGAACGATGAGGTCTCGCGCCCGACGGCCGGTCGTGACCGGTGTGGGCGCCGGTTGAGCATCACTCCGATCGCGCGGGTCCAGATCTCAGCGGGGTGGGGGCACGAGCGCGCGGGCCACCGTCTCGCGTAGAGCCGTTCGCCGTCGGTCGTGGTCGACCTCGCCGTCGCCCGCGGCCGCGGTGACGGTGCCGCTGACCGGCGACCACGACCCGGCGATGCCGATCACCATCGCATAGACGTCTCCGGGTGCGACCCCTTCGACGACGAGGCCGTCGCGCTGGGCCTCCGCGAGCGCAGACCGCTTGGGGTCGGTAAGCGCGCTGTGACCGGCCAGGAGGTCGCCGACCGGGACGCGCTCGAGACGGTTCCAGCCGACCAGACGGATGATCTCGGGGTCGGTGAGGTAGCTGTCGTAGAGGGCGACGGCGTAGCCGGGCAGGTCGTGCGCCGTGAACGGGACCGCGTCGAGGATCCGATTGAGCTGGGCGGCGAAGACGGCGTCGAACAGGGCGTCCTTGGAGCCGTACCACGCGTACATCTGCTGCTTGTTGACCTCCGCGGACGCGGCGATGCGGTCGACCCGTGCGCCAGCCAGACCGTGGGCCGCGAACTCCACGGTGGCCGCGGCGAGTAGCCGCCGCCGGCTCGCGTCTCCGTCTCTGACCATGCCTCCCACGATAACCCTAACCAACTAGTTGGTATGTTGCTGGCATGGTTAATCCTTCGAAGATCACCAGTCCCTACGACGACACGACCACCGCCCTCGAGGTCGTCGAGGGCCTCGACCTCGCCGGGCGACGCGCCCTCGTCACAGGCGCCGCGTCCGGCATCGGTGTCGAGACCGCCCGCGCCCTGGCCCATGCCGGAGCACAGGTCACCCTGGCCGTGCGCGACACGGCCGCCGGCGACCGCACGGCCTCCGACATTGCGCGCACCAGCGGTCGCGACGACGTCGCCGTCGTCCGCCTCGACCTCGCCGACCTCACCTCGATCGACACGCTGACGGCGCGATGGACCGGGCCCCTCGACGTGCTCGTCAACAACGCCGGCGTGATGGACACCCCGCTCGGCACCACCGCCCAGGGCTGGGAAACCCAGATCGGCACCAACCACCTCGGACACTTCGCGCTCGCCACCGGCCTGCACGCGGCCCTCGCCGCCGCCGACCAGGCGCGGATCGTGTCGGTCTCCTCCAGCGGCCACGCCGCGTCACCGGTCGTCTTCGACGACCTCTTCTTCGAGCGCCGTGACTATGATCCCGGTCTCGCCTACGGCCAGTCCAAGACCGCCAACTCCCTGTTCGCCGTCGAGGCAACCCGCCGATGGGCAGGAGACGGCATCACCGCCAACGCCCTGATGCCCGGTGGCATCTGGACGCCCCTGCAGCGCCACTGGAGTACCGAGCAGCGTGCCGCTGCCGAAGCGCAGTCGCAACAGGCCGAAGCATCCGGGCTGTTCCGGATGAAGACACCCGAGCAGGGCGCGGCCACCTCGGTATTCCTGGCTACCTCGCCGCTCGTCGACGGCGTCGGTGGCCGCTACTTCGAGGACTGCCACGAGGCCGACGTCGTCGACCAGCTCGACGGCATCCACGGCGTAGTGCCCCACGCACTCGACCACGACGACGCCCGCCGACTCTGGGACGTCTCCGCGGACCTACTGGCAGCTGCCCGCCAGGCCCCCCGACGCACCCGCTGAGGCTCTTGGCCGGCCACAGTACGTGTTTCCGCGTAGGACTGTGAGCGCAGGCCGTCCTGCGCTCGATGCGCTGGTCCCTTCCGTCCCCCAAGAGGATCGGCTCGCGGAGCGTGCCGATGACCGATCCGAGTTCGGCTCGCCGCCGCCGTTGCGGTCGCGGCCCTTGACGCGCTTGCTGAGGGGTCGGGCTCCGCTCGATGCCCGAGTCGCTCACGTCGTGTGGTGCGGCCGGGCCTACCTCCTGGAGGTGCGCCATGAGCGCCCTGCTTGTCGGGTACGCCCGATGCTCCACCGATCAGCAAGACCTGACCGCCCAACACGACGGTCTGCTCGCTCAGTGACGTCCAGCAGAGTGGTGTACGGATCCTGGTGAGCGTGTCGCTGTAGGACTAGGCGACGGCCACCGGGTGATCCTTCGAGTGAACTTCCTACGGCACTCTCGAAAGGACGCACCACGGTGACCGTCAACCCCAGTATCGACCCTGCCCGCCTGCTCGAGGAACAGCTCG
>JBBSPA010000176.1:0-3367 GCA_038259225.1 Propionibacteriales bacterium
GATCGCTGCCGCTTCGATCCGGCGCCCCTTGTCGCCCTGATCCCGGAGTCCGACAGAGCGAGCCTGTTCGTTTCCGGCAAGTTCGCCATCACGTCCGACATCCAGGCCTACGCCGAGGGTTCGTATAACCGGAACAAGATCCGCACGATCATCCAGCCGGTTCCCATATCCGACCAGTTCGCGATCCCGGACAACAACCCGCTGTGCGCGCAGGCGCCGTACAACGCCACGGAGAGCGGTCCGTGCCAGTCGTCCGTCATCCTCTATCCCACGAGCCCCTTCTACCCGACCGCCTATGCCACTCAGGAATTCGGCGGCACGCCACCGCTGGTCGTCCGGTATCGCTCGGCACTGACCGGCAACCGCGACATCACCAACATTTCGGAGGCACCGCGATTCGTGGCCGGGGTCAAGGGCTCGGTTTCCGGCTGGGACTTCGACGTCGCCGGTCTCTACAGCGAGAGCAAGGTTCGAGAGCAGGTCAACAGCGGCTTTCCGGTGTATGCCGGCATCCTCCCGTTGCTCAACAGCGGCACGGTGAACTTCTTCGGTCCGAACACGGCCGATGTCCAGGCACAGGCCGACGCGACCCAGTTCCACGGGGACTCGTACAAGATCAAGTCGTCGCTGACCAGCCTCGCCGCCAAGGTCTCGCGCGAAGTCGCCCAGTTGCCGGCGGGTCCGCTCGGCGTGGCCGTCGGTGCCGAAGGTCGACGCGAGAAGTATGACTTTTCCGCCGATGAAGCACTGCAGGCCGGCGACGTGTCGGGCTATGGCGGCAACTTCCTTCCGGTCAACCGCGCCCGCAATGTGCAGGCGCTGTTCGGCGAGGTCAACATCCCGATCGTCAAGAACCTGGAAGGCAACGTCGCGGTCCGCTACGACCACTACCAGGGAGTCGGCAACTCCACCACGCCCAAGGGGTCCCTGCGCTGGCAGCCGATTCCGCAGATCCTGTTCCGCACTTCCTACGGCAAGGGCTTCCGAGCACCGAGCTTGCAGGATCTGTTCTCGCCGAACACCCAGGGCGTGACGACGAACGGTGTCAACGATCCGCTGCGCTGCCCGCCGGCGGTCGCCCCTCCGGGCAGCTCGACGGACTGCGCGACGCAGTTCACCACCACGAATGGCGGCAATGCGGGCCTGTCGCCTGAGAAGTCGAAGAACTTCACGCTCGGAACGGTGATCGAGCCGGTCACGAACCTGACGATCGGCATCGACTACTTCCGCGTCAAGCTGACCGACACCATCACCAACGGTGTTCCGGTGTCGACCATTCTGGGCGACCCGGTGAAGTACGCGTCCCTCATCACCCGAGGCCCGGTCGACCCGGCGACGCCGAACCTGCCCGGTCACATCATCAACATCGACCAGAGCAACATCAACCAGGGGACGACGAAGGTCTCGGGCCTGGACTTCGATGTGAAATGGCGCATCCCGGCAGGCAACGTCGGTCGGTTCAACGTCAACCTCAGTGCCACCTACTTCAACAAGTTCGACACCTCCAATCCCGACGGCTCGTTCAGTGGCGGGGTCGATGTGATCAACACGAGCACCGGAGGGGTGATACCGCGCCTGAAGACCTACCTTTCGGTCGACTGGACGCGCGGCCCGTTCAGCCTCACCTTCGCGCAGAACTTCCAGAAGGCCTACAACGACATTCCCGGCACGTTCGAGGATCCCGACGATCCGGCCTACAAGCAACGGCGCGTCGAGGCCTACACCACGTATGACCTCCAGGGGAGCTACGAGGCGTTCAAGTCGTGGCGCTTCACGCTCGGCGCGAAGAACCTGTTCGACCGCGACCCGCCGTACACCAACGGAGGCGGTCAGACGTCGTTCCAGTCGGGCTACGACCCGCAGTACGCCGATCCGCGCGGCCGCTTCGTGTACGGTCGGGTGACCTACATGTTCCAGTAGCGGGAACGATCGGGCGCGCGTAGGACGGCACCGCAACGCGATTCGCGGTTCATCGTCTCGACCTCGCGACCCGATATCATCCGGGCCCGCCGGCCACAAGCCGGCGGGCCTTTTGCTACCCATGCGTTCTGTGCCGGAACGTCCCGCCTGGAGATCCCAGCGTCATGAACTACGCCGAGCGGCAAGCGGATCCGCGTCGACACGTCGTCGGGCTGACGGTCGTCATCCTCTTTCACGTCGTCGTCGTCTGGGCGCTTCTGACCGGGCTTGGCAAGAAGGTGATCGACGTCGTGCGGGCGCCCATCGAGACCAAGGTCATCGAGGAGGTCAAGAAGCCCCCGCCGCCGCCCGAGATCGTGCTGCCGCCGCCCCCGAAGCTCGAGGCGCCGCCGCCGCCGTTCATCCCGCCTCCGGAGATCCAGATCGCGACCCCGCCGCCGGCGCCGACGATCACCGCGACGACACCCACGCCGCCACCCGCACCGGTGGTCATCGCCCCGGCGCCGGCGCCGATCGTGGCGCCGCCCGCGCCTCCGGCCCCGGCCCCGGCACCGGCTGTCACCATCGCCGCCGCCTGTCCGCAGCAGGTCAAACCCGAGATCCCTCGACGCGCTTATCGCGACGGGGTCGGCATCGACGGCTACGTCAAGGCGCGCGCCGTGATCCGCAACGGCACCGTGGTGAGCGTGACGATCCTCGAGTCGCGACCGGGAAGCCTGTACGACCAGGCCGTGAAGACTGCGATGTCGCAGTACGGCTGCGCCAAGGGCGAGGGCGATATCGCCGCGATCCAGGAGTTCAGCTTCAAATTCAAGGAATAGGTGCCGGCTTCCCGCGCCTTCGGTTCATTTTTCGGAGAGTACCCATGACCCATCCCATCGCTCGCGCCCTGTTCGCGTCCGCGCTCGTGTCGGCGCTCCTCTTTCCCGCGGTTGCGAGCGCGCAAGCCTCGGCGCCGGAGGCCGCGCCGACGGCGGCGCCCGAGCTGACCGCACCGCCGCCCGTCGAGGCGGCAACGCCCGTGGCGCCGACGATGGCCGCACCGACCACCAAGGAGACCGTCGACAACCCGTACGGCCTCAATGCGCTGTGGTCCCAGGGCGACTACGTCGCTCGCGGCACGCTGGTCATCCTGGCGCTGATGAGCATGGGCAGCTGGTACATCCTCATCACCAAGCTCTACGAGAGCATGAAGGTGTCACGCGAGGCGAAGAAGGTGCGCACGTTCTTCAAGTCACCGAGCGTCGCCGAGGCGACGCGCCACCTCAAGGAGGGCTCGGCCTTCCGCTTCATCGCCGAGTCCGGTATGGCCGCCAGCGAACACCACGAGGGCGCGCTCACCGAGAACATCGACCACAACTCCTGGGTCTCGATGAAGGTCCAGCGTGCGCTCGACGACATCCAGAGCCGCTTGCAGGACGGTCTGGCGTTCCTCGCCACGGTCGGC
>JBBSPA010000177.1:0-3352 GCA_038259225.1 Propionibacteriales bacterium
CCGAGCCGCCGCCCAGCAAGACCGTGATCTGGGACGAGGCGTCGGTCGGGCTGCTGCAAGTCTTCCTCGACGCCGGCTACGAGGTGGTGGCCTCCCCGACCCTGCGCCGGAGGGTGGTGCGTCACCGACTCGGCGGGCCGTCGTGACGGGCCAGGCCCCAGGAGCCGACAGTTATACGGCGCATAATCTGACCCATGAGCTCATCTGTCCTCGATACTCTCGACTTTTCCCGGACCAAAGAGCCTGAACCGAGCGGAAACCAGCGCGACGACTTGGCGGCGTGGCTTGACTACCAGCGCCACGAGTTCCTCCGAAAGCTTCGCGATCTGTCGCCAACCCAACTGGCGAATTGGGCTGTCCCCCCGGTCGAGCTCTCCGTCCTCGGACTGGTGCGTCACATGCGGCAGATGGAGCATGCCTATCTGGCCTGGGGGTTCGGCGGCGGACAGCGAGCCGACTACTACGGCGACGACGACTACGCCGGCGGCAGCGCCGACACCGTCGACGAGGACCTTCGCGCGTACCTGGCCGAGGTTGAGCGCTCCGATGCCGCGCTGGCCAGTCACCACGAGATCAGCTCAAAAGGTCTCGGGCACGGCCAGTCTCTCGGGTTCGTGCTCGTAAAGATGATCGACGAATACGCGCTGCACAGCGGCCAAGCCCACATGATCCGATTCGCCGCGCTAGGACGCCTGGTCAGATGAGTCTGACGAACGCACGGCGGACAGGTCGGTTTCACATGAGGATCCGGCTACGGTGAAGCATGTCATCCTCGGCGCCCGGGTCCGCTGCTTGGACCGTCGGCCTCCGGGACCGCCTTGATGAACTACTCGACGAGTACCGTGACGCGCTGCACAACAGCGTGAACGGGTTCACCGAGGAGCAAGTGCGGCTGCGCCTGGTCCCGTCGAAGACCACCCTGCTGGGTTTGCTCAAGCACGTCGCGTATGTCGAGGGCGTCTGGTTCGACCAGGCCGTCAACGGTCGCTCCTGTAGGGAGATCGGCATCGCGAGCACACCGGACCGGTCGTTCACACTCGCCACGTCTGACAGCATCGCGTCGGTCCAAGACACGCATCGCCGCAGGTGTGAGACCTCCCGAAGCGTCATGGCCGAGCTGGCTCTCGACGACGTCGTGCACGGTCGGGGGGAGCGCACCATATGGGCGCTGTATCTGCAGGTGTTACGCGAGCTTGCTCAGCACGCCGGCCACGCTGACATCCTGCGTGAGCAACTCATCGCAGGCAGAACCGGCTAGGACCGTCGGCTTGGCCGCGGTCCGATACGAGGGGTCGATGATCACCTGAGCCGATTCGTTACCGGACGAGCGAGTCATGGCGATCGATCCGCCGGAGAAGACCCTCCGATTTCGCCGTGGCGATGGCGTGCTGGTGCTCGGAGGGTCTTCGGCCCGGCCTATGGCACGAACTTGGCTGTCGATCCAGATTGAGCTGATCGACGGGGCAGTCAGACCCAGTGGCCCGGCGCGGACGTAGCTTCGCCGCCGCCCGCGCACACCGCCGCCCGCGCACACCGTCGCCCAGCTCGCCCTGCCATCGACGATGCCTTCGCCCGCTCGGACCGCACCCACCTCGGGACGGAATGCTCCTGGCATTCGTCAAGCCGTAGCCGCATCGGAGTCCACGTCAAACCGATCGCTCCTTGGGACTGCCTCGACTCGAATCGCCCGTGCGGTGCCGCCGAGGCGATAACGTTCGAGGTGCGTTCAAGGTGTGTTCGAGGCCGTCTGGGGCGGCCGGCCGCCGATTGGCGCTGGGCCTGCTCAGGCTGCCCCGGGTCCTAGAGGGAGGCATGATGAAGGCGATCGTCCAGCATGAGTACGGCGCTCCTTGTGACGTCCTCCGGCTCGCCGAGGTCGACACGCCGGCTGTCGGTGAGCAGGAGGTGCTGGTGCGGGTTCAGGCCAGCAGTGCCAATCCGTGGGACTGGCATTTCATTCGCGGCGAACCGGTGCTGATGCGGCCGGCCGGTCTTGGCGGCCTTCGTAAGCCAAGGTTCCTGATCCCTGGGGGAGACGTGGCCGGCACGGTCGAGCAGGTAGGAGGTCGTGTGACCGCGTTCGCGCCCGGCGATCATGTCTACGGTTTCGGCCATGGCGCGTTCGCCGAATACGTCGCGGTGGCCCAGGGGAGCCTCGCACGCAAGCCGGCGAACCTGACCTTCGAGCAAGCCGCAGCCGTCCCCCTGAGCGCCATCACCGCCATCCAGGGACTACGAGCCGGGGGACTCCAGGCCGGGCAGCACGTGCTGGTCATCGGCGCCTCCGGCGGGGTCGGGACCTTCGCCGTCCAGATCGCCAAGCACTTCGGCGCCCAAGTCACCGGCGTCTGCAGCACCAGTAACGTCGACGTGGTGCAGCGCCTCGGTGCCGATCACGTGGTCGACTACACCAAGCAGGGCATCAACAACAGTTCTGCTCGCTACGACGTGGTCTTCCAGCTTGGCGGGACCTACTCCCCGGCAGCCGTCCGCAGGGTGCTCACCCCCCACGGCACGCTCATCCAGTCATACGGGGACGGCAACCGGTGGCTCGGCCCCCTCGGGAACATCATCCAAGCCGCTGTCCTCAGTCTCTTCGTCGGGCAGACCCTGAAGGCCTTCACCGCCAAGGAGACGACCGAAGCCCTTGATGAGATAACAGAGCTCATCGAGGCCGGCCAGCTCACGCCCGTCATCGACCGGACCTATCCACTCGCCGCGGCCGCAGAAGCCGTCGAACGGGTCGAACAAGGAAGCCCCGCCGGCAAGGTCACCGTCATGATCACCGGCGATCAATGAACCCAGGCCCCGTCCAACTGGAACGCCTGAGCCACCCACCGACACGCCCACGACTTGGCAACCGCTCAGGGCTCTCTTCCCAGAGTGCCTCTGTGTCAGGGCGCCGCGACCCCGATTCGGTGACCATCCGCCCCGTCCGCCGAACGACCCTCCGGGCCCCAGTGACTATGAGGTGTCAGCTCGGTCGGATGTGTCAGACCACCGTTGCAACGGCCTTGATCGCGCGCCGGTGTGCAGCTCCCAGCGGGAGCGACTTGTGGCGACGGTCAGCGGCTGAACCGGACTAATCTCCTCCATGCGCGGAACACCGCAAGCGGATCGGCTACCGGACACTGGATAGGTAACTCGGCGGTTGTCGGGTTTGTCTGGATGGGTTTGGTACAGGCCAGCCATCCGACTCGCTGGTGCCAACGCCGGCCTGACCGTAACTGTTATTGGGCTCTTCACAATCCAGGGTGTAGCTGGGGTCTGAAGCCTCCGGACTCGAGCAGCGATCTGGCGATGTAGTTGGTCAGGTTGCGGAACCCGAGTGCGGATCCGCGGAGGTGCTCGA
>JBBSPA010000178.1:0-3272 GCA_038259225.1 Propionibacteriales bacterium
CACGCAGCGCTGGGCGGCGCCGCTGAGCGAGACTTCGCCGACTGGCTGGGCCGACGGGAGGGCTCCTACCTCACCCACGAGGTCTCGTCCTGGTCGGAGGAGGACACGTCGGCAGTACGCCGTGCGTTCGTCTCCTTCGGGTGCTGCGGCGTCGAGGACCCGGTGACGGACCTGGTCGACCTCGGACTGGTCGGCCCCGGTCTGGCGGCCCGCGACCTGGCTGATGACGTGGGGAGACGACCGTGACGTGGCTCGAGGACGCGCTCGGGCTGGACGACCAAGCGGAGTACGGCATCGCCACGTTGCCGTATGGCGTGGTGTCGACGCACGGGCGGGCTGCCGCGATAGCCGTGCGGGTAGGCGACCATGTCATCGATCTGTCCGAGGTGTCGCGCGCGCTCGGCCATCCGGATGCCGACGCCTTCGCGCAGACCTCTCTCAACGCCGTGATGGCGCTCGGGCCGACTGCCTGGTCGGAGATTCGCGGCTGGGTGCGGACGCTGGTCGACGACGACACCCATCGTGAGCTGGTCGAGGATCACCTGCTGCCGCTGGCGGACGTGACGATGCACCTGCCCGTCGACGTGGCCGACTACGTCGACTTCTACGCCAGCGAGGTGCACGCCTCGAACGTCGGGAAGATCTTCCGCCCCGACTCCCCCGACCTCCCCCCGAACTGGAAGCACCTCCCGATCGGCTACCACGGCCGGGCGGGAACTGTCGTGGTCAGCGGCACCGACGTGGTCAGGCCGTCCGGGCAGCGTCGGCCCGGCCCCGACGGCATACCTGCGTTCGGACCCTCCACGACACTCGACATCGAGTGCGAGGTCGGCTTTGTCGCCGCGGGCGCGACCGACCGCGGTACCCGGGTCTCCGTACGCGAGGCCAGGCAACACCTCTTCGGCGTCGTCATCCTCAACGACTGGAGCGCCCGGGACATCCAGGCGTGGGAGTACGTGCCGCTCGGTCCATTCCTCGGCAAGTCTTTCGCGACCAGCATCTCGGCGTGGGTAGTGCCGTTGGAGGCCCTCTCCGAGGCGGAGGTCGACCTGCCGGGTCAGGAGCCGGCCGTGCTTCCCTATCTCCGGGGCGAGACCGAACGGGACACCTTCGGCCTCGACCTGCACCTGGAGGTCCGGCTCAACTCAACGCTGGTCACGGCACCGGAGTACCGCGACATGTACTGGTCCCCGGCACAGATGCTCGCCCACCTGACGGTGAACGGCGCCAGCCTGCGCGACGGCGATCTCTTTGCGTCCGGCACCGTGAGCGGGGTCGAACCGGCGACGTACGGAAGCCTGCTCGAACGGACCTGGAACGGCAGCGAGCCGCTCACGCTGGACGACGGCTCACGCCGGGGCTTTCTCGAGGACGGGGATGTGGTCACGATGACCGGCTGGGCGCCAGGACCTAGCGGCGCCCGCGTCACGCTCGGCGAGGTCACCGGTCGGGTCGTACCGTCCCGCTCCTGATTCCCACTGACCAGTCGGGTTGGTGGTCGACACCAGATATGTCTTGACACCTCTCGGGGTCGCGCGCATGTTCGGGATCAGGGGCACGAGATACGCGACACCTTGAGACCTCGAGGCTTCCCCGCGTTCGGAGGTGCAGTGGTGACTGCCAAGAAGCGGAACACCAGCAAGAACACGACTGGTGCAGACCGGGCCGACAGTTCGGTGATGAACCCGTCGGGCGACACGGGTATGGGTGGCACAGCGATGCGGGCGGACTCCGACGCGGCGGCGATGAGCGGGAACGCCATGGACGCGGTCAAAGCGGGCACCGAGGGACGAGGAGACTCCCCGGCGAAGGACGGGTCGGGCATGACATCGGCTATGCCGTCGGGAATGCAGGGCTTCGCCCCCGCGAGTGACGTTTCGGGAGGCGAACCACCCTCGGGAGGCGGTCCCGACCGGCCGGACGCTCCACAGCAACGCACGTGCGCCGTGATGGACGTACACCGTCGGCTGCTCAGCCAGGATCCGGCGTACGCCAGCGCTCGAGCCGCCATCGAGAACGCCACTTTGGGGCTGCTCGCTCGAGACGGTGCCGCCAGGTTGTCGGGCGTGGCCAGGATCCCTGTCGTCTTCCACGTCGTCTGGCACACGCCGCAGCAGAACATCGGCGACGCGCAGCTCAACAGCCAGATCGATGTCCTCAACCGCGACTTCCGGGCCACGAACCCCGACACGTCGACCGTCCCAGCAGTGTTCGGCGGCCTGATCGGGGACGCACAGATCGAGTTCGTCCTCGCGACGCAGGACCCCGACGGAAACCCCACCAACGGGATCACGCGCACCTCGACGAGCGTGGCCTCGTTCAGCAGCGACGACAGGGTCAAGTCCGCAGCCACCGGTGGTGCTGACGGATGGCCGGCTGACCGCTACCTCAACCTCTGGGTGGCCCCGCTGTCCGGCGGTCTGCTGGGCTACGCTCAGTTCCCCGGTGGGCCGGCGCAGACCGACGGCGTGGTGGTCACGTACACCGCGTGCGGCACGTCCGGCACGGCCACGCCACCTTTCCACCTCGGACGCACCGCCACTCACGAGATCGGGCACTTCCTCAACCTGTTCCACATCTGGGGGGACGACGGGACGGGCTGCGGCGGATCGGACCAGGTCGACGACACCCCGAACCAGGCCGGCTACAACGTCGGCGCGCCGGCATTCCCGCACGTGAGCTGCAACAACGGCCCCAACGGCGACCTCTTCATGGACTACATGGACTACGTCGACGACCCCGCGATGGTGATGTTCACCGCGGGCCAGGTCGCGCGGATGCGGGCTTGCCTGGAGACCACCCGCGCCTCGCTCATCGCGGGGACGACGCGACCGACCCCGGCCGGCCCGGTGGTGTCGTGGGGATCGGACCGGATCGATGCCTTCGTACTGGGCACGGACCGAGCCGTCTACCACAAGTGGTGGGACGGAGCCGCCTGGAGACCATCGGTCACCGACTACGAGTACATGGGTGGGATCTGCATGAGTGAAGCTGAAGTCGCCTCGTGGGGGCCGAGCCGTCTCGATGCGTTCGTGGTCGGAACCGATCGTGCGCTCTACCACAAGTGGTGGGACGGAACGGCCTGGGGACCGTCAGTCACCGACTACGAATACCTCGGTGGGATCTGCATGAGCCCTCCTCGACTGGCCTCGTGGGGCCCTGACCGCCTTGATGCGTTCGTGATCGGAACCGACAGCGCGCTCTACCACAAGTGGTGGGACGGAACCGCCTGGGGACCATCGGTCACCGGCTACGAGTACATGGGTGGCATC
>JBBSPA010000179.1:0-2975 GCA_038259225.1 Propionibacteriales bacterium
CCAGGCCCTCACTGTCGCCCGGCAGGTCACCCAGCCGACGCGCAAGCGCCTCAGCCCCCGGCAACAGCGCCCAGACCAGCGCCGTGATCGCCTCCGGGTCATGGGCGGTCATCTCGGCCAAGACGCCGAGCACCTCGTTAGCCTCGCGGGACGACACGGACCGTGTCCACACATGGATCTCAGTGAGGTCCTCCACCACTCGAAGCTGCGGCCGCTCTGTTGACCACCGCACCCAGGCCGCCCGAGCGGCGTGCATCTGGACGCCATCGAGATCATCGAGACCACAACGATCAGCAACGGACACGACATGCTCCTCGAGATATTCCTGCCGCCGAAGATCAGGCGGGACCTTCCAGAGTGAGCCGGTCGTTGACCTTGGTCAAGGGCCGCCAACGCCGCGTCCGAGTTCAGCTCAAGCCAGCACGAGACAGTCCGAGACGTTCGGTGACAACCGGTGCCAACCAGCACCAGATCTTCCTTCATCGCTGTCTCACGATTCGAGCGCATGAGCGTGACGACCGGCGTCTGCAAACGGACGGAACTGAGCATCCGGATCTGCTTGATATGTGGGTGATCTTCATGAACATTTCGCCGGGGAAAGACCCGGTGGTTCCTGAGGAGAGAAAGGCACCCGTATGTCGAGTGTTACTCCATGTTTGATCCGCTCCCACGACCCGTCTGGTGAACCCTCGATCCGGCTCGGCGTTCGACTTCTCGATGAGTACCTGGAGTTCCTCTCGGGGCGGTGTCGACCGAACACCGTGTTGGCGGTGGCGTTCGACCTGAAGGTCTTCTTCACCGTCGTGGAGAAGTCACCCGAGTTGGTGCGGCCCGCCGACGTGCTGGGCTTCATGACCGCGCAACGAACCGGCCAGAGCCGCCTGCAGGGCACCTTGACGCCGGTTGATCAGGACGCTGTGGGAGTCTCGTCTCGGACGCTGCGGCGGCGACTCTCGAGCGTCTCGGGGCTCTTCGCTTTCCTCTACGTCCGCGGCGACGTGAGGAGCAACCCGGTTCCACGGGGTCTCCCCTCGCGGCGAGAACGTCAACGACCACGTCAAGGCGTCCCGCTGGTCAAGGTCACCAAGACGCTGCCCCGGATCCTGACTCCCCAGGAGGTTGATGCCCTCACCGGTGCGCTGCGCACTCACCGGGACCGGGCGATGGTCGCCGCGATGGTCCTGGGAGGTCTGCGGCGTTGTGAGGTGATCGGTCTGCGGCTGGGTGACCTGCAGGTGGCCCAGCGGCGGGTATTCATCACCGAAGGCAAGGGCGGCCATCAGCGGCTGGTGCCGGTCTCGAGAAGGTTCTTTGACCACATCGCGGCCTACCTTGACTCCGAGCGTCCCGCCGACTCGGTGAGCGACCACGTGTTCGTGGTCCTCAAACGCCCTCGCCGGGGACGGCCGTTGTCGGCTGACGGATTGGACGAGGTGCTCGACGGGGCACGCGGCCGAGCTGGACTTACCCATGCGACCTGCCATCAGCTGCGACACACCTGCCTGACCCGGCTCCGCGAGGCCGGGATGGCCTTGGAGGCGGTCCAGGCCCAGGCTGGCCACGCCTCGATCGAGTCGACCCGGATCTACCTGCACCTGGCCGATGACTGGCTCGCCTCCCAATACCGCAAGGCTGCCGAAGCGATCGACGCCCAGGTCTTCGCCGGCCACCCGCCGACCTTGGGGGGCCACCGGTGAGCGGGCCATTGCTGCTACCCACCTGGGAGGAGCTCGCGACCACCCACCCGATGATGGTGGACACGATGCGCCGCTACCTGCAACAGGTCGCATCCGTGCTGCGCCCGGGCAGCGTCAATGGCGCGGATCTGGCACTTCGCTCGTTCACCGCGTTCTTGGCCCAGACCGCACCACAGCTGGTCGACACCGCCGAGGTCACCCGTCGCCATGTTGAGGACTACAAGCCCTGGTTGGCCAAACGGCCCGGACAGAACAAACCGCGGTTGTCTCCAGCCACCCTCGCGCACCGACTCGGCACCCTGCGGATGTTCTTCGTCCGGATCGAGGAATGGGGCTGGGAGCAGGCACCAGCCCGGGTTCCGATGTTCCCCGGTGATCTCCCCAAACAAGACCACCCGCTGCCCAAGGCCCTCGACGACGCCACCGCCGCCAAGCTTCTCCGCGCCGCCCAGAACGACAAACGACTCCTGGTCCGCGTCGCCGTCGAGGTCCTCCTGCGCACCGGACTCCGCATCAGCGAGTTCACCAGCCTCCGCGCAGACGCCGTCGTCCAGATCGGCGCCGGCCCCTGGCTCCACGTCCCGGTCGGCAAACTCCACGAGGACCGCTACCTTCCCCTGCACCCCCAGCTGGTCGACCTCATCGAGGCCTACCGCACCGGGCACGTCGCACCCGAGCATCCGCTGCTGCTGCCCCGCGAGAACGGTCGGGCACTCGACCGACACACGGTCACCCGGTTCATCAACAAGGCCGGTGCCGCCGCCGGACTCCCGCACATCCATCCCCACCAACTGCGGCACACCTTGGCCACCCAGGCCATCAACCGCGGCATGTCGCTCGAAGCGATCGCAGCGATACTGGGACATCGCAGCCTGGACATGACTCTGCGCTACGCCAAAATCGCCAACCGCACCATCGCTGATGAGTACTTCGCCGTCACCGACAAGGTCGAAGCGCTCTACCAGCAACAGACCAACTCGCTGCCAGCCGACGCGATCGGACCCAAGATGGCCAAGCTCCGACGCGAGCACCACCGACTCCTCGGCAACGGTCACTGTACCCGCCCACCCGAGCTCGACTGCACCTTCGAGTCGATCTGCGAAACCTGCACGTTTTTCCAGACCAGCATCGAGTTCCGACCCACCATCCAGGCCCAACACGACGACGCCGCCACCAAGGGCCAAGACCACAGAGCCGACCTCTTCACCAACCTGCTCAACAAAATCGATGGCAGCGCAGCGTCATGACCCCTTGACACCGATCACCCACATAATGCCG
>JBBSPA010000180.1:0-2646 GCA_038259225.1 Propionibacteriales bacterium
CGTTCTCCTCGGTCGGGAACGTCCGCGAGTCGCGAGGCGGGTCGGGGAGGAAGAACCCGCCGGGATGGTCGACCTTCTCGGCGTACGACGCGCAACCGGGCACGACGCGCGCGATCGCGTGCCGGATGTTCGTGTAGTCGGACCGGAAGTCTGACCACGGGATGTCCCCGACGTCCGGCACGGTCGCCTCGGCGATGCCACAAACGATCGCAACCTCCGAGCGCAGGTGGCTGCTGGCCGGCTTCAAGGGGCCCTTGGACGCATGGACCGCCGACATCGAGTCCTCCACGGTGACCCGCTGCTCTCGGCCACCGGTGAGGTCCCTCTCACTGCGCCCGAGCACGGGCAGGATCAGCGCGGTCTCCCCGCACACCACGTGGGATCGGTTCAGCTTGGTGGAGACCTGCACGGTCAGGGTCGCGGAGCGCATCGCCTCCTCGGTGACGACGGTGTCCGGGGTGGCCGACACGAAGTTTCCGCCCATCCCCATGAACACCCGCGCGTGCCCGTCGCGCAAGGCACGAATGGAGTCGACTGTGTCGTGCCCGTGCTCGCGCGGTGGGTCGAAGTTGAACTCCTTCTGCAAGGCGTCGAGGAAGTGGTCGGGAACCTTCTCCCAGATGCCCATCGTGCGGTCGCCCTGGACGTTCGAGTGACCGCGCACCGGGCACAACCCGGCGCCGGGTTTGCCGATGTTGCCCTGGGCGAAGGCGACGTTGGCGATCTCCTTGATCGTCGCCACGGCGTTGCGGTGCTGGGTGATCACCATCGCCCAGCAGGTCACGGTTGCCTGGGATGCGGCGAACATGTCCGCCGCGTCCTCGATCTGCGGGCGGGTCAGCCCGGTCGCCACCAGTACGGCGTCCCAGTCGAGCTCACCCAACGCCTTGGCCCACGACTCGAATCCGGTCGTGTACTGCTCGATGAAGTCGTGGTCGATGACCGACCCGGGTCGACCGGCTGCCGCCGCCTGCTCCTCCTTCTGAAGCAGCAGCGCGCCGATTGCCTGGAACAGCGCCAGGTCACCGTTGACCTTGATCGGCAGATGCAGGTCCGCAAGACCCGTTCCGATGCCGGACAGTCCGCGCGCAGTCTGCGGGTTGTCGAAGCGCAGCAAGCCGGCTTCGGCCAACGGATTGACGGCGAGGATCTTCGCCCCGTTCTTCTTGGCCTTCTCCAGCGCCGTGAGCATTCGGGGGTGGTTGGTGCCGGGGTTCTGCCCACAGATCACGATCAGCTGGGCGTCGTGGATGTCTTGCAGGGTGACGCTGCCCTTGCCGATCCCGATCACCTCCGCAAGTGCGACCGACGTGGACTCGTGGCACATGTTGGAGCAGTCGGGCAGGTTGTTGGTGCCAAAAGCGCGAACGAACAGCTGGTAGACGAACGCCGCCTCGTTGGAGGTCCTGCCCGAGGTGTAGAAGATCGCCTCGTCGGGGCTGTCGAGCCCATTCAGGGTCGACCCGATGAGGGCGAAGGCCTCGTCCCACGAGATCGGCTCGTAATGGGTGCCGCCGGAGCGGCGTACGACGGGGCCGGTGATCCGGCCCTGCTGACCGAGCCAGTAGTCCGTGTGCTGCTCTAGCTCGGCGAGGCTGTGCGTGGCGAAGAAGTCCGAACCCACCCGGCGCTTGGTGGCTTCCTCCGCGACGGCCTTGGCGCCGTTCTCGCAGAACTCCGCCGTGTGCCGGTGCTCCGGATCGGGGTCCGGCCAGGCGCAGCCCTGACAGTCGAAGCCGTCGACCTGGTTGAGCTTGAGCAAGGTGCGCACCGTGCGCCCGAGCCCCATCGACTCGATGCCGCGCTTCATCGACACGGCGACCGCGGGCAGCCCGGCGGCGGCATGCTTGGGGGGATCGACGTCGAGCTGGGACTCGTCGATGTCGTGCTCGGGCGCCGGCTTGACCAAGCGGATCATGGCTTCTCCTGGACAGGTGCGGTGGTCAGCGAGGCTTGGTCGCGATCAGCTCGACCGGCTTGATGTCCGGATCGGCCGCCAGCAGGTCGGGCCCGACCTGGCCCAGGGCCTGAGGGATCTGACCGTTCAGGTGGGCCTGGCGGCCCTCTTCGTCCTCGAACGAGTCGAAGATGCCGAAGGTGGCGTCATCGATCCGAAAGGCGTACCACGTCCGCGTGCCCTCCTCAGCCTCGGCGAGGGCCTGTCCCTGCGCCAGGAAGTCGGCGAGGCCCTGCTCCTTGCCGGGCTTGGCCTTGAGCGTGGCGAGCAGTCCGAGCGTGAGTGCCATGTCGTCTCCTTCGTCGGTGTGTGAGTTCTGTTGTCGAACGTAGGTGCTGGGAGGGTGGCTTTCGAGGCGGTCTGCGTGTCGTCTCAGGAAAGGAGCGCGGCCGTAGTCGTCACGACCTCGGCAGCGCCGTACCCAGAAGAGCGACGATCAACGCTCACGACACGACGAGACGCGGGCGCGGGTGTCGGTCCGACCCGTCCGACCCCTACGATGCTGACCTCATGACCGAGCCTGAACCCGAGGACGACGCCTTCGCCTGGGAGGCCGACGACGCGTCGTCGCCGCAGAGTGCACCGAGCCGGGACATCCGCCGGGTGGGCGTGGTCCTGGGCGTCGCGCTCGTGGTGCTGATCGTCCTGGTCATCGTGCTGCTGCAAGTGCTCGGGAACGTCTTTGGCGA
>JBBSPA010000181.1:0-2570 GCA_038259225.1 Propionibacteriales bacterium
CTCACCACCGACCCAAGGCGTCGGAGAGGCAGGTGACCGGGAATGGGTGACCGGGGCAGGAAGGACGCGTTGTTCGCCGAGTTCGCAGCCGTCGGGAAGGTCCTCGGCAACCCCAAGCGACTCGAGCTGCTCGACCTCCTCAGCCAGGGCCCCCGCAGCGTCGAGAGCCTCGCCGAGGCAGCCGCCCTCGGGATGAGCACCTGCTCCGCGCACCTGCAGACGCTGCGGGAAGCAGGACTGATCGAGTCCCGCCGCGACGGCAAGCGGATCTACTACTCGCTGACCGGCACCGACGTCGCAGGCCTCTGGGACCACCTGCGTCGGGTCGCGCAGACCCACCGCCCCCACACCGACCTCGCACGGCGCGCCTACCTAGGGCCGGAGGACACCGCCGCCGTCGACACCGACGAACTGCTGCGGCGACTCGCCGACGGCCACGTCGTCATCCTCGACGTCCGGCCCGAACCGGAGTACGCCGCAGGACACCTCCCCGGAGCGATCCACATCCCCCTCGAGGAGCTGGCCGAGCGGGTCGGGGAGCTGCCCCGCAACCGCGAAGTCGTCGCCTACTGCCGCGGCCAGTACTGCGTGCTGGCCCACGATGCCGTCCGCCTGCTCAACGCCGAGGGACTCAGCGCCAGCCGGGCCACCGACGGGGTCCTCGAGTGGCGCCTCGCCGGTGTACCCATCGAGGCCGGCGCGGCCTGACCGTCGACCCGAGGACGTCTGAGCATGGACAGAACGGGTGATAGTCGACTCAGGCACCCGGGGGCTATTGCCTCTTGGATGCGAGCGGCCCGACGAGGAGCATCGGAGTCATGAAGAAGATCCTGCTCATCCTGAATGGACCGGCCTACGGAGCCGACGAGACGTTCAACGCGGTGCGGCTCGCGGTCGCCCTCAGCCGCCGCCCTGACGCCGAGGTGAAGGTCTTCCTCATGGGAGACGCGGTGACCTGCGCCGTCGCCGGCCAGAAGACCCCCGACGACTACTACACCCTTGACAGAATGCTCAGCGGCTTCGTCCGGCACAGCGGCCAGGTCGCCTGCTGTGGCACGTGTCTGGACGCGCGCGGCCTCACCGAGGACAACCTCATCGACGCCGCACCACGCTCCACGATGGACGTCCTCGCAGCATGGACCGTCGAGGCCGACGACGTGCTGACGTTCTGAGGGAAGGCTCATCCCGCCCGGGGCGGCCCTGCGATATCCGCATCTCGGATCCGGTAGACGCGCCTGTATGGCTCGCGGCCGGCAATAGGGACACACCCGGTGAGAGGCCGACTGTCCCATGTGCGTGGCTGGACCTGCCTCTCGAATGCCTTCCTGTCGCTCCTCCCCTGCCGTCTCCGCTCAGTCGCCAGGGTGATCGGTCTCGGGGGCGAGGGCGGTTCCGAGCAGTTCGTGGGAGAGGACGCCGATGAGCCAGCCCTGCCATCGGCTCAAGTCCCACCCAAGCGTGTCGGTCATGAGCAGGTAGCAGTCGCTGTTGACCAGCCCGAAGTAGGTCGCGACGGCGTCGTCGTGGTCCAGACCCGGTCGTACGGGGCTGTCGGCAATGAGGAGTTCGACCAGTGCTGTCAGGGTTGTCAGGGGGTTGGTGGTCCTGCCAGATCAGGTCACCCACCGTCGGATCGGTCGCAGCGGCATCGCGCATCGCCCGTTTCAATGCGGCCGTGCGTGCAGCGATCCCACTGGTGTGGGTCACGACGAGGGCGAGGCGTTGGTGCGAGGCAGATAAGCGGTCATCATCCGACGACCGTCGAGCCCCGCCCTCAGCGCTCCGTCTGCGCACACGACGCCGTCGTGGTCGACCTTGGTCGTCCAGGCGATGTCACGCACCGCGGCGACCACCTGCGCATCAGACACGGTCCGTGCTGCCACCGTGCGACCGGATTGCTTCCCGCTGCGGTAGGTCCGCGCGGCGATCTGACAACCTGCTCACGCAGCACCCGACAGGCCGACTCGACCCGCGTGGCCCTGGCTTCTCATGGTGTCGATGAACCCATGATCAGCGGTTCCGGCGGAGGAAACCGTCGCGGACTTCTGAATCGCGTTGTCTTCCTCGAGTCCGCGGGCCTTCGCCTTCAGCACCTTGATCACAGCCAGCACCTCAGGCGTGGCACCGGTGCGCTGGCCGCCGTCGACCTGGGCCTGGATCGCCCAGCGACGCACCGACTTCTTGTCAACGCCGAGCTGCTTGGCCACCACCGTCGCAGCAATTGTCAGCGAGGAGTACTCGCCGCAGGGGTGCTGGACCAGCCGCAAGCACGGGCCCTTTCGTCGTCCGAGAGCCGGTTGAGCCACGCTGCAGTGTTGGGCAGACCGAACGCGCAACTAAGCCGTGATCTGACGAAGAAGGCGGTTCCGTTCCTGCTGGGAGCGCGAGACATCCCTGATCACACCAGGCTGAAGTAGCGGTCGAAGAAAGCAGCGAGCTTGTCGAGCACGGTCTGCTTCTTCAACGCGTGGTTGCCTCCCGCCGCGAACCTGGAGACAGGCGGCAGAATCTTGGTGACAGCAGTACCGGCGGTCGGGATAGCGCCGTCGCGGAAGGCGTCGGCGACGAAC
>JBBSPA010000182.1:0-2428 GCA_038259225.1 Propionibacteriales bacterium
CCGAATGTGAGCTCACGTCCGCGGATGGCCATGTTGGTTCAAGCGCCGCGGCACAACCATCATCCCTATCGAGTCGCCGTCGGTTTGCTCGATGCCGGTCAGCCGCCAGTAGGTGCCTTGGAGGGCGGTGTCGGGGTTGAGACCCGGGTCCACCTCGTCGGCCGGGACCAACCAGATCTCATCGGCGTCGGTCGCGAGTCGCACGTCCATGCCGTCGACCTGGAAGGCCGGGGACGCGGTGAAGAAGTCGACCAGCCACTCGTCCTGCTCGGAGCCTGGTCCTGGGCACCCCATCTCGGTGCTGCCAAGGCTCGAGGCCCGCAGCACGCCGTCGTCCCAGTCGATGAGACCCGACGTCGTGTTGCAGGTGGCCTGAAACGAGATCTCGCCGTCACCGAGGGTCACACGCAACGTGTCACCCGCCTCGAACGGTGCAGGCAGCCCATCGGCCACGTAGTCCCCGGCGGCGGGCCCTTCGGTCGGCGCTCGGCCACCGCGAGAGGACCCTGCTGAGTCGGTCCCGCAGGCTGCCAGCAGCAGCAAGCGACGAGGAGGACAAAGCGGTGTGTCATGGCGATTCGACGTATTCCGTGGGGCCCAGTTCCGCTGGAGCCGGCAGACTCGCTGAACCCTGCCGGCGTGGGCCGCACGACCGATATCTTCTTCGCCGTAAGCCTTCATGGTTCAAATCTCAAGTTGCCCTCTCCATTGGAGCAGCACCCCACTTCGGCTCCCTTCTGTTGTCAACCGGTTCGGCGTAGCGTCTTCTCCGCGGGTCCGGGAAGTGGCTGATCCGAAGTGTCGATGTGCAGGGGAAGGTCGACCGCGCTGGATTCTTGAGTCGCCCTGCGGTGCCCTCCCGGACCCGTGCCCAGGTCCATGGCGGTGGCCCTTTGGGCGTCCTCGATCAGTTGTCGGTAGATCGCGTCGGAGATCCTGCGCTTGAGACACCGAATGGCCTCGAGTGGCTTCTTGCCCTCGGCTCGCTTGCGTCGGTAGTAGGCCCGGCCCTCGGTGTCGAGGCGGATCTGGGTGATCGCGGCGATGTGGATCATGTGGTTCATCCGCCGGTTCCCGGCTCGGGAAAGCCGATGCCGGTTCTGCTCACCGGAGGATGCGTCCAGGGGTGCGGTGCCGGTCCAGGACGCGAACCGGTTGCGGTCAGCGAAGCGGGTGACGTCACCGACGTCGGCCAGAACCCGTGCGGCCACGACGGGTCCGACACCGTGGAGGTCCATCAGGTGTGAGCCGCGGGCGAGCACGATGCTCTTGAGCTCGGCAGTGGACTTCTTGACCTTGGCTTCGACCGCAATGAGTTCGGCGAGCTCTTCGGCGGCGATTCTGCGGCGGGTCTTCCCGGCGATGTCACGCGGGCGGACAGAAGCGAGCATCGCCTTGGCCTGTCCGGTGGTGATGTCGCGTTTCGCCTGTCCTGGCAGGAGTTCTGCGAGCAACGCCTGGAGTCGATCGACGGTCTGGACCCGCCGCCTGGTGAGTGCTTCGCGGCGATCGGTGAGCATCCGTAGTGCTTCGAGCTCACCGTCGAGCTGAAGGACCCGCAACGTCGGGGTGCGAACGGCGACGGCGGCGACCGCGTGCGCGTCGTGGGCGTCGGTCTTGCGGTTGTGGCCGGTGTCGAAGAGCCGGACACGGGCTGCGAGCTTCGCGGGTACATCGACGACCTGCTCACCGTCCTCGAGGAGACGCTGAGCCAGAGGCCGGCCGGCGCCGTTGCTGCCTTCGACCGCCCAGACCCGTTCTGGCCAGGATCCGGCGTACTTGCGCATCGCTGCGTAGCCGGCCCGGTCGGTGGTGAACCGACCCGACCCGAGCAGCTTCTCGTGCTCGTCGACCACCTCGATGGTGGCTGACAGCTTGTGGGGATAGACCCCGATGATGACTCGCTGGGCTTGCTGACTCACGTGCTGCTCCCGCCTGTTCGATCCGATGTGGATAGCGAGGTGGGCATTGCTACTACGAGCAGGGCAGTCCCCTCTTGAGCCACGCCTCGTCACGGTGACCGGCGGGCCGCAGACCGAAAGAGAGCCACACCAGACAGCCGGTGGGCAGCCGCATGGAGAGCTGCCCGCCGATCACCTGGACCGAGTCTGGCCAGACGCCGGTCCTACGGGAATCGTCTAGTAGCCGCATAAGCCGCAGAGCAGCGACGCTCTCACATGGCACGCCGAGGATTTGAACCATCGACACAAGGTCGCAACGGAGGAGTCATCTGCCCCACTCGTGGTGCTGGGTGCGCCTGAGTGCCGGCGCACGAGCCAGGTCTCAGGTCAGTTTTCAGGGAGGAAGCGCGGCACCGGTCGAAATGGTTCAAGAAACCAAGTGGCCCCTGATCTGCGTTTCCGCAGGTCAGGGGCCACTTTCTTTGTAGCGGGGGCAGGATTTGAACCTGCGACCTCTGGGTTATGAG
>JBBSPA010000183.1:0-2319 GCA_038259225.1 Propionibacteriales bacterium
CCTCGGCCGGTGAGCCGTGGACGACGTGCAGTCCGCCGATCCGGTCGGAGAACTCCTGCATCATCCGCACCATGTAGGCGAGGCGGATCTCAGCGCCCTTGCCCCAGTAGTGGTCGTCGAGGACGAACAGCGGGACGACCTCGTCGGCGGACTCGACGGCCGCTCGCAGGGCCGGGTGATCGGCCAGTCGGAGGTCGTTGCGGAACCACATCACAGCAGTGCTCATGGTGGCCATTGTGCTGGTCTGCGCACGACCCGCATCTCGTTGTCGGCGGTCTGCTGTTTAATGGAGCCCGTGAGCGACCTGATCGACACGACCGAGATGTACCTCCGCACGGTCTATGAGCTGGAGGAGGAGGGCATCGTGCCCCTGCGCGCTCGCATCGCCGAGCGTCTGCACCAAAGTGGCCCCACCGTCAGCCAGACCGTAGCCCGCATGGAGCGCGACGGCCTGCTCAGCGTGGAGGGCGACCGTCACCTCGAGCTGTCGGACAAGGGACGCCAGCTGGCCACCCGCGTCATGCGCAAGCACCGACTGGCCGAACGACTCCTCACCGACATCATCGGTCTGGAGATCGAGTTCGTCCACGAAGAGGCGTGCCGCTGGGAGCACGTAATGTCCGAGCAGGTCGAGCGTCGTCTCGTCGAGCTGCTCGAGCACCCCACCGAGTCGCCCTACGGCAACCCGATCCCCGGTCTCGCCGAGCTCGGTCAGGCCGGTGAGTCGACCGCATTCCTCGAGGGCGTCAAGTCCCTGACCGTCGTGGCCGGTGCAGAACCCGCGAGGGTCGTGGTGCGCCGCATCGCCGAGGAGATCCAGAAGGACACCCAGGTCATGTCGGTGCTGCGTCGCGTCGGTGCCCTCCCGGGCAACGACGTGCTCGTCTCCGCGGGTGTCGAGGGAGTCGTCATCGCTCGTCAGGGCGAGACCGCCGAGGTCGACGCCGAGGCCGCCGCCCACATCTTTGTGACGCGCTAGGTGTACTCGGCAGAGACGTTGGTGACGGTCGGGGCTTGTAAAAGGTGAGGACCTCCGGGCTTAGTGGAGATGTCTAAGTCACCCACTGACCCAGGAGGTCCTCGTGTCTCACGCTAACGCCCGTTTGAACATTCATGGTCGTCGCCTGCTCGTTGCGCGGGTGATCGGCGATGAACGACCGGTCGCTCACGTTGCCAAGGAGCTGGGGGTCTCGAGACAGTGCGCGAGTCGGTGGGTGGGCCGATTTCGTGCTGATGGTGAGGCTGGCCTGGCCGATCGGTCGTCGCGTCCGCATGGTCAACCGCGGCGGACGTCGGCGGTCCTTGAGGCTGCGGTCCTGACCAGGCGGTTGACTCATCGTGAGGGCCAAGACGTTATCGGCCCCGAGGTGGGTATTGCGGCGCGCACGGTCGGAGCGATCCTTGCCCGTCACCGGGTCCCGCTGCTGCGTGAGTGCGACCCACTGACCGGGGAAGTCATACGCACCTCCAAGAGCACGGCGCTGCGTTATGAGCGTGAATTCCCTGGCGATCTGATCCATATCGACGTCAAGAAGGTCGGCCGGATCCCCGACGGTGGCGGCTGGCGCGCTCACGGCCGCAGTGAACAGGTCCGTGGACGCGGCATCGGATTCGACTACGTCCACGCCGCTGTCGATGACCACTCCCGCTTGGCCTATGCCGAGATCTTGCCCAACGAACAGGGGCCGACCTGCGCCGCGTTCATGCTGCGAGCCGGTGAGTTCTTCGCTGCACACGGCATCGTGATCCGCCAAGTCATCAGCGACAACGCTCTGAACTACACCCGCTCAACCCACTTCGCGGCAGCCATCGCCCAGCTCGGTGCCCAGCATCTGACGATCCGGCCGCACTGCCCTTGGCAGAACGGCAAGGTTGAGCGATTCAACCGCACCCTGCAGATCGAGTGGGCCTACCGCGAGATCTTCAGCAGCAACAACGCGCGCACCGACGCCCTTGCGCCTTGGCTCGATCGCTACAACAATCGACGTCGCCACTCAGCCCTCGGAGGCCACCCACCGATTAGCCGCGTGTCATGAACGTCTCTGCCGAGTACAGCTAGAGGCCCCAACTTCTGTAGCAGTTGGCATGCAAAACGGGGTCGGATACCTGCCTACCGCTACAGAAGTTGGGGCCTTGGGCGGCCGGGGGCCTTGAGTGGCTGGGGCCTTTAGCGGCCGGGGCGCCTGGTCCAGACCGTCAGTTGCTGGGTGGCGAAGGGGACCGGGAGATTTTGGACCGTGTGGGCCGTGGCCAGGTCGGCCTGGAGATCGGCGACCTTGGCCTGCAGTGCGGCGACCTGGTACTCGAGGTCGATGACGC
>JBBSPA010000184.1:0-2293 GCA_038259225.1 Propionibacteriales bacterium
CGAGCGCGATCCGCAGGCTGTCCTCGGCGTCGTCGCCGAGACGCTTCAGCGGCAGCGTGAGCAGTGGCTCGAGGTACTTGGCGATCCCGCGGAACTCGAACTCGGCCGTGTAGCGGACCTGGGTGCTGTGGTCGTCGCCGGACAGGTGCATGGTGTCGTTGGCGATCACGGTCTTGTTCTCCCCGCGCAATGCGATCGTGCGCTGCGACTCCAGGGCGGTCACGACGTAGGTGAGCGTGGTCTCCTTGCCGAGGAAGCGGGACACGTTCTCGTACGCCGTACCGACGCCACCGTCTCCGCTCATCCGTCGCGTCCGGACAGTGCCGGCGTCCCATTCCTCGCTGTTCTCGAAGTCCACGAGGTAGTCGTAGACACGGGCGAGGGGCTTGTCGACGCGGACGGTGCGCTCCAGAGACTTCACCTCCTCACGCTACCGGCAGCCGTTGGAAGGCGTGATCTTGGCTGTCGGAAAGAGATCGAACACGCGTTCGACACGTGCTCGGAAATGTCGTCGAGCCCTGCTACGGTTCAAACATGTGTTCGATCGAACAGGCTTTCGAAACCGACCGGTCTACGCCGATGACCGCTCGGGACCTCCGACGCGACACGCGCGCCCACCGACTGTCGGTGGGGACCGATAGATCTGGCACCAGCACACAGACGACACCGACCGACCGACTGGCCAGGACGCACCCGTCAAGGCCCGCCACCTTCCCCGGAGGCCACCGATGAGCACTGCCACCCTGACCGCGCCGTACTCCCGCCCGCACGACGCGCGTGTGGGCACCGCACCGAGAGCCACCTATGGGCAGGACCGGGCCAGCCGCCCGGCGCCTGGGCCGACGCGGCTGACCCGTCGTGGTCGCCTGGTGCTGCTGGTGGCCGTGCTGGCCTTGGCCTTCGCCGGGTTCGCCTTGCTCGGTGGCCCGGCGCTGTCGACCGGTGAGACCCACCACCCGGCGCAGCACACCGTGATCGTCGGCGGTGGCGAGACCCTGTGGGACATCGCCTCGCGGATCGCGCCCGGTGAGGACCCGCGGGTCGTGATCGGCGACATCGTCGATCTGAACCACCTCTCTGATGCCGGCTCGATCCGGATCGGGCAGAAGATCTTCGTTCCGACGTACTGACAGCTCGAGCTGTTCTCCGGCCACGGCCGGACCCAGATCTGGGGAGAGGAACGGGCCGGCGCCACCACACTGGTGGAGCCGGCCCGCTCCTTGCGTGGACCGCGTTGTGCCCTCGCCCAGCTCGAAACCCAGCTCGTCGTGCCCGGCCGTCCTGGCGAGGGCCCGTCTGATCTGGAACGCCTCGGGGGAGCGTCGCAGCGGTGTCGACCGAACTGAACTCGGCGGCCGCGTCATCCACAGGGGCTGTGGAGAAGGAGGGCGCAACCGGTGGACGAAGGCCGATTTTCGGTGGACGAAGAGCCGGACTCTGTGGGTAAGTCGCCTTTCTCGCTGATTGCCGAAAGTTCTTTGCTGCAAGGGGTTGTGCACCCCGACCGGACCCGTGTAGAAATCTCTCACGCCCTCCTGAGAGGGAAGGCGGGATCGGATGGAAACCGAGGATCCACACAGTGAGGCGACTCACTGCGGCAGCCGGTGACGAGGCTGGCGGGATCTGACGGAACGACCGATCGACCGGAGACGTCACTGCACTTCGGTCGACCCGTGGGGTCCCTCAAACTCATACTTTGAGGGGCCCCACACCTCTGTCTGCCTACTGTCTGCCTGCTGTCTGCCTAACGATCCGACGTCCCCGGGGTTCCGCCCACGCAGATGTCGGATCGTTCGCGGTCTGCTCTCGGTCAGTCGCCGGCCACCAGGACTGCGGTCGCTTCCTTGACCGGAAGTCCCCTCGACGGACCGGCGATCGTGAGCTGGTCGGGTATCTGCTGCCAGCCGCCGCCATCCACCCGGTACTGCGCGGTGTACGTCGTGTCCACGCGCAGCGCCATCGCTGCGGCGTGGGTCGCGTGGGCGAAGATGTGGGTCACGTCCTTGGCCGGGTAGGGCCGTCCCGGTTGCTGGGTGGTCGTGCTCGTACCGTCGCCCCAGTGCCAGGTGTACGACGAAGGGGTCACCCGCACGTCCACGTCGAACCCGACGAGTGTCAGTGACCTGGTGACCTCACTCGGCCGGGTGTAGAACGTGGTCTCCAGGTTGACCAGCGTGTACGCCGGGGCCTCCACCCTGGACGCCGGAACGCCCACCCGTCGGATCGCGGCGAGCACCGTCTGCCAGGTCAGCGTCCGCTGCCGCACCGGTCCCACCTCCGCCGGATCCCTGCA
>JBBSPA010000185.1:0-1976 GCA_038259225.1 Propionibacteriales bacterium
ACCGACCGTGGATGAGTGGCCGAGCGGTGAGCCGCGGATACCCGACGAGGTGTGCCGACCGTGCTCGGGCACCGGGCTCGCCACCGACAACGCGGCGTTCCGGCGGCAGACGTGCACGACCGAGGACGACTGCCGCAACTGCGGTGGCACCGGACGAGTGGAGGCCGAATGACCGAGAGCCTGTGCGCCTGCGGGAAGCCGACCAGGGACGACGCCTACGCCTGCGACGACTGCGGCGACGCGATGGCCCGAGCCCTCGGCGACGTGCCAGCCCTTGAGTCCGACCTCGACCTCACGCTGTCACGCCAACGCCGGTTCAGCTCCGGTGCGAACGGGTCACGGGCAGCCGAGACACCGCTGCCGTACAACGCGGGAGCCTCGGACGCGATGGGCCATCTGCGCGCCATCCTGGTCGGCTGGGTGCGGCTGTGCGACGAGGAGGGTGTGCGGTCCAGTGACTACCGCGACAAGTTCCCGGCCAACGACCTGACGAGCATGTCGCGCTGGCTCATGTGGCGAGTTGACGGCCTGACCCGGCACGAGGCGGCAACCGACGCCGTGGACGAGATCACGGGTGCGGTCAACGCCTGCCACCGGGTCATCGACCGACCCGCTGACCGCTGGTTCGCCGGACCCTGCGACCAGTGCGGGCGAGACTTGTACGCGAGGCAGGGCGCCGAGAAGGTGGCGTGCGAGGCGTGCGCAATCGAGTACGACGTGACGGCTCGACGGGAGTGGCTGCTGTCCTCGGCACGTGACCACCACGCCACGGCCTCGGAGATTGCCCGGGCGGTCATCGTGTGGACCGACCACGACAGCGGGGAGTCGCGACTGACGGACCGAATCCGCAAGTGGGCAGACCGGGGACGGATCGACGTCAAGGGCCACGTCGAGATCCACGGCAGGCTCAGGCCGCTGTACCAGGTGGGCGACGTGCTGGACCTGCTCGAGCAGGACGCGCGACACGCTCAGGACAAGATCGGCACGAGTGGTGCCCGTTCGTAGTTCTGTCCGGTACTATCCAGTCAAGATGCCTGTTCTGTCGTAGACGGAATGGGCGTTTCTCATGCCCGGCCCCAGCGTCTCCCGTGTCTGGCCTGCGGGTGCAGGACACGGGACCCCGGCGGCGTCGGACGGTCTCCGCGGAAGGGTGTTCGGCGCCGATACCGGGAGGTTGCGATGAAGGCAGCACCGGCACAGGCCGACCCCCGCGCCGAGGACGTCAAGGCACTGCACAAGCTCAACGACCAAGCCAAGGCCATGCACCCGTCGCCGGCATGGGCCACGCTGCACGGGCGGATCAACCAGCTCATCGACATCATCGTGGGGCTGTGACGTGCGGCTCGTGCTACGTCTGCTCGGCATGGAAGTCCTCGACCTAGACCTCAGCGACAGCACCACCGACCCCGACGCCGACCTGTCAGGCGGAACGCTGAGCAGCGACCGCATCGGGTTCCATGTCACGGCCGAGGTTGAGCGGGGCGAGGACGAGTGAGCAACCCGAGGCGAGCCAACGGGCACCGGCGTGATCAGGTTCGACGCCGCGTACTGGCCGAGGAGAACGACTGTTGGCTATGCGGTGAAGCAGTAGACAAGACCCTCCCGCCCTACCTCAGCGGATCCCCAGAAGTGGACGAGATCATCCCAGTCTCCCTCGGTGGATCACCGATCGACCGTCGCAACTGCCGCCTAAGCCACCGCCTCTGCAACGTGAGGCGCGGCAACGGCACCAAGGCCCGGCCAATCGCGAAGCCGATACAGACTTCGCGGGCCTGGTAGCACCGCACCAACACAACAGCAAAGGATCCACTCATGAAGAAGCTCATCGTCTCCGCTCTCGCCATCGCCGCTGCTCTCGCGCTGTCCTTCGGCGTACCGACCTCGGCCCAGTCCGGCCACACCACCGGCTGGAACGCCCACACCACCGGCTGGAACTGACCAGGGGGGGCAACCCCTAGCCCCCGTGACGCGGCAAC
>JBBSPA010000186.1:0-1858 GCA_038259225.1 Propionibacteriales bacterium
ATGGGCGCTTCCGGGAAGTCCGTGGGTCACGGGGTGGCGGGGTAGAGCTGCAATCCGCCGAGGTGGAAGTAGATCGCGGTCTTGAAGTGTTCCCGGTTGCGGTAGCCGCGGGCGGAGACCCGGATCGCCTGGACCTGTGAGTTGAGGCCCTCCGCGCCGGCGTTGGTGATCGGGTGGGCGAAGTAGGACAACAGGCCCGCCTGGTGACGCTTGAGCGTCTTCGCCGCGTCGATGATCGGCTTCAGCCGGGAGTGGGTGGCCCAGAAGTACCAGCGGTTGAAGTGCTTGGCCGCCCAGCCGCGACGCCGGTAGGACCAGAAGTGCCGCAGGCTCTCCTTGATCGCCCAGGCCCGGGCGGTCTTCAGATCACCGGAGCGCAGGACGGTGAACCGGTCGGTGTGCTTGGCGGGAAGGTTCTCATAGGAGTACAGCCACAGGTACTTCGACCCCGCCAGGCTCTTGTCACCGGCCGCGGACAGCGCCCGGTTCTCTTGCTTGCGCACCGTGTCCACGGCCTTGGTGAGGTAGCCCATCAGGTGGTAGCGGTCGAACACGATCTTGGAATCGGCGTCGGTCAGGTGTTCTCGTGTCGAGGCCGCGAACGGCTCCCACATGTCCATCGCCACCGCCTCGATGCCGGCCAGCTGTTCGGTCCTGAACTGGGCGTAGTAGCCGTCCAGGCTGGCCTGTCGACGTTCGTCGGCGATGAACTCGACCGTGCCGGCGTCCAGGTCGGAGACGATGGTGATGTAGTCCTGCCCGCGGCCGGCCGCCTTCTCATCCACCCCGACGTGGGTCGGGGCCGTCAACGGCTTCGCGGCCAGGCCCCGGGCCACTGCGCGTTCCATCAGGTGCCACGCCTCGTCCCAGGACAGCCGCAGCAGCCCGGCCGCAGCATTGACGTCGCAGGCACTGAGCACGTCGATGGCCAACCGCTCGAACAACAGTGTGAACCGCGAGTGCGGCTCGGCCCACGGCACCCGGACCTGCCGTACCCCATGCTCGGGGCACTCGATCCGTGGCGGGCTGGCGTGCAGGAACGTCAAGAACGCACACGAGTCCAGATGCCGCCAGGCCCGCTCTTCGGAGTGGTCATAGACCGACAGCTCGCGCTCGCAGTCCGGGCAGGCGAACCGAGTCCGCTTGGGATGCTTCACCCATACGTCCACGCGTCCGTCCTCGACCGAGAGATCGACCCGTTCCACCTCCCACGGCGTGACCAGTCCCAGCAAATGGCAATACAGCTCGGTGTCTCGCATGAGACCGATCCTGGCGCCGACCAGCGGATCAGAGCCAGACCGGACCCACGGAAAACTCCGAAGCGCCCCCTATCGATCCACCCGGTGCCGACGACACCGACGATACCGAGGCGGAGTCAGACGAACCGGACGACGGGGAGCCCGGATCTGAGGAACAGACCGGCGGTAGTTCGGCGACAGGCACGGCGGTTGGCACTGAGAGCTTGTGGCAACGGCTGCGGCGGACCTACGTCGCGGCGCTCATGGCACGCGACCGTTCCGAAATCGACTTATGGCCCTCCCAACTCCACGTCGTTGACTGGATCTTCGCGAGCACCGACGACCTTGTTGTGTCGCTCCCTACGAGTGCGGGCAAGACCAGGATCGCGGAACTGTGCATCCTCCGCTGCCTCGCCCAGAAGCGCCGAGCCGTCTACGTCACCCCGCTTCGAGCGCTATCGGCACAGACCGAACGTATCTTGGAGGAAACCTTCGGCCCGCTCGGGATGAAGGTGTCATCGCTCTACGGGAGCATGGGAGCCAACGGCCTCGACGAGGATGCACTGCGCGAGAGCGACATCGTGGTCGCGACGCCAGAGAAGCTCGACTTCGCGATCCGG
>JBBSPA010000187.1:0-1571 GCA_038259225.1 Propionibacteriales bacterium
TCGACCGGGTACGCCTACGACTATCACCAGGCCACGGACGAGCCCCAGTACGCCGACTACGACCACATGGCCGTGATCGGAGACTTCGTCCACGAGGTGATGACCGCTGTCGCGAACCGTGAGCAAAGGCTGTCCATCGCGGGGGCGGATCCGAACTACCCGAAGTGCCGATAGCCTGGGGGTCCGGACACCCGCAGCCCGTGCTGGGCAGGGCGCATTGGTTCACCCCTACATGCTTGCGTCTTGCGCGGGTGCACCGTATGTAAGCGCCGTGGTTGGTTGCGTTCTCGAATTTCATTCGTCCGTATCCAACGCCCATTGACGGCGGCAAGATCCCCGTTTTTCCACCCTCCCATACCGGAGAATTCCAGGATGAGAACCAGCGTGGTCCGAAGCGCGGCTCTCGCGCTCTTCTGCCTCGCAACGCCGTTCGCGTTGCAGGGCCAGGAGCGAGAGATCACAGGCCGCACCCTATCGACTGACGGGAGGGCCCTGTCAGACGTGAGTATCGAGTTGGTCGGAACCCAGAGAGGCACGCTTTCGGACGCCACCGGCCGCTTCCATCTCGCGATTCCGGCCGGCCCGGCCCGGCTTCGCGCGACCTTCATCGGGTATGCGACCCAGACGATCGACGTCGATGCCGCTCAGGCCGAGGTGACGATTACGCTGGCCACCGACGCCCTGAACCTCGATGAGATCGTCGTCACCGGAACGGCGACTTCGGTGGCACGCCGCAACCTCGCCAACGCCGTGGGTACGGTGAGCGGGAGCGCACTGACGGAGACCCCGGCGGCCAGCTTCGAGCAGCAGCTCGCGGGCAAGATCGCGGGCGCCGACGTCCAGTCGAACAGCGGCGCGCCGGGCGGAGGCATGCAGATCAACCTGCGCGGCGTCTCGACCATCATCGGCCAGTCGACTCCGCTCTACATCGTGGACGGAATCATCGTCAGCGACATTTCGGTGCAGTCGGGGGCCAACGTCATCACCAGCGCGGGCGGCGGCGACGGCTTCGCGTCCAACCAGGACAACGCGCCGAACCGGATCGCCGACCTCAACCCGAACGACATCGAGAGCATCGAGATCCTGAAGGGCGCGGCGGCCGCGGCGGTCTACGGATCGAAGGCCAACAACGGTGTGATCATCATCACGACCAAGCGGGGCAAGGCCGGCGCACCGAAGTTCTCCTTCACCCAGCGCTTCGGTACCTCCGCCCTTTCCAACGAGATCGGCTTTCGCCGGTTCACCTCCCTCGACGACGCGGTCACGGCCTTCGGCGCCCGCGCGGCGGACTACTATTCGCCCGGTGCCTACTTCGACCACGAAAAGGAGATCGCCGGCAACAATCCGCTGTCGTACGAGTCCGACCTGAGCATCAGCGGGGGAGACGAGAATACCCGATACTTCGTTTCGGGTCTGGTGAAGCGCGATGGCGGCATCA
The DNA here is from genome assembly GCA_038259225.1 of Propionibacteriales bacterium. Classification (GTDB taxonomy): domain Bacteria; phylum Actinomycetota; class Actinomycetes; order Propionibacteriales; family Nocardioidaceae; genus JANLYC01. The sequence continues at coordinate 1,439 of JBBSPA010000187.1, forward strand.
TCACCGGAACCTCCTACGGCAAGCAGTCGATGCGACTCAACCTCGATCAGAGCATCGGGTCGAAGGTTTCGTTGAAGCTGAACATGAACGGGATCCACTCCAAGACCGGTCGTGGCTTCACGAACAACGACAA